>JAISPT010000011.1 GCA_031274715.1 Azonexus sp. | reverse complement strand
CTGATCCCGACCGCCGAGGTGCCGGTGACCAACATCGTCCGCGACGAAATCCTCGCCGCCGAGGCGCTGCCTTTGAAGCTCGTCTGCCATACCCCGTGCTTCCGCTCCGAAGCCGGCTCCGGCGGGCGCGATGTGCGCGGCATGATCCGCCAGCATCAGTTCGACAAGGTCGAGTTGGTGCAGATTGTTCATCCAGACCAGTCGGCAGCCGCCCACGAGGAACTCACCGGCCACGCCGAGGCTATCCTCGAAGCGCTTGAATTGCCGTATCGCCGCATCGTGCTGTGCGGCGGCGACATGGGTTTCTCCAGCCAGAAGACTTACGATCTTGAAGTCTGGTTGCCGGCGCAGAATACTTATCGCGAGATTTCTTCCTGCTCCAACTTCGGCGCCTTCCAGGCCCGCCGCATGCAGGCCCGTTTCCGCAACGACAAGAACAAGCCGGAACTGGTACACACCCTGAACGGCTCCGGCCTCGCCGTCGGCCGTACCTTGGTGGCGATCCTGGAAAACCATCAGCGTGTTGATGGCAGTGTCGACATCCCGGCCGCGCTGCGTCCCTACATGGGTGGTTTGGAAAGATTGACGCCGTCGCGCTGACCATGATCCGCTACATCAACGCCACGCTGCTCGACGAAGTGGGCGCCGAAGCCAAAGCCAGCCCGCGTCAGCGCAAGAACCGCAACTTCCACACCAGCGATGATCAGCCCGGCCAGCGTTTGCTCAACGCCATCGAGCCAGGCTCCTACGTCATGCCGCACCGCCATCTCGACCCCGACAAAAGCGAGACGATGGTGGTACTGCGCGGCACGCTGGCCCTTGTCATATTCGACGACGCCGGCGCGATCATCGACACAGCCAAGCTGAGTGCCAACAGCGCGATGCTGGGCGTAGATCTGCCATACGGAACATGGCACACCGTCTTCGCCCTCGTCCCTGATACGGTATTCCTCGAAGCCAAAGCCGGCCCCTACCGCCCGCTCGCCCCCAATGAAAAAGCGCCCTGGGCTCCCGCCGAAGGCGACGCGGGCGCGCCAGCGTATCTGGCGAAACTGATGCAATCATTAGAGCGGTTTTGATTCAAGTGCAGTGCCGCGCCAACGCACTTTGCACCCCTCGCCCGCTTGCGGGCGAGGGGTCGGGGGAGAGGGCTGGGTGTCCGAATCTAGCGGTGGTGGCAATGGATGCGCCGCTGGCCCTCTCCCGGCCTTCGGCCACCCTCTCCCGCAAGCGGGCGAGGGGGAAAAATGTAAGCACTTGAACAGAAACCGCTCTAGCCGAGCACAATCCGCCTTGAAGCCCGCCCTTTCAAGGGTTTTGAGGCCCGGTTACAGCCTCGGTTTGGTGGATATTCCCGACATCCCGGACATCTCGTTGAACGGCTGTTTGGCTGCCATTGGCACGGTCTTGTTGCGGCTCAGGATGTCGTAATAGCTGCGGATGTTCTCGACCAGGATCACCGCTTCACCGCCGCGCGCTCGGCCGGCCTTGAGGCGCTTGTAGTAGTCCGGCTTGGCCAGCAGTGGCAGGATGCGTTTCATGTCGTACCAGGCGTTGGGGTCGGCCTCGAGTTGCTTGGCGAAGGTACGGGCGCCATTCATGTGGCCGGGACCGATGTTGTAGGCGGCCAACGCCAGCCAGGTTCGGTCCGGTTCCTTGACCTCGTCCGGCAGCATGTCACGCAGGATATTGATGTAGCGGGCACCAGCCAGGATGCTTTCGCCCGCGTCGAGGCGGTTGCTGACGCCGAGGCGGTCGGCGGTTTCCTCGGTCAGCATCATGATGCCGCGGACATTGGTGTAGCTGGTGGCATTCGGATCCCAGTGCGATTCCTGGTAGGCGACGGCGGCGATCAGGCGCCAGTCGAGGCCGCTGACGGCTTCCGCCGCCAGGAAGTAGCCGAGTAGTTTGGGCAGGGTTGTTTCGATCTCGCCCAGGAATTTGGTGATGTCCGTCTGCCTCAACCGGCGGACATGGCCGAAATAGCGTTCCACCAGCCGGGCCAGCGTGCCGTCGCTGTGGATGCGCTCGACGAAGGCGTTGGCGCGGGTCGCCAGTTCGCTGTTGGGGTGCGGTCCGAGCAGCCAGACGATGGGCTGTTCCTCGCTCAGGCGCAACGAGGTACGCAGGCTAGGCACGTACTGGTTGGCCATATCTTCCAGTTGACCGTCCATGACAACGTACTCGATCTGGCGCTCGCCGAGGCGTTCGAGCAGGTCGAGAATGGTGCCTTGGCTGACCTCGACGACGGTGATGTCAGGAACGCTCGCCGCCAGTTGCCGCAGGGTGGCCGCTTGGCGGGATCCGGCCATGACGTGCACGGTCTTACCGGTCAGTTGCTCGGGTTGGGTCAGCGGCAGCGAAGCCTCGTGCTGGGCCAACACGTCGCGCGTCATGAACAGCGGCGGCGTCGCCGCGATGCCTTGTTCGGGCAAAGGCGATAACCAGGCGGCGGCAAGGTGGTAGCGGCCGTCGGCGATGGCTTCGTCGAGCCCGGCCGGATCGACAATTTTGTAGCGCACGCTGACGCCCAGTTCCTCGGCGAAGGCCTCGGCCAGGTCGCGCTCCAGCCGGCCGACCACCGAGCCTTCTTCGCCGTCGTGGGTCAGTGGCCCAGGCCGGACGAGCACGACCAGGTCATGCTGCGCCGGCGTCGGGAAGGGCAGGGGCGCCGAGCGCCAATCGCCGCAGGCGGCGAGCAAAAAAATGGTGCTCAGCAGGTAGAGTCTGGTTGTCAGGAACATCGGTCGTGCTATTATCTCGCCCGCTTCGGAGAGGTGGCAGAGTGGTCGAATGTACCTGATTCGAAATCAGGCGTACTGCAAGGTACCGTGGGTTCGAATCCCACCCTCTCCGCCAAGCGACTTACAAACAGGCACCCCAAGGGGTGCTTTTTTGTTGCCCTCTTGCCGTCCGTCACCTGCCGTTTCGTTGCGATGTTCCGGACCGCCGGCAGGAAAGAGCCTCGCTGTACCTCGATAACGCGTGTAGGGCCAGGCTGGGAACAGCCGATGGAGAACATGGGTCAGTTAAACGGATGGCTACGATCTTGCTCATTCCGCGCCGGCTCTTGGCATAATCCGGCCCATGCTCGCTTACATCGTTCGCCGCTTACTGTACGCCATCCCGATCCTGATCGGCGTTAATTTGATCACGTTCGCCCTGTTCTTCATCGTCAACACACCGGACGACATGGCGCGCATGCAGCTCGGGGTCAAGCGGGTGACGCCAGAGGCGATCGCACAGTGGAAGACGGAGCGTGGTTACGACAGGCCGCTGTTCGTCAATGCCGCCGCTGGTGGTGTGGCGGCGCTGACCGACACCATTTTTTTCCAGAAATCGGCGCGCATGTTTGTCGGCGATTTCGGCCGCGCCGAGGATGGCCGCGATATCGCCCGCGAGATCGCCACGCGCATGGGGCCGTCACTGGCAATTGCTTTGCCGACCTTCGTGCTCGGCCTGTTCGTCGCCATCAGCTTTGCGCTGACGCTGGCCTTCTTCCGGGCGACCGCCTTCGATGTCTGGGGCGTTGTATTGTGCGTCGCGGCGATGTCGGTGTCCGGGCTGTTCTACATCATCGGCGGCCAATACCTGTTCAGCAAGGTGTGGCGGCTGGTGCCCATTTCCGGCTTCGGCGATGGATTGGACGCCTGGCGCTTCCTGGTCCTGCCGGTGGCGATCGGCGTCGTCGCCGGCATCGGCGCCTCGACCCGCTGGTACCGGACGATCTTCCTTGAGGAAGTCTCCAAGGACTACGTGCGTACCGCTCGCGCCAAGGGGCTACCGGAAACCGTGGTGTTCTTCCGCCACATTTTGCGCAACGCGCTGATCCCGATCCTGACCGGTGTCGTCGTCGTCATTCCGACATTGTTCATGGGCTCGCTGCTGACCGAGTCCTTCTTCGGTATTCCCGGCCTGGGCAGCTATACCATCGACGCGATCAACGCCCAGGACTTTGCCGTGGTCCGCTCGATGGTTTTCATCGGTTCGGTGCTATACATCGTCGGCCTGATTCTGACCGACATTTCCTACACCCTGGTCGATCCGCGGATTCGTTTCCAATGAGGAATTTCCAGATCGTCGTCCTCTGGTCCGATGTGCTGGTCTGGCTGCTGCTGGCGGCCGGTATCAGCGTCGGCGTGCTGATTGCCAGGAGCCCACCGCTGCTTGCCGCCTGGCGGCGGGTCAGTGCCAACCGGATCGGCATGGCGTCGGCGATCGTGCTGCTCGCCTTTATCGGGGTTGGTCTGCTCGATTCGCTGCATGTCCGCGCGGCGTTGGAGAGCCGGCCGGGGCAAGAGCGGCAGTACGCGGTCGAGGTGTTGTCGCTGCTCGATCTGCTGGTGACACCGCTGCGTACGGAAAATGAGAAAACCTACTCGGCGCCTTTCGCCACCCGGCTGTACACGATGGAAACGCTAGAGGTGCCGGGCCTCGGCACGGTGCGCGAATTTCCACGCCTGAAGTACGGTGGCAGCCATCTCGGCGAGCGCGAGGACGCAGTTTTTGCCGATGCCGGCTTGACCGCCCTGCGCGTCGGCGCACTGGCAATGCTTGGCTGGCTGGCGCTGGCCGGTACGGCGGCGCTGGCAGTTGGCGGTTGGCAGACGGGCGGTGCGTGGGTTGGCGGCTGGCGGCGTATCTGGTGCGGCGAGACGGCCTTCGCCTGGAACGCGGTGCTGGCAACGCTGGCAGTGATTCTGCTGGTGGTCCTGCCGCTGTTCGTGCTGGCCGGCCAGTACCACGTCTTCGGTACCGACAAGGTCGGTCAGGACGTGCTTTACCAGATTCTGAAAAGCGTGCGCACGGCGCTGATCATCGGCCTGGTGACGACGCTGGTGATGCTACCGCTGGCCGTGCTACTGGGCATCGTTGCCGGTTATTTCCGTGGCTGGGTCGACGACCTGATCCAGTACCTCTATACCGTGCTCAACTCGATTCCGAGTGTGTTGCTGATCGCCGCTGCGGTGCTGATGATGCAGGTGGTCATCGACACCCATCCGCAATGGTTCGCCACCGCCGCCGAGCGTGCCGACCTGCGCCTCTTGGCGCTGTGTTTCATCCTCGGCATCATGAGTTGGACCAGCCTGTGCCGGCTGCTGCGCGGCGAAACGCTGAAGCTGCGCGAGCTGGAATACATCCAGGCGGCGCAGGCCTTCGGGGTTTCCTCGTGGCGGATCATCCTGCGCCATATCCTGCCCAACCTGATGCATATCGTGATCATCTCGCTGGTCATGGATTTTTCCAGCCTGGTGCTGGCCGAGGCCGTGCTGTCCTATGTCGGCGTCGGCGTCGATCCGAGCATGACCAGCTTTGGCACGATGATCAACAATGCGCGCATGGAGCTGGGCCGTGAGCCGGTCGTCTGGTGGTCGCTGGCCGCCGCCTTCGCGGCAATGTTCCTACTGGTGCTGGCCGCCAACCTGTTCGCCGACGCCGTGCGCGACGCATTTGACCCGAGGGTTGCCTGATGCTGGACGTAAAAGACCTGCGCCTCGGCTTCGTCGCTGGCCGGAAAATCCTGGCGGCAGTGGACGGCATTTCCTTCGCCATTGCTCGTGGCGAAACCTTTGCTCTGCTCGGCGAATCGGGTTGCGGCAAATCGGTGACGGCACAGGGCATCCTGCGCTTGCTGCCGAGCGCTGGGCGGGTGCTTGGCGGCGCGGTGCGCTTCGCCGGCGAGGAGCTGCTGACGCTGCCGGAAGCCGCTATGCGCGCCTGGCGCGGCGGGCGGATGGCGATGATCTTTCAGGAGCCGGCGACCAGCTTGAACCCGGTGCTGACCGTCGGCCGTCAGATCGGCGAGGTGCTCGAACGCCACCGCGCGCTGACCGGCGAGCCGGCCCGCCTGCGCATGCTGGAATTGCTGCGCCAGGTCGGTATCGCCGATCCGGAGCGGCGTCTCGACGAATATCCCTTCCAGCTCTCGGGCGGCATGAAGCAGCGGGTGATGATCTCTATCGCCCTGGCCGGCGAGCCGGAGTTGTTGATCGCCGATGAGCCGACCACCGCGCTCGACGTTACCGTGCAGGCGCAGATTCTCGACCTGCTGGTCGGCCTGCAGGCCGAGCGCGGCATGGGCATGCTGTTGATTACCCACGATCTCGGCGTGGTCGCCCGCATGGCGCACCGTATCGGCGTGATGTACGCCGGCGAACTGGTTGAGGTGGCCGGGCGCGAGGATTTCTTTGGCGCGCCTCGCCATCCTTACACCCAGGCGCTGTTCGCCGCGTTGCCGGAAGTTTCGCGGCGCGGCCGCAAATTGGTCACCATTCCCGGCCAGGTGCCGTCGCTGGCGGCGATGCCGGCCGGTTGCCGCTTCGCCGACCGCTGCCCGCAGGTGATGGCGATCTGCCGCGAGCAGTCACCGGACTGGCGTCCGGTGGCCGACGGACATCAGGTGCGCTGCCACTGGCAGGGGACGGCGGCTGCTACGACGGCGGCGGAGCCGGCGGCAGTCGCGGCGGAAGGCGACGGCGCCGCCTTCCTAAAAGTAGCCGAATTGAAAGTGCATTTCCCGATCCGCAAGGGCATCTTGCAGCACACGGTGGGTCATGTGCGGGCGGTCGACGGGGTTTCGCTGGCCATCGCGCCGGGCCGCACGCTAGCCCTGGTCGGCGAATCGGGCTGTGGCAAAACGACGGTCGGCAAGGCCTTGCTGCAATTGATCCAGCCGAGTGCCGGCAGCGTTGCGCTGGCCGGCAGCGAACTGGTCGGGCTGAGCGGCCGGCGCCTGCGCGCCGCCCGGCGGCAGATGCAAATGGTGTTTCAGGATCCGTTTGCCTCGCTCAATCCGCGCCTGCGCGTCGGCGAGATCATCGCCGAGGGCATGGCTGCGCTCGGACTGGCGACGGCTTCAGCGGCACAGGCCGGGGCAGTGGCTGCGCTGTTGCAGCAGGTCGGCCTGCCGGCGGAAGCGGCGGAGCGCTTCCCGCACGAGTTTTCCGGCGGTCAGCGCCAGCGCGTCGCCATCGCCCGGGCACTGGCCGTGCAGCCGCAACTACTGATCTGCGACGAACCAACCTCGGCGCTTGATGTCTCGGTACAGGCGCAAATCCTCAATCTGCTGAAAACCCTGCAAGCCGAGCTGGGTGTTGCCTACCTGTTCATCACGCACAATTTCGCGGTGGTCGAATATTTGGCGCACGAGGTGGCGGTCATGTATCTCGGCCGCATCGTCGAGCAGGGCAGGGCGGAGGAGGTGCTGGGCGCGCCCTTGCATCCCTACACCCGAGCGCTGCTGTCGGCAGTGCCGGTACCGCGCTTGGGAGGAGGCGGGCAGCGCATCCGCCTGGCCGGGGAAACGCCATCGCCGGCCAAGCCGCCAGCCGGCTGCCATTTCCATCCGCGTTGTCCCAAAGCCACGGATTTGTGCCGGCAGACCTATCCGGAAACGACTGCAGCTTCGACGACGCATCGCATCGCCTGCCACTGGCCGGGCTAGTAGGCCCGGCCCGCCGTCAGCGCCCTTTCTTGTCAGCTGGTTTCTTGCTGGCGGGTTTACCGGAACCGGCCGCGACAGGCGCTTTACCGGCCGGTTTGCTGGCGGCACGGGTGGCCGGCGCCCCTTTCTTGGCGGTCGTCTTGCTGGCGGTTTTACCTCCCGCCGGGTGCCCGCCGCGCTCGCCTTTGGTGACGCGCACCCGCGGCTCCGGCTGGATGATGATCGGCGAGCCATCCGTGCCGAACCGACGCAAGCTATCCGAGTTACCGTCACCGGGGACCAGCAGACGCGAACCGGTAGCCAGGCGGACGTTGCCGGGCAGGCCGTTGGCCTGGATCAGCTCGGCGGTCGAGGCACCGATGCGGCTGGCGATCTGATCTACCCGTTCGGGTTTGGCGACGGTATAGGCATCCCAGCGGCTGAGCGGCGCCTGGTGGTTGCGCAGGTTGTGGTGGAAAGTATCGATCTTGTCGGCCGGCAGCACGACCTCGGTATCGGCTTTGATGATCGGCCGGTTGTGCGAGGGATTGAGCTGGCGGAACTCGTCCAGCGACATGTTGGCCAGCCGCGCCGCAGTCTTGACGTCGATCGGCTGCGGCATTTCCAGGGTCGTGAAATAGGGGTTGTTGGGAATCTGCGGCAGATTGAGGCTGGCGACCAGTGCCGGATTGCCGAAAATGTTCTTCAGCGCCTGCAGTTTGGGCACGTAGTGGCGCGTCTCATTGGGCATCTTGAGGCTGGCGTAGTCGGCCGGCAGACCGCGTGCCTCGTTCTTGTCCACGGCTCGCTTGACGGCGCCTTCGCCCCAGTTGTACGAGGCTAGCGCCAGGTGCCAGTCGCCGTGCATGTCGTAAATGTTCTGCAGGTAATCGAGGGCGGCGTTGGTCGAGGCCACGACGTCGCGCCGCTCGTCCTGCCACCAGTTCTGTTCCAGATTGAAGCGCTTGCCAGTGGCCGGAATGAACTGCCACAGGCCGGCGGCGTGGGCCGACGAGTAAGCCATCGGGTTGAAGGAACTCTCGACCATCGGCAGCAGCGCCAGTTCGCTCGGCATGCCACGCGCTTCCAATTCCTCGACGATGTGGAAAAGGTAGGGGCGACTACGCTCGACCATCCGGCGCAGCGCATCCGGACGATTTTGGTACCACTGCTGGTAATGCAGCACCAAATCGTCGTTCAGGTTATTCATCGCAAAGCCGTTGCGAATCCGGTCCCACAGATTGTCCGGCGTCACCGTCAGGTCGATGGCGGTGGGGTGGATCGGGGCATGGCCAATTTCTAGCGGGATCAGCACGTCCGGGCGGATGCCGGCGCTGGGTTCACTGGTCGCTTCGACCGGCAAGTTGTCGGCTACCGCCGGTGTCGCCAGCCCGATCAGCGCGCAGGCAGCAGCCACGCCGAGCAGGCGGCCGATGCGCGACGGAAGAGCGGGAAATGGCATGAACAACTCCTGGCGTCAGCGGGCTCGGCGAAGCAGCGGATTATACCCGACGGCCAAGTGCTCAGTCCGCCTCGGCGGTGGTTTGGCGGACTGTATTACCCAGCTGCTTCAGCGAATGAATGGCCGTTCCAGCGTATCGGTGCCGTGCACGTTGCCGCTGTTTTACTGGCGCAGGGTGATCTTCATATCGATCTGCTAGCTAAGTATTAGAGAAATTAAACGCTTAAATTTCTATGCCGAACCATCTATTCTGCATGGTGTAACCGACCACTATGAGTTTTCCATGAGCGCCTTCGCCACTGAATGCGTTATTTCTGTCCATCACTGGAACGACACGCTGTTTTCCTTTCGTACCACACGCTCTCCCGGTCTGCGTTTCATCAGCGGCCAGTTCGTGATGATCGGCCTGGAAGTCGACGGCCGGCCATTGACCCGCGCCTACAGCATCGTCAGCGCCAATCACGAGGAATACCTTGAATTTCTCAGCATCAAAGTACCGCACGGCCCCTTGAGCTCGCGCTTGCAGCATCTGCGGCCGGGCGACCCGATTATCGTCGGCAAGGAGCCGACTGGCACCCTGATCTTGGACGACCTGAAGCCCGGCAAACGGTTATTCATGTTCGCTACCGGCACCGGCCTGGCGCCGTTCATGAGCCTGATCCACGATCCCGAGGTGTACGAGAAATTCGAGAAGGTCGTCCTCGTACACGGTGTGCGCAAGGTCAACGAATTGGCCTATCGCGACTACATCGAGCACGGGTTGACCCAGCATGAATTCTTCGGCGATTGGGTCAAGGAGAAGCTGATCTACTACCCGACCGTGACCCGTGAGCCTTTCCGCAACGAAGGGCGGCTGACGGATTTGATCGAATCTGGCAAGCTGTTCGCCGATCTCGGCATCGTGCCGCTCGATCCGGCCACCGATCGGGCGATGATCTGCGGCAGCTCGGCGATGCTGGCCGATATGTCGGCGCTGCTCGACGCCCGCGGTTTCCAGGTGGGCAATCACTATACCGGCGTGCCTGGCGACTACGTCATCGAGCGGGCCTTCGTCGAAAAGTAGGCAACTTCGCAAGCGGCCGGGAAAACATCCGGCCGGAAAAGCAAAAAGCCGTTGAAATCGATGATTTCAACGGCTTTTCAGTGTTGGCGGAGTGGACGGGGCTCGAACCCGCGACCCCCGGCGTGACAGGCCGGTATTCTAACCAACTGAACTACCACTCCAGTTTTACTACAATACTACCAAAACCTTGGCGTCCCCACGGGGATTCGAACCCCGGTTACCGCCGTGAAAGGGCGGTGTCCTAGGCCTCTAGACGATGGGGACCCGGACGTCTTCTTTCTCGCGCTTTTTGGTGGAGGTAAGCGGGATCGAACCGCTGACCTCTTGCATGCCATGCAAGCGCTCTCCCAGCTGAGCTATACCCCCCTCGCGAGAGAAGCCGAACTACACGGCGCCTTGTAGCGCTTGCCGGAAAAACCGCTTCCGGTCTTCTTCAAGAAAAAGCCGGACCGAGCCGGCTTCTTCAAAATGTTGGCGGAGTGGACGGGGCTCGAACCCGCGACCCCCGGCGTGACAGGCCGGTATTCTAACCAACTGAACTACCACTCCAGTTTTACTACAGTACTACCAAAACCTTGGCGTCCCCACGGGGATTCGAACCCCGGTTACCGCCGTGAAAGGGCGGTGTCCTAGGCCTCTAGACGATGGGGACCCGGACGTCTTCTTTCGCGCTTTTTGGTGGAGGTAAGCGGGATCGAACCGCTGACCTCTTGCATGCCATGCAAGCGCTCTCCCAGCTGAGCTATACCCCCGCCGCGAAAGAAGGCCGCATTATAGGGACCGTCCCGGTCCTTGTAAAGAGGCTTCCGCGATTTTCAGAGATGTTTATTCAGGGCCGTCACCACGCGCTCGCAGCCGATCATTTCAACCAGCGCATCGACCGACGGCGCTTGCGCCTGGCCGGTCAGGATCACGCGCAGCGGCATCGCCAGTTTGGGCATTTTCAGGCCGTGCCTGGCGATCGTTTCCTTGATCAGCGCCCCGATGGCCGGCGTCTCCCAGGCTACTCCGGCCAGCCCGGCGACGAAATCGGCCAGGGCCGGCAAGGCATCAGCCGACAAGTGCTGAGCGAGCAGTTCCGGGTTGGGCTCGATGCCGATATAGAACACCTCTACCGCGTCGGCCAGAGTGTTGAGCGTATTACAGCGATCGACATAGAGCGCCACCGCCTTGGCCAACTCGGGGCCGTTGCCGGTATCGACGCCGCGCGCCGCCAGCCGGGCGCCGACGCGGGCGGCCAGGTCGGCCGGAGGCAGCTGCTTCATGTAATGCTGGTTCAGCCACAGCAGTTTCTCGGTATTGAACTGCGCGGCCGAGGCGGTGATGTGGTCGAGGTCGAACCACGTGACGAGTTGCTGACGCGAGAACACCTCGTCGTCGCCGTGCGACCAGCCGAGCCGCGCCAAGTAGTTGATTACCGCCTCGGGAAGGAATCCTTCCTCGTCGTACTGCATCACCGACACGGCGCCGTGGCGCTTCGAGAGCTTGCTGCCGTCATCGCCGAGAATCATCGAGAGATGGGCATACAGCGGCACCTCGGCATTAAGTGCTTTGAGAATGTTGATCTGGCGTGGCGTGTTGTTGACATGGTCGTCGCCGCGAATGACATGGGTGATGCCCATGTCCCAGTCGTCTACGCAGACACAGAAATTGTAAGTCGGGGTACCGTCGGCGCGGGCGATAATCAGATCGTCAAGCTCGCCATTGGCGATCTCGATGCGGCCCTTGACCTGATCGTCCCAGGCGACGACGCCATCCCGAGGATTCTTGAAGCGAACTACCGGCGGCACGTCGGCTGGCACTGGCGGCAAGGTCTTGCCGACCTCCGGACGCCAGCGGCCGTCGTAGCGCGGCTTTTCCTTACGCGCTTCCTGCTCGGTGCGCAGGGTGTCGAGTTCCTCTCGGGTGGTGTAGCAATGATAGGCGGTGCCGTTGGCCAGCATCTGCCGGATTACTTCCTTGTAGCGGTCCATGCGCTGCATCTGGTAGAACGGACCTTCGTCGTGCGCCAGTTCCAGCCAGGCCATACCGTCGAGGATGGCCTGCACGGCTTCCGGCGTCGAGCGAGCGACGTCGGTGTCCTCGACGCGCAGGATGAAGCAACCACCGTGACGACGGGCGTAGGCCCAGGAGAACAACGCGGTGCGGGCGCCACCGATATGCAGATAACCGGTAGGGCTGGGGGCGAAACGGGTACGAACGGGCTTCATGGATGGTGCGATCCTGGCGGAAACAAAGTTCGCTATTCTAGCCGAGCCGGGTTTGACCCGCAGTCCGTGTTGTGTTCTAATGCGCGCCTCGCGGATGGGCGGTTAGCTCAGCGGTAGAGCACTGCCTTCACACGGCAGGGGTCACTGGTTCGATCCCAGTACCGCCCACCATGCGACGAAAAGTCAAAGGCCTGAGTTTTTCAGGCCTTTTTCTTTTTCTACTTTTAACCGCTAACTGCTGTCAATTTTTGTTCTGCTGGAATATTTGCCGAAATGGTGTAGAGTTAAGACAGGGTGTTGATTTGTTCAAGGAGTAAAGCATGGATATCCAATCGGTAAGCGCAGGCAGCAATCCCTTTGTGACGTCGAGCAATACGGCACAGACCCAGCAAGCCCAGCAGGCGCAGCAAACCCAACAGGCACAGCAAGCGCGCCAGGCGCAACAGACACAACAGGTACAGCAGCAGGTGCCGCCCCAGCCGGTGACTAATGCGCAGGGACAAACCACCGGCACGCTGATTAACGTCGCTGCCTGAGTGGGCGGATAGGAACGGTGGATCATGGCCATCGGCGCAAGCGCAGGACTGGCGTCGCCGGGTGCCGGGCTCTGGGCGCAGCTCCAGCAGCAGCAGGCGCAGCGTAGTGCCGACCAGGCCGAGCAACAGGCGCACGCCCTGCGGGCGCAGGCGCGGCAGGCACAATCGGCGGCCGATCGAGCCCAGGAGAACGCCCGTACGCTGCAGGGCGAGTCGTCGCAGGCCCAGGTCGATGCCGATAACGCGCAACGCGGCGTGCAGGCGATGAAATCGCTGACCCAGATCCAGCAAGGCATCGGCGAGTTGCGGGCGCAGATCGCCAATGAGGTGCAGGTGCCGTCTTCGGTGCAGCAGGCGCCGCCAGTCGTCGTCAATTCCTCCGGGCAGACGACGGGAACATTGGTGAATGTGACGGCCTGAAGGTTCCGTCGAGGTTTCCATCCAGGGCGCTGCGGCGCCCTTTTTGCTGTCCGGGCGTCTGGTATCGTTGCAGCATTACTAATCGTTTCCGAGCAAGGGGGTCTTTCTGTGTTAACCGACCACTGGTGCGCATCCGTCGATACCACCATCCAGTTGCGGACCGGGTGCAATCCGCTGGAACAGCACGGCCCCCAGGCGGTTATCGTCCATGCCGATGCCTGGGCGCCGGTGGCCGCCGTTGCCGATCCGAACGATATCCGCCAGGTAGTGGATTACGAAGCGGTTTTCCTGGCCATCCGCCGGCTGGAGCAGAACGAGCACAGCGTTTGCCTGGAGTCCAGCATTCTTCAGGTGATGGATGCGATCTTTTCCATCGCCATCGTGACCGAGGTCTTCGTCTCGATGCACAAGCCGCATGTCTACAAAGGCCAGGGAACGCCGGCCATCTCGCTGCGACTGAGCCGTGCGCAATGGAACGCGCTGCGCCGCTGATCGCCGCTATCGGCGCCGTGGCCAGCAACGGCATGCTCGGGCTGGACAACTGGCTGCCCTGGGATATTCCGGAGGAGCTGGCCTATTTCGAGGCCACGATCGCCGGCGCGGCTTTGCTCGTCGGCCGGCTGACCTATGAGTCGATGGATGAGGTGCCGGCCTATTCCTTCATCGTCAGCCGTCGGGCGGATCTGGTGTTGCGGCCCGGTTGCCATCGGGTCGCCTCGGTCGAGGAGGGGTTGCGTGCCGCACTAGCGACTGGCAAACCGGTGTTCGTCATCGGTGGAGCATCGATCTATGCTGCTGCCTGGCCCTATTGCCGTCGTTTCTACCTGACCCGCATCGATATGCCGTTCGCTGGCGATACCTTGTTTCCCGAATCGGTGCCACTGACTTCCTGGCCGCTGGTCTGTGAAACAGCGAAGCGTTTGCCGGAGCGCAAGAGCGGTCGTGAGGTGTTGTGCCGTTTCCAGATATACGAGCAGCCGCATCCGCGTCCGCTGCCGGTACCGAAGCAGGATTCAGCCGTGCTGTGAGGCGGTAACGCTGTCCAGGCGTGGGATGACGATCAGAAGGCTGCGCTTGTCGGGCGGTTGTTACGTGTTCGATCGATTGCAGGCGGAACTGGGTCGAGAAAAGGCTTGCACTAGGTTATTCTCCTTGCTCGGCGGCCCGCGGGCGCCCCCGATGACGCGCAAGGCGGTTGGGGACCAACGCCCGCTACGACGATACAAGACCAAAAATGGAAACGAACAATATGTCCGACAGCCTTATCCCTTTGCTCGGGGTAGTTGCCCTGGTGGTTTTGGCCGGGCTCAGCTGCGCCCGTTTCATGCACAAAACCATCGTGCTGTGCTGGATTCCCGCTTTACTCGCCATCGTCTTTTCGGGCAGCGCGGTGGCCTCCGGGTTCCAGTTGCAGAACCAGAACGGATCGGGCAACGGTATTGCCTACGCCGGCGCGGCGGCGGCGGCCGAGGACGCTTCGACGGTGTTCTTCAACCCGGCGGGAATGACTTACCTGCCGCGCGGACACAATATTTCCCTGTCCGGAACCATCCTCCAGCGTTCCATCAAGTTTGACGACAAGGGATCGTCGAACACTCCTGGACACCCACTGGGGGCGGCAGGCCTCCTTTACCTGCCGACCGGCAATGGTGGCGACGGTGGGGATACCGCCTTGCTGCCAAGCGCCTACTGGGTTTGGAGTGTGGATGACCGGATCAGTCTCGGCCTCGGCTTCGGGCCGACCTACGGCAGCCTCACCGAGTACAACAACAATTTCGTCGGTCGCAATGCCGGATTTTTCTTCGAGATGCAGCAGTTCAATATCAACCCCTCGCTCGCCTGGAAAATCAATGAGGCGGTGTCCCTGGGGGTTGGCATCAACTTCGCGCGCAACATGTCGCACTTCAAGCAGGGTGTACCGATCGTGTTTCCAGCTGCGGGCTATACGAGGGGCAATACCCTCGACGTCAAGGGCGATGGCTGGGCGGTGGGCTATAACTTGGGCGCGATGTTTCAGTTGACGCCAACCACCCGGCTCGGCCTAGCCTATCGCTCGCAACTCGATTTCGAGCTCGACGGCAAAGCAAAATGGGCGTCGACATCTCCGGGGATTCCCGGAATGCTTCCACCGCTGGTCAACCAAAAGATCAAGGCCGATCTCAAGACGCCAGCCAACCTCTCCATCGCCTTGTCGCAAAGCGTCGGCGAGCGCTGGGAAGTCCTCGGCGATGTGACCTGGACCGACTGGAGCGTGCTCGATACGATCCACCTCGAAAACAAGGAAAGCGGCGCGCCATTGAACAAGCTGGAGTACCGCTTCAAGGACACTTGGCGCGTTGGTCTGGGTGCCAATTACCGCTACAGCGACACCCTGAAGCTGCGTTTTGGCGTTGCCCGCGACCAGACCCCGGTCCGGTCGGCAAAGGACCGCACGATGACCCTGCCGGATGCCAACCGCACCTGGCTGTCCTGCGGTGCCAAGTTCGAGTTGAGCAAGGCGACCTCGGTCGATGTCGGCTATACCCACATCTTCTTCGACAAGGTCAAAACCAACCGCGCGGTCAACGTCGGCTACCCAGGAACCGAAAGTACCGTGCAGACCATCCGCGGCGAGTTCGACACTAGCGTGAACATCCTTTCCGCCCAGCTTAACCACAACTTCTGAGCTTCACCTTCCTTGCGTCGTTTCTGCCCCGGTTGCGCGGGCCGGCTCCGTGGCGGCCTCAAACTGCCCCGAATAGCGGAACAACTGGCCGAATAGCGGGTGCGTCATGCGGAAATCCATGGCGAAATGGCAGTCGTCCAGGGCTTCCTCGACGATGGTCGTATGGCCGAGGATCAACCATTCCGGGATTGGCAGCAGCCAGGAGCCGAGCTTGACGACGAAGCGGACTCCCCGATAGTGAAGCCGCCCGTCCTCGACGCGGGGCGCCATCTGCAGGCCGAGCAGCGGATTGACGAATTCGATGAACTGACGGTCACCGGTGGCGACCCAGAAACTGTTGAAGTGGCGCGTCTGGCCATCGGGGTAGGTCAGGGTTCGCCGCCAGAATTGGCGATTGCCGATGACCTCTTTTTCGACGACGGTGGCGACCTGCCGTCCACGGCGGTCGACGAGGGCGCCGAGGCAGCGAAGTGCGCTCAGGCAGAGCTGCATCCAGCGCGGGTATTCGATATCCATGTGTCCGCTGTCGGTGGTCGTGCCGAAACGGTAGTGCGCTTGCAGGGCTGCCGGCAGTTTGTCCCAGTCGGCGCCGAGCGCCGTTTGCATCAGGCTTTTCATGATCCGGCTCCCGGTAGGTGCTTGAAGACCATCAGCGCGACGACCAGTACCATCGCGCAGAAGGCGGGTACACCGAGCCAGAACCAACAGCGCGCCATCTTCCAGTAGCTTTGGGGCAAGGCCGACTGGTGTGCCAGCGCGTCGGCGGCAATGTTCCGCATGCGAATCTGCAGCCAGACCACCGGCAGCCAGCAGGTGCCGGCCAGGCAGTACAGGCCGAGGCTGGCCGCGACCCACGGTGTGGTCAGCGGCAGATCGAGCAGATGTACCATCCATAGGCCACTGAGCGGCTGGAAAATGACGGTCGGCGTAGTGAAGATCCAGTCGGCCAGCACGACATGGCGGTTGGTGACGGCGATGTGCGCGAGATTGCCGCTGCGGTCGGCCATCCATTTGTAGAACGCGCTACCGAGTCCGGTACCGAACAGTAGCACCATGCTCAGGATGTGCAGTGTCTTGAGTGCGGTGTAGGTCATGTTGCGCTCCCAGGTTCGATTGCATCGGAAAAGAACAGCTGCGGTTCGGCACCAAGCGGCAGGCGCCCGAGAAATTCGGCGAGCGGTTCGACCTCGGCCCGGTAGCCGGTCTTGAGCATGCGCAGGTTGTCCGTCCGCAGCATTGGGCTCAAGCCTTGTCCGAGCCAGGTCAGTGCCAGCGCCAGGCGGAAGGGGATACGCAGCACGGGAGCGCGGCCCAGCCCACGGGCCGCGCGCATTTTTTGCAACCAGTCGACGAAGGTGAAGGTCTCGGGACCGACGATGTCCAGCGTCTGCCTGGCTGTCGTCGCAACCAGACAGCGCAGGACGGTGGCGACGACATCGTTGATATGAACCGGCTGCAAAGCCTGCTGCCCGTCGTCGAGTGCCGGAAGCAACGGCCATGCCGCCAGGCGCAGCAGCCATTCGGCGCTGCCGCCGCCTCGGCCGTAGATCAGCGACGGACGCAACACGAACCAGTCGAGATCGAGGCCGCGCAAGCAATCGTCGGCGGCGCGCTTGCTCCGGTGATAGGCGAAGAAAGCCGTGTTATCTGCGCCGAGAGCGGAGATCTGGATCACGCGCCGGACGCCGGTTGTAGCGCAGGCGCGGAACAGTGCGGCCGGTGCTTCGGCGTGGAGCGGCTGGAATTTCTGGCCGGCGTTCTCACCGATGATGCCGACACAGTTGATGACCGCATCGATGCCCCGCAGGTGCGGTAGCCAATCGGCTGGCGCCAGCATGCGGCGAAAATCGATGCCGTTGCTACGCATCGCCGGCCTGACTTGGTGCCCGGCATGGGTCAGCGCTGCCACGAGGTTGCGGCCGATGAAGCCGCTGGCGCCGGTGAGCAGGACGTTCATGATCCGCTCCGCATGGCTGGCGGCACGACGACAAAGCGGCCGAGGTGTTTGCCGACCGCATGTAGGGCGAGCAGCAAGCCGCCGAGCACCGCTATCAGCGCCAGGCGCAGGCTGTCCAGCGGATCGCGGAAGGGGGTGAGCAGATCGACGCCCAGCACCAGCAGCAGAGGGGCGAGTATCAGCATGACTTTGGTGTAGCTCTGCCAGAAGATCGCCGCCTGCTTGTCCGGGCAGATTCGGCACAGGATATCGACCAGCGGCTGGGACAGCACGCGCAGCGCGGCCAGGCTGACCGCGATGCTGACGGCGAGTTCGGCAAGCAGGAAGAAATAGGCATTCATCAAGGACTCCCGATGGGTGGTGGAGTCCTCAGTCTCCGTTTCGGAGCCGTGCCTGGCTTCCGTTTCTATCGCAACGGAGCGTTTTCCTGTTCCAGAATGATGATTCTGGAACAGCCGGCGTTTAGGTCGTGGTGGCGGAGCGGCTGTGCAGCTTGCGGTACTGGCCCGGCGTCATTCCTTCGATTTCGCGAAATGCCTCGTAGAAATTGGATTGCGAGGTGAAGCCGACGTTGAGTCCGACCGACAGGACCGAGGCCGAGGGTTCGGCGCACAGCATGGCCTTGGCCGCCTCGATCCGCAGTTCTCGGAGGTAGCGGGAAAACCCCTTGCCCAAGTGTGCATTCATCAATTCCGACAATTGATGGGGCGTCAGCCCGAGACGCTTAGCCAGCTTCGGCAGGCTCAATTCCGCGTCGAGGTGGATTCGCTCGTCGCGCACCAGTGTGTCGAGGTTGGTCAGGACGGCGGCGCAGTCGACATGAGTCAGGGTCGAATTGGCGTAAACCGCCTGCGCCACTTCACTGACCTCGGTTGCCAATTGTGGCCGCCTGCCGAGCGCCGTCTGAACCAGCAGAAAGGCCGTGCCGATGGCAATCGCGTATAGGCTGAAGAACCACTTTTCGGGTCGTGCTGCCTGCATGAAGCCGAGCAGCGAGGCAACGATGGCGATGACAAAGACGCCCCCGAGCAGCAGGATTTCGCGATGAAAGCGGGCGCGTTCGTGGCGCAGCGCGTACAGGCTGTGCGCCAGCCACAACAGGTAACCGGCGCCGATGGCGAAGGCTAGCGGCAATGCAATGTCGGCGGAAAGCCACGGGCTGACGGCGGCGGGCAAGGCATGTACCAGTAGCCAGGGGCCAGTGGTCGGCGGGAGGGCCGGTTGCAGCAAAGGCCGGCTGAACAGGAAAAACGCTGGCGCCACGGTAAATAGGGCGATGCGATAGGGCGGCGCGGCGAACCACGGCTGATCGAGATGGAGCCAAGCGAAGTGGGCTAGTTGCATGCCACCCAAGGCCAGCAGCAGAAGCAGCCCCATGCTTCTCGACAAGGGCTGATCGCGGTAGTGATCGCTGGAGAAATGAGTCAACGCCAGGCTCATGGCGCAAAATATCGAGAATCCGGTGAGAAGAATGGCGAGCGATGTCATGACGGTCGACTTGTGCAGGCGGCAGATGAGAACGGGCGATGGGCACAAAGTCTACACTCGGCCGCCGGTTCGCCACTATTTTCCATTTTGCATGTTTTGTCGCACCGGATTCGGCGATAAGCTGTTCCGGCAAGGGGAAAGCTTGCCGGTGGGGGTGCTCGTAGAGCAGTGAAAGGAGACAAGCTTGGACAAGCTGATCTTCAGGAAGGCGGCGGTGCTCGGCGCCGGGGTCATGGGCGTGCAGATCGCCGCCCAGCTGGCCAACGCCAATGTGCCGGTGGTGCTGTTCGACCTGCCGGCCAGGGAGGGCGACCGGAACGGCATCGTCACTAGGGCGCTCGACGGCTTGAGAATGCTCGACCTAGCGCCGCTGGGCTGAGGGAGAGGAGGAGAGCAGCATGGAGAAAATCTGGCTGAAGAGTTATCCCCAAGGCATTCCGCCGGCAATCAGCATCGGCCATGTGCCGTCGCTGGTCGCGCTGTTCGAGCAGGCTTGCGCCACCTATGCCGACCAGGTGGCCTACATCAGCCTGGGCCAGGAGATGACCTACCGTGAGCTTGACGAGGCAAGCCGGGCTTTCGCCGGTTGGCTGCAATCGCTAGGGCTAGGCAAGGGCGAGCGGGTGGCGCTGATGATGCCCAACCTGCTGCAATATCCGGTGGCGCTGTTTGGCACGCTACGCGCCGGATGTGTGGTGATCAACTGCAACCCGCTGTACAAGCCGCGTGAACTGGAGCACCAGTTGAAGGATTCCGGCGCGGTGGCCATCGTCATCGTCGAGAATTTTGCCCGCACGCTGGAGCAGGTGATCGGCCGCACCGCGATCCGGCATGTGCTGGTGACGCCAATGGGCGAGCTGCTCGGGGCGCTGAAGGGGACGGTGGTCAATTTCGTCGTCCGCTACGTCAAGAGATTGGTGCCGGCGTGGAAGCTGCCGGCGGCCATTGGCTTCAAGGCGGTACTGGCCGCCGGCCGTCGCCACGGCTTCAAGGCGGTGGCGTTGGCTCACGACGATTTGGCCTTCCTGCAATACACCGGCGGTACTACCGGCGTTTCCAAGGGGGCGATGCTGACGCACGGCAACATCGCCGCCAACGTCACGCAGGCGCATGCCTGGGTCAAGCCGGTGTTGCGGCCGGGACAGGAATTCATCGTCACCGCGCTGCCGCTGTACCACATCTTCGCGCTGACGGCGAACTGCCTGCTGTTCCTGATGATCGGCGCGCGCAATCTGCTGATCGTCGATCCGCGCGACATCCCTGGTTTTATCAAGGAATGGAGCAAATACCCGGTGACCGCGCTGAGCGGGGTCAACACGCTGTTCAACGCGCTGCTCGACCACCCGAATTTCGCCAGGCTCGACTTCTCGACCATGAACGTCTCGTTGGGCGGCGGCATGGCGGTCCAGGAGTCGGTCGCCGACCGCTGGCAGCAGGTCGTCGGCATTCCACTGTTGCAAGCCTACGGGCTGACCGAGACCTCGCCAGCGGTGACCATCAATCCGCTGGACATGAAAAAATTCAACGGCGCCATCGGCCTGCCCATTTCCTCGACCGAGGTATCGATCCGCGACGATCTCGGCAATGAGGTGCCGGCGACCCAGGTCGGCGAAATCTGTGTCCGTGGCCCGCAGGTGATGAAAGGTTACTGGCAGCGCCCGGACGAGACCGAGAACGTCTTCTACCAGGACGGCTTCCTGCGCACCGGCGATATCGGCTACGTCGATGCCCAGGGCTATGTTTTCCTGGTCGACCGCAAGAAAGACATGATTCTGGTCTCCGGTTTTAACGTCTATCCGAACGAGGTTGAGGAGGCAGTGGCCTTGCACCCCGGAGTGCGTGACGTGGCCGCAATCAGTGTGCCGGACGAGCGTTCCGGCGAGGCGGTGAAGATTTTCGTCGTGCGCCAGGACCCGACAGTCACCGAGAAAGCGCTGATCGCGCATTGCCGCGGCCTGCTCACGGGTTACAAGATTCCCAAGCATGTCGAATTCCGCGACGACCTGCCGCGTACCAACGTCGGCAAGATTCTGCGCCGCGCTTTGAAAGAAGGAGCCTGAATGGCCATCCCCGCATCCCTGAACAAGAACCTGGCGCTGCCCGTCATTTGTGCGCCGATGTTCATCATCTCCAATCCCGACCTGGTCATCGCCCAGTGCCGGGGCGGACTGATCGGCTCCTTCCCGGCACTCAACGCCCGACCGAAGGAACTGCTCGATGAATGGCTGACACGGATCAAGGCCGAACTGGCGGACGATCCGCGGGCCGCGCCGTTCGCGGTCAACCAGATCATCCACCAGTCGAACGAGCGGCTCGAGTACGACATGGCGTTGTGCATCAAACACCAGGTGCCGCTGATCATCACCAGCCTGCGCGCGCCGAACGATATCGTGCCGCAGGTCCATGCCTATGGCGGCAAGGTCTTCCACGACGTGATCAGTGTGCGCCATGCCGAGAAGGCGCTGGAGGCTGGTGTCGACGGCCTGATCCTGGTCTGTGCCGGGGCCGGCGGTCACGCCGGGACGCTCAGCCCGTTCGCCCTGGTCGGCGAAATCCGCAAGTTCTACCAGGGGCCGATCGCGCTGTCCGGAGCCATCACCAACGGTAGCGCCATCCTCGCCGCGCAGGCCATGGGCGCCGATTTCGCCTACATCGGCACGCGCTTCATCGCCACTCGCGAAGCACATGCAGTCGAAGCTTACAAGCAGGCGATCCTCGAATCGACGGCGGCCGACGTCGTCTACACCCCGTACTTCACCGGCGTGCACGGTAACTACCTGAGGAAAAGCATCGTTGCCGCCGGCCTCGATCCGGACAACCTGCCACTCAAGGACAAGACCGCGATGAGCTTCGGCAGCGCCCGCGACGCCATAGCCTGGAGGGATATCTGGGGTGCCGGTCAGGGGGTCGGCAGCATCGACGAGGTGCTGCCGAGCGCCACCCTGATCGCGCGCCTGAAGCAGGAATACGGCGCCACCAAGGAGCGCTTGCTGGCTACCGGTTACTCATAGGTGAAATCTCCTTGGCGTGTCCGCTTGAGCGGATACACCAAGCGCCACCACCGTTTGTCGGTCGCCGACGTTTTCCGGTACTTTGTTCCTCGCCGCGCAGGCAGACATAACAAGGAGAGACGATGGCCCTGGGCTGGATGACGATACTGCAGAACGTTCCGTGGACAGACGTGATCCGCAATGCGCCGGCGGTGGCCGATGGTGCCCGCAAGCTATGGCGCAAGGTCGCCAGTAAGAGTGGCGAGGGCGGGAATATGCAGGGTGCCGCCGGCACCGCCGCTGCGGAACAGAGTCCGGCGGCGCAACTGGCGGCGCTGCGGGCCCAGGTCGAGGTGCTGCACGGCCAGATGCTGGCTTCGTCGGAAGTGATTCGGGCGCTGGCCGAGCAGAACGCGCAACTGATCGCGCATATCGAAACCCATCGCCGGCGCCTGCTCTGGCTGGCCGCCGGCAATGCCGCCGCACTACTGCTGGCGCTGACCGCCTGGCTGCGCTGAACGCGGCCAGGATGGCCGCCCGGAACGACCGGCTTATTTCGCCAGCAATGCCGGGGTGGCGGCGGCGAAATCGGCCTCTTTCAACAAGCCCATCCTCTTGTGCACGACCTTGCCGTGGCGGTCGATGAACAGCGTGTAGGGCAGGCCCGCCTTGGCGTTGCCGAGCGCCTTCATCAGCGGAATGCCCTGCTCCTTGGCGACGAACACCGGGTAGTCCATCTCGTAGGCCTTGGCGAAATCCTTGACTGGCTCGGCGCGGTCCTCGATACCGATGCCGAGGACCTCGACCTGGCCCTTGTGGGCTTGGCGGAACGCGATCAGCTCGGGAATCTCGGCCTTGCAGGGGCCGCACCAGCGGGCCCAGAAGTTGACCACCAACGGTTTGCCCTGATAGCGGGAGAGGGCCACCGGCTGGTCGTTGACATCGGTGAGCGTTGCCGCAAACAGCGGTTCCGACGACGGTTGTTCATCGGCCTGGCCGAGTTGCGTGAACAAGGCCAGGGATAGGACAGCGAATAGATGTCTCAAGGCAGGTCACCGCGGCGGAACAGGAGGTAGCCGATGGTCGCGCTGAGCAGGCCGAGGACGGCCGGATAGACCAGGGCGAAGATTTTGTAGCCGGTGGCGCCGAACAGGTCGAGGATGACGAAAGCCGAGGGGCCGAGCACGATCAGTTGCGGATCGAACAGGGCCAGTGCGGCGGTGCGGAAAACTTGCAGCGGGTTGGCCAGGGCCAGGGTGATGGCGATTTCCGGCGATACCTTGCCCTGGATCATGACGCCGAGCAGGATCAGGTCGAGGAACAGCAGCAGCGTCAGCCAGACCATGAAGGCAGCGCCTTGGGCTATGTCGGTGCTGCGGGCGATGGCCGAGATCAGCATGCCGATACCGAGGAAGCACAGGGCCATTACCGCCAGCAGCGCCGTGTAGTAGCCGAACATGTCCCACGGTACCTCGATGTCTTCGATCATGGCCCAGATGGTGGCACCGAGCATGGCCAGGAAGACCGGCGTGAAGATGATGATATAGCGGCCGATGATCTTGCCCCAGAACCACGCCGACAGCGATACCGGCAGCGACAGCAGATATTCGAAAACGCCGGCCTCGCGGTCGCCGGCCACCGAGCGTACCGTGGTGATCAGCACGAAAATCGGCAAGATGGCCATGGTCAGTTGGATGTAGGTGACCAGCAGGCGGGAGAGACCGATGAAGCCGAGCACCCGCGATTCGGTCAGGCCGAAGACGAAGAGCAGAGCGACGATGCCACCGAAGACCAGGGTGTAAATCTGGAACCAGCGGGCGCGTAGCGATTCGACGATGTCCAGTTTGGCGGTCAGCCAGAGTTGATTCATTGTTTATTGGGCCTCGATGGTTGAGTCGGCGGTATCACGGGGCGTCACTTGCCGCGGGCCAGCAGGTGTTCGCGCATGCTGGCGAAATCCTGGCTGCCGGCCTGTGGTTGGGCGGTGGCGGCAAAGTTGTAACCCATCGGCGAATGGCGGCCGACGTAGTGGGCGTGGCGCGGGTCCAGCCATCTGATGTCCTGACCCTTGCTGTTCATGTCGGCGACCCACATGCGGGTCGCCGGTTCGGCCAGCCACGGCATTTCGGCGGTCTTGTCGCGCATCCAGAACACCAAGCAGCCGATGTCGTCGAACTTGTAGGCGGTATTTTGCGGCCCGCCGCGTAGTTGGGCGGCGAAGCGGCGGTCGGAAATGACCATGCTACAGCGCACGCAGGTGTCGCGGTCCCATTTGATCTCGACCATGCCCTCCGGCCAGCCGTCCTGTTGGCAGGCGGACAGCGCGGCGGCCAGCGGCGTTAGCAGGAAGCCGGTGGCAGAGAGGCGACCGAGAAACTGGCGGCGTTCGGGGTGGTACATAGTCAGCTGGCGTTCTCGACCAGCGACAGGTCGGCGATCAGCGCCGTGTAGCGGGAGACGATGCCGAGAAAGCGCAACCGATCCGGCCCGGCGATCTCGCCTTGCCAGACCAGATCGTTGTCGCAGCTAGTGAAGTTCCAGCCGTCGAGTGCCTTGGCGAAGGCCGGCTCGAAGCGCTTGAGCACGATGCGGCAAGCCAGCCGGGCGGTCAGCGCGACATCGTCGGCGACTTTGTCGTCGAGCACGATCTTGCCCATATCCATTTCGATGACCCGGTTGACCAGCGCCGATACCTCGTCCAGACGGTGGCTGGAGATGATCATCGTGGCATCTTCCAGGCGTTCGGCCAGCAGATCAAAGAAGATCTTGCGTGCTTCTGGATCGAGGTTGGCGGCCGGCTCGTCCATCACCAGCACCTTGGCGTCGCGGCCGAGGGCGATGGCGATCAGCAGCTTCTGCTTCATGCCGCCCGAGAGGCGGACGAATTGCCGGGTCTGAATGGCATCGACGTCGAGTCCCAGACGCTGGGCGATGGCATGGATGCGTTGCGGCTCGGTGCCGCACAGCGAGGCCGAAAAATCGATCAACTGGCCGACCGGCATCTTCAGCGGCGGGGGCAGTTGCGGCACGAAGCCGATGTTGCCGAGCACGGCGGTACGGTTGCTGCGCGGATCAAGGCCGGCAACGGTGACCTTGCCGTCGTAGGTGTATTCGCCAAGCAGGCAGCGGATCAGGGTGGTCTTGCCGGCACCGTTGGAGCCGATCAGAGCGATACGCTCGCCGAGACCAATATCGAGATCGATGCCGTCGAGCACCCGGATGCGGCGGAAGGTCTTAACGAGATTGGTGAATTGGATCATGGGCGGATTATAGGAAAGGCGCCGTCGGCTGACATTGAACCTGAATCAAAATTTCCCGGCTGGCGAATCCGCAGGCCCGGCGTACGTTACGGGCCATGCCGGGGAGCTTCGCCCGGTTTGCCGACGACATGCATTATGCCGCCGTCCGCCCAGCGGCGATACCCCGGTACCGCCTAGGTAGGCTATTACCGTCCTTCGAACTTTGGCTTCCGTTTCTCTTTGAAAGCCCTGACGCCTTCGGCGTAATCCTCGCTGTTGTAGACCACGCGGCGCAGGCCCTGGATGCGCTCGAAGTCCTGTGGCGACATGGTGTGGGCGCCGGCCAGGATGCGTAATTGTTCTTTCATCACGGCGATCGACAGCGGAGCGTTGTTGGCGATGGTGCGAGCGAGGTCGTAGGTGACGGCCTCGATTTCTTCCAGCGGGGCGATGTGGTTGATGATGCCCATGCGTTCGAGCCGGCTGGCGGAGATCGGCTGGGCGGTGAACAGCATTTCCTTGGCGATGTGGATGTGCGCTGCGTTGAGGAAGGTGAGCAAGCCGGAGACGTTGTAAGGCACGCTGTGGCGGGCAGGCGTGGCGGCGAAGCTGGCATCCGGCGTAGCGACGATCAGGTCGCAGGCGAGCACCGTTTCGCAGGCGCCGCCCCAGACGCTGCCTTCGATCATGGCGATGATCGGGGCACGGAAGTTTTCCAGTTCGCGGATCAGGTGACGCAGCGGATCGCGCCAACCGAGCGGGTCATGGCCGCCTGCAGGGAGTTCGGATACGTCGTGGCCGGCCGACCAGACCTTGACGCCGGGTGCGGCGCGCAGGACGGCACAGCGCACGTCCTGGCGGGTGAATTCGGCGAGAGCGCCGATGACGCCGTTGACCAGGCGCTCGGAGAGTGCGTTGCGCTTGGCCTCGTGCTTGAGGGTGATGGTGCCGATGGCTTCGTCGATCTGGGTGATGATCATGGCTGGTTTCCGCGTGACATGTGCGGGTGATTCTAGCAGCCGGACGAAACGACTGTGGAACGCCTTTTGCGGCCGTCCCGCGATCTCAGAGCAGCTTCGACAATCCCTTGATTTCGTAGCGTAGGGCGTCGGTTGGGCAGATGTCCACGCACAGGCCGCAACGCGTGCAGTCGGGGCCGAGGCTCATGTTTTCCTCGGCGGCGCGGCCCTTGATGGTGACGTCGAGAACGTGCGGCACTAGGCAGACCTTGCGGCAATCGCCTTCGTGGAAGCAGCGCTCGACGTTGTAACTGACGCGCAACGGAGAGATGGCGCCGACGACGCCATAGGTCAGGCCGATCGGGCAGATGTAGCGGCACCAGGCGCGGCGCGACCAGAAAACTTCGAACAGCAGCAACAGGAAGACCCAGCCGAGCGCCAGGCCAGGGCCGTAGATCAGTGCCCGCGACAAAATGCCGGTCGGCGAGACGGTTTCGAAGACGGTGTAGCCGGTGATCAGGGCCATCAGTGCGAACAGAATCCAGAACACGGTACGGGCGCCGCGATGGAATTCGTGGTCGGTGACGATTTTTTTCTCGACCAGCTTGAGGTGCAGGGCTTCGAACCATTCGGCGACCAGATGGTAAGGACAGACCCAGGAACAGAAGGTACGACCGCCGAGCAGCACCCAGAGCAGGAAGACGGTGAAGGTGCCAATCAGCAGGTTCACGATCACGTACTTGTGCGCGAGCGTGACTTGCAGGGCCGAATTCAGGTCGATCAGGTGGAAGCCAACGAAACGCGAGGCGGTTAGTGCACCTTCGAGAATCTGGATGTCGAGCGAGAAGGAGAGGACGAACAGCAGGTTGGTGGCGATCAGCACCGCCCAGCGGCGGTTGCGCCATTTGTGGCTGGTCGCGTGGTGGGCGCGGGCATGCAGCTTTTCCTTGATATAGCGATCCTTGTCCTCGTACTTGAGGAACATGATCTTCTGTACCTTTTCGGAAACCTTTTCCGGTTTCTTCGGGGTAGCGCCCAGCATACCCATGAACAGGTCAGTGAAACGGCTCATCTCAGTCTTTCCAGACGGCTTGCGGGTCGACGACGATGGCCGCCGGTTCGGCCGGGCACACCATTTCGCAGACGCCGCAGCCGACGCAGGGTTCGAGAACGGTTGGCGTCATGCGCTCGATGCCGTCGGCGCCCTTGACCGGGCGTAGTTCGATGGCGGCCTTGACCGGACATTCGCGGACGCAGAGGTCGCACAGTTCGAGATCGTAGGGATGGTCGCGGACCGGGATCGGCTTCCAGCGGTCCACCGCCACGTAGCGCAGCTTGCCCCTGAAGGCAGCACCGCGGGTTTGGCCTTTGAAGCCCTTGCCCTGGATGGCCAAGCAGGACTCCGGCCGGGCCAGGCGGGCGACGCCGATGCGTTCCCTGAGGTTGAGCGTCGGTTCCGGGTCGTTTTCCTTGGCCTTGAGAATAGGTGCCGCAGCGAGCAATGCACCGTCGCGGACTTCGAGGAAGTCCGGCTTCGTGTAAGTTAGCGCGCCGGTCGGGCAGGCGAGAACGCACTGCACAGCGTCGCAGGAAAAGTCGCAAGCTTGGGCGCGGGCATTGATGTAGGGAACACCGATGCCGAAGCCATCGCTGAGGTCGGCCAGTTTGATGGCCTGAACCGGGCAAACCTGCACACACTGGCCGCATTTGATGCACGACGCCAGGAGGTCCTTTTCATTGAGTGCGCCGGGCGGGCGCAGGCGGGGCGGACTGGCATCGGCAACCGGAATGAAGCCGAGCAACGGAATACCGGTGAAGGTCACGGTCAGACCGACCGACTGGAGAAACTTGCGCCGCGCCTTTTGTGCTTTTTCAAGGGATATGGCCGGCTTGGCCTTGCTGTCGCTCATGTCCGGGCAGCCCTTTCCGGCTTGGTGAAGCGCGGGGCGGGATCCTTCAGTTGCAGTTCGGGCAACGAGAAGGGCGCCAGACGCTCCAGGAAATTGAGCAGTTCGAGTACCGGCGAGGTCTTGAAGAACTGCGCCGCCGGCGTCTCGATCCAGATCTGGTCGGCGTAGGCATACAACTCGTACGGCGTGTCGCCGATACCATCACCGTCGCGGTCGAAACCTTGGTAGTCGGAAAAGTAGTTGTTGCGCCACTCGTTCTTGCCGGCTACGTCGCGGCCCATCTGTACGACGTCGGTGAGGTTGCCCTCGAAGCTGTTGTCGACCAGGATATTGCCGCCGAGTTCGCTGGTGAAGCGCACGGCGATGCCGTTGTAGGCGAAGCGGTTGTTGGCGAAGTACAGGGTCGTATCCGGCTCGAAGGGGGAGAGATCGGAGCCGACGCCGACTGCGCAGTAGATGATTTCGTTGTCGGTGATTTCGGAATCGCTCGACTCCTTGAACCCCAAGGCCATGCCAGCGGCACCGGTGGCATGCGAGATAAGGTTGTTGCGGACATGGACGCGCTCGGTGTACATCAGGTACACGCCGACCGCGTTGTCATAGAATTCGTTGCCCTCGACCAGATTGTCCTTGGCGAACATGAAGTGGAGCGAGTAGCGGCTGCGTTTGCCGATGTTGCCACGCCAGACATTGTGGTCGGAGTACCAGGCCACCATGTCGCGTGAATCGATGATCTCGTTCTTCTCGATCAGGTTGTGGTGGCTGTACCACAGGCGCAGGCCGTCGCCGCGCAGGCCGAGATCGAAGGGCTTGGAGGTGATGCGGTTGGCACGCACTATATTGTGGTCGGCCTGTTTCAGATCGATGCCGAAGAGGCAGTCGCTGATCCGATTTTCCTCAACCAGATGGCGCTTGCCGCGGATATTGAGGCAGGCGTCATCGCTGTCGTGGGCTTCACCGGAACCCCGCAGATCGAGACCGCGAATGGTAGCGCCCTCGGTATCGACGACGAAGACGGTCCCTTTGCCACCACCGTCGATGGTGACCTGGCCGCCACCGTCGATGGTCAGCGGTTTGTCGACCAGGACCGGGCCGGCGTAAATACCGGGAGGAGGTTTTAGGATCGATCCCGGCACGGCCTGGTCGACCAGCAACTGGAACCAGGGAATATCGGTGCGGTGGGGGGCTGCCGGACGGATTGCCTTTTCCGTAGAGGAGCCCCAGTTGGCAGCGAGGTTGGGCTTGCCCATCCCCTCCAGCGATTGCGAGGCCGCCAAACCGCCGACGCCGAGACCGGCGGCAATGCCGAGCCAAGTCAGCGAGCGGCGTAGTCGGTGGAGCATGGCGTTAGAGCCTGTCCAATGCCATTTCATGGTGCCCGCAAGGCAGCAAAAGGCTGCAATCTAGGCGCGCGCCGCAGGCCAGGCTGGAGCCTGGCCAAGGCAAGCAACGACGAGTGTGGCCTTTTGCTGCCTTGCCCTTTGGGTTGCACCGCAAAGGCAGCGTCTGCGGCGTTGCAAATCCTCGCAATAGCAATGGCTATTGCTGCGGTATTGCGCCTTGCAGCCACTACCTTTGCGGTGCAACGGGCACTATGAAATGGCATTGAACAGGCTCTCACTCGGCGCCGCCTTCGCGCAGTTGCTTACGGCGGATCAGCAGGGCCAGCATCATGCAGACGAAGAGCACCAGCAGCAGGCCATAACCCCAGTACGGATAGGAATAGGTCGAGAACTGGGCAACCTTGCCTTCGCCAAAGACCGTCGGCATGAATGGCTTGACGGTGAAGGCACCCCACGGGTGCAGGTTGTGGCCGAAGAACCACAGCCAGCCGGCGTAGGTGACGACGAAGAACAACGGTAGCAGAGCCGGCACCAGGGCCAGCAGCAGCTGGAAGTTGCGGATTTTGGCGACGCCGGCGACGACTACGGCCATCAGGGCGATCAGGCTGAAAATGACGATGCGCGTAATCAGGTCGACGTTATCGCCCCACTCCTTGATCCGCTCCGGCTCGTTGAAGAAACTGCCAGATTCGGCGGTATAGGCGGCGATATGGCTGGCCAGGCGGCCCATAGTGAACTGGTCGACCAGCATCCAAGCGGCGACAGCAATGAAGCCGACGGCCAGCACGGCGAGGCGGGGCTTTTTCCTGGGCAGAGCGAAAGCCAGCATCATTACGGCGAAGAAGCCGAAGAAGAACTTGGCCAGCGGCTTTTCGACCGGAGCACCGGTGGCGATCGGGAACATCCCGACGTAATGGTTGATGGTGTTCATTTCGTGGACGCAGTCAAGGCCTTCGGCACCCTGGTCGACGTTCTTGTTGGCGTCGAGGATCGGGTTGTAGTGCTCGTCGTCGAACGACAGATCCTTCTGCATAATTTCGTTGGCCATCCGTGTGCCCTTACCGGCCACCTTACAACCGCTGTAGACACCGTCGAAATGGAAGTGGATGCGGATGCCGTCGGGGAAGGCTTCCTTGGGATAGTTGGGTGCGGTCAGCGAAACCCACCAGATCGGAGCGAAATAGGCGACGGTTAGGCAGATCAGCGAGATTAGGGTGAGGCCGGCGACGATATTGTTCTGTTTGTTCATGGAGCTGTTCTCCGGCAGGTGACTGATGAGACTGTCCCCGCTGCCGCGGGGATCCATGCTGGCCCGGACTCCTTGTGGAGTCCGGGCGGGAGGAGTTTACTTCTTCTTGTCGGCTTTCGGCTTGCACATCGCGCCGGGCATGGTCAGGCTGGACATGTAGGCGGAGATGGCCACCAGTTGGTCATTGGTGTAAGGCTTGATGACCTTCACCATATCCGGGTTGGCGTTGCGACGATGACCGTCGCGGATTTCGGTCATCTGGCGCAGCAGGTACTTGAAGTGCTGGCCGGCGATCACCGGATAGAACTTGGCCTTGTCGCCCTCACCGTTTGCGCCGTGGCACTCCAGGCACTGCTTCTCGTACAGCTCCTTGCCCTTGGCGATCTGCACGGCGGCATCGGGGCCTTCGTACTTGCCGTGGTCGGTCGGGATGCACAGGCTTTCGATATAAACGGAAACGTCGGCCAATTCCTGCGGGTCAGTCAGTGTCGCGGCGAACGGATACATGGTCGGGTTGTCGCGCAGGCCGGCGCGGATGTCGGCCATCTGCTTGATCAGCACGGTGGTGTGCTGGCCGGCCAATTGCGGGAAGGTGCCGTCAGGACGACCGGCGCCGGAGGGCAGGTGGCAGGCGCCGCAGATCTCGTAGGCTTCCTCACCGCGGGTCTTGTCGCCCTTGAGCTTGAGAGCCTCGAGTTTTTCGCCTTCCTGGGCGTTCCACCGATAGCTTTTGCCTTCGATGCCTTCCTTCTTCGGGGCGGGCGGGGCAGCGATGGCAACGCCTGCGCTGAGCAGGCCAATCAGCAGGAGTGATGCTTTCATATTTGATGTCCTTTTAGAATTTGTCGGAACGCGTAGGCCATTCTCAGTCGACCCATATCAGCCTACCTTGATGTGAGTCATAAGCCTTGCGTGTCGGGCTTTTCGAGCTTATTTCAGCTTCGATAGGAATTCGGATAATGCCTTGATTTCCTCGTCGTTGACCAGATGCATGACGCCCTTCATGGCGGCAGACTGGCCGTTGTTGCGGGCGCCACTCTTGATGTCCTTCATCTGCTGCTCGGCATAGGCGGCATTCTGGCCGGCGAGCTTCGGGTAGTTCGGCAGCAGTGGCTTGTCGCCCTTCGGGCCGTGGCAAGCGTTGCAGGTTTTTTCGGTATATAGCTTGGCGCCATCCAGTGCGGCGAAGGCGGGGGCAGCGACGAGCGCTGTGGCGAGCAAAGTCATTACGAATTTCATGGGTATTCCCTCCTCAAATGAAACGAGGGGCAGAATCGCTCTGCCCCTCGTCAAATGCCTTAAGTCAGATCAAGACCGTTGGCTTTACTGCACCTTCTTAGCGTTGTTCTGCTCAAGGTAGGTCTTGGCGCGCAGGCCGAGGTCGGCGGCCTTGACCTGGTATTGCCAGATCTGCTCGGCCCACAGGTTGGCCTGGTCCCAGTCCTTCTTGGCGGCAGCAGCTTCAGCCTTGGCCTTGGCCTCAGGAATCTTGCCCAGTTGGTCGGTGGCGTCCTCGACCATGGCAACCACATCCGGGAAGTCCTTGTAGTTGACGCTGGTGATGAAACCGACCACGGAGTCGATGACGGCCTGGGTATCAGCAACCTTCTTCAACGTCGCCTTATAGTCGGCTTCGGTGTAGACGGCCTGGGCCACAGCGGCGGTCTTGGTCGGCTTCCAGCCCTTCGGCTTGACCAGCAAGTAACCCATCATCTCGAGGTGCAGGGCGGAGCAGAATTCCGTGCAGTAGTACGGATAGACCCCTTCCTTGTCAGCCTTGAACTTGACGGTGACGGTCTTGCCCGGTTCGAGGGAGGCATGGACGTTGTAGGTCGAGACGGTGAAGCCGTGTGTCTCGTCCTGGGCGCGCTCAAGGTTGGTCAGGTGGAGGGTAATTTCGTCGCCCACTTCAGCCTCGATGGTTTCCGGCGTGAAGTGCGAACGGATCAGCGTACCCTTGACCACGATCTTGTTGCCTGTCTTGGTCGTCACTTCCTCGCCAGCGCGGACATAGTCCGGGCTCAGTAGACCGGTGCGCGAGTCGGTACCAACCTTGTAGCGAACGGCCGGCTTCAGCTTGGCGGCCTCGATGGCCACGGCATAGTGCGGCTCGCCCAGCGGCAGCGGCATGTCGTACAACAGTTGCATCTTGTCGTTCGAGATGTCGATCAGCTGGTGGTTCTGCGGGTGCAACGGGCCAACCGGCACGAAGCGGTCGATCGCCAGCTTGTTCAGGGCAACCAAGTAGCGACCCTTCGGGCTGACGGTATCGCCTTCCATGGTCATCAGGTGGCCGATGTTGTAATGGACAGAAAGTTTGTCCAACACCTTGCCCTGACAGTAGTCCCACTTGGCAACCTGCGAATCGACGTACAGCGAGGTGTAGGCGATACAGGGCTTGGAATCGTACTGGGTGTGCAGGGGGCCGAGGCCGAGTTGCACCTGCTTGTCCAGCGCGTCCTTCATGCCGATGATCGGTATGCCATACGGATCCTTCGATTCAAACTTGCCAGCCTTGATGGCGGCCATGATCTTCTCGAAGGAGAATACCGACACGTGGGTGTCGAGCTTGCCGGCGACGATGATCAACTTGCCATCCGGGGTCACGTCGACGCCGTGCGGCGACTTCGGCTCGGGGACCAGGAAGAGGATGCCTTCCTTGACGGCAACGTCGATCGGCAACACCTTGTGGTTGTTGATCGTCTTGGCCTTGCCGGCGGCGACCAGCTCGACGGCTTTCTTCCAGTTGATCACGTGCAGGTAGTCGGTGTCCTTGGCCGAACAGCCGGCTTCATACGGCGGACGGCCCTTCTCGATGCCGCCGACGTAGCGCTCGGAACAGAACGAGTTGGTGAACGACCAGCCTTCAGACGGGCCCTTGCCGGCATCCGACAAATCCTGCCAGTACGGCGGCAGTTCGACGGAGAAGGATTCCTTCACATTGATGCGGCCTTCCTTGCGGTCGAACTTCCAGTAGGTCATGCCGCCGCGGTACTTGTCGTTCATTTCCTCGAGCGGGTAGAACTTCTGATTTTCCAGCGGAGCTGGATACTGTGCGGCTTCGAACACGTATTCCGTGTTGGTGGTGACGAAAGCGCCACCGTGTTCGGACTTGTAGATCGGGTTGACGACGATCTGCTTGGTTTCGAAGTCACGTAGGTCGAGCACGGCTATGCGCGGGTTGGCCTTGTCGTTGATGAACAGGAACTGACCGTCATATTGGCCGTTGGTTTCGGAGATCGCCGGGTGGTGGGTATCGCCCCAGGTCATGTCCCGGCCGTCGATCCGGCCCCCTCTGAGCACCATCTTTGATTCTTCATCGAAGCCGTAACCTTGCCACGGCTCCGGCGTGAAGACGCCGATGTACTTCAGGATGCGCATTGACGGAATGCCATAGACGATCACCTGACCCGACTGGCCGCCGGAACTGAAGACCACGAACTCGTCGCGCTTGCCGGTCGGCACGTAGGTCTTGGCCGCGGCCAGCACGTCCTGCTGGCTCAGACCGCGACGCTTCAGCACGTCCTGCAGGGACTCGGCCGACCAAGCGGTACTGGCGGCGCCAAGTCCGATGCCGGCTGCGACAAGCAGCACGGTGGGTTTGACTACAAATGTACTCATTTGATTTCTCCCGAAAAAACAAGAACCCGTTAAGTTCTACCCCCGATCGACGCAGGCAGATGCAGTCTCCTGCGGCAATTTGTCACACACTGTATTCCGCCCGGACTGTGAAAGAATTGATATTTGCTAATTCCACCCGGCCGCACATGCAGAAAATATCAGCTTTTTCCGCTCCCTGCCTTGAAAGCGACTGTTGAACAAGAGAATCCTGATAGACCTGATCGGTGTACTGCTGATCGCGTTGGTCGTGGTCGTCGGCTACAAGCTGTCGCCGTTGTTGCTGCCCAAATCCGACGTCGTGATCCAGCCCGATCCCGCTTGCGATCTGCAGCGCGGTCCCTGCCGTGTGGTACTGCCGGCCGGCGGCAGTGTCGAGCTGGCGATGGGAACCTTGCCGATCCCGCTGGTGCGGCCGTTCGAGGTTAGGGTCGCGACCGAAGGCTTGACGGCGGCTAAGGTCGAGGTCGATTTCGCCGGCGTTGACATGAACATGGGCTACAACCGGCCGCGTTTCGTCGACCGTGGCAATGGTGTGCATGTGGCTGAAGTGACGCTGCCAGTGTGCATCACTGGCCAGATGGAATGGCAGGCGACGGTGCTGATCGAGGCTGGCGGCCGGCGCATCGCGATACCCTATCGCTTTGCCACAGGGAGCGTCGCCTGATGTCCGAACGTTGGTTGCTTGCCGTCGTCGTCCTGCTCGTTGCCTTGGTCACCGGGCTCGGGCTGTTCTGGAATCCGGACCTGCCGGAACGGCCGCTGCCGGTTGCCAGCGTTCCAGTCGGCGGTGATTTCACGCTGCAATCGGCCGATGGCCCGGTCGCGCTGGCCGATTTTCGTGGCAAGGCGGTGCTGCTTTTCTTCGGCTACACCTATTGCCCGGATGTCTGTCCGACGGCCCTGTCGACCGTGGCGACCGGCCTGAATCAGTTGAGTGCCGAGGAACTGGCCGATGTCGCCGTGCTGTTCGTCTCGGTCGATCCCAAGCGCGATACGCCGGCGCGGCTCAAGGAATACGCCGCCTTTTTCCATCCGGCCATCGTCGGCGTTACCGGCAGTCCCGAGGCAGTGGCCGAGGTCGCGCGCCGCTACGGGGTCTTTTACGCCGAACAGCAGGTGGCGACGGCCGGCGACGGCTACGTCGTGGACCACAGCGCGGACACCTATGTAATCGGTCGCGACGGCCGCCTGCTCGGCAGTTTGCCGCACGGCACGGGACCGGAGCAGGTGGCGGCCGAGATCCGCAAGATTTTGCACACCCACTGAAGGAGAAAACGATGATGAACAAGTTGCCCCTGCTCGTTGCTGGTCTGTTGTTGTCGGTTGGTGCCCTGGCCGGTTCGGCCGACCAGATCAGCGTGCATGACCCCTATGTCCGCCTGGCGCCGCCAAACGCGCCGGCAACCGGCGCTTTCATGGTGATTCGCAATGGCGGCAGCCAGGACGTCAAGTTGGTCAAGGCCGACAACCCGCTGTCGCGAGTCACCGAATTGCACAACCACATCAACGAGGGCGGGGTGATGAAGATGCGTCCGGTACCCAGCGTTGACATCAAGGCCGGTGGCGAGGCGGTATTGAAGCCGGGCAGCCTGCACGTGATGTTGATCGACCTCAAAGCGCCGATGAAGGAAGGCGACATGGTGCCGATTACGCTGACCTTTGATGACGGTAGCAGCAAGCAGGTCGAGGCCAAGGTGGTACGACCGGTGCCGGTGGAGCAAGAGCAGAAGCACTGAGCGCTCCTGGCGCGACCGACGGCGGCTGCGGCCGCCGTTTTCATTTGGTTCCGAGAAGCCTCAACTGCGCACTGGCCGCTTGGCCAGCTTGCGTTGTAGTGTGCGCCGGTGCATTTTCAGGGCGCGGGCGGTGGCCGAGATGTTGCCGTCGTTCTCGTGCAATATGCGCTGGATGTGCTCCCATTCCAGACGGTCCACCGACAGCGGTGCGTCCGGCACCGACAGGTCGAAGTCGGGGCCGTCGTCGACGAAGGCCGCCAGGATGGCCTCGATTTCGACCGGCTTGGCGAGGTACTGGACGGCGCCGAGCTTGACTGCGTCGACGGCGGTGGTGATGCTGGCGTAGCCGGTCAGGACGACGATGCGGCAATCCGGATTGATGGCCAGCAATTCGGGAATCAGCGTCAGCCCGGAACTGCCGGCCAGGTTGAGGTCGAGGATGACGCGCCCGGGCAGGGCCTGGCGGGCCAGGTCGAGCGCTGTCGCCGGGGTCAGGGCGCCGTGCGCGGGCAGGCCGCGCCGCTCCAGGGTACGGACCAGGATGGCGTTGAAACTCGGATCGTCGTCGATGACCAGGGTGATGTCAGGCATGGGCGCAGTCATGGTCAACTCTCGGCAATTCGATGCGGGCCAGGGCACCACCTTCGTCGGGATTGCTCAGGTTGAGCTTGCCACCCAGCTGTTCGATGGCCGTCCGGGTCAGCAGCAGACCGACGCCACTACCGCCGGCATGCGCCGGCAAGCCATGCTGCCCGGCATTCTGCAGCACGGCCGGCGGAAAGCCGGGGCCGCCGTCGCGGATGTCGATGCATAGGTCGTCGCTGCCCCAGGCGAGGCGGATTTCCAGTGGCTGCGGCGTGGCGTTGGCGGCGTTGTTGAGCAGGTTGAGCAGGGCTTGTTCCAAGCGCGGGTCGGCGACCAGTTCCGGGGCCGGGCCATCAGAGCCGACGATCAGCCGGCTGGCCGCCTGCGGGCGGATCGCGTGCCAATGCTGGCGCAGGTTATCCAGCCAGCGGTCGGCCGGCTGCAGCGGTGGGCTGTCGAGGCGTTCGGTGCCGGCCCGGCGCGACAGGCCGGTGATGATTTCCTTGCATATGGCGATCTGCCGGCGCAGCAGGGCGATGTCCTCGTGCACTGCGGCCGGCAGGCTGGCGTCGGCGGCCAGTTCGCCGGCCAACAGGCTCATCGTTGCCAACGGTGTGCCGAGTTCGTGGGCGGCGCCGGCGGCTAGGGTGCCCATGGCCAGCACCCGCTCGTCGCGCAGCGCCTGCTCGCGGGCGGCGGCCAATTCGGCGTCGCGCTGGCGGATCAGGCCGGTCAGGCGGACCACGAACCAGGCAATCATCGCCGCCGAGACGGCGAAAGTTAGCCACATGCCGACCAGGTGTAGTTGCGTTGCCCGCGCCGCATCCGGCATCGGCAGCGGGACGTAGATGACCAGCAGCAGCGAGTAGGCGGCGACGGCGATGGTGCCGGCGGCGAGGACGCAGGGGACGGGCAGGGTCAGCGCGGCGATGGCCAGCGGTGGCAGCAGCAGCGAGATCAGCGGATTGGTGGCGCCGCCGCTGAAAAACATCAGTGCCGACAGGGCGGCGATGTCGAGTAGCAACTGGCTGAGTAGTTCGCCGGACGTGGCGTGGCTGGCGTGGCGTAGGCGCCGGTCGGTCAGGGCATTGAAGACGGTGGTGACGCCGAGCACCGCGAACAGCGGCGCTTGCGGCAGGGGGATGGCCAGCAGGCCGGGGGCGCCGGCGGTGAGTATGGCCATGACGGCGAGGACGATCCAGCGCGAAGCGATCAGGCGCCGTAAGTTGGCCCGCTGGTTTGTCCACTGCGCGGCCCCGTCGGCGGTGCAGGAAAAAAAACGCATGGGCCGGATTATGCGTGATGTGCGTCAATTTCCGGCTGTCTAGCCGATGCGACAATTCGCCGCAACCCTTTTCCGGAGAGCCGTTTTATGCCGTTCCGCTCGTTGTTTTCATCGCTCCTGCTCCTCGTTTTCGGTGCCGGCCAAGCCGTTGCCGCCGACCTGCAGCAGGGCAAGGAAATCAACGGCACCTGCGCCGCCTGCCACGGCGACAATGGCCAGGGCGGCAAGAAGGGTGAATATCCGCGCCTCGCCGGGCAACAGGTGCGCTACTTGGAGTCGCAACTGAAGAGTTTCCGCTCACGGACGCGGATCAACATTCCGATGTTCCCCTATACCCAGGAGCGCGAATTGCCGGACGAAGACATCAAGGATGTTTCGGCCTACCTGGCAAGCATCGAACTGTCGAACAAGATGCCGACCTATACCGGTACCGAAGATGCGCTGACCCGCCTGCAGATGGCCGACCGGGTCATGATCATTCCGCGCGCCGCGGGCGATGCCGAGGCCGGCGGGCGCATTTACCAGAAGCAGTGCGCCTCCTGCCACGGCAAGACCGGCAAGGGGCGCGGCATGTTCCCGATGCTGGTCGGGCAGTACACCGCCTATCTGAAGCGTCAGGTCGATCTCTACCTGAAGGGCGACCGGCCGCACGACGAAGAGGGCATTACCGGAACGCTCAACGCGCTTGAGGAAACGCAGATTCGCGATATCCTCGCCTATCTCACCACCATCCAGGAGCCGAGTGAATGAAACGCCTGTGTCTGACGATGATTTTCGCCTTGCTGGGGTCGCTGGCCTGGGCGCCTGTTCATGCTGCCAGCGTCAAAGATGAGATGCCGGATGCCGAGAAGATGCGCTTCTGCAAGCGTATCCGCGATCACGCGATCCAGACCCTGTACAACCGCGACCGTGGTGCGCCGATGAAACTCTATGAAGAAGATGGCAGCAACGGGCCGCGCATCATCAATGTCATTATCCGCCGCATCTATGAGGACCCGAAGATTTCCAGCCCGAAAGAGGCCGAGACCTTCGGCTTGACGACCTGCAATGAAATGATGGGGACGCAGGGCGCCAATTGAGGAGACGCTAGCCGGGGCTCAAGCCCCGGGTGTCCCGCCGCCGCGCTGGTGCTGAACGGGCAAGGTGGTGGCCGGCAAGGCCGCCGCGACGGATTGGGATTGGATGCCTACAGCAGGCCGGGGACGACAGTCACCGGCTCACTGCGAAAAGGCCGCGGTCAGCGCGGCGATCAGGTAGGCATGGTCGAGCACGCCGGCGCTTTCGCGAATGCTGTGCATGGCCCACAGCGGCGAGCCGACGTCAACGCTGGCGATGCCCAGACGGGCGGCGACGACTGGGCCGATGGTGCTGCCGCAGCCGAGGTCGGTGCGGTGCGCGTACTGTTGGCAGGGTACGCCGGCCCTGGCGCAGAAACCCATGAAACGGGCGGCGCTGTCGGCTGTGGTGCTGTAGCGCTGGTTGGCGTTGCTCTTGATGACCGGCCCGGCATTGACCAAGGCGTGGTGGCCGGGTTCGTAGGCGGCCGGGAAATTGGGGTTCCAGGCGTGCGCCATGTCGGCGCTGATAAAGAAGCTGCGCGCCAGCATCCGCCGTTGGTCCTCGACATCGAGGCCAGCGCCGGCAGCGAGCCGGGCGATGACGTCGGCGACGAAGCTGCCGCCGGCGCCGGCGGCGCTTTCGCTACCGACCTCCTCATGGTCGAACAGGGCGACCAGACGGTTGCCACTGGCCGGCGGTGCGGCCAGCAAGGCGAAGAGCGCGGCGTGGCAGGAGGCCAGGTTGTCGAGTTGGCTGTCGGCGATGAATTCGCCGTCCACGCCCCAGAAACTGCCCTTTTGCGTATCCCAGGCGACCAGTTCCCAAGTCAGCAGGTCGGCCGGCTCGACGCCGAGCTGGTCCGCCAGCGGTTGGCGAAAACGTGCCTCGGCGCTGCTGCCGTCGGCGGCGATGCCAAGCAGCAGCGGCAACTCGGTCTGCTTGTTGAACTTCAGGCCGGTCTCGTTGACCTCGCGGTTCATGTGGATGGCCAGATTGGGCAGGCGCAGCAAGGGCTGCTCGAAGCACACCAGATGGCTGGCGAAGCCGTCGGCGGTGCGGACATTGACGCGGCCGGCCAGCGACAGGTCGCGGTCGGCGAAAGTGGCGAGCAGCGGGCCGCCGTAGACCTCGACGCCGAGGCGCAACATACCGGCTGCTTCCTCGGCCGGCTTCGGTTTCAGGCGCAGGCCCGGCGAATCGGTGTGGGCGCCGATCAGCGTCAGGCCGGCAGCCGCGGCGGCCTGGCTGCCGACGACGAAAGCAATCAGCGACGAGCCGTCGCGTACCGTGAAATGGCGGCCGCCGGGTGCCAGCGTCCAGCGCTCGCTTTCTTCGAGGCGGCTGAAGCCGGCCGCCTGCAGCCGCCGTTCGCATTCCCGCACGGCATGCCAGGGGCTCGGACTGGCGTCGACGAAATCGAGCAGGTCCTGAGCCTGGGCGCGGGCTGCGGCGGGGATGTTCATGCGGTTTTTCCTTTTACTTGGCAGATGTCGAGCAGGATTTGTGCAACCCGTTCGTCGTAAAGCATGGCGACGTGTCCGACCGGCGGCAGTTCGATGTCGCAGGCTGCGGGCAGGCGCTGGTTGTCCGGTGGCATGACGCCGTTGTCCCACGGATTACGCAGGCAGAATACCGGAATGCCCGGCTGCTCGCCGGCCATGTCGCGCAGCCACAGTGAGTCAGGTTCCATCTCGCGAGCATTCTGGCCGATGCCCAGGCGTGCCAACTCGGTGCCGGCATGTGGCGTGGCCAGCGTGATCAATTTGTCGACCCGAGCGCTGCCGTGGCGGGCCAGGTAGGAGCGGCAGACCAGGCCGCCCATGCTGTGCCCGATCAGGGTCAACTGCCGGTTGCCGGTGGCGGCGCAGATTTCCTCGATGCGCTGGTTCAGTTGCGGCACCAGTTTGCCGATGCTGGTGTATGAGGGAAACAGGCTGACCGTGGCAACCGTGTGGCCAGCCGCTTCGAGACGCCGCCGGAGCAGCCACCAGACGCCGCGGCTGCAACCATAGCCGTGCACCAGCAACAGCGGCCGGCCGCCGCCAGTGGGCAAGCGATCGGACGGCAGCCACAGGCGTTCGAACGGCAGCACAACGACGAAGGTGAGCAGAAAGGTCAAGTATTCACCGACGATCAGGCGCAGGCGGCCGGCAACACCGAGCGGCGGGGGCGAGCCGTAACGCGCGGCGAACAGCCAGCCGACAGCGTTGATGCCGGCGCGCAGGCCGAGCAGGCCACCGAGGGCGCCGAGCATGGCGATACTCCAGTCGGCACCCAGCCTGTAGCGGGCGATTGCCAGATAGCAGGCAATTTCGCCGGCGAGAGAGAGGAAGAGGAAAACCGAAGCCACGGCGGGATTCAGGCGGCCTCGGGCTTTGCCAGCCAGATGCAGGCGCCTTTCGACTCCTGGTCGATGGCGGCCAACACGCGCTCGTGCTCGGCCAATTCCTCGGCCGAAGCGCGGTGGACCCGCAGCGGCTGGCGCTGGCGGACTTGGCCGTCGGCCCCGAGCTGCGGGCGCGGCGCGGTGTCCGGCTCGATCATCAGGCTGTTCTGGCCGCGCGTCATGGCCAGGAACACGTCGGCCAGCAGCTCGGTGTCGAGCAGGGCGCCGTGCAGGGTGCGGCTGGAATTGTCGATCTCGTAGCGTTCGCACAGCGCATCGAGGCTGTTGCGTTTGCCCGGATGCATTTCCTTGGCCAGCTTCAGTGTGTCGGTGACGCCGTTGCACAGGGTTTCCACCGGCACGCGGTCGAGGCGGCGCAGCTCGGCGTTGAGGAAGCCGAGGTCGAACGGGGCGTTGTGGATGACCAGTTCGGCGCCATTGATGAAGTCGAAAAACTCGTCGGCGATGTCGGCGAATTTCGGCTTGTCGGCGAGGAAATCCAGCGTGATGCCATGTACCGCCTGGGCGCCGGCATCAATCTCGCGCTCGGGGTTGATGTATTTGTGCAGATGGTGGCCGGTCAGCCGGCGATTGACCATCTCGATGCAGGCCACTTCGATGATGCGATGGCCCTGACGAGGATCGAGGCCGGTGGTTTCGGTATCGAGCACGATTTGGCGCATGTCAGTCTTTCTTTAATTCTTCGATGCCGCGGTTGGCCAGGGCATCGGCGCGTTCATTTTCCGGATGGCCGGCATGGCCCTTGACCCAGATCCACTCCAGCTTGTGCTGGCAAGCTAAGCTATCGAGCTCCTGCCACAAGTCGGCATTCTTGACCGGCTTCTTGTCGGCCGTCTTCCAGCCGTTGCGCTTCCAGCCGTGAATCCACTCGCTGATGCCTTTGAGCACGTACTGCGAGTCGGTGTAGACACGCGCCGCGACCGGACGTTTCAGGGCGGCCAGACTGCGGATGGCTGCGGTCAGTTCCATGCGGTTGTTGGTGGTTTCCCGCTCGCCACCCCACAGTTCCTTCTCGTCTGTGCCACGGCGCAGGATGGCACCCCAGCCGCCGGGACCGGGATTGCCTCGGCAGGCGCCGTCGGTGAATATCTCGATAGGCTTTTCAGTGCCGGCCATGACCTTCCTTTTGCACGGCGGGATGCAGGGCTTTGGCGGCGACGGCCTTGGTGCGCCATTTCGGGGCGATCAGGCGCATGCCGGGAGTGCGCTTGATCGCCCGCAGGATGTAAACGCCGCCGGAAAATCCCCACCAGCGGCGGCCGGCGTTTTCGATGAAGTGCCAGCGTTGCAACCATTTCTCCTGGGACAGCGGTGGGGCGTAGCAGCCGAACGTGCCGAGGTCGATCTCGAAGCCGAGCAATTGCAGCCAGTCCTTCAGGCGGTTCAGCGACAGGTAGGCGCCGTGCCAGGGAAAGTCGCCGCTGCGGTCGAACCGACGGCGCATGCCCCACAGCGACAGCGGGTTGAAGCCAATGACGATGACTTGGCCCTCGGGAATCAGGATGCGCGCGATCTCGCGCAAAATTTGGTGCGGGTCGTCGCTGAATTCCAGCACGTGCGGCAGTACCACGAGGTCGGCGCCGTGCGCGGCAAAGGGCAGGGCGGTGAAATCGCAGATAACGTCGGCGAAAACGACATCGGCGGCGGCGAATTCGTTGACTGTCTGGCGCAGCGGAATGCGGTTGGCGCGCAGGAATTCGCATTGTGGCAGGCCGATCTGCAGGGCGTTGAAACCGAAAATGTCGACCACCACCGCATCCAATTCCTGCTGCTCCCAGTCGAGCACATAGCGCCCCTGAGGCGAACGCAGCCACTCGTCGAGGCCGGGAATTGACATCCGGCGACACCCGCTCGATAGTTCCGGCATGTTTGAAGTCTCGTTCATTCCCGCATTCAAGGACAATTACATCTGGCTGCTGCGCCGCGACCGGCAGGCAGTTGTTGTCGATCCGGGCGAGGCCGGGCCGGTGTTGGCACGCTTGGCGGACGATGGCCTGGCGCTGGCCAGCATCCTGATCACCCACCATCATGCCGATCATCAGGGCGGCGTTGCCGAACTGACGGCGCGTTATCCGGTGCCGGTCTTTGCTCCGGCAAGCGAGTCTATCACAGGGCGCACCGAGCCTCTCCACGGCGGTGAGAATCTCAGCGTGCTCGGCGAGATGGTGCGCGTGCTGGCCGTTCCCGGCCATACCGCTGGGCATGTCACCTACTTGGTCGGCGACCGCTTGTTCTGTGGCGATACCCTGTTCGGTGCCGGCTGTGGCCGCCTGTTCGAAGGCACACCGGCGCAGATGGCGGCGTCGCTGGCGGCCATCGCCGCCTTGCCACCAGCGACGCTGATCTGCTGCGCACACGAATATACCGAAGCCAACCTGCGCTTCGCTCAGGCCGTCGAGCCGGACAACCGGGACATCAGGGCGCGCATGACTCGGGTTGCCGAACTGCGCCGCACCGGCTTGCCGAGCGTGCCGTCTACGCTGGCCGAAGAACTGGCGACTAATCCCTTCCTGCGTTGCCGCCAGCCGGCGGTGATCGCCGCCGCCCGCCGGCACGGGGCGGCAGACGATTCGCCCGTCGCCGTTTTCGCCGCCCTGCGCGGCTGGCGCAACGACTTCTGACCACGAGTCAAGCGCAAGCCCGGCCATTCATGGCGGGGTCAGCGAGACAAGCCAACCTGGCGCCGAAGGTGCCCCAAACTTGTGACGAGGAAGCCCCAGGCTTCAGCCTGGGGTGACTCACTACGAGTGTAAAAACAGGCAGGCACGGTGTGTTATTTGAAGCCGGTGGCCGGGGTCTCGCCCAATCGCGCCGCCAGGAAATCGATGAATACGCGCAGCTTGGGCGGCAGGTGCGGTTGCGGCAGCCAGATCGCCCAAGCCGTCTGGCCGAAGGGGCCGACCGGCGTCCATTCGGGCAGCAGCGGCAGCAGCCGACCCGCGGCGATTTCGCGGTCGACGGCGTAATTCCAGACCAGACCGATGCCCAGATCGGCGAGCAGTAGGTCGCGCACCACCTCGCTGTTGTTGGCCACCACATTGCTGCCCACCCGTACACGGATTTCTTTCCCAGCGCGTTGGAAGCGCCACTCGTTGCCGAATTCGCGTAGGCCGTAATGCAGGCAGTTGTGGCCGGCGAGATCGGCTGGTGTGGTGATCTGGTGACCGCGCAGATAGGCCGGGCTGGTACACAGCCGGTAACGCACTGGCATCAGCGCCTTGGCCACCATCTGCTCGGGCGGTGAAGTGGTCAGGCGCAGAGCGAGGTCGTAGCCTTCGTCGACCAGGTCGACCATGCGGTCGAGCAGCGTCAGTTGCACCGCGATTTCCGGATAGCGGGTGAGAAATTCCGGCAGCAGTGGCGCCAGGCACAGCTTGCCGAACGTGACCGAGGCGGTGACGCGTAGCGTACCGCGCGGTGCTTCGATGAGGCCGGCGGCCAACTGCGCCGCGCTGTCGAGCAGAGCGACGCCCTGTGCTGCTTGCGCGTACAACAGGCGCCCAGCCTCGGTCAGCGACATCGCCCGCGTCGTCCGTTGCAAGAGGCGCAGGCCGAGTTGCCGTTCGAGGCGGTTGATGCGCTTGCTCACCGCCGATTTGGTCAGCCCCAGTACCCGCGCTGCCGCCGAGAAGCCGCGCGTATCCACGACGCGGACGAAGACGGCGAGATCGCTCAGGGTATCCAGGGAGTCATGGCTGATAGTTTCCATGAAGAAACAAATTGTTTAATTGAATGTAGATTGTAGCGTGATGGCCTTGATGGAATGATTCATCCGTCACCCATTTAGGAGTCCATCATGCCCTTGGTCCAGATCGTTATCGCCGGCCCGGCGCCAATACCGGCCACCGTCCGCCGCCTGCAGAAAGAAACTACACGCTTGATGCGCGATGTGTTGCGCAAGGAGGCCGCACTGACCGTGGTTGGTATTACCTCCGTGCCAGCCGCTGCGGTAACGGCTGGTGGCGAGCCAGTGGCTGCGGCCGCCTGGTTGCAGGGCCAAATTACCGCCGGCACCAACAGTACAGCTGAGAAAGCGGCGTTCATCGCGGCGGCCGAGGCGATGCTGACCGCCGCCCTCGGCACACTGGCGGTGCCGACCTACGTCGTGCTGCACGAGTTGCCGGCCACCGACTGGGGTTACGACGGCTTGAGTCAGGCTACCCGCCGCCTGTCGCACGATAAGGAGGCGGCAGTATGAGCGCCCGCAGCCTGCGCCAACTGGTCGGAGTCACACCGGTGTTTCGGGTTGATGGCACGCTGTCTGTCGGCAAGACGGCGCTGCTGCTGATCGACTACCAGAACGAATATTGCCAGGGGCCGCTGGCCTTGCCCGATGAGGCCGCCGCCAGCACCGCTGCCTGTCGCCTGCGCGGCTGGGCCGAGGGTCGTGGGGTGACGGTGATTCATGTACAGCACCGGGTGCCGGCTGGCTCAGCGCTGTTCGCCGCCGGTTCGCCCGGTGCCGAGCCTCTGGTCGGATTGGAACCGGGTATAGGCCAGACACTAATCGTCAAGCGCCTGCCGTCGGCCTTCGCCGATACCGGGCTGGCCGAGGTATTGCAGCGGGGCGCCATCGATACCCTGCTGATTGCCGGCTACCTGACCCATAACTGTGTCGATTCGACGGCCCGCGATGCTTTTCATCGCGGCTACCGGGTTGGCATCGTCGCCGATGCCTGTGCTACCCGCGATCTGCCCGGCGCCGATGGCGCCACGATTCCGGCAGCGCAAGTACAGGCGGCCGTGCTGGCGGCGCTTGGCGATCGTATCGCCGAGATCGTCGATACGGCCTTGCTGGCGACGATGGCACCGGCCTGAGCCGGCCGGCTATTCTGAACGGCTTAATACGCACTATCGCTTAAGATGGCGCTCATGGAAATGTCCGTCCTCGCCCTCGCTTTCGGTAAGAGCCTGCTGCTGGCTCTGGCCGCGGTGTTGCCCATTCTTAACCCGCCCGCCGTTGCGCCGGTGTTCGTTAACCTGACGCGCGAACTGGAGCCTGACGTGCGCCGCGCCATGGCTACGCGCGTCGGCGCCAACGTGGTGTTGGTGCTGGCCGTCGCCATGCTGATCGGTACCTATGTGCTGGATTTTTTCGGCGTGTCGATTCCCATTGTCCGCGTGGCCGGTGGGCTGATCGTCGCTTTCACCGCCTGGGGCATGCTGTATGCGCAACAGGTCGCCAGTTCGGAGTACAGCGCGATGGCGCGTTCGCTGGTGGATGACGAGCGCGTGCGCATCCAGGCGTTTTACCCGATGGCTTTCCCGCTGACTTGCGGACCAGGCTCCATCTCGGCTGCCATCACCGTGGGTGCGGCGCTGCACAATCCGAAATGGACGATTACCGCCGCTAACTTCGCCGGTGGTCTGACGGCTACGGTCATCACCGGCCTGTTGGTGTTGCTGACCTTCCGCTACGCCGGCCGCATCCTGCGCCCGCTGGGCGAAGTCGGCCTGGTGGTGTTTCTGCGCTTGTCGGCCTTCATCCTGTTGTGCGTCGGAGTGCAGATTTTCTGGGATGGGGCGAGCGAATTGCTGCGCGAGTTGAATGTGCGTTGAGCAGTGATGCGAAGGCTGGGCATATGGGCTATAGCGCGGTCAGATCGGACTGGCCCTTGTTCAATTGCCGGATCAAGACCCAGGCCATGCCGCCCAGGGCGAGGACAGCGGCCAGCAGCACGGCCCACAGGGTCCATTGGCGTGAGTCGTACTGCGTACCGGGAGCGGTGGTAGTTATGGGAACGGCGGTGTCGGCGGGGCCGGTGATCAGGGTGGCGGCGGGCAGCCGGGTTTGTGCACCGGGTTCGTAGCCGGGAATCAGGCTGGCCAGCGGCAGCGAGGTGGCGGGGGCGTCGGCGCGGCCGGTAGTTAGGGTGTAGGGTGGCTGGCCGCTGGCCATGAACACCAGTTGTGCAGGTGCCAGCCAGGCGGTGACTTGCGGCGTGGCGGGAAAACCTGGGGATGAGGGTTCGGCTTCGACACGCCATTCGCGCCATGCGCCTCTGCTGGCGGTCTGCCCAAGTTCCAGCGTCGGGCTGTGTTGCGTGTGCCCGTCCTGCGTCAGGTTGAAGACGACATGGCGCGCCAGCAGCGTCCATGGCTGCTCGCGTTGCTGGCGGACCAGTATGCGTACCGGCACTAGCGTGGCGGGGCCATCGGCGCGGATGTCCAGCGCGACGACGGGGGTGGCGAAGGGCAGCCGCCATTCGAGGGCGTGCGGATCGCGCCCGGCATCGGGCAAGGCCAGCGGTACGGCGAGACGCGCCGGCGCGGCTTGCGCCGCTACAGGTAGTAAATGTATGGCGCGCACCTGCACAGCGCCGGGCGCCGCCGTGGGAGTGGCGTCCCAAGTAACGCGCAGGTAGCGCGCTTGCAGGTTGACGCCAGCTAGTTCCACGCGCGCCGGGGCAGTCACGGTGTCATTGCCGTCGCCGCCACGATAGGCGGTGACTTCGCCGAGCGGTTGCCAGTGCCGCAGGTCGGTGCTGGCGTGCAGGCGGAAGGTGAACGGGCGCGCCGGAGGCCAAGTGGCGTCGAGTTCGATGGCTTGCAGCGCGGCGGTTTGCCCGCGAGTATCTATCAGCGCGCCAGCCAGCGGGCCTGTCGTTGCGTCCGTCGGTACCTCTTTACGCGCGGCGCTGGCGGGCGGCAGGTCGAGCCGCACCACGCGGCCATCTGCGTTTTCTTCGATGCGTAGGGCCATGCCGCCGCTGGCGTTGCCGGGCTGCGGTTCGCCCAGAATCGGCAGTGCGGGCAGGGTGATGGGTGCGGCGGTTGGCGCGGGGGCGCGGGTTTCGGGGCTGAAGCGGTCCACCGCCAGCGGCACCGGCTGACCGGCGGCGTTGAACACGCGCAGGTCGCGCAAATCGGCGGTCTGCGCCTGCGTCAATACCTCGGCGGTCAGCGGCAGGCGGATCAGGCTGGCGTCGGCGGGTAGTTGCAGCGGCCAGTGCGCGGCGTAGTTGGCGGGCGTGTCCGCTGCCGGGGCGGCTTGTACAGTAGGCGCGGCGTTCAGGGCCAGCAGTAGGGCCAGCGCGGCGGCGTGGCGCGGTGGGGTGGTCATGGGTTCTCCTTCATGGTGCGGACTGGCGTGGCCTGCGCTTTCGGCGGCAGGGGCGCGAAATAGCCCACTACCAGCATCAGCAAGCCGACGCCGATGAAGGCCACGATGCGCTCGCCGCCGCCGCGGTTGGACAGATCGACCAGCATCAATTTGACCACCACCAGCGCTAGCAGCGCCGCGCCCGCCAGCCACGCCGGGCGCCGGCCGCGCCGATGCGCGCTGACCATCAGCGCCAGGGCTAGCAAGGTCCACAGGATGGCGTAGCCGGTCTGGACCACGAAGCTGTCGTACAAATCCTCTGCGTCCCACGGTACCTGGAAGAAATGGTGCGCCACGCGCAGCCACGCGGTGCTCAGGGCCACCAGCGCCAGCACCCCGATGGCGCCCCAGAATGCCGGCCGACCCAACCACTGCGCGCTGGCGGGACGCGGTTCGGCGGCCAGCGCCATGCCGCGCCACAGCAGCAAGGTGCCCAAGGCTAGTAGTAGCGCCAGATCGGTCGGATTGAGCAGCGGGATGTACGGCAGCGGCTCGGTACGCCCGGACGAGGTCCACGCCAGGGCGAATGCTCCTAGCCACAGCAGCAGCGCCAGCGGGATGGCGGCGTTCCAATAGTACGCCTCGGCGTGTGGATTCAGCGGCCAGGACAGGCGGGTGCGGGTTTCGGCGTGGTTCGCACGACCCGCCCAGAACGTCAGCGCGAGCAGAATTGCCATGGTTGCCACGACGCCGGTCACGCTGGCCCAGGCCGTGCCCCACAGGTCGCCGCGGTCGATCCAGCCGGTGAGCGCGTCGCCGATCAGCAGCACTGCTAGCCATACCGTGCCGGTGTGTTGCCAACCGATCCAGTCGCGCCAGTGCGGGGTCAGCAGTTCTTTGCCTACCTTTTCATTGCGGTGCAGCAGCCAGACGTGCAGGGCCAGCGCCAGCGGCCAGCATAGCCAAGCCGGCCAGTCGATGACGTGCCAGCCTTCGCTCCAGGCGAACGTGCTCCACTGCGACAACAGCGCTAGCAGCAGTACCGGCAAGGTCAACCGGCTCGGCCAGGCGGCGGCGGTCCAGCGCGCGCGTAGCGCCCATTGCAGCAGGGCGGCGCACGACAGCAGCGTGACGCCGGTCAGTAGCCATAGTCCCCAAGTCAGCGGCCAGGCCGGTTCGAGCGGCTCTCCCTGCATCAATGCGGGCAGTAGGCGCGTGCATTCCAACATCCAGGCCAGCAACCACATCAGCACGCCGTACAGCAGCAGCGGCGTGGACAGCGTCACTTCCAGCGCCGCCCAGCCGCGCGCCCAGCGTGACCCGCTGTGAGCCAGCGGCTGACGCGTCCACCACGCTGTCGCCAGCGCCGGCAATGCGATCAGCGCAGCCCCGAGAAAGCCTGCATGGGCCAGCGGCCAGCGGCCCACGGGCGGGTTTTCCAGTCCGCCAAAAAAGTACAGCAAGGCCAGCGCCTGCAACAGCAGCCCGAAGGCGCGCGGCATCCAACGCGCCTGGCGCATGCCGACCCAGAATGCCGCCGCGCCTTCCAGCGCCCAGACGGCGCTGACCCACTGCGCATCCAGCGCCAGCGGCACTGTCAGCGTGACGAAGCCGACGCCCAGGGCCAGGAAGCATTCGGTGAGCAGCCGGTAGCCGGTGCCGCCCCGGCGCAGCAGCAGCGCCGCCAGGGCCAGATAAACCGCGCCGAAGGCCAACGCCGAGAACGCCTGGCCGTACAGAAATGGCTGCACCAGCCCGGCTTGCAGGCCAAAGCCCGCCAGCGGCGTGCCGAATACCAGGGTGCTGTCCACCGTCCTCGGCAAACCCTCGCCAGTACCTATGCCCAGGCGCAGCGGCGTGGCGCGCGCATACAGGATGGCGGTGGCGATGAAAATGGCGATGAACACGATCAGGAATGCCTGCGCGCTGGCGTAATGTTCGACGTCGTAGCGCATCCAGCCCCAAGCCCCAGCGACGCCGAAGGTGGCGACGAAACCGAGGAGATTCAACTCGCGCCAGGCGCGTCGGGTGGCGATGAACAGAATCGCCAGGTTCAGCAGCGTGTAATAGCTGAACAGTGCCACGTGGCTACCACCGCCGGTGGACAGCAGCAGCGGTGTGGCGAAGCCGCCGGCGAAGGCGGCAAACGCCAGCGATCGGGCGTTTTGCAGTAGCGCCAGCAGGCAACTGGCCGCACATACCAGCACCATGAAGGCGAAGGCTGCCCCTTGCGGCATCAGTTGATACAGCCGGAAGGCGGCGAACACTGTCAGGTACAGCACTGCCACGCCACCGCCTTGCAACACCAAGCCGAAGGCCGGCTTGGCTTGGCGCTGGCGAAAACCTACCGTCAGCAGCGCAATGCCCACCGCGCCGATGGCCGCCAGCCGCAGCTCGACCGGGAACAGCCCCGCCTGCGCTGCATAGCGTGCCAGAAACGACAGGCCGATGAACAGGATCACCAGTCCGGCACGCACGATCGGGTTGCCCTGCACGAACCATTGCCGAACGGCAACCAGCGCTTGATCGAGTTCGGTGGGGGGAGCGGGAGGGCGGGCAGCAGGCGACTGTACCGCTGGCCGTTGCGCTGTCGCCGGTTGGAGCTTTGCCGCTTGGCTTGCTACCGGTTGCGCTGCTGCCTTTGGCGGCGCGGCGACGGCTGGTTCGCTGGCGGGCGGGGTGTCGTCGGCCAGGCGTAAGAGAGCGTCCAGCATCGCGTCATCCACTTCCGTCTTCACCGCATCCTCTTCCGGGACTGGCGCGGCGGCATGTGCGGCAACAGGCGGCGGCGCCGGCGTGCGCGCCGCTTCTATCTCTTTGCGGACCAGCGCGCGTACCACATTGCGCAAGGTCCAACCGGCGGCCAAACCGAGCAGCGCGCCGATCAAGATCGTTTCCTCGTGGTGATATCCCGGCCATAGCAGGCCCAGAATCCCGCCCCATACCGCGCCCCAGATCAGCATGTCCTGTTCCCCTGTTTCTGTTTTGTCGGCAAGCCGCGATTGCGCATCAAAGACCGGACCATGCCGGTTTCCGATCAGTTTGCCGCCAGCGGCGGCGCCCGAAAGACGCGGTCGCGGCCGTTGTTTTTGGCCTCGTAGAGGGCGCGGTCGGCGGCGGCGATCAGGCTGCCGCACGCATCGTCGCGCTCCGGCACGGCGGCGGCGAGGCCGATGCTCAACGTGACCCGGCTGTGACTGGAAGCGCTGTGCGGAATATGCAGCGCATGCACGGCATGGCGGATTTTTTCGGCGACGATCAGGGCGCCGCCCAGCGAGGTTTCCGACAGCACCACCACGAACTCTTCGCCACCGTAACGAGCGGCCATGTCGGAGCCGCGGTCGAGGCTGGTGGCGATGGCGCCGGCAACGCGGCGCAGGCATTCGTCGCCGGTCTGGTGGCCGTAGGTGTCGTTGAATTTCTTGAAGTGGTCAACGTCGCACATCATCAACGCCAGGCTGTTGCCGTTGCGGCGAGCACGCCGCCATTCGCGGGCGATGTGGTCGTCGAAGTAACGCCGGTTGGCGATGCCGGTCAGGCCGTCGCTGGCCGACAGACGCTGCAGTTCTTGATTAGCATGGTCGAGCTTGCTGGCCAGTTTGACCAGCGAGCCGCGCATTTGGATCAGACGTTCCATGGCCCGCACTTTGGCGCCGAGGACCACTTCGCTGACCGGTTTGTGCAGGTAATCGTCGCCGCCGGCCACGATGCCCTGCTCGATATCCTCGTCCTTGCCGAGCGAGGATAGGAAAATGATCGGCGTCCAGTCGCCGCCGTTGCTCTCCATGCCACGGATGCGCCGGGCGACCTCGAAGCCGTCGATGTCGGGCAGGACCACATCGAGCAGCACCAGGTCGGGCCGCTCGCGGGCGTAAGTGGCGACTGCCGTCGCTCCATTCTCGGCCGGTAGCACAGTGGCGCCGAAATGCTGGGCGTACTGGGTCAGCAGCAGCAGGTTGGAGCGGCTGTCTTCGACGATGAGGATTTTCATGGATTGGGCGGTTCGCCGGCAGGTAGGGTTAGTGACAGGTGGTCGAGAAGAAGTACAGTCCGGCGATAGCGATGGCGGCAGTCAGTACACCCCAGCCGATACCTGAGACCAAGGCCCGTCGCGCCTCCCATGTGGCGCCGCGCTGATTGAGCTGGATGTAGCGCTGGACTTCGCCCATGCTCAGCACGGCGAAGAACAAAAGAAAAATCATGCCGCAGAACAGGGCAATGATCATGCCATTGGTGAGTTGGCGGCAGGGGCGAGTGGAGACGCGCAGGTAAGTGAGGATCGAATCGGTCCATAACGCCATGCGCCCGATCTGGTAGGCGAGCACGCCGAAGAAGCCGAGTAGTGCGATGACGGCCCAGGTCTGCCAGCGCTGCAACTGGGCCAAGCCGCGCTTGAACTCTACGATGATCCAGGTCATGAACTCTTGTTGTTGCCGCGATGGGGCGGAGCCGGTGTGCTAAATTGCGTAGAAACCCTTTCCATCGGAAGATTAACATGGCAGAAGCTTCGGCAGGCACGGAGGACGGTGCCGTGCGCCTCAAATCGTTTGTCAAATCGCCACGCAGTAAACGCTTCGCTGCGTGGGTGCTGATTCTTTTCGTGCTGTTCGGGCTGTTTGGCTATTTTGCCGCTCCGCCACTGGTCAAATCCCTGCTGGTCAAGCAACTGTCGCAGCAGTTGCATCGTGAGGTCAGCATTGCCGCGGTGGCCATCAATCCTTACGCGCTGTCGGCGCGCGTCGATGGGTTCGCGGTGCATGCCGCCGACGGCCGCGAAGTGGCGGCTTTCGACGCGCTCCAGATCAAGCTGTCGGCGGCCTCGCTGTTCAAGGCAGCGCTGGTCGTCAATGCCATCCGCCTGGACGGTCTGCGCCTCGAGGTCGTGCACGAAGGCGACGGGCGCTACGACATTTCCGATCTCCTCGATGAATGGAGCAAACCCAGCGAAAAGCCGTCGACGACACCCCGCTTTTCCTTGAACAACATCGAATTGGTCGGTGGTCGCATCGTTTTCGACGATCGTCCGAAAAGCGTGCGGCACGAGATTAGTGACATCAACTTGGCTTTGCCCTTCCTGTCGAGTCTGCCTTACCAGGCGGAAATCCTGGTTGAGCCGCGTTTCTCGGCCCGCGTCGACGGCTCCTTGATCGAATTGCAGGGACACAGCACGCCGTTCGACCCACAGCGGACAAGTGAACTCGACCTCACGCTCGATGGTTTCGAACTGGCCAGCATCCAGCCCTATCTGCCGACCTCGCTGCCGCTGCGGATCACTTCCGGCAAGCTCGATTCCAGCCTCAAGATCGTCTTCAAGGAAGTATCGGCGGAGGTCTTTTCCCTGGCCGTGCTCGGCGGTGCCAAGGTTTCCGCGTTGGTGGTCGATGCCGCCGACGGTCAGCCGCTGCTCGGCTGGAAAGAACTGGCCGTCGACCTCGACGAGGCCGACCTGATCAACCGCAAGATCGCTGTGCGCCGAGTGACGCTCGACAGCCCGGAGGTCGGCCTGCGGGTTAGCCGCCAAGGTGAGTTCAATGTCCTCAAGGTGCTCGACGGTTTGGCCGGCGGCCAGCCGGCAACTCCGCCGCCGACCGGCGCTGATGCGCCGGCGCTGACCTGGTCGCTGGGAGAATTTGCGCTCGACAATGGGCTGGTGCGCTGGAATGACGAATCGACGGGGCAACCGGTGGCCGGTGAATTACGCCAATTGCAGGCCCGGGTCGGCCGCATCGACAGCCGGCTGGCCGAGCCGATCGAGATCGCCGAGATCGGCGTCCAGATCGACCTCGGCGAGCGTTTCCGTACCGAGCAAATGAGCGCCAAGGGGCTGCGCGTCGACCTACCGGCGCGCCGCATTGACATCGCCGAGATCGCCAACAGCGGTTCGCGGGCGCGCTTGTTGCGCAACCGGGAAGGGGCTATCGAGTGGATCAATCCGCCGGTGCTGAAAACTGCCCAAACGGGTGAGGCCAAATCTAGCGACGAGCGACCGTGGATCGCGCGCGTCGAGAGCCTGGGCATCGACGATCTAGCATTCCGCTTCGAGGACCGCAGCACGACACCGGTGGCCGTGCAAGAACTGGCCGGGCTGCGCCTGCGCGGCGAGAGCCTGGGCAATGAGAAGGGGAACAAGGGGCGGCTCAGCCTCGAAGGGCAGATCAACAAGCACGGCAGTCTGAAGGTCGACGGCAGCGTGCAACTGCAACCCCTTGACCTGGCTTTGGCGGTCGAGACGCAGGCGATTTCGCTGCTGCCGCTGCAACCCTATTTCACCGAGCAGGTTAATGTCCAACTGAAGGCCGGTCAGTTCTCGAACAAAGGCGAGACCAGCATCCGCCTCGACGATGGTAGCCTGACGGCGGGCTATCGCGGCTCGGCCACGCTGGGCAACTTGCAGGCGGTGGACAAAGCCGACCAGAGTGATTTCCTGCGCTGGAAGTCGCTCTATTTTGGCGCCATCGATTTCCGCCTCGAACCCTTGGCGATCGACATCGGCGAGATTGCGCTCAGCGATTTCTTCGCCCGCATGATTCTCAACGACAAAGGCCGCCTGAATCTGCAAGACATCGTCCGCCGCAAAGAGGCGGAGCCGGTTCCGGTTGCCGCAGGCGAAACTCCGGCGCCGGTCGCGGCCGCACCCGCCGCCCCGGCCAGGCCGCCGGTGCCGGTGAAGATTGCCAAGATCACCTTGCAGAATGGCACGATCAATTTCTCCGACCACTTCGTCAAACCCAACTACACGGTCAACGTCACCAAGCTTGCCGGGCGGGTCACCGGCCTGTCCTCGAAAGAGGGCACGGTCGCCGATCTCGACTTGCGCGGCGCCTACGCCAAGGCCTCGCCGGTGCAGATCCAGGGCAAGCTCAATCCGCTGGCCGCCAAGTCCTATCTCGATCTCAAGGCCAGCGTCAAAGGCGTCGACCTGACCGGATTCTCGCCGTATTCCGGCAAATATGCCGGCTACGCGATCGAAAAGGGCCTGATGTCGTTGGATCTCGCCTACAAGCTGGAAAACAACCAACTGACCGCGGACAACAAGATCTTCATTGATCAATTCACCTTCGGCGAACCGGTGGCAAGCCCCGACGCTACCCAGTTGCCGGTCAACCTGGCCATCGCCCTGTTGAAGAACAATCGCGGCGAGATCGACATTAACCTGCCGATTTCCGGCTCGCTCGACGATCCGCAATTCTCGATGGGTGGCCTGATCGTGCGCGTCATCGTCAATCTGTTCGTCAAAGCGGTGACATCGCCGTTCGCACTGCTCGGATCGATGTTCGGCAACGGCGAGGAATTGTCGAAGCTCGATTTCGAGCCCGGTCGGGCGCAGGTCGGCGAGGCCCAGGCCAAGACATTGGAAGCACTGGTCAAGGCGCTGAATGAACGGCAGGGGCTGAAGCTGGAGATCAGCGGCACGGCCGACTCGGAAACCGACCGCGAAGGTTTGAAGCAAGTGGCCATGGAGCGCGCGGTGCGCGCCGCATGGCGCCAGGACAAGCCCGAGGCGGATACGCGCGGGGAAATGTCCGCCGCCGATTACCAGACCTACCTGACGCAGGTATACAAGGCAGCGAAATTCCCCAAGCCGCGCAACATGATCGGTTTCCTGAAAGACCTGCCGGTCGAGGACATGGAAAAGCTGATCCTGGCCCATACCGAAGTTCAGGACGAGGATATCCGGCAACTGGCTCGGCGGCGTGCCGAGAATGTCCAGGCCTGGCTGGTCGAGCAGGGCAAGGTAGCGCCGGAACGCCTGTTCCTGGTGCCGCCCAAGGATGGCGTGGCACCGGGGGCACGGGTGGATTTTTCGCTGAAATAGGATATTGTTCTCATTCCTGATAATGGCTGAAAAATTCGAAGCCGACCCCTTTTGTTCTATTGATCTTTCGCAGGACTCAAAGGCATATCTAAAAAACTGCGCGAATTATTCAATATTCCAATTTTTTATCAACACTTTAATCTTGAGCAAAACAAATTGGGACAAGAGGAATAAAAGGCTAGCATTGCATTCAACCCGAACAGCTTCGCAGTTACATTCCGCTCCGGCAGGCAAAAGCGGTATGTTTCACGGGTCGTGCGTTCGGTTGGCTTGTGTTTCGCTTCGCCCAATCATCCTAACAACATGCTCAACCCCGCGCGCTTCGCGCGCTGGGCACCCAAAGCTGCGCCTTGGGTGCCGGTTAACATAAACGTTAGGAGTCACAAGACACTGCCCTTATTACGTGAGAGAAACCTATGCATATCACCGAAACAGTCCTGGAAATGCACTACCACAAACCGTTGATGGATTTATTCCGAAAAACCTATGGCCTCGGTTCGACTGGAAAAATTAACTTCTACAAATACTCACCCCAACGAGAGGTGTTCCTGGGGTTTGACCAAGCGTTTGCCATGACTGAACTGACAGACGCACAGTTCTTTGCGCAGATGAAATCCAGTGCAATGAATAATGGGTACAAACTTTCTAGCCGGTTTATTGCTTACTTCCTTCAGTTCAAAGTAGTTGCCGAGCGGCAAAACTGGCAGAAGAAAATGCCACCACAAATTTGGAGCAAACCTTACTACCGTGCTGCGCTTGACACTACCAAGAATGAAAACACTGGGTTCTCGCAGCATGAACTGCTTTATAGCCTCAATAAAAATGACGGAGCGATGGTCTATTACGCCTGCCCAATGATCTTTGAAAAATCAGACTTATACGAGGTGAATGTAAGTCTAGAACCACTGCGGCTGGTAGATCTGGACTCTTGCCCGTCTGACTTTACGGATAATAGCAAGCACTACATCTACTTTGACCAAAAACAATCTCAACCAATTTGGTGCAGTGACCCAACTGAAGGAAAAGCGCTGACACCTAAGCAGTTTTCTGAAAAAATCGTCGAACGGCTCCGGAAAATTTCTCCGTTCGCCAGTGTAGAACAACTTTTCATGCTTCTGTCCAAAATGAAGGAGCATGGCAGTGTTACAGGAGCATCATGGAATATCGGTAATGAAATCAGTACCGGTTTATCGGCATTTGCAGACTCTCTAACAATTATCCGGCTTGATGAAGAAATTCGTGAAGGCTAATCCTGCTTGGCTTTGCAGTTGCATCCCACGCTGGCACGGAAAGGCGGTATGCTTCACGAATTGCTTGCACGGTTGTGCTTGAGCTCAGCTTCGCCCAAGCGTCCTAACAACAAGCTCAACCACGCTCGCTTTGCTCGCTGGACGCACCAAAGCTGCGCTTTGGTGCGCTGGTTAGCTTAGACGTTCGAGTGAAAACGAGTGAAAAGGGTCAGCTTCGGTTCTATTTTCCGAGAATGGCTAAAAATTTCGATTACAAGCCTACGGCATATTTTGGGCCTACAAAAAACCGGGCTGGTCGGTGAGTTCATACAATGAGTGAAACTGTGGGGCTGGTCCTGGCGGCCGGCATGGGCGTGGTCATCCTGCTGCAAGCGGTGACGTTGTGGCGCGGGCGCGCTGCCGATGCCGCCCGGGCACGGCTGGATGTGCTGCGGGTGGCCCTGGAACAGGGTTTGGCGCGGTTGGAGCGCGAGTTGCGCGAGGAATTGGCGCGTGGCCGGCGCGAGGATGCCGAGGCGGCTTTCCGCGACCGCGAGGAACGCGCCCAGTCGGCGACCCTGCTCAGCCAGGCGGTGACAACCCAGGTTGGCCAGTTCGGTGCCTTGCAGGCTGAGCGCCTGGAAGCTTTCGCCCGCGAACTGGGGCGTTTCTCGCTTGGCCTCGACGAGCGCTTCGAGCGCCTCAAGCAGAGTGTCGAGGGGCGGCTGGCGGCGATCCAAGCGGACAACGCCAATAAGCTGGAGGAAATGCGCCGAACCGTCGATGAGAAGCTGCACGCGACGCTGGAACAGCGTCTCGGCGAATCCTTCAAGCTGGTCAGCGAGCGCCTCGAACAGGTGCATCGCGGCCTCGGCGAAATGCAGTCGCTGGCCGCTGGTGTCGGCGATCTCAAGCGTGTGCTGACCAATGTCAAGACGCGCGGTACCTGGGGCGAAGTGCAGTTGTCAGCGCTGCTCGAACAGTTGCTGACCGCCGAGCAGTTCGCCGCCAACGTCGCTACCCGGCCCGGCGGCAGCGAGCGGGTCGATTTCGCCATCCGCCTGCCGGGCAAGGACGACGGGGCTGTCGTCTGGCTGCCGATCGACGCCAAGTTCCCGATCGAGGATTACCAGCGCTTGCTTGAAGCTCAGGAGCGCGGTGACCCGGTAGCGGTCGAGGAGGCGGCCAAGGCCGTCGAGACGCGCTTGAGGAACGAGGCCCGCAGTATCCGCGACAAGTATGTCGCGCCGCCGCATACCACCGATTTCGCATTGCTCTACCTGCCGGTCGAGGGTTTGTACGCCGAGGCGCTGCGCCGGCCGGGGCTGGCCGAAGCGCTGCAACGCGATTTCCGCGTCAGCCTGGCCGGGCCGACGACGCTGGCGGCCATGCTCAACAGCTTGCAGATGGGTTTTCGTACGCTGGCCATCGAGCAGCGTTCGGCCGAGGTATGGGCGGTGCTTGGTGCGGTCAAGACCGAGTTCGGCAAGTTCGGCGAGGTGCTTGCCCACACGCGCAAGAAGCTCGACGAGGCGAGCAATTCCATCGGCAAGGCGGAAACGCGCACGCGCCAGTTGTCGCGCAAGTTGAAGGAGGTCGAGGCGCTGCCCGCTGGCGTGGCCGAGCAGTTGATCGGCGTCGCTGATCTGGACGGCGGCGACGATGAATGATCTGGAAGCAGCCTACCGGGCGACGACCTACCGGGTATTCCTGCCCGGCGGCGCGGTCGATCTGCGTCTCGATCGGGCGGACGAGCGCCTGCGCGCCTGGCTGGCCGCGGCCGGCTGCCGCTGCTTCGCCCTCATCACCGCCTGCAATCCCGGTTCGCAGCCACTGGATACCGCGAGCAATGCCGAGCAGCAGGCCCGACTGGAGTGCGAATTGCTCGAAGGCAATTACGAACCTTTTGCCGCCGAGCACATAGCCGACGACGGTGCCTGGCCGGTCGAGGAGAGTTGTTTCGTGCCCGAGCTGGAAGCCGAGGATGCTTGTGCGCTGGCCGCCGATTTTGGCCAGAACGCTGTCGTCTGTGGCGGGGAAGACGGGGTGCCGCGACTGGTCTGGATCAGCCCGGGCTGCTGATCACCACAGCTTCCACCACGGGCTCTTGCGCTCAAGGCCGGTCTGGTAGAAACGGCTGTCGGGAAAGTTCTGGCGCATCACGCGGTCAGCGTCGTCACGCAATTCGATCAGGCCAAGCTGGTCGTAGGCATTGACCAGGATGAACATCGCTTCTTCGATGGCCGGCGCCCGCGGGTAGGTCTTGATCGCGTACTGGGCGCGGTTGGCCGCGGCGACGTAGGCGCCCCGGCGGGTGTAGTAGTGGGCGACGTTGACGTCTTGCTGAGCCAGGGCGTTGACCAAGTAGTCCATGCGCTTGATCGCGTCCGGTACGTACTTGCTGTCCGGAAAGCGGATGGTCAGTTCACGGAAGGATTCGAAGGCCTCGCGTGCCGCCTTGGGATCGCGTTCGGAGAGATCCTGGTCGCTGATGTAGCCGATCAGGCCAAGGTCCTCGTTGAAATTGATCAGGCCCTTCAGGTAATACACGTAGTCGATGGCCGGATGGTTCGGGTGCAGCTTGATGAAACGGTCGGTGGCAGCCAGCGCCGAACCGGCCTCGTTGGCCTTCCAGTACACATAGCCGAGTTCGAGTTGCGCCTGTTGCGCGAAGCGGCCGTAGGGAAAGCGGGCCTCAAGTTTTTCCAGATACTTGGCCGCCGTATCCCAGTTGCCGTCCGCCTGCGCTTCCTTGGCCTCGGAGTAGAGCCGGCCGGCGGACCAGCCGGCGGTTGGGTCGGCCTGCTCGGACAGGGAACTACATCCGGCCAGAACGATGGCAACGAAAAGGGCGGTGAGCAGGCGGAAGAAGGCGGGAGGGCGGCGGAATGCGGGGCCGAATGCGGCTAAACTTCGCATCATGAAAAATCCTGTGGAAAACGCCGGCGATTATAGCCGAATTGAACCGCTGCACTTGAGCGTCCCGGATGCCGAGTCCGGCCGCCGTCTCGATCAGGTGCTGGCTGCCCTGTTGCCTCAGCATTCGCGTAACCGCCTGCAGTCCTGGGTGCGCGACGGCCACGTCGCCATCGATGGCCAGGTCGAGTACGAGCCCAAGCGCAAGTTGCTCGGCGGCGAGCGCCTGAGCGTCAGCGAGCCGAGCGATGCCCGCGACGGCCAGGAACTGCCGGAGGACATTCCGCTCAACATCGTCTTCGAGGACGAGGCGCTGCTGGTCATCAACAAGCCGGCCGGGCTGGTCGTCCATCCTGGCAGCGGCAACTGGAACGGCACCCTGATGAACGCGCTGCTGCATCATGTGCCGGGTATCGAGGCGATCCCACGGGCCGGCATCGTGCATCGCTTGGACAAGGACACCAGCGGCCTCCTGGTCGTCGCCAAGACGCTGGAGGCGCAGACCGACCTGGTCCGCCAACTGCAGGCGCGAACCGTGCGCCGCGTCTACCTGGCCGTGGCGGCCGGCGCAATGAAGAGCGGTGGCGGTGTCGATTCGCCGATCGGCCGGCATCCGGTGCAGCGCATCAAGATGGCGGTGGTGCCGGAGAGCCGCGGCGGCAAGCCGGCGCTGACCTGGTTTCGGCTACTGGAGTCCTTTCCTTATTGCACCTTCGTCGAGTGCTCGCTGGAAACCGGACGCACGCACCAGATTCGCGTCCATCTCGCATCGATCGGCCATCCGCTGGTCGGCGATCCGGTCTATGGCCGGCCCAACGCCAAGCTGCCGGATTTCCCGCGCCAGGCCCTGCATGCCACGCGCCTGGGCCTGGTACACCCGCAGAGTGGCCTGAAAATGCAGTGGGAGGTGCCGTTGCCGCAGGACATGCGCGATCTGCTCGAAACCTTGCGGCATGGCTGAGGTATGGCATCCCGAATGGCCGGCGCCGACCCAGGTGCGCGCCCTGCAGACTCTGCGCGGCGGCGGCTGCAGCCCGGCGCCGTGGGACAGTTTCAATCTCGGCGACCATGTCGGCGATGCGCCGGAGCGCGTCGCCGTCAACCGCGCCGGCCTGCGTGCGCTGCTGCCGAACGAACCGTGCTGGCTGTGCCAGGTGCACGGCATTTTGGTGGTCGATGCCGCTGCCGTAACCGGCGCGCCGGAAGCCGATGCTGCCTTCACTCGCCGGCCGGGAAGCGTTTGCGCGGTGATGACGGCGGACTGCCTGCCAGTGCTGTTCTGCGATCGCGCCGGCAGCGTCGTTGCGGCGGCGCATGCCGGCTGGCGCGGCTTGGTCGCCGGTGTGCTGGAAGCGACCGTCACTGCCATGGGCGCGCCGCCGGAACAGTTGCTGGCCTGGTTCGGGCCGGCCATCGGTGCCCGGTATTTCGAGGTCGGTGCTGAGGTCAGGGCCGCTTTCGTCGACCACGACCCGGCGGCAGCCGGCGCTTTCCAGGCGCTCGGCGGCGGCAAGTGGTTGGCCGACATCTATGCCCTGGCGCGCCAACGCTTGGCGGCTGTCGGCGTGACCGCGACCTTTGGTGGTGACCATTGCACGGTCGGCGAGGCCGAGCGCTTTTTCTCCTATCGGCGCGACGGCGTTACCGGGCGTATGGCGACACTGATCTGGCTGGCGCCGTAACTGCGGCCGGACTGCCGCTACGGTTGCGGGTTGTCAGGCCATCTGGCTCAGCGTTTTGCGGAAGCGCATCAGCGAGAACGAAAACAGTAGGCTGCCGATTACCGCGAGCCACAGGAATTGCGGCCAGACGACGTTGAAGCCCGCGCCGCGGTAGAGGATGGCTTGGCTCAGTTCGACGAAATGCGTGGTGGGCGCTACGAGCATGATGTCCTGGGCGAACTGCGGCATCGACTCGCGCGGTGTGTTGCCGCCCGAGAGCATTTGTAGCGGCAGCATCACGAGCACGAGCAGCATGCCGAATTGCGGCATGCTGCGCGCCAGCGTGGCCATGAAGATGCCCATCGAGGTGGTGGCGAACAGGTGCAGCGCCGCGCCCGCGAGAAAGAGCGGTACCGATCCTTCGATGGGCACGTGCAGCGCGCCGCGCACGATGAAGGTCAGCGAGCAGGCCGCCGCTACGAGTACGACCAATCCCATCGACCAGACCTTGGCGAGCATGATCTCGGTGGGCGTGACGGGCATGACCAGCAGATGTTCGATGGTGCCGTGCTCGCGCTCGCGGATCAGCGCCGCGCCGGTGAGGATGATGGAGAGCATGGTTACGTTGTTGATGAGCTCCATCAGCGAGCCGAACCACGCTTGGGTGAGATTCGGGTTGAAACGCATGCGTACCGCCAGATCGACAGGCGCTTCCACCGATGCACGATAGCGGTTGGCGAAGGTGCGCACTTCGTCGCCGATCATCTGCTGGATATAGCTGCTGCCCGTGAACGCTTGGCTCATGCGCGTGGCGTCCACATTGAGTTGCACCTCGGCGGCGCGGCCGGCGAGCACGTCGCGTTGCAGGTTGGGTGGAATGTTGAGCACAAAGGTGTAGCGGCCCGCGTCCATGCCGGCATCGGCTTCGCTGGGCGTGACGTGCTGGGGCGTGAGGAAATGCGGCGGGAAGAAGGCGTCGATGATGCGCTGCGACAGCGGCGAGACGTCATTGTCGATCACCGCGATGGGGGCCTTGTGCAGCGATTCGGGCCGTGCGGTCGCCGAGGAGTAGATCATCGCCGTAAACGAGAAGACGATGAAGATCAGCAGCATGGGGTCGCGTGCCAGGCTCCACAGTTCCTTGACGCCGAGGCGATAGATGTTGGCGAGCTGGCGGCCCATGTCAGGTCTCCTGCTTTTTGAGCAGCATGGCGGTCAGGCCGATCACGATGGGGACGGCGAGCGCCAGCGGCCAGAAGGAGGCGTAGAGGTCGGGGAAACTCAGCGCCTTGTTGAACACGCCGCGGCTGATCGTCAGCATGTGGGTCGCCGGGTAGATCTGGCCGATCACGCGCCCCGTGCCCTCCAGTGACGAGACGGGCGTGAGCATGCCGGCGAACTGCACGGTGGGCACCATCGTGCCGATCATCGTGAAGAACAGCGCGGCGATCTGGCTCTTGGTGAAGGTCGAGGCGAGTAGCCCGATGGCCGTCGCGCACAGGCTGTAGAGCACGGCCGCGGCGAACAGCATCGCAAAGCTGCCCTTGAGCGGCACGCCAAACACGGTGACGGCGAGCAGCGTCATCAAGAGGAAGTTGACGAGCGCCAGCAGCACATAGGGCGCCTGCTTGCCGAGCAGGAATTCGAGGCGCGTCACGGGCGTCACATAAAGGTTGATGATCGAACCGAGTTCCTTTTCGCGCACCACGGCCAGCGCGGTCAGCATGGCCGGCATCATCAACAGCAGCATCGGGATCACGGCAGGCACCATGGCCGGCAGGCTCTTCACGTCGGGGTTGTAGCGAAAGCGTGTTTCGACCGAAACGGGTGCCTGCACGCTTGTGCCGAACCGTTGCCGCGCCTGTTCCAGCAGCCATCCCTGGTGCAGGCCGAGCACGTAGCCACGTACCGTTTCCGCACGCTGCGGCATCGAACCGTCGATCCACGCGCCGATCTCAACGGACCTGCCACGCGAGACGTCGCGCGCGAAGCCGGGGGGGATTTCAAGGGCCAGCGCGATTTCGCCGCTGCGCATGCGGCGGTCCATCTGCGCATGGTCGGTGATCGGGGGCTGCTCGATGAAGTAGCGCGAACCGGCAATATTCAGTTCGTAGTTTTGCGACAGCGTGGTCCGGTCGTGGTCGAGCACGGCGAAGCGCAGGTCTTCCACGTCCATGCTGATGCCAAAGCCCATCACGAACAGCAGCAACAGCGAGCCGGCGAGCGCGAGCGTCGCGCGCACGGGGTCGCGGCGCAGTTCGAGCGCCTCGCGCCACATATAGCTGAAGGCGCGCTGGAAGCTGAAGGCGCGCTGCTGCGCAGGCGCTGCATCGGCGCCGGCGTGGGCCGGTTTACCGAGCGTGGCGAGTTCGCCGGTCGCGCTTTCCTGAGTGCCGGCGCCGGCATCGACGAGATAGGCGATGAACGCTTCTTCGAGCGTCGCCGCGCCGCGCCCTTGCGTGATCGCGTCAGGTGTGTCGCTGACCAGCACGCGGCCGGCGTGCATCAGCGAGATGCGGTCGCAGCGCTGTGCTTCGTTCATGAAGTGGGTCGAGATGAAGATCGTGACCTGGTCTTGGCGCGCCAGCGTGATCAGTAGCCGCCAGAAGTTGTCGCGTGCGACAGGATCGACGCCGGAAGTCGGTTCGTCGAGGATCAGCAGTTCCGGCTTGTGCACCATCGCCACCGCCAGCGAGAGCCGCTGGCGCACGCCGAGCGGCAGATTGTCGGGCAGCGTGTCGAGCGCGTCGGCAAGGGCGAAGCGTTCGACCATTTCGGCGACGCGGGCGGCGATATCGGCTCCGGGCACGTGAAAGAGCCGCGCGTGCAGCACGAGGTTCTGGCGCACGGTCAGCTCACCGTAGAGCGAGAATGCCTGCGACATGTAGCCGACACGTCTCCGCGTGTCGAGGTCGCGCGGATCGACCTCGTGGCCGAACAGCCAGGCCTGGCCGTCCGACGCGGGCAAGAGGCCGGTGAGCATCTTCATCGTCGTGGACTTGCCGCAGCCGTTCGAGCCGAGAAAGCCGAAAATCTCGCCGCGCTGGATGCGAAAGCTCACATGATCGACGGCGATGAAGTCGCCGAAGCGCATTGTCAGGTCTTTCGCCTCTATGGCGATTTCGGCATGCTCATCGGCGTGCAGTGGTGTGATTTCGACGGGTAGGTGGCCGCGCTTCTTGGCCTCGGGCAGGAGGGCGATGAACGCTTCTTCGAGCGAGGCCGTGCGCGTGCGTGCTAGCAGTTCGTCGGGCGTGCCAGTGGCGAGGATCTTGCCGTCGTCCATCGCGATCAGCCAGTCGAAGCGCTGTGCTTCGTCCATGTAGGCGGTCGCCACGATCACGCTCATCGCCGGCCGCTCCTTGCGGATGCCGTTGATGAGGTCCCAGAACTGGGCGCGCGCCAGCGGGTCGACGCCCGTCGTGGGTTCGTCGAGGATCAGCAGGTCGGGATCGTGAATCAGCGCGCAGCACAGGCCGAGCTTCTGTTTCATGCCGCCCGAGAGCTTGCCGGCGGGCCGTGCCAGAAAGGGATCGAGGCCCGTGGCGCGCGTCAGCGCGTCGATGCGGCGGCGGCGCTCGGCTTCGTCATGGCCGAACAGGTGGCCGAAGAATTGCAGGTTCTCTTCGACCGAGAGCGTGGGGTAAAGATTCTTACCGAGGCCCTGCGGCATGTAGGCGATGCGCAGGCACGCCGCGTCGCGATGCTTCTTGCTCGCCATGTCGCCACCGAGCACCCACACCTTGCCTTTCTGCACTGCGCGCGAACCGGCCACCAGTGCGAGCAGGCTCGATTTGCCGACGCCATCCGGGCCGATCAGCCCGACCATGCGGCCGGCGGGCACGTCCTGCGTCACGTCGGAGAGCGCGACGGTCTTGCCGTAGCGCAGCGAGACGTGTTCGATACGGACCGCGGGATCATTCATCGCGGCATGTTCACCTGAAGATTCGCTGGCCATTCCTCATTCGCATCGAGCTTGATCCACGCCACGCCGGGCAGGCCGGTCTTCACATAGTTGAGGTGCTGTTGCAGCAACTGCGGATCGATCTGCGCCCGCACGCGGAACATCAGCTTTTCGCGCTCGCTCTCGGTTTCCACGGTCTTCGGCGTGAATTGCGCCGTCGAAGAAACGAATGTGACCTTTGCCGGAATTACCCATTGCGGCGCGGCGTCGAGCACCAGGTGCACATCCTGGCCGAGCGCCACGCGCCCGGCGGCCTGCGTGGGCAGGAAGAAAGTCATGTAGACATCCGCCAGATCGACCATGTTGAGCACCCGGCCGCCGGCGCCGAGCACCTCGCCCGGTTGCGCCACGCGAAACTGTATGCGGCCGGCGCGTGGCGCCGTCAGGGCGCTGTCGGCGATGTCGGCCTGGATGCGGTCGATGGTGGCCTGTGCGGCGGCAATCGCCGACTGCGCGCCCGTTTGCTGCGCGCGTGCCGCGGTGACGGCGGCAATGGCCGCCGCGACCTGGGCCTTGGCGGCGGCGACGGCGGCCTGTGCGCTTCGCATGCGGGCGCGGTCGTCGTCGAGTTCCTGCATCGACGAGGCGCCTTCCTTGGCCAGTGTTTCCGAGCGCGCGAAACGGCGTTGCGCGGCGTCGAGTTCGCTTTCACGCTGCACGACGACCGCTTCGGCGGCGCGCTGGTCGCTCTCGCGCAGCGCGATCTGCGCCTGCGCGCTGATTTCGGCGTTGATGGCCTGCTGGTGCTGGGCCTGCGCTTCGCGGCGCTGCGCCTCCAGCGTGTCGATCTGCATGTGGGCGAGTGTCTGGCCGGCCGCGACGAAATCGCCTTCGCGCACCAGCAGGTCCTGCAAGCGGCCGGGGAGCTTGGTGGCAATGTCGATTTCGGTCGCTTCGATGCGGCCGTTGCCGCTGACGAAGCCGGCGCCCGGACCGCGCTCGGCGATCAGGCGCCAGCCGAAATAGGCGCCCGCCGCGATGGCGATCACGATGAGGGGGGGAAGCAGTTTGCGGGCTGAAATCTGCATGACGAGGAACCTCGGTCAGGGATTGTTCTGGGTGGGGGTGGTGTCGCGTGCGTCGGTGTGGGTTTCGAAGCGGCCACCGCCGAGTGCCGCATAAAGCGAGACGCGGCTGGCCAGCAACGCGCGCCGCGTCTGGACGAGCTGTTGCTGCGCGACGAGCAGATCGCGCTGGGCGTCGAGCACTTCGAGAAACGGCGAAGCGCCGTGGTCGTAACGCAGTTGCGCCAAGCGTGCGCGCTCGGCCTGGGCATCGACGGTGGCACGCAGCACATCCACCTGTTCGGCGAGCCACTGGCGCGCGGCGAGCGCGTCGGCGACGTCGCGGAACGCCGCCTGGATAGCCTGCTCGTAGGCCGTCACGGCCTGGTCGCGCTGCGCCTTGGCGACATCGAGATTGGCCTCGCGGCGGCCCATGTCGAAGATCGGCAACGACACGCTCGGGCCGAAATTCCAGGTGCGGCTCGGGCCGGTGAAGAGATTGCTCAACTCGGTGCTCGCCGTGCCGGCCGAGCCGGTCAGTGTGACCCTCGGGAAGAATTCGGCGCGCGCCACGCCGATGTTCGCGTTGGCGGCGCGCAGTTGATACTCGGCGGCGAGGATATCGGGCCGGTTGACGAGCAGGTCGGCGGGCAGGCCCGCCGGCAGGTCGCTCATCACGCCGCTGTCGTCGAGCCGGATCTTTTCGTGGGGCAGATCGACGGGTTTACCGACCAGCACCTGCAGCGCGTTGACGCGCATGGCGCGTTCCTGCTCAAGCTGAGCGCCGAGCGCGACGGCCTGGCGCCAGAGCGTTTCGACCTGCGTGAGATCGAGCTTCGAGGTAGCACCCACTTCGTAGCGGCGCGTGAAGATGCGGTACGACTTCTCGCGGCTTGCTATCGTTTCCTGGGCGAGCAGGATGCGTTCGTCGAGTTCGCGCAGACTCAGATAACTGTTGGCCACCTGTTCAATGAGCGCGAGCGTGGCCGCCTGACGGGCCGCATCGGTGGCGAGATAGTTCTGCAGCGCTGCGTCCTTCAAGTTGGCGACGCGGCCCCAGAAGTCGAGCTCCCAGGTGGCGAGGCCGACGCCTACTTGGTACTGGCTTGCCGTTACCGCACGGTCCACGCCCGAGAGGCCGGCCGGGACGCGGGCACGCGCGAAATCAGCCGCCACGCCGATGGTTGGGAATTGGTCCGCGCGGCGGATGCCGTACATCGCCAGCGTCTCCTCGACGCGCTGCATCGCCAGCCGCAGATCGCGGTTGTAGGCCAGCGCGTCGGCGATCAGGCCTTGCAGCACGGGGTCGGCGAAGTAGTCTCGCCAGCCGATCTCAACGGCGTTTACGGTACTCTGCGTTACCGGGGCGCTTTCTGGGAAGGTTTGTGGTACCGGCATCGGCGGCTGCTCGTAGAGCGGGGCCAGCGAAACACAGCCGGTCAGCACCGCGGCGAGCAGCGGTGCCAGCGACAATGGCCGGGCGACAAGGGCGGCAAGCGTCCGGCATCGCTGGTGGCAATTCATTACGGTTTTCTCCTCTTGCACTTTTGTGGGCTGTTCGCCCCAGTTATCGTGGAGACTGGTTGGTTCAGGTTGATACGGGTACGGCTGCAGTATGCCAATGGTAGTTTGCCTCAGCTTCGGTACGCGGGATATAGCCGAGCGGTTCGGCAAGCCTGGGCTTCCGCACCTGAATATCATAAAGCTTGAATCTGAGCCTGTTCATCGGCATATTGTCGTTCCAGGTGGCCATTCCCAGGCTGGTTTTGCCGGTATCGGACTGGTCGGCACGGATAAGGTTCCGATGTGAAACGGCAGCAGGCTCCAAACGATTAGCTGTTCTCGTCGCGCCTGGCCTTTTCGGCCATCATTTCCCTGTATTGCCGCCGCTGTCGGCGTACCTTGGCGCCTGAGAAGTAGATGATCAGGCCGCAGGGCAGGGCACCGTAGAAGAGGAACGAGACAATGCCGGCGACGAAGCCCGTTTCGTTGGCGGCGACCAGGATGGTGACGTACAACCATCCGATGACAATGATCAGGGCATATGGCATGGCAGCATTGTAGAACAAGGTCCGACCATACGGGCTTTGCCGTGCCTTGAGCACGAGCCGAAATCGACGGTGGCATGGCCGATTTATGCATTGACAGGGGTTGGAGCGGTATGCAGAATCCAGAAGCTCAAGGCCCAATAATTTTATAAGCGGAGACTTCCCATGGCGCAGGGATCGAACAATAACGACGCATTTCTGGGTTCTGCGATGCAATTCATGCAGGCGGGGCAGAACATGGCGCAGCAGTTCATGGAATATCTCGGCCAGGCGGCCGGTTCGCGTGCCGAGGCGGCGCCCACCGTCGATCCGCAGGCGCTGACGGCGCTGCAGAAGCAGTTCATGGATCAGCAGATGGCCTTGTGGCAGTCGATGCTGGCCAAGCAGCAGGGGCAGGAGCAGCAGTTCAAAGTGACGCCGGAGCACGGCGACCGCCGCTTTGCTGCCCCCGAGTGGCGCGAAAGCCCGGTTTTCGACTACCTGCATCAAGCCTACCTGCTCAATACGCAATACCTGAAGCAGATCGTCGAAACGATCCCGGCCAACGACGACAAGGCCAAGGAGCGCATGCGCTTCCTGGCGCGTCAGGTGGCCGACGCGATGGCGCCGTCGAATTTCGCCGCGACCAATCCGGAGTTCATCAAGTTGGCCCTGGAAACCAAGGGGCAGAGCATCACCGATGGCATCAACAACCTGCTCGAGGATTTCGAGCGGGGGCGCATGGCGATGACCGACGAATCCGTCTTCGAGATCGGCAAGAACATTGCCACGACCGAAGGGGCGGTGGTCTTCGAGAACGACCTGATGCAGTTGATCCAGTACGCGCCGCTGACGCCCAAGGTCGGCACGCGGCCGCTGCTGGTCGTGCCGCCGTGCATCAACAAGTTCTACATCATGGACCTGCAGCCGGACAACTCGCTGATCCGCTTCATGGTCGAGCAGGGCAACACGGTGTTCCTGGTTTCCTGGCGCAACCCGAAGGAAGATCTTGGCCACCTGACCTGGGACGATTGCCTGGAATACGGCCCGATTGTCGCGCTGCGCGTGGCGCGGGACATCTGCAAGGTGAAGCAGGTCAATGCTCTCGGTTTCTGCGTCGGCGGCACCATGCTGACTTCGGCGCTGGCCGTGCTGAAGGCGCGCGGCGACGATGCCGCGGCCTCGCTGACGCTGCTGACCACGCTGCTCGATTTCAGCGATACCGGCGAAATTGGCCTGTTCATCGACGAGCAGGGGTTGGCGATGCGCGAGGCGACGATCGGCAAGGGCGGCCTGCTGCCGGCGCGCGACCTGCAAAATACTTTTTCCTTTCTGCGCGCCAACGACTTGGTTTGGAACTACGTCCAGAGCAAGTACCTGAAAGGCCAGAAACCGCAAGCCTTCGATCTGCTCTACTGGAACTCCGACTCGACCAACCTACCCGGGCCGTTCGCCTGCTGGTATATGCGCAACCTGTATCTCGACAATAGTCTGCGCGTACCGGGCAAACTGGAGATGTGCGGCCAGCGCGTCAACCTCGGCGATCTCGACATGCCGGTCTATCTGCTGGCGACGCGCGAGGACCACATCGTGCCGTGGCAGTCTTCCTATCTGGGCACGCGTATGCTGGGCGGCAAGGCGCGCTTCGTCCTCGGCGCTTCCGGGCATATTGCCGGTGTCATCAACCCGGCCAGCAAGAACAAGCGCAGTTTCTGGATCAACGACGATCTGAAGGGCGATCCCGAAAGCTGGTTTGCCGCCGCCGAAGAAAAGCCAGGCAGTTGGTGGAACGACTGGGCCGTTTGGCTCAAGCCGCTGGCCGGCACGCCGCGGGCGCCGCGCAAGCCCGGTAGCGTTAACTACAAGCCGGTCGAACCGGCGCCCGGACGCTATGTCAAGGAACGTGCGCTCTAACCAATAGACTTCTTCTCAAGGAGGGGATATGACGACAAGGGTTGCATTGGTCACGGGCGGCATGGGTGGCCTCGGTGAAGCAGTCTGCATCAAGTTGGCCGGGCTGGGCTACAAGGTGGTGACCACCCATTCTCCGGGTAACAGCAAGGTTCAGGACTGGCTGAAGATGATGAATAACATGGGCTACGGCTTCAAGGCCTTCCCTTGCGACGTGACCGATTTCGAATCGGCGCGCGCTTGCGTCGAGGCGGTGAGCAAGGAGATCGGTCCGGTCGACGTACTGGTCAACAATGCCGGCATCACCCGCGACATGACCTTCAAGAAAATGACCAAGGCCGACTGGGACGCGGTGATCCACACTAATCTCGACTCCGTGTTCAACATGACCAAGCAGGTCATGGATGGCATGATCGAGCGCCGCTGGGGGCGGATCATCAATGTCGCTTCGGTCAACGGCCAGAAGGGCGCCTTCGGCCAGACCAACTACTCGGCGGCCAAGGCCGGCATGCATGGCTTCACCAAGGCGCTGGCGCTGGAAGTGGCCAAGCAGGGAGTGACGGTCAACACTATCTCGCCGGGCTACATCGGCACCACGATGGTGACCGCCATCCCGCAGGAAATTCTTGAAACCAAAATCCTGCCGCAGATTCCCATCAACCGGCTGGGCAAGCCGGAAGAAATCGCCGGCCTGGTGGCCTACCTGACTTCCGACGAAGCGGCGTTTGTCACCGGTGCCAATATCTCCATCAACGGCGGCCAGCACATGTACTGACCGCTGTTTTTTACCCCGCTGTACATATCGACAAAGGAAGGAAAAACTATGACGCAACGTGTTGCTCTCGTTACCGGCGCAATGGGCGGCCTTGGCACCGCCATCTGCCAGGAACTGGCCAAGGCCGGTCATAAGGTGGTTGCCTCCTATCATCCCCAATTCGACAACAAGGACCAGTGGCAGCAGGAAATGGCGGCAGCCGGCTTCAAGGATTTCGTCTGCGTCGCTGGCGACGTCTCCGTCCTGGAAGACTGCCAGCGCATGGTGGCCGAGGCCGAAGCAGCCTGCGGTCAGGTCGACATCCTGATCAACAATGCCGGCATTACCCGAGACCGGATGTTCGCCAAGATGGAAAAGGATGGCTGGGATGCCGTCATCTCGACCAACCTGACCTCGCTGTTCAACATGTCCAAGCAGGTTTCCGCCAAGATGGCCGAGCGCGGCTGGGGCCGCATCATCAACATCTCCTCGATCAACGGCGTCAAGGGCCAGGCCGGCCAGACCAACTACTCCGCCGCCAAGGCCGGCGTGATCGGCTTCACCAAGGCCCTGGCCGCCGAACTGGCGAACAAGGGCGTGACGGTTAACGCCATCGCCCCAGGCTATGTCGCGACCAAGATGGTCATGGCCATCAAGCCGGAAATCCTGCAAACCATCATCGATTCCGTGCCGATGAAGCGTCTGGCCAAGCCGGAGGAAATCGGCTTCGCCTGCGCCTATCTGGCCAACGATCTGTCCGGTTTCACCACCGGCGCCACGATCAACATCAATGGTGGCCTCTACTACCAGTAAGCCGAATCGATGCACCTGAAAAGGGCGCCCGCGGGCGCCCTTTTTTTGCGCTACAATGTTGCGCTGCACATAAACTGGCATTAAGGATAGCAGCATGTCGGAAACGGTACGCCTGATCAAGAAATACCCCAACCGCCGTCTTTACGATACCAGGGCAAGCGCCTACATCACGCTCAGCGATGTCAAGGAACTGGTACTCAAGTTCGAGTCCTTCAAGGTCGTCGATGCCAAGACCGACGAAGATCTGACGCGCAGCATCCTGCTGCAGATCATTCTCGAAGAGGAATCGGGTGGCGTGCCGCTGTTTTCCTGCGAGTTGCTTTCCGGCTTCATCCGCTTCTACGGTAGTGCCATGCAGGGCATGCTCGGCAAGTACCTGGAAAACAACATGAGGACCTTCATCGATTTCCAGACCAAGCTGCAGGAACAGTCACGTGCGCTGTATGGCGCTGGTGACCACAGCCATCTGCAGGCTGATTTTTGGGCACAGTTCCTGAATTTCCAGCAGCCGGCCATGCAGAGCATGATGACGGCCTATATGGATCAGTCGAAAAAGATGTTCCAGTCGATGCAGGATCGGCTGCAGAGCCAGACGCGCAACATGTTTTCCGGCTATCACGCCGACCCGGAAGAAGGCTCGGAGAAATAGCCCCCCGGGCGGTGACTGTGCGACCGTCCTTCAGGCCGGTCGGACGAAGGCCGGGGCGGTATCTCCGGCCCAATGGAAACCGAGGCCAGGCTTGCCCGGCAAAATCAGTTGCCCATGTTGAACGAGGGGCGGCATTCCTGTATCGCTGACGAACCAAGATGCCGTTGCTAGCCCGTGTACCGCCGTTGGCGCCGCTGCCGCTGCCAAGTGGGCGCAAGCGAGCAGGCCGCAACTGCTTTCCAGGGCGCTGCTGATCACCATTTCGACGCCGGCGGTGCGGGCGCGCCGGGCGATGTCCATGGCCGCGAGCAGGCCGCCCAGGCGGGCCGGCTTGATGACGATACGGCGTACCGGCGGGTGGTGGAAAAAGGCGGCACCCAATAAGTCCAGCGATTCATCGACAGCCAGGGCAAACGGCACAGCGGCCTGCAGACGGGCCAGTTCACCCGCTTCCGGCACGGCCAGTGGCTCTTCGCAAGCGTCGACCGGTAGGTCGCGGCAAGCCGCCAGAAAATCACGGGCTTTGGCGATATTCCAGGCGCCGTTGGCGTCCAGGCGCAGGCGGCAGTCGGTCGGCAAAGCCGTTGCCAGCCGGTACAAGTACCGGATTTCATCGGCGACCGGCGCGGTGCCGACTTTCAACTTCAATACCTTGAAACCGGCAGCGCCGGCGGCACTGGCATCGGCGGCGCTGCTTGCCGTCAGCTTGCCCAGGCTGGCATTGACGGCCAACGCGTGCACCGGCGGATTGCCGCCCAGCCAGGCGTCGAGCGCTTGGCCAGCACGCTGGGCGGCGAGGTCGAGCTGGGCGCATTCCTCGGCGAAAGCGACGGCGCGGCTTTCATCGATGCCGAATTCCGGCAATGGTGCGCAGTCGCCCCAGCCGATCAAGCCATCCTCGCCACCTAGCCGCAGCAGGCGCCCATGGCGGACCGTGACACGGCCACGGCTGGTCTGCCACGGCGTACGTAGGGGCAGGGCGTAGGGTAGCCAGTCGGCGCTGGTCACGGCCGCTTGCGATAGCGGGTGAAGTCGGGTGGACGGCGTTCCAGCCAGGCATTACGCCCTTCCTGGCCTTCCTCGGACATATAGAACAGGCCGGTGGCGTTGCCGGCCAGTTCCTGAATGCCGGCCAGCCCGTCGGTGTCGGCGTTGAAGCCGGCCTTGATCATGCGCAGCGCCATCGGCGACAGCTTGAGCATGTCGCGGCACCAAGCAACGGTTTCCTCTTCCAGCCGGTCGAGCGGCACGACGGCATTGACCAGGCCCCAGTCGAGGGCGGTGGCGGCGTCGTACTGGCGGCACAACAGCCAGATTTCCTTGGCCCGCTTCAGGCCGATGGTGCGGGCCAGCAAGCCGGAACCGAGGCCGGCGTCGAAACTGCCGACGCGCGGGCCGGTCTGGCCGAAGCGGGCATTGTCGGCGGCGATGGAGAGGTCGCAGACCAGATGCAGCACGTGACCGCCGCCGATGGCATAGCCGGCGACCATGGCGACCACCGGCTTGGGCAGGCGGCGAATCTGCATCTGCAAGTCAAGCACGTTCAAATGCGGTGTGCCGCCTTCGTCGATGTAGCCTTCGGCACCGCGCACGGTCTGGTCGCCACCGGAGCAGAAGGCATCACCGCCGGCACCGGTCAGGATGACGACACCGACCGAATTGTCGTGATGCGCCCGGTGAAAGGCGTCGATCAATTGGTTGACCGTTTCCGGGCGAAAGGCGTTGCGCCGGGCCGGCCGATTGATGGTGATGCGGGCGATGCCCTCGGCGGTGTCGTAAAGAATATCGGAATAGTCGTGCTGTTTTTGCCAAGCCGGCTTGTTTGTGCTCATGGATAGTCAGTCTGGTGGCGGGAGGCCAAGTATAGCCGTTGCCCGGAGGTGGCGATCCCGGCCGGCAGGCGTGCGAAGTGGGTGGCCGCCGGCGCGGTGTTGTCCATCAGTTGCGGAAGAAGTCTTCCAAGTTGCTGAACACGGCGTGGTCGGGCGCATGCCGGCGGACGGCCTGGACATCCTCCAGCTTCTCGACCTGGCGAATCATTGGTGGCAAGCGCAGGTCGTCGTTGACCAGCAACCAGATCCGGCTCAGGCCACCGGTGCCGAGTGGCAGGCAGAGAATGCCCTCAACGTTGCAGGCGCGGCGGGAGAACAGGCCGACGACGTGCGACATCACGCCGGGATGGTTGTTGACGTCGATTTCGAGAATGGCGCGGGCTAGGGCCTGTCGTTCGTTGCGGTTGATGGTATTCATCTCAGTGTCCCATGGTGCTACCTTAAGCTGCTCGCATAGCATCAAGTAGAAAGAGAAGAAGGCTGAGAGCCTGGTCTGTTAAGCTCGTGGTGTCTGAAGTCACGAGTGATAACAGGAGGATCAGCC
>JAISPT010000062.1 GCA_031274715.1 Azonexus sp. | reverse complement strand
TCAATCGCCTCAAGCAGTTCCGCCGTATCGCAACCCGATACGACAAACTTGCCAATCGATTCAACGCCTTCCTGCTTCTCGCTTGTGCCTATATCTGGCTACTGTGAACAGGCCCTAGTACATGAACAAAAAACCGCTCTAGCCGGATCCGGAACGTTGGCGGGAAGATTTGTCTCCCCGGAGCAAGTTCCTCGGGGCGGGCAAGAATCAGCATTGCCGTTGGCGCTGAATTTGTTCACGCTCCGCTTCATGCAACAGGATCTTTTCTCCCTCGCCGACGGTGCTGGCCTCGAAGCGGTGGCGGGCGGGCGTGGGTGGCGGCTTGGTCCCGGGACGGTACTTTTTCCTGGCCTGGCGGATGCTGCCGCGCCGTGCTTGATCGAGGTGATCGGCCACATCGCCGCCGCCGCCCCATTCCGCCACATGCAGACGCCGGGCGGCCAGCGCATGTCGGTAGCGATGACCAACTGCGGCTCGCTCGGCTGGGTCAGTGACCGTGCCGGCTACCGCTACCAGGCTGTCGACCCGGCCAGTGACAAACCCTGGCCGGCGCTGCCCGAAAGCTTCCGGCGACTGGCCCAGGAAGCGGCGGCGCTGGCCGGTTTTTCCGGTTTCGACCCGGATGCCTGCCTGATCAACCGCTACGTGCCCGGCGCTCGCATGTCCTTGCACCAGGACCGCGACGAGCGTGACCTGAGCCAACCCATCGTTTCCGTTTCGCTCGGTCTGCCGGTCGTTTTTCAACTGGCCAGCGATACACGCACCGGGCCGCACCTCAACCTGCCCCTGGCGCACGGCGACGTGCTGGTCTGGGGCGGTCCTGACCGCCTGCGCTACCATGGCGTGCGGACGCTGGCCGGTGGTGAGCATCCACTGACCGGCGCTTGCCGCTACAACTTGACTTTCCGGCGGGCGGCCTGATGGCGACGGTACGCTGCCGGCTCGACCTGCCGCCCAATTTTCGGACGGCCGACGTGCTTGCTTTCCACGGCCGCGACCGTCAGGCGATCGGCGAACGTACCGGCCCCGGCTGCCTGAGCAAAGGGTTGGTCTGGCAGGGACGGCTGGCCTGCCTCAGCATCGCCTTCGCCGACGGCGTGGCCGAAGCCGAACTGGCCGTCGACGGCGGCCGGGCCGACGATACCGCACTGGTTTCTACCATCAGCCGCTTGCTCGGCCTCGACCAGCCAGTTGTAGCCTTCGAGCGGGCGCATGCTGTCCATCCGCAGCTTGGGCCGCTACTAGCCCGCCAATTTGGCCTGCGCGTGCCGCTGGCGGCGACGCCGTTCGAAGCCCTGACCTGGGCCGTGACCGGCCAGCAGATTAGCCTCGGCGTCGCTATCTCCCTGCGCCGCAAGCTGCTGCTGGCGGCTGGGCTACGGCATTCCGGTGGCCTAGTCTGCTATCCGGATGCCGAGCGGTTGGTGACGCTGGACGAAGCGGTGCTACGGGCCGCCGGTTTTTCCGGCAGCAAGGCGCAGACCTTGCTGGCCGTCAGCCGGTTGGTGCTAGAAGGTGCCTTGCCGCTCGATGACTGGCTGATGGAGCCGCTGGCCGGGGAAATTCGCCACCGCCTTCTGGCCGTACGTGGCATCGGGCCGTGGACGGTCGATTACGTTCTGTTGCGCGGCTACGGCTGGCTGGATGGTTCGCTGCACGGTGACGCCGCCGTACGCCATGGTCTCGGCCGCCTCATCGGCACGACCAGTGTGCCGGACGCCAAGACGGTGCAGGCTTGGTTGATGCCCTTCGCTCCGTGGCGGGCGCTGGTCGCCGCCCACCTGTGGGCCTCGTTGGCCCTGTCGACCTAACCGTCAGCGCAAGCGGGCGTTCAATTCGTCAATAACGCCGGCCCAGTCGGCGTCGCCGATGATTTCCTCCTTCAGGAAACTGCGCTGGGTGCTGTTCCAGAACGGTGCCCGATACAGTGCGATATCGTTGGGTAGCGGACGGTGTGCGGCGATGAACTCGTCGATGGCCTCCGGTGCCGCGGGCAAGCCGAGCTGGGAGAACAAGTTGCTCATCGTGTGCAAGTTGGTTTCCATTGCATCCTCCGTGATTGGGAACGGTGCCGGGCATGAAGCTACTCGACTGACGGGTCAGGACTTCGTGCCCGTCAGTGCTTTTTCGATTTTCTTGTCAGTTTGGTACTGCCCCAGTGCATAGACAGCCCAAATGGCGGCTGGTAGCCAACCGATCAAAGTAATTTGCAGGATGAGACACATGATGCCGGCAATAGGGCGGCCGATGGTAAAGAAAGCAACGAACGGCAAAAATATGGCTAGCAAAAGACGCATGACTTTCTACCTTTTAAAAATGAGTTCGGATGAAATGCTTACTACTCTAACGCCCCTTGAGCTTCGCGGCGACTTCGGCATCGGTGAGCGGCTTTCCGACCCAGATGCGGACTTTCGAGGCCCCCGCTCCGATGGCCAATTCCTGAAGAAGCCGCTCCTCGACCTGCGTCAACCCTCCTTCGATGGTGTCGATCGGGTGCATGAGCACATGAGTTGCCAAGGCCAGCCCTGAACCGCGGGTTTCCGCCAGCAAAGCCTTGAGGCATGCCTGGGCGGCGGTGAAGTCACCGACCAGCATCCTGGGATGCGAAAACCCCGGGTCGGTACGCCGTTGAAATGTGCGTGTGTCATTGATGTTACGGGCATCGAACCGGTTTTCCCGGATTTGGACGTAGAGCGATTTGGTGAACATGGTGGGCTCAGCTACCGTTGATGAATAACCGTCTCGACAAAACTGGCCACTCTGGAGGCGGCAAGGGACGGTAGTGTCTGAAGTAAAAAATGTGGAGCAGTGATCTCAGCAATCTGAGTGTGCGGGACAACAGAAGCAATTTGCTCGGAACAAGAGCGGGATACAACACGGTCTTCGGAGGCGCGCATATACAACAGCGGAACCCGGATGCGCGGCAGGGAGGCCGAGACATCGACAGTCAGGACAGCGCGGGCGCGAGCGCGAAGAACGGACGGTTTCACTAATCCAAGGCAGTTCGCCAGCTCGCCAAGGTGTGCAGGGGAGCTGGATCGCCCGAGCAAGAAGAAGCCGAGTAAGCGCGTAGGCACGGACGAAACCGGAAAAATACCGAGGAGCGGCCGCAGCGGCGCCAGGACGGGCACCGGATTGCGGGCGAAGGAGCAGCACAGCACCAGCCCGAGCAAGCCCGGCGGAGACGAAGCGGCGATAGAGATGCCGATTGGCCCGGAAAAAGACTCGGCCACGAGAAAGAAAGGCCGATTTTGCGGCAGATGGGAACGGACGATGGATTCCAGCTCAGGATAGCCAAGTGGCGCATCTACCGGATACGACACCACAATGGTCTCGATTTCCGGCCCAAAGGACGCCGCGAAATCCCTAAACAGCAGACCGGTGCCATCGAGACCGGGAAGAAAAACCAACGTAACCATTGGTTAGTTGCTGTCCTAACGTGCAAGCTTAACTGGTGGAAAAAAGCGTAGCTTTTTGACGATCGGCTGGAGCAGAAGGTCAGAAAGCTTTTCAATCGTCATTGCCGGAATTGCTATTTTGATCAGGTATTGCAGTTGAGGAGGAGTATTCATCGCTGGCGGAATCGATTGATTCGGAAATAGAGACACCAAAGGATGCCAAAATAATTGGTTCAAGTAATGACCAACCTGGGCGATGGATACGAACTTCTGGGCTAAGCATACGAATAATGAAAGCCGTTCCGAGAAGAGGCACGAGCCATGCGATTAGGTACTGAGCTTGTTTTTGCCAAGGCTCAAAAAACTCTGATCGGGCGATATGCCAACTTGCAATAGCTGCACCATAGATATGCCAAATGGACATCAATGCGAGTAAGAGGTAAATCAGGTTTGCCATTGCCTTCTAACGTGCGAATTCAGCGGACAGCAAAAAGCGTAGCTTTTTGACGGTCCGCTGGAATAGCTTAATTGTGGTTAGAAAATCAGGGTAATTGAGCGCCTAGTTAACTCGTATTGAGCCCCTTACCCGCAAGTCCCCACCGCCCCGCAAGCCGTACAGAAGTCGCAGCCGTCCTTGCGGATCATGGTGTGGTTGCCGCATTCGCCGCACAGCTTGCCCTGGGTCGGCAGTACCTTGTTGCTGCTGGTGTCTTCCGGCGCTTCGAGGATACCCATCTGCTGTAGCGGGAAGCCGGCTTCGTCGAGGATGCCGAGCATGGCGTAGCGGTGGATGATCAACTGGGCGATGTAGGCGACCGTTGACGGGTAGGTCTGCTGCTTGCGCGAGCCGGGGACGAAGGCCATGAAGTCGCCGAACGGCTCGGAGTAGTCGAGCAGTTTGCGTAGTTTCATGCCGATCCAGGCCGGATCGATGACGCGCATGTCGAGCGACAGTAGCTTGCACAGGCCGTCGAGGGCACGCGGGTAGTTGCCGGAGAGCCACATCGAGTAGGGGCGGGTGACGCCGTCGGGCAGGGTGATTTCCTTGAGGCCGAGGACGAAATCCTCGCCGGTCGAGGCGTTGTTGACGTCGACCGTCCAGGACAGGGTGCCGTCGGTGCCGGTCTTCGGTTCCTTGGTACTGAACAGGGCATCCTTGACCGGGGTCGGACCGTCATGGGCGAGCGCACCGAGTTGCTCGACGCGCCAGCGGATGACTTGGGCCATGGCCGAGACGACGGAGGGCATGCGTTTCTTTTCGCCATGCGGCGGCATCGGCATGTCGAAGGAGTCACCCGGCGTTTTGGCCAGGGCATCGAGCTTCATTTCCAGCCAGCCGCGGTCGTTGGCGCGCATGTCCATGGACAGCGTCTTGGCGACGGCGCCGAGGCCGCGCGGTTCGGCCGGGCCGTTGGCCCAGACTTCGAACGGCCAAGCGCGGCCTTCCGGCTCGACATGGCCGACGAACAGGGCGAACCTGCCGATCGGCGAGTCGACCATGTAGGTCCAGCACAGGTTGCCTTCCGGCAGGTTCGGGCGGCCCGGCCAGCGCAGGCTGGAGAGTACCGGCGCCGGCAGGTTCTTGATCGACAGGCGGCGGTTGGCGTCGGAGACGAAGTCCTGTGGTGCCTTGGCATCGTCGGTGGCTTCTTTGGTTGGCTCGACGGAGAGTACCGAGCCGAGCACGCTGTTCGGGCGGTAGGTGGCCAGGCCCTTGAGGCCGGCCTTCCAGGCTTGCATGTAGAGATCCTGGAAATCTTCGTAGGGGTAGTCGGCCGGTACGTTGACGGTCTTCGAGATCGAGGTGTCGATGTACGGGGCGACGGCGGCGACCATGTCGGCGTGGGCCTTGGCGGAGATTTCCAGGGCCGTGACGAAGTAGTCCGGCAGCTTGGCGACGTCGCCGCCCTGGTGCTTGTACAGGCGCCAGGCGTAGTCCTCGACCGAGTATTCCTTGATCGTGCCGTCCGGCATGCGCTTTTTGCGGCTGTAGGTCCAGGAGAACGGCGGCTCGATGCCGTTCGAGGCGTTGTCGGCAAAGGCCAGCGAGATGGTGCCGGTCGGCGCGATCGACAGCAGGTGGGAGTTGCGCAGGCCGTGCTTACGAATTTCGGCCTTGACTTCGGCCGGCAGGCGCGAGGCGAAGTTGCCGCCGGAGAGGTAGAGTTCGGCGTTGAACAGCGGGAAAGCGCCACGCTCTTGGGCCATGTCGACCGAGTACAGGTAGGCGGTGTCGCGCATGAATTCGCTGATACGCGCGGCCATGGCGCGGGCTTCCGGCTTGTCGTACTTGAGGCGCAGCATGGCCAGAGCGTCGCCCAGGCCGGTGAAGCCGAGGCCGACGCGGCGCTTGTTGGCGGCTTCCTGGGCCTGGCGTTCGAGCGGCCAGTGGGTGGCATCGAGCACGTTGTCGAGCATGCGGGTGGAGATACGGACCACTTCGGCAAAGGCATCGAAATCGAAGGAAGCCTTGTCGGAGAAGGGATCGCGGATGAACAGCGTGAGGTTGATCGAGCCCAGGCAGCAGCAACCGTAGGGCGGCAGTGGTTGTTCGGCGCAGGGATTGGTGGCCTCGATCACTTCGCAGTAATTGAGGTTGTTGTCCTTGTTCATCCGGTCGAGGAACAGGATGCCCGGTTCGGCGTGATCGTAGGTGGATTTCATCACCTGGTCCCACAAGTCGCGAGCGCGCGCTTTGCGGTAGACCCAGGTGCCGTCGTCGCGCTGGTAGGCGCCGTCGGCCTTCATATCGGCGTTCGGTTCGGCGCGGTGCACCAGTTCGGCGAAGCCGTCGGCGTCCACCGCTTCCATGAAGGCGTCGGTGACACCGATGGAAATGTTGAAATTGGTCAGGTCACCGTGGTCCTTGGCGTGGATGAAGTCCTCGATGTCCGGATGGTCGCAGCGCAGCACGCCCATCTGGGCGCCGCGGCGGGCACCGGCAGATTCGACGGTTTCGCAGGAACGGTCGAAGACGCGCATGTAAGACACTGGACCGGAAGCGCGCGACTGGGTGCCCTTGACGCGGGCGCCCTGCGGCCGGATCGATGAGAAGTCGTAGCCGACGCCGCCGCCGCGGCGCATCGTTTCGGCGGCCTGGGCGAGCGCGGTGTAGATGCCGGGGCGGCCGTCGACGTTTTCGACGATGGAGTCGCCGACCGGTTGCACGAAGCAGTTGATCAGCGTCGCCTGCAAGTCGGTACCGGCGGCGGAGTTGATGCGGCCGGCCGGGATGAAGCCGTTTTCCTGGGCCCACAGGAAGCGGCTTTCCCAATGCGCCTGATCCTTCTCCTGCTCGACTTGCGCCAGCGCCCAGGCAACGCGCTTACGCACGTCGTGAACATTGGTTTCTTTGCCCTTGGCATATTTTTCGATCAGCACCTCGCCGGAGATTTCCTGCTCCTGCAGGGGGGCGAATTGCGGTGGGGCGGGGATGTCGGTCAGCGAGAGTTGTTCGGCGACTGGGCTCATTTCTTGCTCCTCGGCGTGGCGATTTGTCAATGGACTACCAGGTTTTCGAATGGGCAGTAATCTACTACCTATAGTAGGTCCGTGCAATCCGTTGACTAAATACAGTGTCGTGTGCCGAGGCGGTAAGCGCTATGTCATGGCTGGGAAAAGTCCAAAAAAACAAAGCCCCGCCGACTTTCGCCGACGGGGCCGTTGGGCAAAAAATATTTCTCAGAGCGCCAGCAGGGTCTGCGCGTGGTGCGCCATCATCCATTCCTCGTTGGTCGGGATGACCAGCACGTCAACGCTGCTATTGCCGGCGCTGATCACGATGTCGTGGCGGGCGTTGGCTTCCGGGTCGAGGCGGATGCCCAGCCATTCGCACTGCTGGCAGACGCGGCGGCGAATTTCGGCCGCGTGCTCACCGATGCCGCCGGTGAACACTAGTGCGTCGAGACCGCCGGCAGCGGCGGCCAGCGAGCCAAGCTCGCGGACGATGCGGTAGCAGAACAACTCGACGGCCTCGTGCGCTTCTGGCTTGTCGCTGGCGAGCAGGGTGCGCATGTCCTGGCTGATACCGGAGACGCCGAGCAGGCCCGATTCCTTGTACAGGACGCGGGTCATGTCCTTGACCGACAGATTCTTGGTTTCCATCAGGTGCAGCAGCACGCCGGGGTCGAGGTTGCCGCAGCGGGTGCCCATCATCAGGCCGTCAATGGTCGAGAAGCCGAGAGTGGTGGCGACGCATTTGCGATTGACCATGGCCGACATACTGGCGCCGTTGCCGAGATGGGCAACGACGACTCGGCCCTGGGCGCGGTGCGAGTGCTGCGGCAGGGTGCGGGCGATGTATTCGTAGGAGAGGCCGTGGAAACCGTAGCGTTTGATGCCTTCGGCGGTCAGCGCGCGCGGCAGGGCGAACAGTTGGGCGACTTCGGGCTGGCTGCGGTGGAAGGCGGTATCGAAGCAGGCTACCTGTGGCACCTGCGGTAGCAGGTGGCGCAGAGCCTTGATGCCGGCGACGTTGTGCGGCTCGTGCAGCGGCGCCAGCGGAATGAAACTTTCCAGGTGGCCGAGCACGGTGTCGTCGATGACGATGGGTGCCGAGTAGCGGTCGCCGCCATGCACCACGCGATGGCCGACGGCGATGATCTGCCAGCCACTCTGGCTGGCCAGGAACCATTTGAGCATGGCGTCGAAGGCTTGCTCATGGTTCACTGCCTCGCCGGCGATGGCCTGATCGGCGATGCGCTTGCCGGTCCGGTCCTTGGCTTCGAGCCGGGTGGCATTGGTGCCGATGCCGTCGATCTGGCCGGACATTTCCGCTTCCGCCGACAGCGGGCGGGCCAGGGGAAAAAGGGCGAACTTGATCGAGGACGATCCGGCATTGATCGTCAGGATGGCGTGTTCCATCATCAGGCGCTCGCGGCTTTACGGTTGGCGTGGGCAATGAGGGCGCCGATGACGCAGGAGGCGGTGCGTGTCTCGGCGGTGTCGGCGCGGCTGGTCAGTACGATGGGCACGCGGGTGCCGAGGACGATGCCGGCGGTCAGCGCGTTGGCCAGGTACTCCAACTGCTTGGCCACCATGTTGCCGGATTCGAGATCGGGGACGACGAGGATTTCGGCATTGCCGGCGACCGCCGACTTGATGCCCTTGGTCTTGGCGGCGACGATGGACACGGCGTTGTCGAAGGCCAGCGGGCCATCGAGGATACCGCCGGTGATCTGGCCACGGTCGGCCATCTTGCACAGGGCGGCGGCGTGCAGCGTCGATTCGATCTTCGGGTTGACGGTCTCGACTGCCGAGAGGATCGCCACCTTGGGCTCGGGGATGCCGATGATGTGGGCCAGGTCGATGGCGTTCTGGATGATGTCGACTTTGTCTTCCAGCGTCGGCGCAATGTTGATCGCCGCGTCGGTAATCAGCAACGGCCGGTGGTAAGTCGGCACGCTCATCAGGAAGACGTGGCTGATGCGGCGGTTGGTCCGCAGGCCGTTAGCGCGCGAGATGACTTCGCCCATCAGTTCGTCGGTATGCAGGCTGCCTTTCATCAGCGCCTCGGCATCGCCGGTGCGTACCAGGGACACCGCCAGGGCCGCCGAGTCGTGGCTGTGCGCGGCGTTGACGATGCGGATGCCGGACAGATCGATCGAGAATTCCTCGGCCACTGCGCGGATCTTGCTCTCCGGGCCAACCAGGATGGGCTCGATGATGCCGGCCTGGAAGGCCATGACCGGGCCTTTCAGCGATTCGTGGTCGCACGGATGGGCGACCGCGGTCGGGATCGGCTCCAGGCCCTTGACCTGCGACAGCAATCGATCGAAGCGCTCCAGCTTGTCGTCGATATGTACTTCCGGCATATGCGTCTGGCGCAGGTAGGAGATTTTCTCGGTCGGCGCCAGTACCTCGACCGTGCCGCAGACCACCGGCAGATCCTCCTGATTGGTGCACACGCAGTCGAAGAGAATGTGCTTGTTGTGCTGGAATTTCTGCTTGGTGGTCACGGTGATGGTGATGACGTCGCCGATGGTTACCGGACGGGCGAAGTGCAGCGCCTGGTCGACCAGAATGGTGCCGGGGCCAGGAAATTGCGTGCCGAGCAGGGTCGAAATCAGCGAGCCACTCCACATGCCATGAGCGATCACTTCGCGGAACATGCCGCTTTGCGAATACTGCGGAGCGGCGACGGTGGGGTTGAAGTCGCCGGTCATGATGGCGAACAGCTTGACGTCTTCCGGCATCAACGTGCGGGTCAGGCTGGCCGAATCGCCGACGGCGATCTCGTCGAAGGTTTTGTTGACCAGGTAATGTTGCTCGTTATTCGCTTGCATGACGGACTCCCGAGAATGGTCGGTATGGCTAGAGGTGAAGGTTAGTATAGTATGGTGCGATGCAGCAAACAACGTTGTCGCATGCTACGTGGGCACTCAGTCGCGGTTGGCTTGGCGCCGCTCGTGGGCGTGGCTGGCGAGCGGGATGTCCACCGTCAGTTGCGGATGCAATACCAGCAAGCGGTCGATTACCCAGTGATTGGCGGCGAAGGCGAATTCGCGGGCAACTAGCGGGGCGCCGGTCAGCGCCTCGATGAACAGCGCGACCGCCGCTGAACGGCTGATGCCATATTCGCAATGCACCATCACCGACATCTCGAACGGCGCCATCTGCAGCTTGCCGATGAAAGTGTCGATGGCGCGGGCCATGTGCAGGTCGAACAGGCCGGGCAGCAGCGGCAGGTACTCGTCGGCCGGCTCCGCGTCGAAAAACGACAGGCGCAGCACGTGGCGGAACATCGGATCGAGTCGGGCTGGCGGTGTGCTGGGGTCGGTGATCGAGATCACCGCCATGTAAGGATTGCCCGCCAGCGATTCGGCGAGCTGGCGCGAGGTGTAGCAGACTCGGCTGATGGTCATGGGCGGGAGGTCATCATTCGCTCATTCCATGAAGACCGGATCGGAGAAGACCAGTGTGCCGTCCTTGCGCATCATCAGGTTGTCGGTCTTGATCAGGTCGGGCAGGGCGCCGTATTCCTCGGAGAAAGTCTTCAGCGCCCGCAGCGACTCCTGCACCGCATCGCTCCACCCCATTGGCGTTACCGCCAAGTGGTGCAGGGCGATCCGTCCCATGTCCTGGGCCAGGTTGCGCCACATCATGCAGGCATCGAGGTAGGCGGTCGAAATCCGGGTCGCTACCTTGGCGGCCTCGCCGGTACCCAGTGGATAGAGGCGCTCGACTTCGACGATGTGGAAGGGAAAGCCGCGGCTGGAGTGGCCGACCGTGCCGTGATCGGCGAACACGACGGGAAAGTGGCGGCCAGTCGGGCGGTCGGGGGCAGTGTAGTAGGCGTGATCGGTGGGCGAGGAGAGAATCTTGTAAACGCGCTCCTGACCGTTGACGGTATCGGCTTCGACGACGATGCTGCTTTCGCCGCGGCCGATCTCCCGGCGTCCGCGGAGCAGGGGATGGTCGGGGATCGGATCGGTGATGATCGGGGAGTCGTTGTCGTGCATGGTTTCCTCTCCTGATTCTCGCTATCGCTGTTGCCGACGCGGGTCGTGCAGCCCGCGTCGGCCGTTTCTGTCCTCAGGCGACGATGTGGGCGCCGGCGTCGACGTAGATCGTCTGGCCGGTCATGCCCGAGGAACCCGGCGTGCACAGGAAGGCAGTCAGGGCGCCGACTTCCTCGATGGTCACTGTACGGCCGAGCGGCGCCTTCTGGGCGTCGGATTCGATCAGGTTGTTGAAATTAGCGATACCGGAGGCAGCACGGGTCATGATCGGGCCGGGCGACACAGCGAAGACGCGGATGCCCTTGGGGCCGAGATCGTAAGCCATGTAGCGCACCGCCGACTCAAGTGCCGCCTTGATGATGCCCATGACGCCGTAATTGCGTACGACGCGCTCGGCGCCGAGGTAGGACATGGTGATCAGCGAGCCGCCCTGTGGCATCAGCGGCTCCAGCGCCTTGGCCAAGCGCAGGAAGCTGTGGCAGGAGACATTCATTGCCGCCTCGAAGCCGGTCTCGGTGGTGTCGATGACGCGGCCGTGCAGATCCTGGGCGTTACAGAAAGCCATCGAATGCAGCGCGAAGTCGACGGTGCCGAAGGTGTCGCCGCATTGGGCGACGACGCCTTCCAGGCTACCCGGCTCGGCGACGTCGAGCTTGAGGAACAGCTTGGCGCCCAGTGCTTCGGCCAGCGGCTGGGTGTACCGGGCGGTCTTATCGTTCTGGTAAGTAATGGCGATCTCGCCACCGAGGGCGACGATAGCCTTGGCGACAGCGTAGGCAATCGACTTGTCGTTGGCGACGCCGGTGATTAGTCCCTTCTTGCCGGCGAGCGGCAGCAGGGCAGAGGCCGGACTAGTGGTTTCCATAGTCATGCTGTGCATCCTTTCGAATAAAGCTGGGCATGCTTAGTGCGATGCACCATACCGCAACTGTAGTGCAACGTCATTGTGGCACAAGCGGAGGACGGAATGTTACCAATCCAGTGTGCCATGATGCGGGCCAAGCGATACGTCATGTATTGGTGCTACGCTTAAAACTTATCCAGCAATCATCGGGAGGTTGCCGTGGCACTGAGCAAGATGCACCCCGAAGCCGTGGCTGGGATTGCCGACCGGCTTGCTGCCTGTTGGCTGTGTATCCTGGTGCTGCTCCTGCTCGCCGGCTGCGCCGCCTACGACGGGCGCGGGCTGCAGCCCGGCGTGGCGACCGTCGATGATGTCATCGCCGTCATGGGCGAACCGGTTCTGCGCTGGCAGGATGCCGACGGCAGCCTGCAACTGGCCTACCCTCGCGGCCCGGCCGGACCGCATACCTACATGGCCTTTTTCGCCCCGGACGGCCGCCTGATCCGGATCGAGAACGTGCTGCAGATGAGCCATTTCTCCCGGATCGTGCCGGGGCGCGACGACCATGAGGCCATCCTGCGCCTGCTCGGACCGCCCAATCCGGCGTGGACCATCTACTTCGCGGCGCGCGACGAACTGGCCTGGGAATGGCGGTTCTGCGACGACTGGAGCCGTCTGGCACGCTTCGACGTGTTATTCGACGCTACTTCCGGTTTGGTGCGGAGCACCATGCAGCGCCCGGAACCGAGCGGGTACCGGGGAGGAGCGCCGTATTGCGGCCGTTCGTCGTGAAGCACCAAAACATTGTTTTCGAGCAGGTTGGCGAGACGAAGTGGGCTAGATCAATGACAAAATTATGCAAGCACCCACTCCCGGTCGCTGCTGCCGTAGCTTTGGACGGGGAAGTCTTTTTCATTTGCTAGAGCACATCTCTATGGCCGCTGAAAGCAAGTTTGTCGATAAATTTGTCGAAATTGCACAGAACCTCATTACGAGGGAACTGAAGAAGCAGCCGTTGAAGGTTCAACCGCACGCGGTCCTTCTCTACCAAGTGACCGTGGACAACAATCTAAAGGTCATGTCTGAGGCACAGGTACGCTCTCCGAAGCGTGGGAGTTCGGCATTCCAAACCGACCTATGCCTATTTGAAGTGAAATCCGAAGATGTCTTGCTCCCTCGGGTTGTATTGGAGTTCAAGACCACTATCACCACTCACGACGTTCTGACCTACAGTGCTAAGGCTGCAAAACATAAGCAGATCTATCCGTACCTCCGTTATGGCCTTGTCGCTGAAAACGAACGGAATGTCCCCCGGCGGTTCTTCATTCACAATGAAGCGATGGACTTCTGTCTGTCGTTGCATGGGCTTTCGGACGAAGAAAGAGCTTCGGCTTTCTGTCGGTTGCTCACCCAAGAACTTAATTGCTCCTACCAGCTTGAGCATGCCGTGTTTGGTGACAGCAAGTCGCGCCTTTTCCGTACTCAGGTGGTGCTCGACAATGCACTCTAACCGCGTATATGGACTCCCTCGGAAAGCGAGGAAGCTGATCGATAGTTAGGCCGCTAGCCAGCGCATGCAGTCGTATACCTATTTGCCGCCGCGTCGACCAGCATCTTTCTCGGTACCCTGGTCTGCTTCCGTTGGGCGATAGCGTAAGCGCAGGGGTGAGTCGGCGGTAAAAGTTGATACGCATCATGGGCCGATCAGTGTGTTGCGCCCAAGATAGCGCTCGGTGTCATGGCCCATATGGTTGGCATTCCAATCGACATGCGCATTCTTAGAGAAGCGATTACGGCGGCTGCGCTTGCCGCTTTTTTTCTTCCGGCTGGTGCGGCGGAACCAGCTGTCGACCGCTACGAGATGCTGGCCCGCCTGGCACCGTCCGAACTGCTGGCGCAGCGCGGACAGGTGGTCGAAGTCGATGTCGACCTGGCGGCCAGTCCCGGCTTCAGTATCGATACCGAGGGCACGCGGGCGACGCTGCGCTACCGGATGGCCTTCAACCAGATTGCCGAGGGTTGGAGTTGGCGGCCGCAGGCCGACCCAGCGAACGAGGATTACTACCGCTTCAAGTTCCTGCCGCTGCAATCGGTTGCTATCGAGCGCGGCGAGTATGAGCAGGAGGACAAGATCGGCAGCCCGCAGCGGATGAAGGTCAGTTGGCGCTACGATTACTTTCTGGCCTTCGAGAATCTCTACGACTTCTATCCGCGCCGCAGCGACGACGATGCCGGCTTCAGTGCCGACCTGCCGGCCGAACTGGCTACACACCTCGGCTTGCGCGCCAGGGCCTGGCTGGTCGAGCCGGTGATCGGCGAAAGCACGACCTTCTGGAAGGCGATGCACGCCCAGCCGACCGATTTCACGCTGAAGAAGCGCTACCTGATCGGCGTGCTCGATGAAATCGATGTGGTCGATAGTCTCGACGGCCGGATCATCTGCCGCATCCTGCCGGGCAGCGACCACTGCTCGGCGCCCTAGCCGGCAACGCCGGCCGCCGCCTCATTGCCAGCATGCCGCTGCCATGAGCCTTTACCAGGACCTTGCCGAACAGACCGAACACCTGATCCGTTCCGGCGTGCTGCGCGCCGGCGACCGTCTGCTCTCGGTACGCCAAGCCTGCGGTCGGCACGGTGTCAGTCCGATCACTGTGACCCAGGCTTACTACCTGCTGGAAAGCCGGGGCCTGATCGAGGCCCGCCCGAAATCCGGTTATTTCGTCCGTGCCCGTCTCGGGCGCAGCCTGTCCGAACCGGAAATGACGTTGCCAACTGGTGGCTCGACGGCGCTGCAGGTCAGCGACTTCATCTTCCAGATTCTCGACGGCGTTCGCGATCCGGCGGTGGTACCGCTCGGCTCCAGCTTTCCCAGTCCCTATCTGTTCCCGCTGGACAAGCTCGGTCGTTACTTGGCCGGCGCCGCGCGCCGCTTCGACCCACTGGCCACGGTTGCCGACTTGCCGCCCGGCAACGAGGAACTGCGCCGCCAGTTGGCCCTGCGCTATCTGGCGCAGGGGGCACCGGTGTCGCCGCGGGAGATTGTCATCACCTCGGGCGCCACGGAAGGACTGAATCTCTGCCTGCAGGCGGCGACCCGGCCGGGCGACCTGATCGCCGTCGAGGCGCCGACTTTCTATGCTGGCCTGCAGGCCAGTGAGCGGCTGGGCCTGAAAGTGATCGAGATTCCCAGTCATCCACGCGAGGGCATCAGCCTGGGTGCCCTGGAGGAGGCGCTGCGTCGCCATCCAGTCAAGGCCTGCCTGCTGATGCTCAATTTCGCCAACCCGACCGGCAGCCTGGTTTCCGACGAGCGCAAGAAAGCCCTGCTCGAATTGCTGACCCGCCACCAGGTGCCGCTGATCGAGAACGACGTCTATGGCGAGCTGTATTTCGGCTGCCAGGCACCGCGCTGTAGCAAGGCTGACGATCCGGACGGGCTGGTGATGCATGTTTCGTCCTTTTCCAAGTGCTTGGCCCCTGGTTATCGCCTGGGCTGGGTGGCGGCCGGGCGTTTCGCTCGGCAGATCCAGCGCCTGAAGTTATCGACCAGCCTGGCAACCAGCGGGCCGGTGCAGATCGCACTCGCCGACTACCTTGAGCACGGTGCCTACGAGAATCACCTGCGCCAGTTGTGCCGGCGCCTGGCCGAGCAGGAAGCTGGCTTGGTCGATGCCGTCGAGCGCTATTTTCCCGCCAGCACGCGGCTGGCCCGGCCTCGGGGCGGCTATTTCCTGTGGCTGGAACTGCCGCGCCAGGTCGATACGCTGCGCTTGCACCGGGAGGTGCTGGAACGCGGCATCAGCATTGCCCCGGGGCCGATCTTCTCGGCTAGGCGTCAGTTCGCGAATTTCCTGCGGCTCAATTTCGGCCATCCCGATTCGCAGTGCTGGCAGGCGGCTGTCGCTACCCTGGGCCAACGGGTCGCCGCCCAGCTATAGCGTCGCCCAACGGGCGAACTGTGGGCCGAAGAAGGCGGTCAGTACCAGGGCCAGCGGCGTGAAGGCGATGAAGGCGCGCAACACGTTGCGGATGAAGGGCGTCGCCAGTTCCGCTTCGATGAAACGGCGGGCGACCAGGCTGCCCTTGATCCAGATGATGGCGGCGACCAGCACCTGCAGCCAGGCGGCGCCGTGGAAGTGTTGGCCGAGTTCGAGGCTGAGCACTGTCAGCGCGACGAGGGCCAGCCAGGCGGTGAGCAGCGGACGGAGGGTGGTATTGGGACGGGCGGTTGGCGGGGTCATGATTTATGCCAGCACGTAGAAGAAGGGGAAGATCACCAGCCAGATGATGTCGGTGGCGTGCCAGTAGCTAGCCAGCGCCTCCAGGCCGCTGTATTCCTCGGCGCTATAGCCGCCGGCCAGGTGGCGGGCGAGCACCCAGAGAATGCCGAGAATGCCCCACATTGCATGCACCAGGTGGTTGAAGGTCAGGTAGTAATACACCGTGAAGAAGATGCCCGAGCTGCCGTTGATGCCGTGCGCCAGGTTCCAGCGGATTTCAAGGAACTTGGCCACCGGGTAGCCGAGCGCCACGACCAGGCCAGCCACTAGCCACAGCAATGACTGCCGGCGGCGGCCGGTGCGCAGGGTGGTCACCGAACAAGCGATGAAGAAGCTGCTGGTCAGCATTAACAGTGTGATGACTGTACCGGCGGTACGCGACAAGCGTTCAGCGCCCTGCTCGAAAGCCTCGGGGAAGTGGGCGCGGGCAACGAAATAGACGGTGAAGAGCACCATGAATTCGACGAATTCACAGGTGATCCCGACCCAGATGCCCTTGTTGCCGGGAATGCGCCCGACGGACGGCGCAGTGGGGGCTTCGGGGGTGGGAAAGGTGATGGCCGTCATGGCGAAAACTCCTTCAGGGATTTCGCCATTATTGCCAGGATTGGGCCAAAAAACTTTGATGGATGCCGGAAATTCGGCCCGGTGGTTGGCCGCTCGCAGCCTGTTGCTGTACTACCCGGTGGCGTGGTTCCGGCGGGCATCCGACTGGGTTCGGATGCGGGAGAAGCGCCGCTTCGTGCTACCCTGAGCGGCGATCATGAGCCACTCCAACAAGTCACGCCGGCCGCCGCCGGCTAATCCGCTCGATGCCCGGTTGCCGGTTTGGCGCGACGGGCAGGGCGAACCACTCTCCTGCATCGAGAAAATCCGGGTGATGAACGACAATTTCGCCGAATTGCGCCAAGCGCTTATCGATGCGCTCGAGGATGGCGTTCTGATGGGCGCCGATGAGGCCAGCCTGCGCGCCTGCTTTGCGGCGCTGGCGGCCGAGGTGCCGCTCGGCGTAACGGCGCGGCCGCCAACGGGCGCCGCGTCGTCGGAAGAAATGCCGGATCAGCGATAGACCAGGACCGGCACTTTGGAGTGCGTCAGGACCTTGTTGGTCTCACTGCCGAGCAGGAAGCCGCTGATGCCGCGGCGACCGTGCGAGGCCATGAAGATCAGGTCACAGCCGGATTTTTCGGCGGCTTCGATGATCGCTTCGTAAGGCACGTCGCTGGTGGCGGTCACGATGTCGCACGTGACGCCGGTCTCGGCGCACATTGCCCGGACTGCACCGAGGTACTCATTGGCTTGCTGTTCAGCCATTTCGGCGAATTTTTCCGGCGTGGTCGGGTCGATCAGCGCACCTTCGCCGAAGTAGGCGATCGGGTATTCCGGCTTGGCGAAGAATGCCGTGATGCGGGCACCGGCTTCCTGGGCGAAGAGAACGGCCCGGCGCGCGGTGGCCTGCGACAATTCCGAGCCATCGGTCGGAACGAGGATGTGCTTGAACATGGTTTATCTCCTAAAACGTTCTGCCGGCGTTGCTTTCCGCCAGATTCGGGGCCATGCTACGCCAAGTCGGGAGGATTTCAAACATGCGCTTGGGGTTTCTCGGAGCGGCCGGCGAGGTCACCGGTTCCTGTACTTTAGTTGAGGCGGCAGGGCTGCGTTTCGTGGTCGATTGCGGCATGTTTCAGGGCGGTTCGGAGGCGCGCGGCAAGAACCAGCGGGCCTTGCATTTCGGCTGCGATATGCGGCAGATCAATTTCGTGCTGCTGACCCATGCCCATATCGATCATTCCGGTCTGCTGCCACGCCTGGTGATGCTCGGCTACCGCGGCCCGATTTATGCCACGCTGGCGACCATCGATCTGCTTCGCGTGCTGTTGCCGGACAGTGCTCACATCCAGGAGAAGGAAGCCGAGTGGTATTTGCGCAACCGGTACCGGCGTGGCATGGACCCACGTGCCATCCCGATGCCGCTCTACTCGGTGGAGCAGGCGCTGGCGGCCTTGCGTCTGCTGCGGCCGGTGCGCTATGGCGAAGTCCTGCATCCGGCCGGGGATGTGAGCGTTCATTTCCACGATGCTGGCCATATCCTCGGCTCGGCTTGGCTGGAGGTCAGCGTTGGCAACGCGGGCCAGAAGCGCCGCCTGATTTTCTCCGGTGACCTCGGCCAGCCCGACCGGCCAGTGCTGCTCGACCCGCAACAGCCGGACGGCGAGGCAGATGCGCTGCTGGTCGAATCGACCTATGGCGACCGGCGGCACCGCTCGCTGGCTGAAACCGAGGACGAGATCGTCGAGGTTTGTGCACGGACGTGGGCGGCCGGTGGCAACCTGATCATCCCGTCCTTCGCCGTTGGGCGGACGCAGGAAATCATCTACTTGCTGACTAAGCTGGTACGCAGCCGGCGCCTGCAGCCACTGAAGGTATACGTTGATTCACCAATGGCTAGCATCGCCACGCGCATCACACTGACCCACCCCGAACTGCTCGACACCGAAACGCATGAGCTGATCGCTTGGCAGCAAGCGCATCCGGAACTGCTGGAGCTGGAGTTCGTCGCTGACGTCGAGCGCTCGAAGGAACTCAACGATATCCGCAGCGGTGCTGTGATCATCTCAGCCAGCGGCATGTGCGAGGCCGGGCGGATCAAGTACCACCTGCGCGAGAACTTGCCACGCCGCGAATGCAGCATCCTGATCGCCGGCTTCCAAGCGGCCGGTACACTCGGTCGGCGATTGGTCGACGGGGCCAGGCTGGTGCGCATCTTCGGCCAGCAGGTGCCAGTCCGCGCTCGCATCGCCACGGTCGGTGGCCTCTCGGCGCATGCCGACCAGGCGGCATTGCTCGACTGGCTGGGCGGTTTTCAGCGGCCGCCGCGGTACTGCTTTGTCGGTCACGGCGAGGCTAGAGCCGCCGCGGCGCTGGTCGCGGCGATCAAGGTCCGCTATGACTGGCCGGAGGTCCGGGCGACTGTACCCGGCGAGTTCGTCAGCCTGTAAGATGACGGCAGCTCTTTTAAAAGAGGTAAGACAGATGTCTACGAATTCATCGCACAAAAACCACGGGCTCGACATGCAGCATGAAAGTCCGCTGGAAACCCTCGGCGACGCGGTGAGCAAGGCGCTCGACCCCTATGGCGTGACCTCCTCGCTGTTCCACGCTCAGGTTTCCTGGATGCTGCATCCGCAGGAGCTTCTGCGCGCCGTGAACGCGCTCTCCTCGGATCTGGTGGCGCTGCAGTTGCATGTGATGAACCGGGCGCTGGGTGTGCCCTCGGCCGACGTCATCGTGCCCAACGCCGACGATGCCCGTTTCGCCGATCCGGTGTGGACCGAATCGGCCAGTTGGGACATCGTCAAGGAGTGGTATCTGGCCTTCACCCGCCATTTCGAGGACATGCTGTTCGAGACGCCGGGCCTGTCGGACAAGGAGCGCCGGCGTTCCGCCTTCTGGCTGCGCAAATGGCTGAACATGGTGGCGCCGCCCAATTTCTTTTGGCTCAACCCGGTGGCCATGCGCCGCTTCGTCGAGACCAACGGCGAGAGCCTCAAGCTGGGCTGGGAAAACCTGCAGCGCGATATCGCGGCGAAGAACATCCTGATGGTCGAGCCGGATGCCTTCACGGTCGGCCGCGATCTGGCGACGACGGCGGGCAAGGTGATCTTCCGCAACCGCCTGCTCGAACTGATCCACTACGCGCCGACCACCGAGCAGGTGCAGGCTGTGCCGATCCTCATCACCACGCCGTGGATCAACAAGTTCTACATCCTCGACCTGACTGCCCGCAAGAGCCTGGTCAAATACCTGACCGACCAGGGCTTCTCGGTGTTCATTACCAGTTGGAAGAATCCGGGTAAGGACATGGCCGGTGTCACCTTCGACGACTATCTGCTCGAAGGCGTTGCTGAGGCAGTGCGCGTCGTCCGCGAGTTCTGCAAGGTGCCGCAGATTCATCTGGTCGGCTACTGTATCGGCGGCACGCTGGTTTCCACCTACATGGCTTGGGCTAACAAACGCTTCGGGCCGGACAAGATGCCGGTCGCCCACTGGACGCTATTTACTACCCTGACTGATTTCTCCCGTCCCGGCGACATTGACGTCTTCATCGACGAAGCCTGCATTGCTGCGCTGGAGGATTCGATGGCGCGCAAGGGCTACCTCGACGGCAGCCAGATGGCGGCGTCCTTCCGCATGCTGCGCTCGAACAGCCTGATCTGGAACTACTGGGTCAGTAGCTACCTGCTCGGCGAGCGTCTACCGGCCTTCGATGTGTTGTTCTGGAACATGGATTCGACGCGCATGCCGCAGGCCATGCATTCCTGGTACCTGCGCGAGCTGTACCTGCACAACAACCTGATCAAGCGCAACAAGCTGAGCATCGGCGGCGAGAGCATCGACCTCGACGGCATCGTCCAGCCGCTCTACGTGGTAACTGCCGAGGACGACCACATCGCGCCGTGGAAGCAGTGCTACCGCATTCGCAAGCAGATCAACGTCGCGGCACCGGTGCGTTTCGTGCTGTCGACCTCGGGCCATATCCTCGGCATCGTCAATCCACCGGCCAACCCGCCCAAGCGCGCCTACTGGATCGCCGAACCGGAACGTAACGAACATTGGGAGCACTGGTTCGAGCGTGCCGAGAAGAAGCCGGGCACTTGGTGGGAGGATTGGACGCGTTGGCTGGGCGAGCGCACCGGCCCGCTGGTTGCCGCCTATCCGGTTACCAGTCGCCAGTTCCCGGCGCTGGGCGAGGCTCCTGGCGGCTACGTGCTGGAGAAGTGAGGCCGACACTGCCGGGAGGGCTGTAAACCGGCTGCCTGTGGCAGGATGGTGGCCGGTGCCGAAACCCGGAGCAATTTGACTGCGGTCAAAGTGTGTTCCGGGGGATCGCATGACAATGTGCCGGTCCCCCAACCGCGAAGAGCAAAAAAATGACCACGATCCGCAGCTTTATGACCGACGATCATCGCCATTGCGACGATCTGTTCGCCGAGGCCGAACAGGCCATAGCAAAAGGCAATGTCGAGGCCGGCAAGGCCGCCTTCGGCCATTTTCGCGAGGCCTTGCTGGCCCATTTCGCTGCCGAGGAGAAAACCCTGTTCCCCTCCTTCGAAGTGAAGACTGGCATGACGATGGGGCCGACCCGGGTCATGCGCATGGAACACGAGCAAATGCGGATGCTGCTTGATGATGCGGCCAAAGCCCTTGGGCTCGGCGACGGCGACGACTACCTAGGTCATGCCGAAACCTTGCTGATCATGATGCAGCAGCACAACCTGAAGGAAGAGAACATGCTCTATCCGATGTGCGACGAGCACTTGGTCATTGAGGCGCCGGCGCTGTTGACGCACCTTGAGACAGAACTGACGGAAGCATGATCCTGGAACGCCAATGTTCATGCGACATCCATGAAAAAAACAAGCGGTCAACTGAGGCTTCCAGGATGACTCATCCGAAAACGCCGCATGTCGTCGATGCGCGCTACATGGGGCCGCCGGAGCCCTTCGTGCGCACCATGGAAATGCTCGATACCCTGCAGCCCGGCGAAAAGATGCTGCTGCTGCTGTTCCGCGAACCGCATCCGCTGTACCGGGTTCTGCGCCAGAATGGCCATGCTTTCGAAAGCGAACTGTTGCCCGACGGAACTTTCGAAATCCTGATTTCGCGCTGAACGGTGGCGATGCAGTCACCGATTTCCCTCGACAACGCGCCGCCGCTGGCGGCCCCATTACGCTTCTTCCTGACTGCGCCGTTGTTCCTGGTCTTGGCTGGCTTGCTGCTGGTCGTTAGCGGCTCCGGAATTTTCACTTCGCGCTGGATGCCGGCCACGCTGGCGCTGGTGCATCTGATCACCATCGGTTTCATGTTGCAGGTGATGATCGGCGCCCTGATTCAGGTACTGCCGGTAGTCGCCGGCGCCGACCTGCGCCGACCACTGCCGCTCGCCCGACTCGTCCATGCCGCGCTGACCGTCGGCGTGCTGTTGCTGGCCGCTGGTTTCCTGGCCGGCTGGCCGGCACTTTTGCGGGCGGCTGCCGTGCTGTTGGCGCTCGGCATCGGTGGCTTTCTGCTGGCTGCCATACCGGCAGTCTTTGCCCAGGCATCGACCAGCCCGACCATCCGCGGCCTCAAACTTTCGCTGCTCGGCCTGGCCGGCGTCGCCGCCCTGGGCGTGACGCTGGCGCTTGGCCTAGCACACGGCTGGTCGCTATCGTACTCGGAACTGACCGACCTGCATGCCGGTTGGGGGCTTGTCGCCTGGGCCGGTGTGCTGCTGGTGGCGATGGCCTATGTGGTGGTGCCGATGTTCCAGTTGACGCCCGGCTATCCAGCCCGGCCGAGTTGGTGGTTCCCGCCGCTGCTGCTCGCCCTGATGCTGCTGTGGAGCTTGGCTGTCGCATTCGGCTGGCCGCTGCCGGGACGCTTGGCCCAGGGGGCGCTGGCCGTTTGCGGCCTGATCTTCGCTGGCCTGACGCTGCGTCTGCAGGCACAGCGCCGACGGGCGCGCGCCGATGCCACCAGCCGCTACTGGCAGGCCGGTTCGCTGGCTGCCCTCGGCGCCTTGACCATGTTTGCTGCTGCCACGGCTTGGCCGGCCGCCGCCGAGCATCCCGCATGGACGCCACTGTTCGCCATCCTGCTGCTGGCTGGCGCCTTCATTCCGTTCATCGCCGGCATGCTCTACAAAATTGTTCCCTTCCTGACCTGGATGCACCTGCAGCAAGGTATGCAGCCCGGCTTGCCGGTTCCCAACATGAACCGGCTGTTACCCGATCAGGCGATGCAGCGGCAGATGCAGGCCTACCTGGCGGCACTGGCGCTGCTCGTCGGCGCTGCCTGGCGGCCGCTGTGGCTGGCGCGGCCGGCCGGCGCCATGCTGGCGGTGGC
>JAISPT010000039.1 GCA_031274715.1 Azonexus sp. | reverse complement strand
TCAATCGCCTCAAGCAGTTCCGCCGTATCGCAACCCGATACGACAAACTTGCCAATCGATTCAACGCCTTCCTGCTTCTCGCTTGTGCCTATATCTGGCTACTGTGAACAGGCCCTAGTTCTGTAGTTGTTGTAGGGCGCCGAGAGGATACTGGCGCTGGCCACAGCAGCATAGAGATTGAAATTGCCGATCGCGGCAGCCAGGTCGTTCATGGCCAAGCCTTGGCCGACTACCTGCCAGAAACCGCCCAGCACGTTGAGCATGGAAACATAAATCAATTGAAACTGGAAACGCTGGTGCAGCACTTGTTTGTCGTTGCCGCACTTGGCCAGGGTATCCAGGGTGCCGCCGCGGTAGTTGCGTTGTGCCATGAAACTCTTCATCGCGCCAAGGAGTTCTTTTTTCGCCTTGTCGCTATAAATGTTGCTCTTCGCATCGGGTTTGAGACCGGTTGCTAGCAGGTGTTCATACCGCCAGCGGACATGGCCGAATTTCAAAATCCAGTCGAGTTTGAAGCTGTCGGTATCGACGAATTCTGGGGCGACCGGGTCGCTGGAGCCATCCACGATGACATGGGCCTTGCCGTTGAACCAGCGCCGGGCGCAGTCGGCGGCATATTTGAAGCCCATGGCGTCCATGCCTTCCGGCAAGTCGAGCATGTCGAAGGGTGGCGGCTGCGGACAGTCTTCTTCCGGCCTAGGGTCTGCCGCCAGTTGTTGTTCTTGCTTGGGTTGCCGTGCTTCCCGGGCGGCTCGTTCCCGGGCGGCTTCCGGGGTCAGCGGGATGCTTGAGGGGCGGGATTGCGGTGGCGGTGTGAGGGTGGCCGGTTTTGGCGGCGTGACGCCGGGGAGCGGTGCCGGGTTTTTGTCCATGGCGATGGCAGCCTGCGCCTTGACCGGCCGGCAGCCTTCGTTGCGTTGTTTGAGCGCCCATTCCTGGCCGAAGAAGAAAGGAGTGGGCTTGGCGTACAGGTAGGGATGCCGGTCGCGTTCTTTTTCGGCATAGTGGGTTTGTATGCGGTCGAGCACATTCTCAATCAGCGACATCGGGTTTCCCTTCGGCAGTGCGGATTATCGAATGCAGTCAATGGGTAAGATCATATGCAATGAGGATTGTTTTTCAAGCGTTATTTTTCGAGTGTCGCAATACCCAGTTTTTCGTGCCATGCAATTGCCTTTGCCGGTTTCTCTTCGACAAAAATCGATCGGTGCGGCGAAAGTGATCGACAGCAAGTTTCATCAGCCGTTGGCTAGGGGCGCTGGCGGTGCTGGTGGGCGGGCGTTTACGCGGTTATGCTTGGCAACTGGCCCATACAAAGGTGGGCTAGACCGATCCACTGGGAGCGCTGTTAGCGGCCTCCATCCTGGCGATAACAACTATGAGCGAAAAAGAAAACAACGTGATTTTCGGCACCGAGGATATTCTGCGGAGCCTGTGCAATTCGGTGACCAAGGTGCTGAACATCGCCACTCAGGGCAATATCCGCTATTCCGGCATGGTCCAGCGCATCACCAAGACCTGCCTGAAACCGGATATCGGTTGCTTCGTGCTGTTCGATGGCGGTTTTTCCGGCCTGGTGGTGATCAATTTCTCGGCCCAGGCGGCGATGGAGTTGTACGAAAGCTACATGCTGAACATGGGCATGGCGAAAAGCGATTTGGCTAGTTCGCATACCTCGGACGAGGTGGCCAATGTGATGGGCGAGTTGATGAACCAGATCGTTGGCGATTTCACCGGCAAGGTGGCGCGCGAGTTGCAAACGCACATTACCCAGAACCAGCCGAAGATGCTGGCGCTCAATAAGCAGGTCATGCTCAGTGTCGATACCAATCTCGACAAGCCCGAGGCGCGGCGGGTGACTTTTTATACCGGGCGCAACAACATTTTTTACCTCGAACTGGCGATCGACCGCACCGAGTTCATCAAGCTCAACGATTTCGAGCAGCATGAGGTGGCCGATCCCGACGAATTGCTGGCCCAGGTCAATGCCGCCAGCGCGACGCCGGCGGCAGCGCCGACGGTTAGTGCCAGCGAACAGGATGAGTTTCTCAAGTCGCTGGGGATGTAGGGCGGTTCGGCCGGCGACGTCAGCTTTCGGAAGCCATCGAAGTCATTCGCTGGAGTTGGCGTCGGCAGGTCGTGCGCGCAATTCCTTGAGCTTGCTGGTGAACCACGACATGCTTGGAACTGGCTGCGCGTTGCCGCAACGAACGAGGTAGGGCTTGCCCGTCATGCTGCTCTTTGTGGCGGCAAGTTCAATGAAGGATTCCGTGGATGTGACCAAGCCCTTCTCGAGCAGGTAGTCGTATTTCTGGTGAAGGTGTTCGCTTGCTTTTTGAGCGCTGTGCCAGGAGCCATTGCGATGGAACTCGCAACGGGAGCTCTCAAGAGCCGCGAACAACTGACCGATCTCGCGGCTTGTCGCGGGCAATGGGTTTTGGGCAAAAGCAGCGCCCGAAACGAGCAAAAGAGTGGCGATTCCGAACTTCATGTCATGGGGCGATAAGGCGTGGAAATGGTTGTAGCAGGTCAGCCAGGGGTTGAGATTAGCTGGCGCCCCGAGTCAGCGCCAGCAATTCCTCGCCGTAGTGCGCGATCTTGGCGCTACCCATGCCGGTGATGGTGCTCAGCATGCCGTGGCTGGTCGGGCGTACCTCGGCGAGTTCGCGCAGGGTCTTGTCGTGCAGGATGACGTAGGCCGGCACGCTCTGCTCGCGGGCAGTATCGGCCCGCCACTTGCGCAATAACTGGAATAGTGCCTCGTCGGCCGGGGCCAGGTTGCTGACTGCAGCCGCCGTGCCGCGTGCCGCCGTGGCTTTGCGCTTGGCCGGGCGGCGCAGTTCGACCCGGCGCTGGTTCTTGAGCACTTCGCGGGCGGCTTCGGTCAGTTGCAGGGCGCCATGCTCGGCCATGTCCACATGGACTAGGCCGGCTGCCGCCAACTGGCGGAAGACGCTCTTCCAGCCGTGTTCGTCGAGGTCGCCGCCGACGCCGAAGGTCGGCAACTGGTCGTGGTTCCACTGCTTGACCTTGGCGGTGGCTTTGCCGCGCAGGATGTCGGTCAGGTGCGCCACGCCGAAACGCATGCCGGTGCGGAAGATAGCCGATAGCGCTTTCTGCGCCGCCTGCGTGCCGTCCCACAGTTCGGGCGGTGCGGCGCATAGGTCGCAGTTGTTGCAGGGGGCGCGTTCTTCGCCAAAATAATTGAGCAGCACCTGGCGGCGGCAGCGCGGGGCTTCGCAATAGGCGAGCAGGGCAGTCAGGCGCTGGGCTTCGAGGATTTTCTGGTTTTCGCCGGCGCCCGATTCGGCGATGCGCGCATGCTGCAGCGCCACGTCTTGCATGCCGTAGGCCATCCAGGCTTCGGCCGGTTCGCCATCGCGGCCGGCGCGGCCGGTTTCCTGGTAATAGGCTTCGATGCTCTTGGGTAGGTCGAGATGGACGACGAAGCGGACGTCCGGTTTGTCGATGCCCATGCCGAAGGCGATGGTGGCGCACATGACTAGCCCGTCTTCGCGCAGGAAGCGGCGCTGGTTGGCGGCGCGCTCTTCGGCCGGTAAGCCGGCGTGATAGGGCAGCGCTGGGTAGCCTTGTTGACAGAGCCAGGCGGCGGTTTCTTCGACTTTCTTGCGCGACAGACAGTAGACGATGCCGGCCTGGCCTTTGCGTCCGGCCAGGAAGCCGAGCAGTTGCTGGCGGGCGTTGTCTTTCTCGACCACGGTGTAGCGGATGTTCGGCCGGTCGAAGCTGGACAGGAAGACGCGCGCTGCGCCGAGGCCGAGGCGGGCCAGCATCTCGTTACGCGTTGCCTGGTCGGCGGTGGCGGTCAGGGCGATGCGCGGCACTTGCGGGTAGCGCTCGTGCAGCGTCGATAGTTGCAGGTATTCCGGGCGGAAGTCGTGGCCCCATTGCGAGACGCAATGCGCTTCGTCGATGGCGAACAGGGCCAGCTTGCCGGCTTCGTAGAGGGCGTCGAGCAGGGCCAGCGTGCGGTCGAGCAGCAGGCGCTCGGGGGCGATGTAGACGAGGTCCAGGGTGCCGGCGAACATCGCTTGCTCGACCGCCTGGGCGTCGCGCCAGTCGAGCGTCGAGTTCAGGCAGGCGGCCTTGACGCCGAGCTGGGTCAGGGCATCCACTTGATCTTGCATCAGCGCGATCAGCGGCGAAACGACGACGGCGCAGCCGGGGCGCAGTAGCGCCGGAATCTGGTAGCACAGGCTCTTGCCGCCGCCGGTCGGCATCAACACCAGGGCATCGCCGCCGCCAGCGACGTGGGTGATGATCTCAGCCTGGGCGCCGCGGAAGGCGGGGTAGCCGAAGACTTCGCGCAGCAGGGAGAGAGCGTTGTCGGCGCTGGTCACGACAGCGGATTCAGCTAGTAGGCGGGATGGCTTCGCGCTCTAACGCTACGCCGTTCCAGACCAGGCATTCGCCGCGGTCTTCGTGCCAGTCGGTGAGCACCCAGCGCTCGACGTGGATGCCGTCGACGATATGGTCGTGCGTCGCCGGTTGGTGCGTGTGGCCGTGGATGAAGGTGGCGTAGCCGTGGGCGCGCAGGAAGTCGTCGATGGCCGCCGGTTGCAGGTCGGTGTAGGGGGCGGCCTGGCCGCGCTGGCTGGCCGCGCTGGCGGCGCGCATTTGCGCGGCGAGGGCGCGGCGCTCGGCGAGCGGCTTGGCGAGCAAGGCGGCCTGCCAGGCGGGGTCGCGGACCTGGGTGCGGAAGGCCATGTAGGTGGCGTCGTCGAGGCACAGCGCGTCGCCATGCGAAAGCACGAATTGCCATTCGGCCGTCGATAGCACGGTCGGGTCGGCGAGCAGGCGGACGCCAGCGGCGGCAGCGAAATCCGGGCCGAGCAGGAAATCGCGGTTGCCGTGCAGTAGATTGATGGCGAGACCGCTGTCGGCGGCGGCGCGTAGCGCGGTGACGATGCTGGCGTGGTAGGGAGCGCCGATGTCGTCATCGCCGATCCAGGCTTCGAACAGGTCGCCGAGGATGTACAGCGCCTCGGCCTGGCGGGCGCGGCCGGCGAGAAAGGCCAGGAACAAAGCAGTCGCCCCGGGCGACCGGGGCGACAGGTGCAGATCGGCAACGAAAAGGATCAAACGATTTCCGCTTTTTCGATGATCACGTCTTCGGTCGGCACGTCTTGGTGGAAGCCCTTGCTGCCGGTCTTGACGCCGCGAATCTTGTCCACCACGTCCATGCCCTCGACCACTTCGCCGAACACGCAGTAGCCCCAACCTTGGCCGGACGGCGCCGTGAAATCGAGGAAATCGTTGTCGACAGTGTTGATGAAGAACTGGGCGGTGGCTGAATGCGGGTCGCCGGTGCGGGCCATGGCGATGCTGCCGCGCTTATTCTTCAGGCCGTTGGAAGCCTCGTTCTGGATCGGCGCCTGGGTGTCCTTCTGCGTCATGCCCGGTTCCATGCCGCCGCCCTGGATCATGAAGTCCTTGATGACGCGGTGGAAGATGGTGCCGTCGTAGTGGCCCGAGTCGACGTAGGAAATGAAGTTGGCGACCGTCTGCGGGGCTTTGTCGGCATTGAGTTCGAGGTTGATGACACCGTGGTTGGTGGTGAGTTTGATCATGGGGAATCCTTATTTTTCAGAAATGATTTTGACGCTCTGGATGACCACGGGGGTCGTCGGAACGTCCTGGTAGTAGCCGGCGTTGCCGGTCGGCACCTTGGCGATCTTGTCCACCACGTCCATGCCTTCGGTGACCTTGCCGAACACGGCGTAGCCCCAACCGCGCGGGTCGGCGCTGGTGCGATGATTGAGGAAGTCGTTGTCCTTCAGATTGATGAAGAACTGCACGCGAGCCGAATGCGGGTCTTGGGTGCGGGCCATGGCGATGGTGCCGCGGTCGTTGTTCAGGCCGTTGGCGGCTTCGTTCTGCAAGGCCGGCGTCAGGGTCTTCTTTTCTTCCATGGCCTTGTTGAAGCCACCGCCCTGGATCATGAAACCGTTGATTACACGGTGGAAGATGGTGCCTTCGTAGAAACCGTGCTTGGCGTTGTAGAGGAACATTTCGACTGTCTTCGGCGCCTTTTCCGGATACAGCTCTAGGGTGATCTTGCCGAGATTGGTGGTCATCTCCACGGTTGGTGCGGCCCACACGGTGGCGGCGGCCAGCAGGCCGGCGGCGAGGGCGGATACTTGCTTGAACATCAGGCGCTCCCTTCGTAAATGATTTTCCATTTGCCGTTTTCACGTTGCCAGTACTGGCGTTTTTTCATCCGGTTGTTCAGGTTGTTGCTGCGGTAGTCCTGATCGAAGGTGACGACCACCACTTCGTCCTTGCCGGGATTGCGAAATACCGACAGGTTGTCGGTACTCACCTTGATCCATTCCTTGTTGGCATTGACCTGGGTCTTCTGCGCGGCGAAGGCGGCGAAATTTTGGGCGCCGGCCTTGAATTGCGGCGAGTAGTGCTTCAGGTAGCGCTCGGTATTGCGGCTTTCCCAGTCGCGGCGCCAGGCGTCGATGGTGGCGTTCAGCTCGTCGCGCTCCTTGGTCCAGTCGTCGAGCGACAGCCATTCGATCGATGGGCTGATGATCACCGGTGTCAGGCCGACCTGGAGATTCTTGGCGACGGTATCGAGATCCTGGTTGGTCAGCACGACGCAGCCATCGGAGGCGCGCGGCGGCCGGGCGAAGGTGTCGGACGGCGTGCCGTGCAGCCAGATGCCACTGCCGCCCCGTCCCTGCCGGCGATCCCATTCGTTCGGGTAATTGATCGGGAAGGCGCCGCTGCCGTAGAGATCGGCCAGCTTTTGCCGCGGCAGGTTGGCGGTCACGTGGTAGACGCCGATCGGCGTCTTCTTGTCGCCCTCGACGTATTTGTCGGCGCCGAGCTTGCCCTGGGTCACGTAATAGTCGGCGACGAAGCGCGGCCGGCCGCCATTGTCGCGGTCATTGGCGTAGAGGTAGAGGCGCGAGCGCTGGGTGTCGACGACCACGGCGAAACGTTGGTCGGGCGGCATCTGCAGCAGGTAGCGCGGCACGAATTTGTCTTCCGGCCGTTCGCGGTAGGCCTTGAGGCGGACGATGGCCTCGGCGCGCAGATCGGCGATCTTGTCGGCCGGGGCGTCGCTGAGCGCGCCGAAAGAGTCGATCGGCCGGGTGCGGGCGAGTAGCAGGTCGCCCTGGATCAGGTGCGCCAGGCGGTAGTTCGGGTGCTGGCGGAGCAGGGCCTCGGTCAGTTGCAGCGCGTCGCCCAGGCGGTTGGCCTCGATTTCGTTGAAGATGCGCAGCAACTGCGCTTCCGGACCGGAATCGGAAACGGTTTCCGCCAGGTTGACCGGCGAGCTGGTATGGCCCAAGGACTGGGCAACGACTTGCTGCGGAAGGTCGGCGGCGGGCTGCTGGAACTGCCGGTAAATCAGCGGAATGCCAACCAGACTGGCCATCAGGCCGAAGATGACGAACTTGCGGGCAGACATCAGCGCGCGTTTTCTTCCTTGATCAGCCAGCGGTTACCGGTACGGGCCAGGGTCATGGTCTTGGTCGCCGAACTGCTCAGGCCCGGTGCCGTGTAGTGCTGGCGGAATTTTGCCGTGGCGCTGTCGCCGTTGATGGTGGTCTGCAAATCCTCGATCTTGACCGAGATCTTGCCGCCCTTGCCGGTGATGCGCTTGGTTCGCTCGGCTTCCCAGTCCTTGCGGCTGATGCCTTTCGGCGTGCGGAAATCGGCGGCGTAGGCGCCGAGATAGGCCTTCATGTCCTTACGCTCCCAGGCGCTGGCCCAGGCGTTGATGGCGTGGGCGATGTCGTCGCCGGCGGCACCGGCTATCGGGGCGGGAACCGGTTCCGGCGTGGGCTTGACTTCGGCGGGCTTAGCCTCGGCAGGCTTGGTCGCCGGCGGCGGTTGAACGGTGACCGGTGCGGCCGGGGTGGCCGGGGTGGCGGCGCCCGGGGTCGTTGAGATAACACTGGCGGTTGGGGGGGCAGCCGGTTTGGCTTCGGCCATCTTGGCCGGGGCTGGCGTCGGAGCGACAGCCACCACCGGCGCGGCAGCGGTCGTCGGCTTGACGTTGCTCTTGCCGGAGGTGGTGATCAGATCGCGGATCAAAGCCAGCTTGTTTTGCGTGCCGGCGTTCGAGCCGTCGAGTTGCAGGGCCTTGTCGTAAGCCTGGCTGGCCAGCTTGGCGTAAACATCGCCGAGATTCTCGTAGGCGATGGCGTAGGAGGGATGGGTACGGATGGCCATTTCCAGTGCCGTGCGCGCCTTGTCGTACTGGCGCTGCTGGGCGTAGAGCACGGCCAGGTTGTTGTAGGGCTCCGGCAATTCCGGGTAATCCTCGGAAAGGCGGGTAAAGATGCCGATGGCCTCGGTCGGCTTGTTCATTTCGGTGTAGATCAGGCCTTTGAGGAAGCGGCCCTGGGCATCCTTGGGGCGGGTGCTGAGGTAGGCATCGACCTTTTCCAGCGCTTGCGGATATTGCCCTTGCTTGATCAGGCGCTGGACTTCCGGCAGTTCGTCAGCGAAGGCCGGTGCGGCTAGGCCCGCAGTCAGACCAATAGCCAGGCCAATCGTCATTGCGCGAAGGAATTTGAGCTGCCGAGAACGGGGCTGGGTCGGGGAATCGATGATCATCGCCATGTTATAATTTGACGGTTTTACAATCTTCCGATTCTATCAAAAACGCCGGTGATTCCATAGGTTCGCACCGCCCGGCGAGGCCACGGATGTTTCCGGCATGCTCAAGATTCACAATTCCCTGAAGCGCGAAAAGCAGCTTTTCGTCCCGATCGAAGCCAAGCAGGTCCGCATGTACGTATGCGGCATGACGGTTTACGATTACTGTCACCTCGGGCATGCGCGGGTCATGGTTGTTTTCGATATGGTGTACCGCTGGCTGAAGGCTTCCGGCTACGACGTCACCTATGTCCGCAATATCACCGACATCGACGACAAGATTATCCAGCGCGCTGCCGAGAACGGTGAAACGATCCAGCAGTTAACCGACCGCTTCATCGCCTACATGCATGAGGATGCCGCCGCCCTCGGCGTGCTCCGCCCCGATCACGAGCCGCGCGCCACCGAGTATGTACCGCAGATGCTTGACCTGATCGGCAAGCTGGAAGACAGAGGCTTGGCCTACCAGGCTGCCGACGGCGACGTCAATTACGCGGTACGCAAGTTCCCCGGTTACGGCAAGCTGTCTGGCAAGTCGCTCGACGATTTGCGCGCCGGCGAGCGGGTCGAGGTCGATTCGGCCAAGCAGGATCCGCTCGACTTCGTGCTGTGGAAGCACGCCAAGCCGGGCGAACCGGCCTGGCAGTCGCCGTGGGGCGATGGCCGGCCGGGCTGGCATATCGAGTGCTCGGCGATGAGTTCGCAATTGCTCGGCCAGCATTTCGACATCCACGGCGGCGGCCAGGATTTGCAGTTCCCGCACCACGAGAACGAGATCGCCCAGTCCGAGGGCGCCAACTGCTGCACCTTCGTCAATTACTGGATGCACAACGGTTTTGTCCGTGTCGACAACGAGAAGATGTCGAAATCGCTCGGCAACTTCTTCACCATCCGTACCGTGCTGCAACGCTACGACGCCGAGGTGGTGCGCTTTTTCATCCTGCGTGCCCATTACCGCAGCCCGCTGAATTATTCCGACGCCCATCTCGACGATGCCAAGCGCAGCCTCGATAGTCTCTACTTCGCGCTGCGCGACGTGCCGCCGGCAAGCGTGGCGATCGACTGGCAGAACCCGTTCGCCGTCCGTTTCGCCGCCGCCCTGAACGAGGATTTCGACTCGCACGGGGCGATTGCCGTGCTGTTCGAACTGGCCGGCGAAGCCAATCGCCAGAAGAGCGCCGAACTGTCCGGCCTGCTCAAAGCGCTGGCCGGCATTATCGGCCTGCTCGAACGCACGCCAGCAGCCTATCTGCAGGGGGGAGGCGCCAGCGGCGGACTCGACGAAGCGGCCATCGAGCAACTGATCGCTGACCGGGCTGAGGCCAAAAAGGCCAGGAACTTTGCCGAGGCCGATCGTGTTCGTGACCAGTTGAAGGCGGCTGGCATTGCCCTCGATGACAGTCCGCAGGGGACGACTTGGCGGCGTGCCTAAGCGTCGTCCGCTGGGGTAAAAGCAAACGGCCCGCTGTGCGGGCCGTTTTTCGTGGACAGCGAGTAGCTGCCAAGTAGTTTTCCCGCGACCGATCCTTGCCGGCGCGGGCCCGCGAGCTTACTCCATTTCTACTTCAAAACGACAGCAATACATCGTCATTCCCGCGAAAACGGGAATCCAGCCGTTATTGCTGCAAGTGGCGTTCATGGATTCCCGCTTTCGCGGGAATGACGGTTTCCGGGGGCGGTTTCTATCCTTTTGAACGCGAAATGGAATTACTCCCCGAAGAATGCCTTGACCTTATCCATCCACGACTTGGCGCGCGGATTGTGCTTGGCGCCGCTGGCGCGGCTGGATTCCTCGAGTTCGCGCAGCAGTTCCTTTTGCCGTTCGGTCAGATTGACCGGGGTTTCGACGACGACATGGCACATCAGGTCGCCGTGGGTATGACTGCGTACCCCTTTGATGCCCTTGCCGCGCAGGCGGAAGATCCGGCCGGACTGGGTTTCCGGCGGAATCTTGATGCCGGCTGCGCCGTCCAGCGTCGGAATCTCGATTTCGCCGCCAAGTGCCGCCGTGGTGAAGGAGATCGGCATTTCGCAATGCAGGTCGTTGTGGTCACGGGTGAACACCGGGTGCTGCTTGAGGTGAATCTGCACATACAGGTCGCCCGGCGGGCCGCCGTTGACGCCGTGTTCGCCTTCGCCGGCGAGACGGATGCGATCGCCCTCGTCGACTCCGGCCGGAATTTTCACTGCCAGCGTCTTGTGCTGTTTGATGCGGCCGGCGCCGCCGCAGCTCTTGCACGGATCGGCGATGAAGCGGCCGGTGCCGTGGCATTTGTGGCAGGTCTGCTGAATCGAGAAGAAACCTTGTTGCAGCCGGACCTGGCCGGTGCCGCCGCAGGTCGGGCAGGTTTTCGGCTGGGTGCCGGGCTTGGCACCGCTACCGTGGCAGGGCTCGCAGACTTCCATGGTCGGGATGCGGATTTTAGTCTCGGTGCCGTGTGCCGCCTGTTCGAGGGTGATTTCGAGGTTGTAGCGCAGGTCGGCACCGCGGTAGATGTTGGAACGTCCGCCGCCACCGCCGCCACCACCACCGCGGCCACCGAATATTTCGTCAAAGATGCCGCCGAAGGCATCGGCGAAACCGCCGCCACCGAAGCCGCCACCGCCCATGCCGGCCTGTGGATCGACGCCGGCATGGCCGAACTGGTCGTAGGCGGCACGCTTTTGGCCATCCGACAGGATTTCGTAGGCTTCCTTGGCTTCCTTGAACTTTTCCTCGGCCGTCGGGTTGTCCGGATTGCGGTCGGGGTGGTACTTCATGGCCAGCTTGCGGTAGGCCTTCTTGATTTCGTCCTCGGAGGCATCGCGGTTGACGCCGAGAATCTCGTAAAAATCGCGTTTACTCATGATTGCTTTCTCTTGTTCGCGTATTGTTTAGCGGGCGGTGAAAGGCTCGCCCCAGACCAGTTCGTCGTTGTCGCCGCGCCACCACAGCAGCCAGTCAGCGCAGCCGTCGCGCTCGCAGAGGCGATGGGCGACGTGCTGCACGGTCAGGTAGTTGGCTTCTTCATCCCGTCCGTCGGCTGACCGCTCGCGCTTGCCGACGCGGGCGACGAGCAGCACGCTGCGTTTGCTGTCCGGAAAGTCCGGGTTTACGCCGGTCAGTTGTAGCGGTGCCCACCAGTAGTCGCGTTGGGTGCCGCGCACCAGCGCAGTGTCGCGGGTCAGCATGCGTTCCAGGCGGACAATCAGGCCGACCGTCCGGCCTTCCCAGCGGAAGGGGTTCTCATCGAGTTGCCGCGGCGTGATCCAGGTGGCGACACCGTACTGCCGGCTCAGGTCCATGAACCGCTGGCGCGCAGCGGCTTGTTTCTCGGCATGTTCGGCCTGCTGCCGGGCTTGCTGCGCCTGGCGCGCGGGTTCGTTGGAATAGCCGTTCAGCTTGCCCGATTCGCTGTCGTAGCGGGCGCGCACGACCGGATTGGGCAGCATGCCGTTGGCGCGCGGTTGGAGCGCTTGGTCGAAGATGCCGATGTCGGGACTGCGGGTTATCTTTGGGCAGGCCGCCAGGTAGGTGCGGGCGCCGGCTTCGAGCAGCTGGCGGGCGGCATCGTCGTCGCTCAGATCGACCTTGCCGTTGGGCTGCAGGGCGACTAGCTCGACCTGGCACAGGACGGGCGGACCGTCCTGCCGGCTGCGGCTGATGAAGTGGAGATTGGTGCCGCCGCTTTGTCCCATGGCGATGACGTAGCGGTCGCCGGGCAGCGGTTCGACGGTGCCTTTGATTTTTTGCCCATCGAGGAAAACGCCGTTACGGAATTCGCCTTCCCAGGCTGCCTTGACCTTCATGTCGGCGTAGCGGTACAGCCACTCCGCTTTGCCCTGGCCTTCGGCCTTGCCGTCGCGGCAGCCGCCGCTGTAGCGCAGCGCGTGGTCGTAGGGCGTCAGCATCGACGGCGCCCAGACCTGGCAGCGCCGGTCGAGATCCTCGGTATAGCCGCTCTCGTTGCCGGCGCCCTTGGCCAGCGCGGGGGCGGCCGGGAGCAGTAGGGCGAGTAGGAGCAGGGGTAGCGGCGACATCGGCGGTCTCTCGACAAACGGCCAACGGGGATGGCGAGCCATCCCCGTTTCCTGGCCGGAAGCGTGGGGCTTACTTCTTGTCCTTGTTCACCTCGGTGAACTCGGCATCGACCACGTCGCCCTCGACGGTCTTTTCCTGCGACGGTTCATCGCCCGCCGCGCCGGCGGCAGCGCCTTCGGTCTGTTGCTGGGCGTACATCTTCTCGCCGAGCTTCTGGGCGGCGGTGGCCAGGGCTTCGGTCTTGGCGGTGATGACGTCCTTGTCGCCATCGCGCAACACCGACTCGACGTCCTTGATCGCCGCTTCGATGCTGTCCTTGTCGGCAGCGTCGAGCTTGTCGCCGTACTCGGCCAGCGACTTCTTCACCATGTGCACCATGCCATCGGCCTGGTTGCGGGCGTCCGCCAGTTCGTGGACCTTCTTGTCGTCTTCGGCGTGCAGTTCGGCATCTTTGACCATGCGCTGAATTTCGTCCTCGGACAGACCTGAGTTGGCCTTGATGGTGATCTTATTTTCCTTGCCGGTGGCCTTGTCCTTGGCCGTCACGTGCATGATGCCGTTGGCGTCGATGTCGAAGATGACCTCGATCTGCGGCATGCCGCGCGGGGCCGGCGGGATGCCTTCCAGGTTGAACTGGCCGAGGCTCTTGTTGCCGGCGGCGACTTCGCGCTCGCCTTGCAGCACGTGGATGGTCACGGCCGACTGGTTGTCGTCGGCGGTCGAGAAGGTCTGGCTGGCCTTAGTCGGGATGGTCGTGTTTTTCTGGATCAGCTTGGTCATGATGCCGCCCAGTGTCTCGATGCCGAGCGACAGCGGGGTCACGTCGAGCAACAGCACGTCCTTGACATCGCCCTGCAGCACGCCGCCCTGGATGGCGGCACCGACGGCGACAGCTTCATCCGGGTTGACGTCCTTGCGCGGCTCCTTGCCGAAGAATTCCTTGACCTTGTCCTGGACCTTGGGCATGCGCGACTGGCCGCCGACCAGGATCACGTCGTCGATATCGGTGACCTTGACGCCAGCGTCCTTGAGCGCCGTCTTGCACGGCTCGATCGAGCGCTCGATCAGCTCCTCGACCAGCGACTCGAACTTGGCGCGGGTGATCTTGATCGCCAGGTGCTTCGGACCGGAGGCGTCGGCGGTGATGTAGGGCAGGTTGACTTCGGTCTGCTGGCTGGAGGATAACTCGATCTTGGCCTTCTCGGCAGCTTCCTTGAGGCGCTGCAGGGCCAGCACGTCGGCCTTGAGGTTGGCGCCGGATTCCTTCTTGAATTCCTCGATGATGTAGTCGATCAGGCGCTGGTCGAAGTCCTCGCCGCCGAGGAAGGTGTCGCCGTTGGTGGCCAGCACTTCGAACTGCTTTTCGCCGTCGACATCGGCGATCTCGATGATGGAGATGTCGAAGGTGCCGCCACCCAGGTCATAGACGGCGATCTTCTTGTCCTTGCCGGACACCTTGTCCATGCCGAAGGCCAGCGCGGCGGCGGTCGGCTCGTTGATGATACGCTTGACTTCCAGGCCGGCGATGCGGCCGGCGTCCTTGGTGGCTTGGCGCTGGCTGTCGTTGAAGTAGGCCGGCACGGTGATCACCGCCTCGGTGACTTCCTCGCCCAGGTAATCCTCGGCAGTCTTCTTCATCTTGCGCAGCACTTCGGCGGAGACCTGCGGTGGCGCGATCTTCTTGTCGCGTGCCTCGACCCAGGCGTCGCCATTGTCGGCCTTGACGATCTTGAAGGGCATCAGGGCGATGTCTTTCTGTACTTCCTTTTCCTCGAAGCGGCGGCCGATCAGGCGCTTGACGGCATACAGCGTGTTCTTCGGGTTGGTCACGGCCTGGCGCTTGGCCGGAGCGCCAGCCAGGATCTCGCCGTCTTCGGCGTAGGCGATGACGGATGGCGTGGTACGCGCGCCTTCGGAGTTCTCGATGACTTTCGGGGTGCCGCCGTCCATGATGGCGACACAGCTATTGGTGGTACCGAGGTCGATGCCGATAATCTTGCCCATGTTGGTTTCCTTTGCTGAATGCGGGTGAATTTGAGATGTTCAGAAATTGGGGGCGGCGCCCGGGATTTCAAGCCTTATAGCGATTCCCGAAAATCCTCGTACTTTGTCGACTTCGCCTTGCCGTACTGTTCGTACTGTCTGCGGCTCGTCTTCGCGTCTGAGTATTTTCGTAAACCGCTATTTCGGTTTGGCCACCATGACCAGTGCCGGGCGCAGCACGCGCTCGGCGATCAGGTAGCCCTTCTGCAATACGGTGACGACGGTGTTGGCTTCCTGTTCGGAATCGACCATGGCAATGGCCTCGTGCTTGTGCGGATCGAATTTATCGCCGGCCGGATTGACTTCGACCAGGGCGTTCTTCTCGAAGGCAGCGATGAGTTGCTTCAGCGTCAACTCGACGCCGGAGCGGAAGCCGTCGACGGTCTGTTCCTGTGCCGCCAGCGCGGCCTCCAGGCTGTCCTTGACGGCCAACAGTTCGCCGGCGAATTTTTCGACGGCGAATTTGTGCGCCTTGGAAATATCCTCCTGGGCACGACGGCGGACGTTCTCGCTCTCGGCCTTGGCGCGCAACCAAGCATCGTGATGCTCGGCGGCCTTCAGTTCGAGGGTGCGGAATTGCTCCTCGATGCTCGGCAAGGTATCGGTGTGGCTGTTGCCGGCGACGCTGTCGACAGCCGGGGTGTCGCCGGTGGATTCTTGGACCGGCAGGGCTTCCTGCGGATTCTCGGGATGGGACATACGGAGTTCTCCAAAAAAACTGCAAGCGTAGCTGGGGGCGATGGCGGGCTTTTCAAGAGGGGAAGCGAAAAAATCCTCGCCACGCGGCCGCCGACGGCGCTTGCGCCCCATGCTACGATAATCGATGTATCGATCGACACGGCTGGGCATGGAAACCATTGGCAAATACCGGGTGCTGCGCGAATTGGGCAAAGGCGCTACGGCGACGGTATATCTCTGCGAAGATCCCGAGGCCGACCGCCAGGTGGCGGTCAAGGTCATCCGTTTCGGGCAGGATTCCGCGGCCATGTCGCGGCGCATGCGCAAGCTGTTCCAGAACGAGCGCATGGTCGCCAAGCGCCTCGACCACCCCAACATCGTGCGCGTCTTCGACGCCGTGGTCGAGGAGCAGTTCGCCTACCTGGTCATGGAATACGTCGACGGCTTCAGTCTCGAGCAGCACTGCCGCATCGACAAGCTGCTGCCGATGCACCGCGTCATCAGCATCATCTTCAAGTGCTGCATGGCGCTCGACGCCGCCTACCGCCAGGGCATCATCCACCGCGACATCAAGCCGGCCAACATTCTGGTCGCCGCTAACGACGAGGCCAAGATCGCCGACTTTGGCCTGGCCCTCAACATGAACAAGGATCTCGACCGCGATTCGACCTTCATCATGGGTGTCGGCTCGCCGGCCTACATGTCGCCGGAACAGATCAAGGGCTACCCGCTCAACCAGAAAACCGACCTCTATTCCCTTGGCGTCGTGTTGTTCCAGTTGCTGACCGGGCGTTTACCGTTTCGTGCCGCCAACCAGGCCACGCTGGTCTACCGCATCATCAATACCGATGCGCCGGCGGTGACGGCGCTCAATCCCAGCCTGCCTGAGGGACTTAACCCTGTTCTCAAGCGGGCGCTGGAAAAGGATCTCTACAGCCGCTACCGCAACGGCGCCGAATTTGCCAAAGATCTCTCGGGCGTCCGCTACAAGATGCTGGAAGAGGACGAGACGGAGCATGACCTCCGGCATTTCGAGACGCTGCGCCGGCTCAATTTCTTCACCGAGTTCGAGAACATCGAGATTTGGGAAGTGCTGCGTGTCTCGGTCTGGCGCCAGGTTTCACCCAATATCGCGCTGATCCGCGAGGGTGAGCACAACAAACTGTTCGGCATCGTCATTACCGGTTGCGTCGAAGTGTCGATCGAAGGTCGCATGCTGTGCCGTCTCGGCCCGGGCGAGCCGGTCGGCGAGGTGGGCTTTCTGCATCCGGCCAGCGACCTGCGCCACGCTACGGCGGTGACGTTGGAGCCGACGCTGTTCCTGGAAATCAACGCGGCGGCGCTGGCCTTGTCCTCGGAGGAGCTGCTCGAGCGGATGCGCAACACCTTGTTGGCACGGATGATCGACCGCCTGCGCGAGGTCAACAAGATCGCTGCGGCGCAGGGTCGGCCGGCGGCGCTGACCGGTACCGGCTCGCTGAGCAGTATGCCGCGCTTGCGTCCGGGTGGCGGCGTCGATCTGGAACTGACGTCGGGGTAATGGAAAACGGCCTCTGCGGAGGCCGTTTCTTTTGGCGCGAGCGGGTAAGCGCGGCGCCGGCTTAGACCTTGAAGCGGCCGACCATCGTCGCCAGGCCGTCGGCCAGGCGTTCCAGGTCGTGAGCAGCGCTGGCCGTCTGTTCGACGGTGCCGTTATTCTCGCGGGCCATCGCCGCGATCGCCTCGATGCTGGTCTCGACGTTACCGGAGAAGCGACGCTGCTGGTCGGTGGAACTGGCGATGCTGTCGAGGCCGTGATCGACTTCGGCGACTGAGCCGTTGGTTGCCTGCAGGATGCTGGACACGGAGGTCACGGCGCTCTGGCTGCTGGCGAGGTGATGCAAGCCTTCCTCGATGCTGCGCCGGACGGCGACCGACTGGGCGCTCAGGTTGGCGGTGATGGAGTCGATCTCGCTGGCCGAGCGCGACGATTTTTCCGCCAGTTTGCGCACTTCGTCGGCGACGACAGCAAAGCCGCGTCCCTGTTCGCCGGCGCGGGCGGCCTCAATGGCGGCGTTGAGCGCCAACAGGTTGGTCTGCTCAGCGATGTCCTTGACTTCGCGGGTCATCTCGGTGATCGCCTCGGTGTTGCGGACGAAGTTATTGACCGAGTCGGCCATTTCCTTGACCGCCCGCTCGACGACACCCATTTCGGTGAGCAGTTTCTCCAGGTTGCGGCTGCCCTCGTTGGCGCGCGCCAGGCTTTCCTGCGACCGCTGCTGCACGTTTTCGGCGCTGCGGGCGATGGAGGCGATGCTGGCGACCAGTTGCTCGACGGTTTCCTTGGCCTCCAGTGATTTCTCGTTCTGCTGTTGCGAACTCTGCGAAACGCGGTCGGCACTGTCGGACAGATCGCTGACGCGGGCTGAGACCTGGCCGGCCGAGTCGCGCACCTGGCGTACCAACTGGTTGAAATTTTCCATCATGTCGTTGAACACCAGCGCCGCCTGGCCGACCTCATCCTTGCCCTTGACCGGCAGGCGGCGGGTCAGGTCGCCTTCGCCGCTGGCGATATCGCTCAGGCCATGGCGCATTTCCTCGAGCGGAGCGGTGACGAAATGATGGGTCAGCAGGTAGATGAGAACCAGCAGAGCGCCCAATACCCCAAGGGCGACGCCGCCGATCTTCAGGCGGAAGGCGGCGACTTCGGCCTCGACCGAGTCGAGCGAGACCTTCATGCTGACGATGCCGAGTACCGTGCCTTCCGGCACCTGGTGGCAGAGGATGCAGTCCTTGCCGAGGTAGTTCTTGGACGCCTTGGTCGGGTTGACGACACGCAGGAAGGAGCCAGTATCCGTCGATTCGACAGCCATGTACGGCTGGCCGCTCTGCATCACCTGTTGCTCTACCTTATCGAGCGACCTGGTGCTTTTGGTGTCGGGACCGTACAGTTTGCTGACGGCTTCGCCGCGGGCGACATGCAAATCTTTGATGATCGACAGTTGCTTGATCTGGTCGAGGAAGACCTCGCGCTCACCGACGGTGCCGGTGAGCATCATGCCGGTCAGGCCGGCCATGGTCATCTCGTGAATGCTTTGCGAGAAGTCTTGCGCTTGGCGAATGGCCGTATCCCGATTGACTTGCGTGGTCCAGGCGATGACCCCGATCCACATGATGGCCAGGATTCCCCAGATTGCTGCGGTCAAGCGTACCCAAATCTTCAAGTCGGCAAAGCGCGGCATCTCGCCCCCTTATCAAATCGCTCTAATCCTGATCATACGGTCAGGTCTATCTGCTGAATTGTGCCAGCCATGCCGTTTTCGTGCAAAAAAATGCCTGAACTGAGAACCTGGCCAAGCATGTCGTTGGCCGTGGTTTTGATATCGAATGGGGTTGCCACTCGGCTCAACGAGATTGCACCGATGCCGGCTTCCGCCAAGGTTTGTAGCTGATCATTGCCCTCGGCGTCCCGACTCCAGATTCGCAGTTGGCTGAAGATGGCGTCGTTTTCGTCGATCCAGCCATTGCCGTCGTCATCGAAGGCGGCGAGTTCGGCGAAACCGTCGCCGGTGGTCGGGCCGAACAGTTCGCTGCCGTCGTTGATGCGGCCGTCCTGGTTGCGGTCGAAGACCAGGAAACCGCTGCCCGGCGCGACGAAATTGATCTGCTTCATATCGCCGTCGGCAAACAGGTCGAAAGCGAAGCGTTGGTCGGTCAACTGGGCGGCGGTGCCGGCAAAATTGATGACCAGCGGGTCGACCTTGCGCGCTGCCTCGCCGAAGAACAGGCTCATGCTGCTTTCCTCGTAGTAGGAGCGGCTCATCGACAGTTGGAGCTGAAAGTTGATCTCGCGGCCATCAGCGGTTTTGACTGTGCCGTTGGCGGAAAACTGGGTTTGCTCGCTTTCCATGTAGATTTCGCGGCGAGTGTAAAAGCCGGAAATCGTCCGTTGCACCGAGGCGTTTGGGTTGGCGGCAGGCGCGGCCTGGGCGGGTGCTCCGCCTTCGGCGGGGGCCACGGTGGCGGGCTGCTGGCCTTGTTGCGGCAAATCAGCAGCGCTGAAAATCTTTACCGAATGTCCCAGCCACATTTCGAGCATGGCCCGGATCAGCATCAGCTTGGGATCTTCTCCGCCAAATGCTCGTGCCGCAGCCGCTGCCGAGTGGCTTCCGGTAACACTCGCAGCTTGTGCCGCCATGCCGGCATCCGAGAGCGAAACCTTGTCGGCAGGTGGACTGGCTGGCGCTGCAAGCCGGTCGTTGGCTGGTTGTTGGGCGTTATTGGCGCTGATGTACAAGGCTTCGCGGATTTCGTGGTGCTGCAAGCTGCTGTGTGACGAGGCGAGTTGCAGATCGGAACTGATGATTTTCATTGGGGGGCCCTCCGTGACGCCAGACTTCACGTTTCTTACAACGGCTGCTTTCGGGAAAAGTTGAGGCTGCCGGGGACCGGGCGTGGGCCAAGGGCGGTGCTTGGCCAGTCGGCCAGATGGTTGTCGAACAAGCCAACGCCTTGGCGTTTCACCGACATCAGTTGTCGTGCTGCGGCCTTGCGCGGTCTCTGACAGTTGATATCCTTGCCGCTCGTTGCCATTGCCGCCTTTTGTCTCGGCGCGGTTCTGGCGGTCACTGTCTGAGGAGCATGATATGCAAACAGCTAATTTCGTTACCACCTTGTTCGATGGTAAATCCAACCCCGGCAAGGTGACTGTGGCCTTTACCATGGCGCTCAACGCACTGACGAAGGGGCACAGCGCCATCGTTTTGCTGATGGTGGAGGCGGTCGAGCTAGGCCAGCCCGGTGCGATGGACGGCATCGACGTTGGCCAGCCTTTCTCCTCCGTGTCCGAGCTTCTGGAGAAGTTTCTGGCGGGCGGCGGGCGGGTTGCGGTTTGCAAATCCTGCATGATCCACAAGGGCTTCAAGGAAGAGGACATGGCATCGGAATACGAAATCGTCACCGGGCCGGATGTGGTCGATCTGCTGATGGCGGCCAAGGGTTCCTTGCAGATCGCCTGAGCCATAAAGATAGTTGAACGAGGGTACGTCATGTCGCTGGTCCAACGCATCACCAAAAACCTGACCCTGGCCATTCCCGTGGCGATGCTGTTGGGGCTGGCCTATGGTTTGCTGGCCCCCGTTGCATGGCTGAAGATGCTGATCGTGCCGCTGACCTTCCTCATGGTCTATCCGATGATGGTCGGGCTGAAACTGTCGCAGCTGCGCGAAGGCGGGCATGGCAAGGTGCAGCTTCTGGCGCAGGGAGTGAACTTTCTCGTCATTCCCTTCGTCGCCTTCGGGCTGGGGTTGGTGTTTTTCTCCGATCGGCCTTTTCTGGCGGTGGGACTTTTGCTGGCTGGCCTCTTGCCGACCAGTGGCATGACGATTTCTTGGACCGGCATGGCCGGCGGCAATCTGCCCGCGGCGGTCAAGATGACGGTGTTGGGACTGATCCTCGGTTCCATCCTGACACCCTTTTATCTGATGGTGCTGGTTGGCACGCGTGTCCCCGTCGATCTGGCGGCAGTCTTCATGCAGATTGTGGTTATCGTGGTTTTACCGCTGGTGGCTGGGCAAATTACCCGTTCCGTTCTAATCCGCCGCCACGGCATGCAGGCGTTTCAAAAAGACTTCGCCCCGCGCTTTCCGCCCTTCTCGACGCTGGGCGTACTGGGCATCGCCTTTGTCGCCATCGCGCTTCAGGCGCGGGTGCTGGCGGCCGATCCCGCCGCGATCCTACAACTGATCCTGCCGCTGTTGGCGCTCTATGCCGCAAATTACGCGCTAGCCGTTTTTCTGGGCCGGACGCTGTTGCCGCGCGGTGACGCCATTGCGCTGGTCTATGGCACGGTCATGCGCAATCTTTCCATCGCGCTGGCGCTGGCAATCAACCTCTTTGGTGCTGAGGGGGCCGAAGCCGCGCTGCTGATCGCGTTGGCCTATGTGGTGCAAGTGCAATCCGCCGCCTGGTCGGTACGGTTGGTCGACCAGGCTTTCGGGCCAAAGCCGGCAAACTAATTCACGGCGGCATTCAGCGCCGCCTCATTCCATTCGCAAAAGCCTTTGCGGTGACGTTCCGAATTGTTCGCGGAAGGCGGCGACGAAGGCGCTGGGGCTGCGGTAGCCGAGCGACGCGGCAATCGCGGTGCTGCTTTGCCCAAGATTCAGTTTTTCGATAGCCGACAGTAGGCGCAGGCGGCTGCGCCATTGGCGAAAGCTCTGTCCGGTTTCGTTGCGGAAAAGCCGTTCCAAAGTTCGCGTGCTGGCGGCGGCAAGTTCCGCCAGTTCGGTCAACGACTGCCGATCGTCCGGGTGTTTGACCAGATGGCGCGTCACGCGCATCAGCCGGGCGTCCTGCCCGCCGGGAAGATTGAATTTTGCTTCGGTCAGATGTTCGAGTTCATCCAGTATCACGCCGCACAATCGCCGCAAGCGGTTGTCGAACGAGGCCGCTGCGCCCATTTCGCCCAATAACGCGCCGATCCGCCGGATCAGTTCCCGTGCCAGCGGCGTCAGCACCAGTACCGCACAATCCTCGCCGTGCCGTGTTCGGACAGCGATGGAAGGATCGACGTAGAGGTTCAGCATCTCGGAGTCGACCTCGAAAACGACCTGGTGCGGCATATCCCCGGGAATCCACACGGCATGGCTGGGCGGTACCACCCAGACGCCCGATTGGCAAACCACCTGCAGCACGCCGCGTATTGCCCACAGCAATTGCCCGCGCGGATGACTGTGGGCGCGGATCGCCTGTCCCGCCGCCAAGGCGCGCCCGTGCGTCAGGATTGGACGATCGGCATCCCGGATGAAGGCGATGTCGGCCGGATCGGCAGGCATATGGTGGTTTCGCGGGCGACCTACGCCGGCTGGCGCAGATCGGCGGGGCCGGCAGTCGGCCAGCCGGCCAGATGGTTCTCGACCAGATCGGTCAGCGCCCGCAGCCAGTCATCGTTTTCGTTGAGCGCCGGGATGTAGTGGTATTCCGCACCGCCAGCGGTCAGGAAATGGGCGCGTCCTTCCAGGGCGATTTCCTCGAGGGTTTCCAGGCAGTCGGCGACGAAGCCGGGGCACAGCACGTCCACCCGGCGGATACCCTGCCGACCCCAGTCGCGCAGCGTTGGCGCGGTGTAGGGTTGCAGCCATTCGGCTTTGCCGAAGCGTGACTGGAAACAGATTTGGACTTGCCCGGAGGCCAGTTGCAGGCGTTCGGCCAGCCGCCGCCCGGTTGTTTGGCATTCGGCGAAATACGGGTCGCCGAGGTCGGCGCTGCGTTTGGGCAGGCCGTGGAAGCTGATGAGCAGGCGGTCGTCGGCGCCGAGCGGGCCGTGCTGCTGCCAGTGTCGGCGCACCGACTGTTCGAGCGCGGCGAGATAGCCGTCGTGATCGTGGAAATCGCGGACGATGCGCAGTTCTGGTTGGTTGCGCGCCCGCAGCAGCCAGCGGCAGGCTTCGTCGACGACGGTAGCCGTGGTGCTGGCCGCGTATTGTGGATACATCGGCAGCAGCAGGATACGGCGGACGCCGTCGGCCTTGAGGCTGTCGAGTACCTCACCGAGGGCCGGCCGGCCGTAGCGCATGGCCCAGGCCACCGCCACCCGGTGGCCGCGTTCGCCGAGAAAGCCCTTGAGCAGCTTGGCCTGGCGCTCGGTATGGAGGCGCAGCGGCGAGCCTTCCGGCTGCCAGACGGTGGCGTACTTGGCGGCCGACTGCTTGGACCGGAGGGGCAGGATGATGCCGTTCAATATCGGCCACCACAGTGCCTTGGGTATCTCGACGACGCGCCGGTCGGCGAGGAACTGCCTGAGGTAGCGGCGCAGCGCCGGTGCCGTGGCCGCCTCCGGTGTACCCAGGTTGACCAGGACGACTGCCGTGGCGGGTGCGGCACCGGGCCGGATGGACGGTTCGGGGCGGAAGTGCGGCATGGTGCCTAGATATCTTCTTTGCTGGACAGGGCGCTGGCGAGCAGGCGGGCGGTGATGTCGACAATTGGAATCACCCGTTCGTAGGCCATCCGGGTCGGGCCGATGACGCCGACCGAGCCGACCACTTGGCCGTCGACCGCGTAGGGTGCCGTGACGACGCTGCATTCGTCGAGCGAGGCGATGCCCGATTCGCCGCCGATGAAAATCTGTACGCCCTCGGCGCGGTTCGACACATCGAGTAGGCGCATCAGGCTGGAGCGCTGCTCGAACAGGTCGAACAATTCGCGCAGGCGCTTCATGTTCGACGATAGTTCCTCGACGTCGAGCAGGTTGCGCTCGCCGGAAATGACGTAGGGCATGGCGTTTTCCGCTAGCGCGGCATCGCCGGCCTCGAGCGCCAGGGCCATCAGTGGCTTGATGTCGTCGCGCAACTGCTGGATCTCGCTGGTCAGGCGCTGGCGAATCTGCTCGAACTCGAGGCCGGCGTAGTTCTGCGTCAGATAGTTGGCGGCATGGGTCAGTTCGCTTGGCGAATAGGGGCGCTCGGTGCTGAGGATGCGGTTCTGCACGTCGCCGTCGACGGTGACGATGATCAGCAGGATGCGCCGTTCGGACAAGCTGAGGAACTCGATTTGGCGGATGCGGCTGCTCTTGCGCCGCGGGGCGATGACGACGCCAGCGAAATGGGTCAGGCTGGACAACAGTTGCGAGGCGCTGGCGATCACCTGATTGGCCGGGAGGCCCTGCAGGGCTTCCTCGATCGCGCCCATCTGGTGTGTTTCCAGCGGTTGCACGGTGAGCAGGCTGTCGACGAAGAGGCGGTAACCGCGTGCCGTCGGTACCCGGCCGGCTGAGGTGTGTGGGCTGATGACGAAGCCGGCTTCCTCGAGGTCGGCCATGACGTTGCGGATGGTCGCCGGCGACAGGTCGAGGCCGGAAAATTTCGCCAGTGCCCGCGAGCCGACCGGCAAGCCGTCGGCGATGTAGTGTTCGACCAGGGCCTTGAGTAGAGTGCGCGAGCGTTCGTCCAGCATGGTTCTGGATTGTACAAAACCGGGAGGATGCGCCAGCGGTTTTTTGTGCAAGAATTCGCGCTATGAATCGCAGCTTCGCATCCTGGAAAGCCCCCCGGACCATCGCTCTGGTCGGCAAATACCGCAGCGTGGAAATTGCCGAGTCGCTGCGTCGCCTCGCCGAATATCTGCATGAACGCGGCGTCTCGGTGTTCATCGAGCGCACGACCTCGGAACAGATCGGCCGCCAAGTCGATCTGTCGCGCTGGGTGACCTGCGGCTTCAACGACATCGGCGCCCATGCCGACCTCGCCATTGTGCTCGGCGGCGACGGCACCATGCTCAACGCCGCACGCCGGCTGGCCCGCTACTGCGTGCCGCTGGTCGGCGTCAATCAGGGGCGGCTCGGTTTCATGACCGACATTGCCCGCGAGGATCTGCTGAGTTGCATGGACGACCTGCTTGATGGTCGCTTCCAGCCGGAAAACCGCATGCTGCTGGCCGCCGAGGTGGTGCGCGACGGTCGCGAGGTGGCATCGAACATGGCCCTTAACGACGTCGTGCTGGACAAGGGGGCGATCGGCCGGATGATCGAGTTCGAGCTGTTCATCGACGGCGAATTCATCTACAACCTGCGCGGCGATGGCCTGATCGTGTCGACGCCGACCGGCTCCACTGCCTACTCGCTGTCGGCCGGCGGCCCGATCCTGCATCCGACGCTGACCGGCATCGCGCTGGTGCCGCTCTATCCGCACGCCCTGACCAACCGGCCGGTGATCGTCAACGACCAAGCCGACATCGAATTCCGCATCACCCATGCCGACGATCCGCGTGTGCACTTCGACGGCCAAGTGACGCTCGACCTGGAGCGCGGCGACAGCGTCCGCCTGCGCCGCTCCGAACATACCATCTGCTTCCTGCATCCGCCCGGCTACCGTTATTTCGCTATGCTGCGCCAAAAGTTGCATTGGAGCGAGCGGCCCAAGGGACAGTAGGCCATGCTGCGCCACCTGTCGATCCGCGACTTCGTCATTGTCGACTGCCTGGAGCTCGATTTTGCCGATGGTTTCGGCGCCCTGACCGGGGAAACCGGAGCCGGCAAGTCCATTCTTATCGATGCCCTGGCGCTGGCCCTCGGCGAGCGAGCCGATGCCGGCGTCGTCCGGGCCGGCCGCGATAAAGCGGAAATCAGCGCCGGCTTTGACATCGCTGGTCTGGCGGCCGTCCGGGCCTGGCTGACGGCCAACGATCTCGACGCCGACGACGAACTGTTGCTGCGCCGCGTGGTCGATGCCGGTGGCCGTTCGCGTGCCTACATCAACGGCTCGCCGGCCACCGTCCAGCAACTGCGTGAGGTCGGCGAATGGTTGGTCGATATCCACGGCCAGCACGCGCACCAGTCGCTGTTGCGCGCCGATGCCCAGCGCACTCTGCTCGATACCCATGCCGGCCTGTTGCCGCTGGCCGCCGAAGTGGCCGCCGCTTTCCGGGCCTGGCGTGCTGCCGAGCAGGCGCTGGCCGAGGCCGGCGCCGGGGCCGAGGCCGCGCAGCGCGAACGCGAACAGCTCGAATGGCAGGTGCGCGAACTGGAATCCCTGGCCTTCTCGACCGCCGAATGGGAAGAACTGGAGCTTGAGCATCGCCGCCTCGGCCATGCCGCCAGCCTGATGGAGGGGGTGCAGTTTGCGCTCGCCGTGCTGGCCGACGACGATACAGCCTGCGAGCGGCAGGTCGACAGCGTGACCGGCCGGCTGGCCACGCTGGCCGAATACGACCCGGCCTTGGGCGAGGTGGCGGCATTGGTGCAGTCGGTGCAGGCCGAGCTGGCCGACGCCGTGTCCACATTGCGCCGCTATGGCGACCGCGTCGATCTCGACCCGGCCCGGCTGGCCGAAGTCGAGCGGCGCCTTGAGGCTGTATTGGCCGCCGCCCGCAAGTACCGCGTCCAGCCGCCGGAATTGCCGGGTTTGCTCGACGGCTGGCGACAGCGCTTGGCCACGCTGGCAGCGGCGAGCGACCTGGAATCGCTGGCCGCGACTGCCGCTGGGGCGCAGGCCGAGTACCAAACTAGGGCCGAACGGCTCGGCGCTGGCCGGCGGCAGACGGCGGCCGAGATGAGCACAGCCGTCAGCGCGCTGATGCGCCAGTTGGCCTTGTCTTCCGGGCGCTTCGAGGTGGTGCTGGTGCCGATTGATGGTGCCGCCTATGGTCTTGAACAGGTCGAATTCCGCATTGCCGGGCTGGCCGGCAACGAGGCCAAGCCGCTAGCCAAGGTCGCCTCCGGCGGCGAACTGTCGCGCATCAGCCTGGCGATTCAGGTATTGACCTCGCGCTCGGCCAGCGTGCCGACCCTGATTTTCGACGAGGTCGATGTCGGCATCGGCGGCAGCGTCGCCGAAATCGTCGGCCGCCTGCTGCACGAACTGGGCAGCGAACGCCAGGTGCTGTGCGTGACCCATCTGCCGCAGGTGGCGGCGCAGGCCGACTGGCAGTGGCAGGTCAGCAAGATGCAGCGCGACGGGGTGACACTGAGCGCCATCCAGCCCCTCGATGCGGCCGGCCGGGTGGAGGAAATCGCGCGCATGCTGGGCGGCGTTGATATCACCGAAATTACCCGCCAGCACGCCAGCGAACTGCTTGGCTCCCGGATTGCCGGCCAGGCCGGCTGAAATGCGGCGCCGCTGGCGCTATACTGGATAGCGGGTCGTCTGACTGGCGAAAATCCATGATCGGCGCTATCGGTAGTTCCTCACTCTCATCCTTGGCTGCCGCCGCTCGCGGCAGCGAGTTGTCGCTGGAGCAGCAGCGGCAGCTTGTTGCGCTGCAGCGGGCCGACCGTGAGGTGCGCGCACACGAGCAGGCGCACATGGCGGCCGGGGCCGGCCTGGTGCGCGGTAGCAGTTACAGCTACGAGGCCGGACCGGACAATCGCCGCTACGCCGTGGCCGGCGAAGTCTCGATTGACGCCTCGCCCGGCCGCACGCCGGAGGAAACCATCGCCAAGGCCCGGCAGATTCGCGCTGCGGCCCTGGCTCCGGCCGATCCTTCGACGGCAGACCGGCAGGTGGCCGCCGCCGCCGGCCAGATGGAAATGCAGGCGCAGCGGGAACTAGCGCAAACCGAGCGCACGGCAGTGGGTAGCGACCGGGGCGCCGTTGCGACTGCTGCCTATCGTCAGGTGGCGACTGCCGGCGAGCCTGCCACCGGTTTCGCGGCGGCGGCCTAGAGCAGACAGAAGTCAGCCATCGGCGCCTTGGATAGCCCGAGGTGAGTTGACAGCTGGGCTGGGCAAGTTTTCAGGTGAATCGACCCGTGCCGTTGAGGTGTCGCCGTTGTCGTTGTCCACAACGGCCCACCAATAGACGATGGTCGCAGTTGCTCCAATGGCAATAAAACACCACAGCAATAGGCCATATCCATCTGCTGCTACCCAGATGAGTGAAGCTGCGATGGGCCCAACGGCCCTGGCGAGCAGGTTGGGGGCAGCCAGCAAGCCGTTCAAACGACCGTAATTTTTGCGACCGAACATAGCCGGGATGGTTGTTCCGCGAAGAATCGTAATCATCCCGTTTGCTACGCCATAAAGCATGGAGAACGCGAAGAGCAGTATCGAGCCGGAGGAAGCAACAACCAAGATGCTTAGGGCCATCGGGAAAAGCGCGAAGATGAGTGTGCCGAAACGTTCCGGTGTGAACCACCTGCCTCGGAACAGTTGCAGCAGTCTGCCGAAGACTTGCATGGGACCAACCATAGCCGCCACAAGCACCGCCTTATCGGTGGTCAGCCCTTTTTCCAGGAGCAGCGGAATCAAATGCGTGGCCATGGCGGACAAAATTAATGTGGATGCGGTAAATGCCACAGCCACCAACCAAAAGATGGGGCTCGACAAAGCATCGCGTATTCCGCTGACAGCCTGTTCGCCCGGCACAGCCTTGGCCTGTGCCGGCGGCGGCAGGTGCGATTCGGCGCTATGCCGTGGCAGACCAAAGACATGCAATGGGAAACATACACCGAGGTTCAATAGGGCCAGGACGACCAGTCCCTGGCGCCAGGAAAGAATATCGATCAGGTACTGCGTAAGCGGATAAAAGACCGTACTCGCCATTCCCCCCCCGAGCGTGACGATTACAATGGCGGTATGGGCACTAGCCTCGCATACTGCGTTGATCACCGAGAACGCAGCGTCATATAGCACCATCGACATGACGAGCCCCATGCCGCCGAATAGAACATAGTACATGGGCAAGGTGTGGATATCGCTCCACGCGTATAGCATCGCTGCAGCGAGGAGTGAACCAAGTCCCATCACTACCCGCCCGCCCTTCCTGTCGATCCAGTAGCCAACCGGAACGATGGTCAGCGCAGATATAACCAGCCCAAAGGACTGGGCTCCGGTAAGAGCCACTTTGGTCCAACCTAATTCCTGCTGCATCGGGATTTGCAGGACGGAAAACGCGTAATAGATCGAGCCCCAGGATATATTCGAGCTGATTGTTAACACCCAAACCGTGCGCCATGGAATATGTTTTTTTTCCGAAGTCGTCATAGGGATTCTGTTTTCCGCGGCTGATCTAGGTGCGCGCAATAGAATGGAATGCGCGAGATGCCGTGTGAGGAAAATCCCTGTATTTCCGCCTGTACGAGGAATTTTTCGGTTGATTGGGCGGCTTTAAGTAAAGCGGCTCGCAAGGCTTGTTCAGCAAGGGAAATCAATTGAATAATCGGTAATCGTGGCATGGTTCTCCGGTGGTTGGGAGTTCGGAACAGTGGCTGCCAGTCCAAGGCAACGCCTCTAGCTGCCAGATGCTTACAGATAAGTTCTAGTCAAATAAAACAGATACAAGAATTGCTACGCCAATTAGTGGCTAGGCGCCTACGGATAAGTTGTAATTGGCTGGCATTGACCTCGTTCAATACATTTAAGTCGGGCGGCTTGGGGAAAGTGGCGTCGAAAAAAGAGCACCCATCCCGAATAATCGGCTTCGAATATCTCGGTAGCGCATGAAAGTGCGGATTCGGATCGATCATCATCAGTGCCAGATAATTGAATTTTTCCGCCTGCGCCAACTGTGAAATGGTTTTCTCGTAATCGCCAATGATCGAGGGTAGTTCGCTGGCTTCTGCTGCGGTAAGCTCTCCGAGGCTGGCGCCGGAGGATTTCGCGGCGATTACCGCGCTTCCGTAGGTCACTTGCTGCGGTCTGACAAGGACCACCCAGTGTGCGTATTCCGCGATCAGGTTGGTTGGGTAGGCGAACTTTTGCAGTGTCTGGTTCATGTCCAAAGGTGCTATCGATGCGGAATGGCTGGCGGTAGACAAGGGCTGGCTTTATGTTGCGCAGAGCGCCGGAACTTGGGGCCGCGCATATCCGAGCAGCGATTCAAGCTGATCGACGACGTGCGGTGCGGCTGCTCCGAAATTGACCACGTATTCTTCGCGCAGGCGGCGGATTGCGCTTGCTCGTGCCGGGCTGGATAGTTCAGCGGCTATCTGTTGCGGAAGTTCTTCCAAGCGATCCTCGGCAAGCTGGCGCCCGACCACATCGAATACAGACAACTCCCACGGTTCGTAAGGCAGATCGCTGGCTTCGAAGCCGCGTTTTTCCGGCTGAAAGCTGAGCGTGATGACCGGCTTTTCAGTCAGGAAGGCATAGTCGAACACGATGCCGGAGATGTCGGAGACGAGGACATCCGAATCGGCCATAGCCGCCAAGGGGCTGGATGTGTCGTCCCATATCAGATTGTCCCAGCCGTCGGTCGCGGTTTTTAGTTCAAGCAGTACTTCGGGCTCGGATATTTGGCTTTGCGGGTGCGGACGTACCGTTACGTGCATGCCGGATTGCCTCAACGGAGCCAACAAGCGCATGCCAAAACGTGTCAGCAGCCCGTTCTTCCCCCATGTTGGCGCGACCAATACTCTTGGTGTAGCGGATGCGTTGCTGCGCTTGGCTGTTTTTATCGCTGCCGCCATTTCGTCGTAATAAACGCAACCGGCCAAGAATATGGATTTGGCTTTGCTGTGACGCAGATTTTCGAGATACCGCAGAGTGCGTACCTCATGCGGTCCGCACACGAATATGGAATCAAAATAATCGAAGGAATAGGGTCGGTTGAATGCCTTGTCGGTCGGCGAGTGAATCACGTGGCTGTAGTGCTTGACGTGGCGTGAGCGTCGAATCTGCAGAACATCCAGCCCCGGGGTGGTCATCAGGCATACGTCGGCCCGTAGCGTGTTCAGGTAGCCCCACGCCGAATGGCCATTGCCAATGCAACGTGTCTTCACGATCGAACTTGCGCTCTGCAGGAGCGGGTCCGTCTCATCGCTGCTCAGGTAGAGGCAGGCGATGCCGCGCAGCTCCAATTCCTTGAGTAACGGCCGGAAAGTGTTGGCGTATTGCTTGCCTTCGCTATAAATCACCAGCGCTTGCTTTTCGCTGGACACATCAGCCGTTTCGCCACCTTTGCGAAGATAGGCCCGAGCATTGAACCAGACCCCCTTGAGGACAAAAAAGGCGGTGGTCACGGCTCCCATCACAATGGAGAAAAGCAAGCTGCCGGTCCCCGGGTCGAGATAGAGCAGGAGTATGGGCAGCTGACTCAGCCCGTGGCTCGAAAAGGTGCTGGTCATCGTCATTCCAGATACTGCCAGCTGTCGGAATTGGTAATGTCGCCGGACACCTGGTACATGGCGTCAACGACATAGGTGTCGCTGTTTTGCCCGCTCGGTTGCCACGGCGTTTCGAAGAGTGTTACCGGATCAGTCAACGGCATGTGGCGGATCGTCTTGCCGGTAGCCTGATCCAGGCACCCGCCCAGCAAGTCACAGAGCATTCCGGGGACGTTGGCACTGGAGATAAACTCTTTGGACTCACGCAGGGGCCTGTTGGCTGTGGCGAATGGCTTGACCATCAGGAAGCTCTGGAACATCGAAAAACGAGTCTGGTCCTTGACGTTCTTGAGCAGTGGGTTCTTCGAAGTCCACCCGTGATCCGATACGATGACGATCATGGTGTTGTCGTATATGCCCTTCTCTTTCATCCATTCCATATAGCGCCCCAAGGCCTGCACCGCACAGCCGGTAGTCTGGTAGATGGCAGCGGTTTCTGCGGCCCCGTAATGCGTCACCAGCGCCTTGATGGCAGGATCTTCAGTCGACTGCGAAGCCTCGGGGAGGCAGTCGGGTTTGACGAACAGGGTCGCTCGCGTCAACTCGTTTGCCAGGAAGGTGAAGGTGTTGCGCGTCGCCGAGGTGTCCGACAAATCGGCCAGGCTGTCGAGACTGAAGTAATTGTCGAGATATTTGGTTTCTTTCTTCGTTGGGGCGTAGGACAAGCCCAGCCAGTTGCCGCCGTCGTAGATTTGCGAACGCAATGAGGTCGGGGCTATCTTGTAGAGCGCTATCGCCAGGTATTGCTTGGCCAGTTCCAGGAACACTTGGCGGCGGTCTTGAACCCGCTCCTTCTTGTCGCCGATGAGTTTGCCGATGCTGTGGATGCAACGGCCTTTCCCATCTTTCTCGTACTGGTCGTTGAAAAGCTCGCAATCGCCTTTGCGCTGGAAACCGAACCAGAGTGGGTCCGAATACAACACCGTATAGTCGTGCCGACTGAAGTTATCGACGAATATGCGGTAGGCGTCGCTGACCTTGACCTGCAGCGGCCCCTGCCTTTTGTTGATTTCGGCGACCGTGTAGTCGAATCCGCCGAACAGCGCGGGAACGCCCGTAATGGTGCGGTTGCCGGGCGAGACCACGTTCGAGTACCAGGTGAAACCTGAAAACTGCCTCGTCAGGCCGGGGCTGGAGTCGATGATGTCGGGCATATAGCCGGACATCGCGCCGTCGAGAAAGAGGACCAGGACATTCTTGCCCGTGGGGCTGTAATGGAACAACCTGGGGCCGCCGAGTTCGGCGCTCTCGGACTTGCGGCTGACCCGCTCGTCGATCGTATAAAGGCTGTAGAGGCTCAGGACTGCACTGCCGAGCACCAGCGCAGTGGCCAGATTGCCTGCCCATTGCGGAGCGCTACTCAGCAGGAGCAGAGCAATCACAAAACTCACCGCAATGACGATGCCGTCAACCAGCAGGGTCATAAGAGAAAGGGCCAGGCCTTCCGGTTTTGCGAACAGGAAATTGTCGAGGACACCAGCATTGCTCGGAAAGGCAAAAGCAAATATCAGCCCGGCCAGCAGGGCAGTGAAACCCAGCAAAATGAGCCAGGAGCGCGCGATATCGGGAAGATAGCGATAGGCGAGGTAGGCGACGACGCCGTAGCACAGGCCACTGACGGCAACGAAGGCCACATAGAACCAGTGGTATCCGGTCATCCCGTCGACGTTGTCTTCGAGGCCGGTCAGGATTGCCGGCAGGGTGACCAGGAATAACAGGAATAGGCAGCCTGTGATCAGAGCGTAGAGGTAGCCGCGTTGCCCTTCCAAGCGGGTATGCAAGATGTGGAAACAATCAGTCATGAACACTTCTGCATCTCCGTGAAAAGCCGCATACGGTTGGAGGCGTAGAACAGGCTCTTGCCAACCGAAATGAGATTATTGATGGTCCAATACAGCACCAATCCGCTGGCCGATGGATACAGCAGGACCAGGAAGACCAGGGCGATGGCGGCACTTTGGAACCATTCCCGTTCCGACAATTGATCGCCATAGAAGTAGGCAGACAGAATATTCAAGGCCGTCATGACTACCGGCAGGACATTGATGCCAAACAGCAAGCTATCCGGGCGTGAGAGGTCGTCAAGCAGCAAGAATGACTGACCCTGCAGGGGCTGGTAGTGCGATAGCAGTCCGAAGGTCGCGATGAAGAACGGAATCTGGATGCACAATGGGACGAGTCCGCGCAGGGCGTAGACCGGGTGATAGCCATACTGACGGTACAGGGCGCGGATCATCCAATAGCGCTCCTGTCCTTTGAAGGCAAACTTGAATTCCTCCATCTTCGGTGCCATGAGGCGCTGGATTGCCCGTTCCCGGTCTTGTATGCGCTCGGCAAAGTGGTAGGCGGGCCAAAGCGCAAGGTTGAACAGCAAACTCATGGCGACGATGGCCAAACCGTAACTGCCAGTCAGGAGGTAGGCTTGGTCGAGGACGAACAGCAAAGCTATCCGGATCGGCTCGATCAACAGCAAGTCGAGGAAATTCCACATGTCAGACTTCCGCCATCAGTGCAGTGGCGGGAACAAACGGTTGGCGATCGCCAGGTCTTCCGGCGTATCGACTTCGAACCAGGGGTGCGCTCCGGTCTCGATCGCGTCGATTTGTATCCCTTTGGCGATCATGTGCTGCATTGCATATTCCAGCGGGGTATGGGGTCCGTTTTTCTCGATGACATGCCGGACGGCTTGGTCAAGCGCGATGAAAGCCTTCAGTTGTCGCACATAGGTCAGATTGACCGTCTTGTACGACTGTGTGAGGGGGAAGTCTGCCGTTCGCACCGTCTCGTGCAGCCAGGCGCTGACACGACCCTGGTCGACCAAGGCGAAGGTGCCGGACAGACAGGGCTCGTAGCGGGCCAGCAAGGTGGCGGCGTCTGCCGACTGGCGGCCGGTTCGCAGCAGACTGGAGAGCAACTTCGGCGCCAGCACGACATCCCCTTCGATGATCAGAAGATCCTGTCCGAGGGGAAATTCTTGCATTGCCAGATGCAGCGAATAAACGGAGCCAGTCGCGGCATAGTCCGGATTGGCGACGAAACGGACGTCGAGACGTGGATAACGCTCGCCGACGAAATCCCGAATGGCTTCGGAGAGGTAGCCAACCGCGATGATTACCGACGACACGCCCTCGGCCACCAAGCTGTCCAGCATGCGTTGGAGGATCGGCGTGTGGCTGACTGGCACCAGGCATTTGGGCTTGGCCGTGGTGTTGCTGCCTAGACGGCTGCCAAGTCCGGCGGCCAGGATCAGTGCACCGAAAGGGCGCGTGCTCGGCGGCATATGGGTTTTGTCATGCATGGCGCTTGATTTTTAGTAAATTGCGTTGAAGAAGGTGGCCATCCGCGTCAGGCCGTCCTCGATGTCCTGCTCGCCGATTGCGTAGGACAATCGAATGCCGCTTGGTTCGCCGAAAGCGCTGCCCGGCACGACGGCGACATTGGCCTTGCTCAACAGCAGTTCGCACAAGTGATCCACGTCGCGGATCGCTGCACCATTGCAGGCTTTGCCGAAGGTCGAAGCGACGTTCAAGAACACGTAGAAGGCACCCTCCGCAGGAGCCGCATGAATGCCGCGCATCTTGGCGATCAAGTGGTTGGCAAGCTCGAGGCGCTGCTGCAGTCGCTGATTGACTGCCGCGATATAGCTTCCGTCTTCACTGCTCAGTGCCGCCTCGATGGCATATTGGGCAATGCTGTTCGGGTTGGAGGTGGTGTGCCCCTGCAGGTTTTCCATTGCCTTGATCACTGCCGAGGGCGCTGCCGTATAGCCAAGACGCCAACCGGTCAAGGCATGGCTCTTCGAGAACGAATTGACGATAACGGTCTGTTCTTTGAGCTTCGGCACCAGCTCGACGATATTGACGTGGCGATGGCCGTCGCGTACCAGCGATGCGTAGCATTCATCGAATATGATCCACAGCCCCTTTTCGAGCGCCAGCGCAGCGATCTTTTCGAGCTCCGCTGCTTCGTAAAGCGTACCGGTCGGGTTGTTGGGGCTATTGATGATGATCGCTTTGGTTTTCGGGCTTATGGCCTGCTGGACGCGTGCCGCCCGCAAGCGATACCCATCGTCATGGGTGTCGACGAACACCGGCGTCGCCCCGCAGAGCTCGACCTGTGCGGGGAAGGTCACCCAATAGGGTTGCGGAATGATGACCTCGTCTCCAGGGTTCAGCAGCACCATGGCGGCGTTGTAGAGGGCCTGCTTGGCGCCCGAGGTCAGACCGACTTCGCTGGACGTATAGGTCACGCCGGTATGGGCGCTCACCCGTTCCGCCACTTTCTGGCGCAGGCTGGCGATTCCCATCGTCGGCGTATAGACATTGCGCTTGGCGTCGATGGCGGCTTTTGCGGCCTCCCTAATCGTTTCGCTGGTATCGATATCGAGTTCGCCGGCGGCGAAATTGACGACATTGATGCCCGCGTCTTTGAGTTCGTTGGCCAGGACCCGCATCTTCGAGGTGCCAGGCGGAGTTAACAGGCGAGTTCTCTCGGCAAGTTTCATGCTCATTTTTTCGGTTGGTGCCATAGGGGTTTGCCAGTACAGCGCGTTCTCAACGGGTACCTGGGATCAGTTCGAGAATCTCGTTGATGCCTAGGCACTGCGCTTCCGATTCGAGGCTGCGTCCGTGCTTCAGGATGTCGACGGCGACTCTTCGCATGCCGAGATAGGCGGAGCGCAACATATGGTTGGCGTAGATGACGACGTTGAATCCGGCGCTTTCGAGGTCGTTGAAGTGGATGGCCGCGTAGCTGGTTGGGACGCAGACCAGCGGGATATCCGGGCATTGAGCCTTGAAACGGCTGGCAAACTCGATCACTTCTTCGGGAGATTTGCGACGGCTGTGGATCATGATTCCATCGGCGCCGGCATCGACATAGGCGAATGCCCGGGTCAGCGCGTCCGGCATGCCGGCTTCAAGAATCAGGCTTTCGATCCGCGCGATGATCATGAAATCGTCGGTAATCTGAGCCCGCTTGCCGACCCGGATTTTTTCGCAGAATGAATCGATCGCTTCTTGTTGCTGCGGGACTTCGTTGCCGAAAAGAGAGTTCTTCTTCAGGCCTGTCTTGTCCTCGATGATCACCGCGGATACGCCGGCCAGTTCCAGGGAGTGCACATGCAGCGCGAAATGTTCTGGCTGCCCGCCGGTGTCACCGTCCATGATCAGCGGCAGGGAGGTCACCTCGAAGATCTCGCTGATGTTGTGCAAGCGGCTGCGGATATCGAGCGCTTCGATATCAGGCTTGCCGCGTTCGGTCGAATCGGTGAGGGAACTCGACCAGAAGGCGTCATACGCGGCTGCTTGGCCATTGGCGTCGGTCGCTCGCACATTCTCGGCCAGCAGCGCGGAGATTGGACTGTGCGCTTCAATAACCCGCAGGCATTTGCCTGAGTGCAGAGCTTTCTTCAGCGCAGACCTTCTGGATTCGGTCGTCGTACCAAACTTGATCGGAGCACCCATAGCATCCCTTTCGATTGATTTGCGGCAAGAAGGCAATATCGGAGCGCCGGATATCTGATGTGGCCGCTACCGAAATGCAATCAATCTGAAATGCTCCCGTAGTGAAGCGCTGTCGAACAAACGATTTTTATGCTTTTATGGTTGATTTTTTCTCAATCGTTGAGGGAGACTATCGGCTTTCCACAGCAATCACGGAACAATGAAAGTCACGCTCCGCAAAGCTCCTTTCAACGCGCTGCAAATATTTGCCATCGCGGCCCGGCACGGCAGTTTCCAGGCAGCCGCCAATGAACTGCACGTCACCCCGGGCGCGGTCAGCCGGCAGATCAAGGCGCTTGAGAGCAAGCTAGGCAGGCCGCTTTTTGTTCGGTGCACGCGGCGGGTGGAGCTGACCCAAGCCGGCCAGATGCTCCTGGATCTGGTTTTGCCGGCGGTGAATATGATCGACGAGGCGTGGCATCAAATGTCCGGTGCGACGCATAGCACCGTGTTGCGCCTCGAATGCACGCCGACGTTTGCGATGCATTGGCTCATTCCGCGCCTATCGTCCTATCGTGAGCAACATCCGAAGGTCAAGGTCATGCTGAGAACCTCTCAAGGCATCGTCGACCGCAACACGTCCTCCAACCTCGTCATCCGCCGTTGCCCAAGCCAGTTTTCCGGCTTGGTCGGTCATCCGTTCATGGAAGAGTACTCGTTGCTGGTATGCAGTCCAGATTACTTGCGGCACCAGGATGTCTCTAGCCCGGCGGCAATTGCCAGCACACGCTTGATCGGCATCAGATCGCGACCCGATCTCTGGCCCAAGTGGTTTGCCCATCATGGCCTGGTGCCGGGGGATGACGATGATCACATGGAATTCGACAACACGATCCTGGCGATTCAGGCTGCTACCCAACGACTCGGTATGGCCTTCATCCCGCATTTGTTCCTCGAAACATTCCTTGCTTCCGGCAGTCTGATCCCGGCTCCAGGGGCCACGCCGATCCAGACCGGCTCGTATCACTGGCTGAATCCGGGAGGAAGGTTGTCCAGGGGCGCGGAGAGTTTCGTCGAATGGTTGGCCTGCGCTGGAGATATGCCAAGCATCTATTCGGTTAAGCCAACATTGCTCGCCAGTGTGGAAATATAGCTACGCTTTTGCTCAACCTTCGTCTGCCAAATAGTCGCCGAAGGCATCCGGGCGTTTTGGCGCAGCCCGTTAAAGCAGGCGGGTCAGTGCGTAGACGGCCAGGAGCAAGAAAAATACGCCGCTGACGCGGTGGATCCAGAGCAGCGGCAGGCGGTTCAGGAAGCGTCGTCCGGCATAGACGCCGAGCAGTGAGGTGGTGGCCAGGGCCAGGGTCGCGCCCAGCCAGACAGCCGTGCCTGCCGCCGTGCTGCCGAGGCCGGCGACGGCGATCTGCGTCTTGTCGCCGAACTCGGCCAGGAAAATCAGCAGGAAGGTGGTGGCGAAGACCCCGTGGCCGGGCTTTTCCTCGATTTCCTCATCGTCGCTTGCCTCACGGTAGCGCAGCGCGTTGATACCGAAAGCGGCGAATAGTACCGCCACGGCGATGGTGACTACCCACTCCGGCAGCCAGGCGGCGACGGCGGCACCGAACAGCACGGCAAGCAGGTTGAGGAAGGCGAAGGCGGTGACTGCGCCGAGCACCACCGGCAGACCGCGATGGCGGGCGGCCAGGGTCATGCAGACCAGTTGGCTCTTGTCGCCGAATTCGGCGAGGGCGATCAGCAGGAAGCTGGCGCCGGCCGACGACAGCCAAGCGCCGAGTCCGGCCGTAACAGGTTCGTGCACAGTGACTCCAGGGTGTCAGGATTTGCCGGCGACCGCCTTGTCGCCGGCCTTGGCGCGGTGCGGACAGGCGTCCTTGGTGCACTGGGCGTAGAGGTAGAGGGCGTGGTCCTGGATGGCAAAGCCGCGTTCGTTGGCGATGGCGTGCTGCCGGCGCTCGATTTCCGGGTCGTAAAATTCCTCGACGCGACCGCAGTCGATGCACACCAGGTGGTCGTGATGCTTGCCGCGGTTGATCTCGAACACGGCCTTGCCGGATTCGAAGAAGTGGCGCTCGAGCAGTCCGGCCTGTTCGAATTGCGTTAGCACGCGGTAGACGGTGGCCAAGCCGATGTCCCTGTGCTCGGCGATGAGCATGCGGTAGACGTCTTCCGCCGTCATGTGACGCATGGCGCTCTTTTCGAAAAGCTCAAGAATCTTCAGGCGCGGAAAAGTGGCTTTCAGGCCTATGTTCTTGAGGCTTTGGGGATCGCTCATCGTGATGTTTCCAGAGTGCGTGTCGGCGCAGGCCGAAGAAGGAATTCGGGTATGATATACCGCTCCAAAGCTGATTGAAAAACGCCGGAAATCCGCATGCTCTGTTCCCGTCTGCTGCTCGCCGCAGCCTTTTTTATTGCCCTGGGTGCTTGCTCGGTCAAGCCGAGCTTCATCAACGAATACAAGATCGACGTCCAGCAGGGCAACGCCCTCGACCAGGACGCGGTCGCTCAACTCAAGCCGGGACAGACCAAGGATCAGGTGCGCTTCCTGCTTGGTACGCCGCTGATCACCGACATCTTTCACCAGCAGCGCTGGGATTATGTTTATCGCTTCAAGAGCGGCAGCACCGGCCAAGTCGATACGCGGCGGCTGACCGTATTCTTCGATGCCGACAACCGTCTGCTGCGCGTCGATGGCGACGTAGCGGCAAGCGGCGAGGACGATCTGACGATGTCCGGCACGCGTACCCGGGTGGTCGATCTCGGTTCGCTGCCGGCCGACGCACCGGCAGCGCCGCAGTCGGCGCCCGAGGAGCCGGGTTTCTTCGGCAGTTTGTGGGACAAGATCGGATTCTGAAATGAACAAGACGCGTATTGGTATCGTGGGTGCCAGCGGGCGCATGGGCCGAATGTTGATCGAGGCCACGCTGCAGGATGAGCGGATGGCGCTGGGCGCCCTGTTCGACCAGCCGGGCAGTTCCTTCATCGGTAAGACAGCCGGCGACTTGGTTGGTATCGCCAGCACGGTCGTGGTCGGCGACGACGTCGCCGCCGGCCTAGCCAACATCGACTGCCTGATCGATTTCACGCGGCCGCAGGGCACCTTGGTTCACCTCGAGCTGTGCCGCCGCGCCGGCGTCGCCATCGTCATCGGTACCACCGGTTTCGAAGCCGACGGCAAGGCGGCGATTGCCGAGGCGGCCAAGGATATTCCGGTCGTCTTCGCACCGAACATGGCGGTCGGCGTCAATCTGGTCTTCAAGCTGCTCGATACGGCGGCACGCATTCTCAATCAGGGCTACGACATCGAGATCGTCGAAGCCCACCACCGGCTCAAGATCGACGCACCATCCGGCACCGCCCTGCGCATGGGCGAGGTCGTCGCCGGCGCACTCGGCCGCGACCTCGCCGAATGCGCGGTGTACGGCCGCGAGGGCGTCACCGGCGAGCGCGATCCATCGACTATTGGCTTTGCCACGGTACGCGGCGGCGACATTGTCGGCGATCACACGGTGATGTTCTGCGGCCTCGGCGAGCGGGTCGAAGTGACCCACAAGGCTAGCAGTCGGATGCCCTACGCGCTCGGCAGCCTGCGCGCCGCCCGCTTCCTGGCCGGTCGGCGCAACGGTCTGTTCGACATGCAGGACGTGCTCGGCCTGCGCTGAGCCAATGAAATCCAGTCTGCTCGCCCGCCAGTTACAGGAAGCGCTCGGTGACGACGGGACGGGGCCGTTGCAGCAATTGCTGGCGGCCGTCCGGGACAGCGGTCATGACAAGTTAGCCCGCGGGCTGGAGCAACTACTCGGCCAGGTCGATACCGCCTACAACGCGTACACCGGATTCAAGCTGTGGCAGGCGGTGTTGTCAGGCGACGCGCTGCTCGACTGGAATTTGCGCAGCGGCCGGATCGAATCCGGGCGCCATTGGAAACAACTGCTCGGCTATGCCCTGGAGCAGTTCGACGACAGTATCGCCCAGTGGCAGCGGCAGGTTCACCCTGACGACTTGCGGGAATTGCAGCGGCGGATGGCGGCTCAGGCCGGCGCTGGCGGCGAACGCTATTTCCAGTGCGAATGCCGTTTATGTGCCAGAGACGGCCAGTGGCGCTGGTTCCTGGTGCGCGGCGCGGTCGTCGCCCGCGACGAGCGCGGCGAGCCGGTGCGGCTGTTGTTGCTGCAGCGCGATATCGGCGAAGCCAAGGCCGCTGAGGCGGCGCTGGTCGCCGCCAAGGAGCAGGCCGAGGCCGCCAACCAGGCGCGCGGCGCCTTCCTGGCCAACATGAGCCACGAAATCCGCACACCGATGAACGGCATCATCGGCATGACCGAATTGGCGCTCGATACCGAGCTTGATGCCGAGCAGCGGCATTACCTGAAAACTGTCAAATCCTCGGCCGAATCGCTGCTGAGTATCGTCAACGAAATTCTCGATTTCTCGAAAATCGAGGCTGGCAAGGTGCAGGTTGAGACCTTGCCGTTCGCGGTGCACGATGTCTTGCTGGATGCGGCGCGGATGTTGGCCGTCGATGCCCACCGCAAGGGGCTGGAACTGATTGTCGATGTGCGGCCGGCGGTGCCGGTGCGGGTGGTTGGTGACCCAACCCGGCTGCGGCAGGTGGTTATTAATCTGCTCGGCAATGCCGTTAAATTCACCGAACGCGGTGAAGTGGCGCTGGTCGTCGATGTCGGGGCGGCGGGCAAGCACTCGCTCCATTTGCACTGCGCCGTGCGCGATACCGGCATCGGCGTGCCGATCGACAAGCAGCAGGCTATTTTCGAAGCTTTTTCCCAGGCTGATGAGTCGACCACCCGGCGCTTTGGCGGTACCGGACTCGGATTGGCCATCAGTGCCCGCCTGGTCCAGTTGATGGGCGGTCACATCTGGCTGGAAAGCGCGCCCGGCCAAGGCTCGACCTTCCACTTCACGGTATGCGTCGGCGTTGTCGCCGAGGGGCGGCCGGCCGCCGCCGATGCCGATCGCTACCGTGGCCGGCGGGCGCTGGTGGTCGACGGCAATGCTGCGGCCGGTGGTGTGTTATGCGAATTGCTCGGCCGCCTCGGCATCGAGGCAGTAGCGGTCGATAACGGCGCCGCCGCCCTGGCGGCGCTGGGGCAGACGCGGGAACTTGATCTTCCTTACGACTACTTGCTGGCCGATGCGCACATGGCGCCGCCGGGGGGCTTCGCGCTGATCGAGGCCTGGCGCGCAGCCGGTGCCCGCGAGCGGCTGCTGGTCACGCTCAGTACCGAAAACCAGCGCCTCGACCTGGAACGCCTACGCCAACTGGAGGTCAAGGCTTATCTGGTCAAACCGATCGGCTGCGGCGACCTGATCGATGCCTTGGCGCTGGTCGATGAGGGCGGGGCGGAGGTGTTGGAGCCTTTCGAGTTGGAGGCGGCGAAAACGTCGGGCGAGGGCTTGGGCGTCCTGTTGGTCGAGGATAATCCGGTCAACCAGGAACTGGCGCGGCGCCTGCTTGAACGCCAGGGGTGCCAAGTCAGCGTTGCCAACAACGGTGCCGAGGCGCTCGATCTGCACGATAGCGGTCATTTCGACGTCATCCTGATGGATATGCAGATGCCGGTGATGGACGGCCTGGAGGCGACCGAGGCCATCCGTTCGCGTGAGATGCGGCGCAGTTGGGTCGTGTCGAAGGGGTTCCAGCCGGTATATATCGTGGCGATGACGGCCAATGCCATGGAGGGCGATCGCCAGCGCTGCCTTGAGGCCGGTATGGACGACTACCTGACCAAGCCCCTGCGTGCCCCGGAACTGGCCGCCATTCTGGCGCGTGCGCGTGGCGACGAGGTGCCGGATGGCGTCGTCGTTCCCGAAGCGTTGGCAGCCACCAATGGGCTCGACCTGCACGGTGCGCTAAACGCGATCGGCGATCCCGAACTGTTCGTCACCATGGCCGGTATGTTGCTGGCCGAATGGGACGGGCATCTTGCCGCGGTGCGTCAGGCGCTGGCGGCGCAGGACAGCAACGGCTTGCGCATGAAGGCGCATACCCTGAAGAGCCTGCTTGCCATGTTCCATGCCGAAACGGCCCGCCGTCAGGCCTTCGCTCTCGAACGCGCGGCCCTGCCCGGCAACGATCCCGACTGGGTTGCCTGCCGCCGCGATTTCGCCATCCTGACCGACGAAATGGCGCGCATCCGGCCGTTGCTCGATCAGTTCGTGGCGACCCGTGTAATCCCTTGAATTTGCCTGAAAAGGCTGTTTTCGGATAGAATAGAAAGGTTAAAAAGCACGAGCGGGGAGGCGCAAGCCTCCCCGCTCGGCACATGAACAAGCAGAAAATTACAGGAGAGCCGACGTGTCGCTGCTGCCCTCAACCATCCCCGCCATTCTCGCCCTCGCCGACGGAACGGTTTTCCAGGGCCATTCCATCGGCGCCGACGGTATCACCAGCGGCGAAGTGGTGTTCAATACGGCCATGACGGGCTATCAGGAAATCCTGACCGACCCGTCCTACTGCCGGCAGATCGTTACCCTGACCTATCCGCACATCGGCAATACCGGCTGCAATGCGGAAGACTTCGAGTCGGCCGCCAATTTCGCCGCCGGCCTGGTGATCCGCGACCTGCCACCGGTCGCTTCGAGCTGGCGCAGCCAGGAAACCCTGTCGTCCTATCTGAAGAAGCACGGCCTCGTCGCCATCGCCGGCATCGATACCCGCAAGCTGACCCGCATTCTGCGTGAAAAAGGCGCCCAGGCCGGCTGCATCATCGCCGGTAACGTCGACGAGGCCAAGGCCCTGGCGACTGCGCGCGCCTTTCCCGGCCTGACCGGCATGGACTTGGCGAAAGTGGTGTCGACTACCGGGAGTTACGCCTGGGACCAGGCCGAGTGGACCTTGCAGGGCTACAGGTCGGCGACCGAGCAGCGTTTTCATGTTGTCGCCTACGATTTCGGCGTCAAGCGCAACATCCTGCGCATGCTGGCCGAGCGTGGTGTCCGCTTGACTGTTGTGCCGGCCCAGACGCTGGCCGCCGACGTGCTGGCGATGAATCCGGATGGCGTCTTCCTGTCCAACGGTCCGGGTGATCCGGGGCCGTGTGATTACGCCATCGCCGCCATTCGTGAATTCCTCGACCGTGGCGTGCCGACCTTCGGCATTTGTCTCGGCCACCAGTTGCTGGCGCTGGCTTCCGGCGCCCGGACGAAAAAAATGAAGTTCGGCCACCACGGCGCCAACCATCCGGTCAAGGATCTGGATACTGGCGCGGTGCTCATTACCACGCAGAATCACGGTTTCGCGGTTGATCCCGACTCGCTGCCGGACAATCTGCGCGCCACCCATGTGTCCTTGTTCGACGGCTCTTTGCAGGGCATCGCTCGGACCGACGTGCCGGCCTTCTCCTTCCAAGGGCACCCGGAAGCCAGTTCCGGTCCGCACGACGTGACCTACCTGTTCGACCGCTTCCTCGACACCATGACGCGCGGCGTCGCGGCCCTGCAACGGGCGTAAATCAGCGAGAACCATCACATGCCGAAACGTACAGACATTCAAAGCGTTCTGATCATTGGCGCTGGTCCGATCATCATCGGCCAGGCCTGCGAATTCGATTATTCCGGCGCCCAGGCCTGCAAGGCGCTGCGCGAGGAGGGCTACAAGGTCATCCTGGTCAACTCCAATCCGGCGACCATCATGACCGACCCGGAAATGGCCGATGTCACCTACATCGAGCCGATCACTTGGCAGGTCGTCGCCAAGATCATCGAAAAGGAAAGGCCGGACGCGCTGTTGCCGACCATGGGTGGCCAGACGGCGCTGAACTGCGCGCTCGATCTCGACCGCGAAGGCGTGCTGGAGAAATTCGGCGTCGAACTGATCGGAGCTTCCAAGGAAGCCATCGACAAGGCCGAGGACCGCCAGAAGTTCAAGGATGCGATGACCCAGATCGGCCTCGGTTCCGCCCGCTCGGCCACCGCCCATAGCATGGAGGAAGCCTACCAGGTGCAGGCGATGATCGGTTTTCCGACCATCATCCGCCCGTCCTTCACGCTCGGCGGCACCGGCGGCGGCATCGCCTACAACCTGGAAGAGTTCGAGACGATCTGCAAGCGCGGTCTTGAAGCCTCGCCGACCAACGAGTTGCTCATTGAGGAGTCGCTGCTCGGCTGGAAGGAATTCGAGATGGAAGTGGTCCGCGACAAGGCGGACAACTGCATCATCATCTGCTCGATCGAGAACCTCGACCCGATGGGCGTGCATACCGGTGACTCGATCACCGTCGCTCCGGCGCAGACGCTGACCGACAAGGAATATCAGTTGCTGCGCAACGCCTCGATTGCCGTGTTGCGCGAAATCGGTGTCGATACCGGCGGTTCCAACGTGCAGTTCGCCATCAATCCAGAGGATGGGCGTTGCATCGTCATCGAAATGAATCCGCGCGTTTCGCGCTCGTCGGCGCTGGCTTCCAAGGCGACTGGCTTCCCGATCGCCAAGATCGCCGCCAAGCTGGCTGTCGGCTACACGCTCGACGAACTGGCCAACGACATTACCGGCGGCAAGACGCCGGCCTCGTTCGAGCCGTCCATCGACTACGTCGTGACCAAGGTGCCGCGTTTCGCCTTCGAGAAATTCCCGCAGGCCGATTCGACCCTGACCACGCAGATGAAGTCGGTCGGCGAAGTGATGGCCATCGGCCGCACTTTCCAGGAGTCGCTGCAAAAGGCGCTGCGCGGTCTGGAAGTCGGCGTCGATGGCTTCAACCTGAAGTCGGTCGATCCGGAAACCATCGACGAGCAACTCGCCCAGCCGTCGCCAGAGCGCCTGTGGTATGTCGCCGACGCTTTCGGCATCGGCATGTCGGTCGAGCGCGTCTTTGACCTGACCAAGATCGACCCGTGGTTCCTCTCCCAGATCAAGGAGATCGTCGATCTCGAACTGGCTGTCGAGAAGCGCGCGTTCGCCTCGCTCAGCGCCGAGGAAATCCGTTTCCTCAAGCGCAAAGGCTTTGCCGACCGGCGTCTGGCCTATCTGCTGAAGACCAGCGAATCTGAGTTCCGCAAGCGGCGCCACGAACTGAGCGTGCGCCCGGTGTATAAGCGCGTCGATACCTGTGCCGGCGAATTCGCCACCGACACCGCCTACCTGTACTCGACCTACGAGGACGAGTGCGAGGCACGGCCGACCGACAAGAAGAAGATCATGGTGTTGGGCGGCGGTCCGAACCGCATCGGCCAGGGCATCGAATTCGATTATTGCTGCGTGCATGCGGCGATGGCGATGCGCGAGGATGGCTACGAGACCATCATGATCAACTGCAACCCGGAAACCGTGTCCACCGATTACGACACCTCCGACCGCCTGTATTTCGAGCCGCTGACGCTGGAAGACGTGCTGGAAATCTGCGCCATCGAGAAGCCGCAAGGCGTCATCGTCCAGTACGGCGGCCAGACGCCGCTCAAGCTGGCGCTGGCCCTGGAAGCCAACGGCGTGCCGATTATCGGTACGACGCCGGAATCGATCGACATCGCCGAGGATCGTGAGCGCTTCCAGAAACTGCTGCACGACCTCGGCCTCAAGCAGCCACCCAACCGCACCGCACGCACCGAGGAAGAAGCGCTGCGCCTGGCGGCCGAGATCGGTTATCCGCTGGTTGTCCGTCCGTCTTACGTGCTGGGCGGCCGGGCCATGGAAATCGTCCATGAGCAGAAAGATCTCGAACGCTACATGCGCGAGGCGGTCAAGGTCTCCAATGATTCGCCGGTGCTGCTCGACCGCTTCCTCAACGACGCCGTCGAGTGCGACGTCGATGCCTTGTCTGATGGCGAGGAGGTGATCATCGGCGGCGTCATGGAACACATCGAACAGGCCGGCGTGCATTCCGGCGATTCGGCCTGCTCGCTGCCGCCGTATTCGCTGTCCGCCGCCATTCAGGACGAGCTGCGCCGTCAGACCCAATTGATGGCCAAGGCGCTCAATGTTTGCGGCCTGATGAACGTGCAGTTCGCCATCAAGGACAACGACGTCTACGTGCTGGAAGTTAATCCGCGCGCCTCGCGCACCGTGCCCTTCGTCTCCAAGGCCACCGGTCTGCAACTGGCCAAGATCGCCGCCCGCTGCATGGCCGGCAAGAGCTTGCGGGCGCAGGGCATGACCCAGGAGGTCGTGCCGCCGTATTTCTCGGTCAAGGAAGCGGTCTTCCCCTTCGTCAAGTTCCCCGGCGTCGATACCATTCTCGGCCCGGAAATGAAGTCGACCGGTGAAGTCATGGGCGTCGGCGTCACCTTTGCCGAAGCTTTCGTCAAGTCGCAGTTGGCGGCCGGCGTCAAGCTGCCGAAGACTGGGCGCGCCTTCCTGTCGGTCAAGGACAGCGACAAGGCCAAGGCCATCGAGGTTGCCCGCCATCTGCACGATGCCGGTTTCCATCTGGTTGCCACGCGCGGCACGGCGCACGCTATCGAGGCTGCCGGCCTGCCGGTGCAGCCGGTGAACAAAGTCACCGAGGGGCGGCCGCACATCGTCGACATGATCAAGAACGATGAGATCGCGCTGATCATCAACACGGTGGAAGAGAAGCGCGGGGCAATCCACGATTCGCGTTCCATCCGTACTTCGGGTCTGCAGGCGCGGGTGACGATGTATACGACGATCTGGGGTGCCGAGGCCGCCGCCGAGGGCATCCGCCACCTGGGTGAACTGGTGGTTTATCCGATCCAGTCGCTGCACCAACAACTTCACTGAGACCAATCTGAACCGCCGGGCCGTCCCATGTGGACGCCGGCGGTTTGCTTTTTGCTGGATGAGATGATGAGCAAAGTCCCATTGACCGTAGCCGGTGCCGAGAAACTGCGCACGGAACTGTACCGCCTGAAGACGGTGGAGCGTCCCAGTGTGATCGCCGCCATCGCCGAGGCGCGTTCGCACGGTGACCTGTCGGAAAATGCCGAGTATGACGCGGCTAAGGAGCGTCAGGCTTTCGTCGAAGGGCGAATTCTGGAGGTCGAAGGCAAGCTGTCGAACGCGCAGATTATCGATCCCAAGCTGCTCGACGCCGATGGCCGCTGCGTTTTCGGCGCTACCGTCGATCTTGAGGACCAGGACAGCGGCGCCGCGGCGACTTACCAGATCGTCGGCGAGGACGAGGCCGACATCAAGAGCGGCAAGCTGTCCGTCGCTTCGCCGATGGCCCGTGCGCTGATCGGCAAATACGCCGGCGATGTCGCCCAGGTACAGGCCCCGGGCGGCATCCGCGAATACGAAATCATCGACGTGCGCTACGAATAAGCGACCGTTTGCTGATCCGCTGCATGCGCAAGCTCTTCGAAGCCCTCTATCACGTGTTGCTGACCCTGTGGGTCGGTGGCCTGTGGGCGATCGGCTATCTGGCGGTGCCGGTGCTGTTCGCCAGCCTCGACGACCGGCAACTGGCCGGGATCGTCGCCGGCAAGCTGTTCGCGCTGATCGGCTGGATTGGCCTCGCTTGCGCCGCCTACCTGCTGTTGTTCCTGGCTTGGCGCTGGCGGCGGGTGGTGTTCGGCCGGGCGGTGTGGTGGTTGGTGCTGGGCATGGCCGTGCTGACGGCCGTTGGCCTGTTCGGCATCCAGCCACTGATGGTGCAGTTGAAAGCCGATGCCTGGCCTTACGATGTCATGGAAAGTGCACTACGCGGCCGCTTTGCGGCCTGGCATGGTGTTTCGAGCGCGCTCTATCTGCTGCAGAGCTTGCTCGGATTGTGGCTGGTGGGGTGGAGTGGGCGCGGCCTGCGCGACTAACCCTGAAAGCTGCGTTTGGTGCGCCGCGCTTCCTTGGCACCACCACGGCGCGGGGTCTTTGCGGCGGCGTCGGCCGGAGCCGGGCGGTAAACCACCAGCAGCTTGCCAATATGCTGCACCGGGGCGGCGTCGAGTTCCTGGCAGATGCGTTCCAGGTAGGCCAGGCGGTCGTCGCGGCTGTCGCCGTAGACGCGGACCTTGATCAGCTCATGCGCTTTCAGGCAGACGTCGATTTCCTTGAGAACGGCATCGTTGAGTCCATTCTCGGAAATCGATACCACCGGATTCAGGCCGTGAGCCTTGGCGCGCAGTTCGCGAACCTGGACGGAAGTCAGTTGTTGCATGTAAAAATCTTTCAAAAACCGCATTTTACCGAATGAAACGAACCAGAACCAGCAAGGCGTGGATGCAGGAACACGTCAACGATCCCTACGTCCAGCTCGCCAGGAAGGAAGGCTGGCGTTCGCGCGCCGCCTTCAAGTTGATGGAGATTGACGACAAGGACAAGCTGCTCAAGCGCGGCGAAGTGGTCGTCGACCTCGGCGCGACGCCCGGCGGCTGGTCACAGGTAGCAGTCAAGCGGGTCGGCGACGGTGGCCTGGTCTTGGCGCTCGACCTGCTGGAGATGCAGCCGATCCACGGCGTGCATTTCATCCAGGGCGATTTCCGCGAGGACGCGGTGCTGGCGCAACTGGAAGAGAAACTGGGCGAGCGCCGGGTGGGGCTTGTGATGTCGGACATGGCCCCCAATATGTCCGGTGTGCCCCTGGTCGACCAGGCGCGGGTGATGCATCTGGCCGAACTGGGGCTTGAGTTTTCGCGGGCGCATCTGCAACCGGACGGTGCGTTTCTGGTCAAAGTTTTTCAAGGGACGGACTACGAAGCATTTCTCCGTTCCATGCGCGAGACATTTCGTACGGTCGCGGTACGTAAGCCCGACGCCTCGCGCGATCGCAGCGCCGAGCTTTATTTGCTCGGTCGTGTATTACGTTGAAAGAAGCAGTTAAAATGAAAGTTTTGTCGCTCGACGCTGGTGAAGGAGAGCAAGCTTGAACAACATGTTCAAAAACCTCGCAGTCTGGCTGATCATCGGCCTCGTGCTGATGACCGTGTTCAATCAGTTCAACACGCGCCAGGCCGCGCCAGGTTCGATCGAATACTCCCAGTTCCTCGATGAGGTGAGGGAGGGGCGTATCGCCAAGGTGGTCATGGAAGGCCGCACGCTGAAAGCGACAACGACCGAAGGCAAGCGCCTGACGACTTATGCGCCGCCCGACCTGTGGCTGGTTTCCGATCTGCTGAAGAGCGGCGTCAAGATCGAGGCCAAGCCCGAGGAAGAACAATCCTTCCTGATGAGCATCTTCGTCTCGTGGTTCCCGATGCTGTTGCTGATCGGCGTTTGGGTCTTCTTCATGCGCCAGATGCAGGGCGGCGGCAAGGGCGGCGCCTTCTCCTTCGGCAAGTCGCGGGCGCGGATGACCGACGAGGCACAGAACACCGTCACCTTTGCCGACGTCGCCGGCTGCGATGAGGCGAAAGAAGAAGTGCAAGAGTTGGTCGATTTCCTGCGCGATCCGTCCAAGTTCCAGAAGCTCGGCGGGCGCATTCCCAAGGGTGTGCTGATGGTCGGCAACCCCGGTACTGGCAAAACGCTGCTGGCCAAGGCCATTGCCGGCGAGGCGAAGGTGCCGTTCTTCAGTATTTCCGGTTCCGACTTTGTCGAAATGTTCGTCGGTGTTGGCGCGGCGCGCGTCCGCGATATGTTCGAGAACGCCAAAAAACACGCGCCGTGCATCGTCTTCATCGATGAAATCGACGCCGTCGGCCGCCATCGCGGCGCCGGCCTGGGTGGTGGCAACGACGAGCGCGAGCAGACGCTGAATCAGTTGCTGGTCGAAATGGATGGTTTTGAGGGGCACGCCGGTATCATCGTCATTGCCGCGACTAACCGTCCCGACATCCTCGATCCGGCGCTGCTGCGCCCAGGCCGCTTCGACCGCCAGGTGGTCGTGCCGCTGCCGGATATCCGCGGCCGGGAAGAAATCCTCAAGGTGCATATGCGCAAAGTGCCGATCGCTGGTGACGTTAAGGCTGACGTCATCGCCCGCGGTACGCCCGGTTTCTCCGGCGCCGATCTGGCCAACCTAGTCAACGAAGCGGCGCTGTTCGCCGCCCGCCGCAACAAGCGCCTGGTCGACATGGACGATTTCGAGATGGCCAAGGACAAGATCATGATGGGCGCTGAGCGCCGCAGCATGGTCATGACCGAGGAAGAGAAGCTGAATACGGCCTACCACGAATCCGGGCATGCCGTGATCGCCAAGCTGGTACCGAAATCCGACCCGGTGCACAAGGTCACCATCATTCCGCGTGGCCGTGCCCTGGGCCTGACCATGCAGTTGCCGGAGCAGGACCGTTACGCCTACGACAAGCAGTATCTGCTCTCCCGCATCGCCGTGCTGTTCGGCGGCCGGATTGCCGAGGAACTGTTCATGAACCAGATGACCACCGGCGCCTCGAACGATTTCGAGCGGGCAACGGCGATGGCGCGCGATATGGTGACGCGCTATGGCATGTCCGATCTTGGTGTCATGGTCTATAGCGAGAACGAAGGCGAGGTCTTCCTCGGCCGTTCGGTGACCCAGCACAAGAACGTTTCCGAGGCGACGATGCAGGAGGTCGATGCCGAGATCCGCAAAATCATTGACGCGCAGTACGCGCTGGCCCGCGGGCTCCTCGAGGATAACCGCGACAAGGTCGAGGCGATGACCAAAGCACTGCTCGAATGGGAAACCATCGATGCCGAGCAGATCAACGACATCATGGCCGGTCAGGCGCCGCGTCCGCCGAAGCCGAGTCAGAGTGCTTCCCAGTCGCCGTCGGACGATTCGCCGGGGGCCGAACCGAGCGCCACGGCGCCGGCCTGATTCATCCATTAAGCAGCAGGCCGGGGGCGTACCCCGGCCTTTTCGTTTAACCCTATGCGTTTTCTTCACTGCGGTTCGTACCGGCTGCCGTTGCAGCGCCCGCTGGTTATGGGCATCGTCAATCTGACGCCCGACTCCTTTTCCGGCGACGGCCTGGTCGGCGACATCGAGCGCGCCATCGCCCATGCTCGAGCGCAGCGCGAGGCCGGGGCGGACCTGCTTGACCTCGGGGCCGAATCGTCGCGCCCAGGCGCGATCCCGACACCGGAAGCCGAGGAGCTGCGGCGCTTGCTGCCGGTACTGGAGGAGATCACGACCTGGGGGCTGCCGATTTCGGTCGATACCTACAAGCCGGCCGTGATGTGCGCAGCACTGGCGGCCGGTGCGACGATGATCAATGACATCACCGGCATGAGCCAGCCGGAGGCGCTGGCGGTGGTGGCCAACAGCGACTGCGCTGTGTGCCTGATGCACATGCAGGGCGAACCGGGCACCATGCAACAGGCGCCGATGTATGGCGATGCCGTCGGCGAGGTCAGGGCATTTCTCGCAGCGGCTGTTAACCGCTGTCGCCAGGCCGGAGTGGGCGATGAGCGTTTGCTGCTCGATCCGGGCTTCGGCTTCGGCAAGTCGCTTGAGCACAATGTGACGCTGTTCCGTCGCCTGGCGGAAACGGCTGTCGATGATTTACCGTTACTGGTTGGCGTGTCGCGCAAGTCGATGCTGGGCGAGCTGACCGGCCGGCCGGTTGGCGAGCGTCTGCCGGCCAGCGTCGTAGCGGCCGTGCTGGCTGCGAACAAGGGAGCGCGGATTCTGCGCGTGCATGATGTCGCCGCGACCCGCGACGGTCTGGCCGTCTGGGCAGCGATTGAACAAGGAGACTGACGATGAGTAGAAAATATTTCGGCACTGATGGCGTGCGCGGACGGGTCGGTGAAACGCCGATCACACCGGATTTCGTTATGCGCCTGGGTCATGCCGCTGGTCGGGTGCTGCTCGGCAAATGTTCGATGCCGGCTGGCGAGCGGCCGCAGGTACTGATCGGCAAGGACACCCGGCTTTCCGGCTACATGCTCGAGTCGGCGCTGGAAGCCGGTTTTTCGGCGGCAGGTGTCGATGTCCACCTGGTCGGGCCGCTGCCGACGCCAGCGGTGGCCTACCTGACGCGGGCTTTGCGCCTGCAGGCGGGCATCGTCATTTCCGCCTCGCACAATCCATATTATGATAACGGGATCAAATTCTTTTCTGCTCAAGGGGCGAAGCTACCGGATGATGTCGAGCGGGCGATCGAGGCCGGGATCGACCAGCCGATCACCTGCGTATCGGCCGCCGAGTTGGGACGGGTGCGCCGCATCGAGGATGCGCGCGGCCGCTACATCGAATTCTGCAAGAGCACGTTCCCCAACGATCTCGACTTGCGTGGCCTGAAAATCGTCGTCGATTGCGCCCACGGTGCGGCCTATCACACGGCGCCCAGCGTGTTCCATGAACTCGGCGCCGAGGTCGTCACCATCGGCGTGCAGCCGAACGGCCTGAACATCAACGACGGCGTCGGCGCTACTGCGCCACAAGCCCTGGCCCAAGCCGTCGTCGCCCATGGCGCCGATCTCGGCGTGGCCCTCGACGGCGATGCCGACCGCATCCAGATGATCGACGCCGAAGGCAATCTCTACGACGGTGACCAGTTGCTCTATGCGATCGTCCGCAGCCGCTCCCGGCTGGCGCCGGTCAAGGGCGTGGCCGGCACGCTGATGAGCAATCTCGCGCTCGAGCATGCGCTGACCCGGATGAACGTGCCTTTCGGCCGGGCGGCGGTCGGCGACCGCTACGTGGTCGAAATGCTCAACGAGAAGGGCTGGCTGTACGGCGGCGAAAATTCCGGCCACATCCTCGCCCTCGATCGTCATACCACCGGCGACGGCACCATTGCCGCATTGCAGGTGCTGGCCGCATTGCGCGAAATCGGGGGCGATCTGCGCTCGTTGCTCGGAGAGCTGGTTCTCTACCCGCAGAAATTGATCAACGTGCCGATCCGCAAGGACTTCCCGTGGAAGACCGATACCCGCATCGCCGCCGGGCTGGCGACGGTGGAGCAGCGGATGAACGGCCGCGGCCGGGTGTTGCTGCGCGCTTCCGGGACTGAGCCTCTGCTGCGCGTGATGGTCGAGGGCGAGGATGCCGCCGAGGTCGTGGCGATGGCCGAGCAACTGGCCCAGGTGGTGCGTGAAGCGGTGGGTGGATAGTGCTTGTCGGCCGGCGCCAACCTTGACCAGTGGCGCGCGCCATCGCTATAATTCCCCGGTTTTTTGCCAACTGAATGGCCGTTCCCATGCGTAAGAAGCTTGTCGCCGGAAATTGGAAAATGTACGGCAGCCTCCCGCGGAACGCGGCGTTGCTGGCACCGATTCGGGCGGCGGCCGAAGGTTTGGCTTGCGACGTCGTTGTTTGCGCGCCGTTTCCTTATCTCGGCCAGGTTCAGTCATTACTGACTGGCTCGAAAGTGGCTTGGGGAGCGCAGACGCTCAGCGAATACGCCGAGGGCGCCTATACCGGTGAGGTGTCGGCGGTGATGCTCGGCGAGTTCGGTTGCAGTTACGTGCTGGTTGGGCATTCCGAGCGCCGCAGCCTGTTCGGCGAGAGCGACGCGACGGTGGCGGCGAAGTTTGCCGCGGCGCAGGCGGCCGGTATCCGGCCGGTGCTTTGTCTGGGCGAGACCCTGGCCGAGCGCGAGGCCGGGCAGACTCTGGCGGTGGTCGGGCGGCAGTTGGCTGCCGTTGTCGAGCGCGTCGGAATTTCGGCCATGCGCGCGGCCTTGCTGGCCTACGAGCCGGTGTGGGCGATTGGCACCGGTGTGACGGCCTCGCCGGCGCAGGCGCAGGAGGTGCATGCGGCCATCCGAGCGCGGCTGGCGGAACGGGATGCGGCTGTCGCTGACGAAATGCGCATCCTGTACGGCGGGAGCGTCAAGCCCGCAGGGGCGAAGGAGTTGTTTGCGCAAGCCGATATCGACGGCGGTTTGGTCGGTGGGGCGGCGCTGGTAGCGGATGATTTTCTGGCGATTTGCCAGGCGGCGGGATAGACAAAAGCGGATAGGCGGAAGCAATGAATTGGTTTTTTTCTCTGTTACTGACGGTGCACATCCTGGTGGCGCTGTCGATCATCGGGCTGGTGCTGATGCAGCACGGCAAGGGGGCCGACATGGGGGCGGCTTTTGGTAGTGGCGCTTCCGGCAGCCTGTTCGGGGCGACCGGCTCGGCGAACTTCCTCAGCCGCACGACAGGCATCCTGGCGGCGGTGTTTTTCCTCACCAGCCTGACGCTGGCCTACGTTGCCTCGCATAAGGTAAAAACGACTGGCAGCGTGATGCAGGAAACGGTACAATCGCAGACTGTTCCAGCGCCCGCCGAGGTGGGCACGGAAATGCCGAAGGCACCCGCTGAGACAGGGTCCAAGGCAGAAGATATTCCAAAGTAGTGCAAGGTGGCTTGCCCGGCAATAATCCCTCGCCGGGTGGGGCAAAAAGTAGTGCCGACGTGGTGAAATTGGTAGACACGCTATCTTGAGGGGGTAGTGGCGCAAGCTGTGCGAGTTCGAGTCTCGCCGTCGGCACCAATAATAGGGCAGTGGCCTGCGGGCACTGCTTCTCGATAGAAATCTGGATATTGGCGGCGGATGATGGAAAACTACTTTCCGATCCTGATGTTCGTCCTGGTGGGGGTTGCGATTGGCATATTGCCGGTCACGATGGGGTTCCTGCTGGCTCCCAACAGGCCTGACCCCGAGAAGCTCTCGCCATACGAGTGCGGCTTCGAGGCATTCGAGGATGCGCGCATGAAGTTCGATGTGCGCTACTACTTGATAGCCATCCTCTTCATTCTGTTTGATCTGGAAATTGCCTTCCTCTTCCCGTGGGCGACGATTTTCAAGGATATCGTGGCGAGCGAGTCGATCAAGCTGTTCGGCTTCATCGAAATGCTCGTTTTCGTTGGCATTCTGGTCGTCGGCTATGCATATGCCTGGGCCAAGGGCGCGCTGGAGTGGGAATAAGCGATGGCTATCGAAGGCATTCTGCAAGAAGGGTTCGTCACCACCACGGCTGACAAGCTGATCAATTACATGCGCACCGGCTCGATGTGGCCGATGACCTTCGGTCTGGCCTGTTGCGCGGTGGAAATGATTCACGCCGGTGTTGCGCGCTACGACCTTGACCGCTTCGGCATCGTCTTTCGTCCCAGCCCGCGCCAGTCCGATGTGATGATCGTCGCCGGCACGCTGACCAACAAGACGGCGCCCGCCTTGCGCAAGGTCTACGATCAGATGGCCGAGCCGCGCTGGGTTATTTCCATGGGCTCCTGTGCCAATGGCGGCGGCTATTACCACTATTCCTATTCCGTGGTGCGCGGTTGCGATCGCATCGTTCCCGTCGATATCTATGTTCCGGGCTGTCCGCCGACGGCCGAGGCCCTGATCTACGGGATCCTCCAGCTGCAGAACAAGATTCGTCGCACCAATACCATCGCTCGTTAATTGCCGAGGCTGATCCGATATGTCTGCCAAGCTGGAAACGCTTAGCCAAAATTTGCAAAAGCATTTTGGCGACAAGCTGAAATCGCTCAAGCTTGCCCTGGGTGAACTGACCATCGAAGTGGCCGCCGCTGATTATCTGGCGGTGATGACCACGTTGCGGGATGAGCCGGAACTGGGCTTCGCGGAGAACATTGACCTCTGCGGCGTCGATTACTCCACCTATGGCGACGGCGTCTGGCAGGGCAAGCGCTTCGCCGTGGTGTCGCATCTCCTGTCCATTGCCAACAACTGGCGTTTGCGTGTCCGCGTCTTTGCCGAGGACGATGAATTTCCCGCCGTCGATTCGCTGACCGGCGTCTGGACGAGCGTCAATTGGTTCGAGCGCGAAGCCTTCGATCTCTACGGTATCGCCTTCGTCGGCCATGACGACCTGCGCCGCCTCCTGACCGACTATGGCTTCATCGGCCATCCGTTCCGTAAGGACTTCCCGATTTCCGGCCATGTCGAGATGCGTTATGACCCCGATCAAGGACGTGTCATCTACCAGCCGGTGACTATCGAGCCTCGCGAAAACACCCCGCGCATTGTGCGCGAAGACAGCTTCGGGGATCCGGCACATGGCTGATATTCACAATTTCACCCTGAACTTCGGCCCGCAGCATCCGGCCGCGCACGGCGTGCTGCGCCTGGTGCTGGAACTGGACGGCGAGGTTGTGCAGCGCGCCGACCCGCACATCGGCTTGCTCCACCGTGCCACTGAGAAATTGGCGGAAACCCGTACCTGGGTCCAGTCGGTTCCCTACATGGACCGTCTCGACTACGTCTCGATGATGTGCAACGAGCACGCCTACTGCCTCGCCGCCGAGCGACTGCTGGGCATCGAGGTGCCGGAGCGCGGCAAGTACATCCGTACGATGTTCGACGAAATCACCCGCATCCTCAACCATCTGTTGTGGATCGGTTGCCACGCCCTCGACGTCGGCGCCATGACCATGGCGCTGTACACCTTCCGCGAGCGCGAGGATTTGATGGATGTCTACGAGGCGGTTTCCGGTGCCCGGATGCACGCCGCCTACTACCGTCCGGGCGGCGTTTATCGCGATCTGCCGGACCGTATGCCGCAATACCGCGAGTCGACCTGGACCAACGCCAAAAAGGCGGCAGCCAGGAACGAGAACCGCAGCGGTACGCTGCTCGACTTCATCGAAGATTTCACCAACCGTTTCCCGACTTATCACGCCGAATATCACACGCTGCTGACCGACAATCGGATCTGGAAGCAGCGCCTGGTCAACGTCGGCGTCGTCTCGCCCGAGCGTGCCCTGCAGATGGGCTTCACCGGTGCCATGCTGCGCGGTTCCGGCATCGCCTGGGATTTGCGCAAGAAGCAGCCCTACGCCGCCTACGACAAGGTCGATTTCGACGTGCCGATCGGCGTCAACGGCGACAGCTATGACCGCTACCTGGTGCGCATGGAAGAGATGCTGCAGGCGAACCGCATCATCAAGCAGTGTATCGATTGGCTGCGCAAGAATCCCGGCCCGATCATCACCGACAACTACAAGGTGGCGCCGCCGCCGCGGGAAAACATGAAGTCCAACATGGAGGAGTTGATCCATCACTTCAAGCTCTTCTCCGAAGGCATCCATGTGCCGCCGGGCGAAGCCTACGCCGCGGTCGAGCACCCGAAGGGCGAGTTCGGCATCTATTTCATTTCCGATGGCGCCAACAAGCCCTACCGCATGAAGATCCGCGCTCCGGGCTATGTACACCTGGCCGGCATGGACGAAATGGCCCGTGGCCACATGATCGCCGACGTCGTCACGATCATCGGCTCCCAAGATATCGTTTTTGGCGAGATTGACCGCTGATGTTTGCCGCTGAAACCCTCCAGAAATTCGCCCGCGAGGTCGCCAAGTACCCCGCTGATCAGAAACAGTCCGCTGTGATGGCCTGTCTGGCCCATGCCCAGGAAGAAAAGGGCTGGCTGCCGGCCGAGGCCATCGAGGCCGTTGCCGACTATCTCGGGATGCCGCCCATCGCGGCCTACGAGGTGGCGACCTTCTACAACATGTACGACGTCAAGCCGGTCGGCAAGTACAAGATCACGGTCTGTACCAACCTGCCTTGCGCCCTGTCCGGTGGCTATCACGCCGGCGAGTACCTGCAGAAAAAACTCGGCATTGGCTATGGCGAGACGACGCCGGACGGCAAGTTCACGCTCAAGGAAGGCGAATGCATGGGAGCTTGCGGCGATGCGCCGGTGTTCATCGTCAACAACCGTTCGATGTGCAGCCACATGCACCCGGAGCAGATCGACAAGCTGCTTGAGGAGTGCAAATAATGGCCATGCTTGGTTCGATCAATGGCGTCCTGATGGCGGGGCTGGACGGCGACAATAGCTGGCGCCTGAAGGATTACGTCGCTCGCGGCGGCTACGCCCAATTGCGGCGCATCCTGGAAAGCAAGCTGACGCAGGAAGAAGTCATCAGCGAAGTCAAGCAATCGGTGCTGCGCGGCCGCGGCGGTGCCGGCTTCCCGACCGGCCTGAAGTGGTCCTTCATGCCGCGCTCCTTCCCCGGCGACAAGTATGTCGTCTGCAATACCGACGAAGGCGAACCGGGTACCTTCAAGGACCGCGACATCATGCGCTACAACCCGCATGCGGTCATCGAGGGGATGGCCATCGCCGCCTACGCGATGGGCGCCAGTCGCGGTTACAACTATGTCCATGGCGAAATCTGGGAAATTTACCAGCGCTTCGAGGCAGCACTCGACGAAGCCCGTGCCGCCGGCTTCATCGGCCAGAACATTCTCGGTTCCGGCTTCAATTTCGAACTGTTTGCCCACCATGGCTACGGTGCCTACATCTGCGGCGAGGAAACCGCGCTGCTCGAATCGATCGAAGGCAAGAAAGGGCAGCCGCGCTTCAAGCCGCCGTTCCCGGCCTCTTTCGGCTTGTATGGCAAGCCGACCACGATCAATAACACGGAAACCTTCGCTTCCATTCCCTTCATTCTGAAGATGGGCGGCGAGGCCTTCCTCAACCTGGGCAAGCCGAACAACGGCGGCACCAAGCTGTTCTCGGTCTCCGGCCACGTCAATCGGCCGGGCAACTATGAAATCCCGCTCGGTACTTCGTTCGCCACGCTGCTCGAAATGTGCGGTGGTATGCGCGGTGGCCGCAAGCTGAAGGCCGTCATTCCGGGCGGCTCGTCGGCGCCGGTGTTGCCGGGCGAGGTGATCATGGATTGCACCATGGATTACGACTCGATCAGCAAGGCCGGGTCGATGCTCGGTTCCGGCGCGGTCATCGTCATGGACGAGACGGTGTGCATGGTCAAGGCGCTGGAGCGCCTGTCCTTCTTCTATCACGAGGAATCCTGCGGCCAGTGCACGCCCTGTCGCGAAGGCACGGCCTGGATGTACAAGGTGGTGCACCGCATTGAGAACGGGTTGGGCAAGCCGGAAGACCTGGATCTGCTCAATAGCGTGCTGGGTAACATCGCCGGTCGCACCATCTGTGCACTGGGCGATGCGGCGGCCTTCCCGGTGCAGAGCTTCATCAAACATTTCCGCAGCGAGTTCGAGTACCACATCGAACACAAGTGCTGCCTGGTGCCCAAGGATGTGCAATGGGCCGGCAGCGGCTTCCACAAGATTCCGGCCTGATGATGGCGCGGCGTGGTAACGAAAGAATTAACGAAAAAACGGGCTACAAGGTAGCGACATGCTAGAAATCGAAATCGACGGCAAGAAAGCGCAAGTGCCCGACGGCAGCACGGTGATGGACGCCGCGCAGCAGGTCGGGGTCTATATCCCGCATTTCTGCTACCACAAGAAATTGTCGATCGCCGCCAACTGCCGGATGTGTCTGGTCCAGGTGGAGAAGGCGCCGAAGCCCCTGCCGGCCTGTGCGACGCCGGTGACCAACGGCATGAAGGTATTCACGCATTCCGAACTGGCCGTCAAGGCGCAGAAGGGCGTGATGGAATTCCTGCTCATCAATCACCCGCTCGATTGCCCGATCTGTGACCAGGGCGGCGAATGCCAGTTGCAGGACATGTCGGTCGGCTACGGTCCGATGAAGAGCCGCTACAGCGAAGAAAAGCACGTCGTCTTCCACAAGAACGTTGGGCCGCTGATTTCCATGGAGGAAATGAGCCGCTGCATCCACTGCACCCGTTGCGTCCGCTTCGGCCAGGAAGTTGCCGGCATCATGGAACTCGGCATGGCCAACCGCAACATGCATTCCGAGATCACCACTTTCCTCGGCCGCACTGTCGATTCCGAACTGTCGGGCAACATGATCGATCTGTGTCCGGTCGGTGCCCTGACCTCGAAGCCTTTCCGTTACACCGCCCGTTCCTGGGAATTGCAGCGGCGCAAGTCGGTCAGCCCGCACGATTCCGTCGGCGCCAATCTGGTTGTCCAGGTCAAGCACGACAACGTGATGCGTGTGCTGCCGCGCGAGAACGAAGCGGTCAACGAATGCTGGATCGCCGATAAAGAGCGTTTTTCCTATCAGGCCCTGAATTCAGAGGAGCGCCTGACCAAACCGATGGTCAAGCAGGGTGGCGAGTGGCGCGAGGTCGATTGGAATGTGGCGCTCGACTATGCCGCCCATGGCCTCAAGGATGTCGCTCGCGAGCATGGCGGCGATACCCTCGCGGCGCTGGCGGCTCAGTCCTGCACGGTTGAAGAATTGTTCCTGCTGGGCAAGGTCATGCGCGGCCTGGGCAGTAGCAATATCGATTTCCGTCCGCGCCAGGGTGATTTCGCCGCCGACGGCAAGCGCGCCGGCACGCCGTGGCTCGGCCTGCGCCTGGCAGAGATCAAAGATCTCGACGCAGCGCTGGTGGTCGGCTCCTTCTTGCGCAAGGATCATCCGCTGATCGCCCAACGCCTGCGTCAGGCGGCCAAGAAAACTACCAAGGTCAGCCTGCTGTCGGTGGCCGGCGACGATCAACTGATCAATCTGCACCGGAACGTGGTCGTCGCCCCGGCACAACTGGCTGCCGCGCTTGGCGCCATCGTCAAGGCCGCCGCCGAACTGAAAGGCGCCCTTGTACCGGCCGGCCTCGACTCCGTCACGGTCGACGCAGCGGCCCGGGCGATTGCCCAGAGCCTGGTTGAGGGTGAAAAGCGTGCCGTTTTCCTCGGCAATGTCGCCACCCAGTCCGCCGCCGCGGCGCAACTGCATGCGCTGGCCCAGGAACTGGCCCGGTTGACCGGTGCCACGCTCGGCTTCCTTGGCGAAGGGGCCAATACTGTCGGCGCCCATGCTGCCGGCGCGCTGCCCAGCGGTGCCAATGCTCGGCAGATGTTCGAGCAGCCGCGCAAGGCCTATGTGCTGATGGGTATTGAGCCGGAGTTCGATTGCGCCAATCCGCAATTGGTGCTCGGCGCCCTGAAGCAGGCCAGCCTGGTCGTCTTCATGTCTGCCTTCAAGCATGCGCCGGCCCTCGAATACGCCGACGTGATGCTGCCGATTGCTCCCTATACCGAAACGGCTGGCACCTTCGTCAATACCGAAGGCCGCATTCAGAGCTTCAACGGCGTCGTCAAGGCGCGCGGCGATGCCCGTCCGGCCTGGAAGATACTGCGTGTGCTGGGCAATGTGCTGAACCTCGCCGGCTTCGATTACGACACCAGCGAAGCGGTGCGCGATGAAGCGTTGGGGGTGGGTAAAGAGTTCCTCACCGGCCTGGATAATGCCTTGAACGGCGTGGTCATCGCCCTGCCGGCCGCGGCCGGTGGTTTGCAGCGGATTGCCGATGTGCCGATCAATTTTGCCGATCCGCTGGTCCGCCGGGCGCCGGCCCTGCAGCAGACGGCCGATGCGGTCGCCCCGAGCGCCCGCGTTTGCGAGCAGACGCTGGGTGAACTGGGTCTGGCTGCCGCTACGACGGTCAAGGTTCGCCAGGGGCAAGGCGAAGCCGTGCTGTCGCTGAAGGTCGACAATTCCGTTCCGGCCGGTTGTGTTCGGGTGGCCGCAGCGCATGTCAGCACCGCGAACCTGGGCGAGATGTTCGGTTCAATTTCCGTGGAGCGTGCATAAATGGACGCACTGATGAATTTTGGCACCGGGCTTTTCGGCGCTGCCTGGCCGGCCGTGTGGACCCTGGTGAAAATTGTCCTGATCGTCGCTCCGCTGATGCTCGGCGTCGCGTATCTGACCTATTTCGAGCGCAAGGTGATCGGCTTCATGCAGGTGCGTATCGGCCCCAACCGGGTCGGTCCGTTTGGCCTGATCCAGCCGATTGCCGACGGCCTGAAGCTGCTGTTCAAGGAAATCATCGTTCCCAGCAGCGCCAATAAGGGCATCTTCCTGATCGCCCCAATGCTGGCCATCGCGTCGGCGCTGGCGGCCTGGGCCGTGGTGCCTTTCACCGACACGCTGGTGCTGGCCAACATCGACGCCAGCCTGCTCTACATCATGGCCATCACCTCGATGGGTGTTTATGGCGTGATCCTGTCCGGCTGGGCCTCGAACTCCAAGTATGCCTTCCTCGGCGCCATGCGCTCGGCGGCACAGATGGTGTCGTATGAGGTCGCCATGGGTTTCTCGCTGATCGGCGTGCTGATGGTGTCCAACAGCCTGAACCTGGTGGAAATCGTCAACGGCCAGCAGTCCGGGCTGTTTGCCGGCTATGGCTTGAACTTCCTGTCGTGGAACTGGCTGCCGCTGCTGCCGATGTTCGTCGTCTACCTGATTGCCGGTACCGCCGAACTGAACCGGGCGCCGTTCGACGTCGCCGAGGGCGAATCGGAAATCGTCGCCGGTTTCCACGTCGAATACTCCGGCATGGCCTTCGCGCTGTTCTTCCTGGCCGAATACGCCAACATGATCCTGGTCGCCACGCTGACCTCGCTGTTGTTCCTCGGTGGCTGGTCGTCGCCGGTCGGCTTCCTGCCGGACGGCATCGTCTGGTTGTTTGCCAAGATTTGCTCTGTCCTGTTCCTGTATCTCTGGTTCCGCGCCACCTTCCCGCGCTATCGCTACGACCAGATCATGCGCCTGGGCTGGAAAGTGTTTCTGCCGATCTGTCTGATCTGGCTCGTCGTCGTCGGCGTCTGGATGATGTCGCCGCTGAATATCTGGAAGTGAGGGGCGCGTAATGGGTTCGATGAAGGAAATCTTCAACAGCCTCCTCCTCAAGGAGTTGTTGAAAGGGATGGCGGTGACGGGCAGGTATTTCTTCGCCCGCAAGATCACCGTCCAGTATCCCGAGGAAAAAACGCCGCAGAGTTTCCGCTTCCGTGGCCTGCACGCCCTGCGCCGCTACGAGAACGGCGAGGAACGCTGCATTGCCTGCAAGTTGTGCGAAGCCGTCTGCCCGGCGCTGGCCATCACCATCGAAGCTGAGCCGCGTGATGACGGTTCGCGGCGCACGACCCGCTACGACATCGATCTGACCAAGTGCATTTTCTGCGGCTTCTGCGAGGAAGCCTGCCCGGTCGACGCCATCGTCGAGACCCGGGTTTTCGAGTACCACGGCGAGAAGCGCGGCGATTTGTACTACACCAAGCCGATGCTGCTGGCCAACGGCGACCGCTACGAAGCGCAGATCGCCGAAGATCGCGCGCTCGACGCGCCCTACCGATAACAGGTGTTCGCGATGGATTTTCAAACCCTGGTTTTCTACTTCCTGTCGGCGATCCTGATCTTCGCGGCATTGCGCGTGATCACCGCGCGCAACCCGGTTCACGCCGCGCTGCACCTGATCCTGGCCTTCTTCACCTGCGGCGGCATCTGGGCCTTGCTACAGGCTGAGTTCCTGGCCATCGCCATCATCCTTGTCTATGTCGGCGCGGTCATGGTCCTGTTCCTGTTCGTGGTGATGATGCTCGACATCAATATCGACCGCATCCGCCAGGGCTTCTGGAACTATCTGCCGCTTGGGGCCGTGCTCGGCCTGCTGATGGTCCTGGAAATGGGCCTGGTGCTCGGCAGCAAGTATTTTCAGGTGCCGGCCGCCGAGGCCGTCGTGCCGCCCGGGATTTCCAATACCAAGGAAATCGGCCGCCTGATGTTCACCGATTTCGTCTATCCGTTCGAACTGGCTTCCATCGTGCTGCTGGTCGGTATGGTCGCGGCCATCGTGCTGACCTATCGCGGGCCGAAGAAGACCAAGAACACCAACCCGAATCAGCAGGTCTTCGTCAAGGCGAAGGATCGCGTCCGCGTGCTGCAGATGCCGGTTGAAAAAGACTGAGTTCCGGGACGATCATGCATACTCTCACCCTTTCGCATTTCCTGATCCTCGGCGCGATCCTGTTCGCGATCAGCGTGGTTGGTATCTTCCTCAACCGGAAGAACCTGCTGGTGTTGCTGATGACCATCGAACTGATGCTGCTCGCGGTCAACATGAACTTCGTCGCTTTTTCGCATTTCCTGGGCGATCTGTCGGGGCAGGTTTTCGTTTTCTTCATCCTGACGGTCGCCGCCGCCGAGTCGGCGATCGGTCTGGCCATCCTGATCGTGTTGTTCCGCAACCTCAAGAGCATCCATGTGGATGACCTGGGCAGCCTGAAGGGTTAACCATGGACATGCAAAAACTCTATCTGCTCGTGCCGCTGGCGCCCCTGTTTGGCGCCATCATTGCCGGCCTGTTCTGCCGCGTCATCCCGCGCTGGCTGGCTCATACCGTGACCATCGCCGGCGTCGCCGTCGCCTTTGTCGCTTCGGTGCTGATCTTTCAGGACGTGCAGGCCGGCAATACCTTCAACGGCCCGGTCTACACCTGGATGACCAGCGGTGAATACAGCTTCGAGGTCGGTTTCCTGATCGACACCCTGACTACGACGATGATGCTGGTCGTCACCTTCGTCTCGTTGATGGTGCATATCTACACCATCGGCTACATGCAGGACGATCCGGGCTACAACCGCTTCTTCAGCTACATCTCGCTGTTCACCTTCTCGATGTTGATGCTGGTGATGGCCAACAACTTCATGCAGCTGTTCTTCGGCTGGGAAGCGGTCGGCCTTGTTTCCTACCTGCTGATCGGTTTCTGGTACACCCGGCCGACGGCGATCTTCGCCAACATGAAGGCCTTCCTGGTCAACCGCGTCGGCGACTTCGGCTTCATTCTCGGCATTGGCTTGGTTCTGGCCCATTTCGGCTCGCTCGACTACGCCACTGTGTTTGCCAACGCGCCGGAATTCGCTGCGACGACCATCAATATCTGGGGCGAGCAGCAATGGTCGCTGATGACCGTCACCTGCATCTGCCTGTTCATTGGCGCCATGGGCAAGTCGGCCCAGGTGCCGCTGCATGTCTGGCTGCCCGACTCGATGGAAGGCCCGACCCCGATCTCGGCGCTGATCCACGCGGCGACCATGGTTACGGCCGGCATCTTCATGGTGGCGCGGATGTCGCCGCTGTTCGAATTGTCGACCACGGCGCTGTCCTTCGTCATCGTTATCGGCGCCATCACCGCGCTGTTCATGGGCTTCCTCGGCATCATCCAGAACGACATCAAGCGCGTCGTCGCCTACTCGACGCTGTCGCAGCTCGGTTACATGACCGTCGCCCTCGGCGCCTCGGCTTATTCGGTGGCGATCTTCCACCTGATGACGCACGCCTTCTTCAAGGCGCTGCTGTTCCTTGCTGCCGGCTCGGTGATCATCGGCATGCACCACGACCAGGACATCCGCAACATGGGCGGCCTGCGCAAGTACATGCCAATCACCTGGATCACCTCGCTGATCGGCTCGCTGGCGCTGATCGGCACGCCCTTCATGGCCGGTTTCTATTCCAAGGATTCGATCATCGAGGCGGTCAAGTTCTCCACCATCCCGGGTTCCAGCTTCGCTTACTGCGCGGTGCTGGCCGGCGTCTTCGTCACCGCCTTCTACTCCTTCCGCATGTATTTCCTGGTCTTCCACGGCGAGGAGCGCTTCGGCAAGGCTGATGACGCGCATCACCACCACGGCGATCATGACGACGAGGAGGTGGCGCATGATCACCACCACGGTCTGGCTCCCGGCCAGAAACCGCATGAGACGCCGTGGGTGGTGACGTTGCCGCTGGTGTTGCTGGCCATTCCGTCGGTGATCATCGGCTACATCGGCATCGAGCCGATGATCGTCGGCGATTTCTTCAAGGGCGTCATCCACGTCGATGCCGTTGCCCACCCGGCGCTGGCGCATTTCGTCGAGGAATTCCACGGCGCCGCAGCGATGGGCCTGCATGCCTTCAAGACGCCGCCCTTCTATCTGGCGCTGGCCGGCGTGGCCTTGTCGTGGTTCTTCTACATGAAGCGCCCGGACATCCCGGCCGCCATCCAGCGCCGCTTCTCGGCGATCAACACGCTGCTCGAAAACAAGTACTACTTCGACAAGATCAACGAGTTCGTCTTCGCCGGCGGCGCCCGCTTGCTGGGTAAAGGGCTGTGGCGCGGCGGCGATGTCGGCATCATCGATGGCTTGATCGTCAACGGCTCGGCCAAACTGGTCGGCTGGATCGCTGCCATTACCCGCCAGTTCCAGACTGGCTACGTCTATCACTACGCTTTCACCATGATCATCGGCGTCTTCGTGCTGATGACCCTGTGGATCAACCGCGCCTAGCGCGAATCGTTCGCAGAAAAGCAAGGAATAACATGTCGACTTACCCGCTGCTGTCTCTCGCCATCTGGCTCCCCATCGCTGCCGGCATCATCGTGCTGCTGACCGGTTCCGACAGGAATGCGCCGCTGGCCCGGATGCTTGCCTTGGTCGGTGCGATCGCCAGCTTCCTGGTGACGATCCCGTTGTGGGCCGGTTTCGATCTCACCTATGGCGGCATGCAGTTTGTCGAGATGGGAAGCTGGATTCCCCGCTTCAACATCAACTACCACCTCGGTGTTGACGGCATCTCGATGCTGTTCGTGATCCTTAATGCCTTTGTCACCATCATCGTGGTCGCCGCCGGCTGGGAAGTGATCACCCAGAAAGTGGCCCAGTACAACGCTGCCTTCCTGATCATGTCCGGCCTGATGAACGGCATCTTTGCCTCGCTCGACGGCGTGCTGTTCTATGTCTTCTTCGAGGCTTCGCTGATTCCGATGTACCTGATCATTGGCGTCTGGGGCGGCCCCAATCGCGTCTACGCGGCCTTCAAGTTCTTCCTCTACACGCTGTTCGGCTCGCTGCTGTTCCTGCTGGCCTTGCTTTACCTGTTCATTCATTCCGGCGGTAGCTTCTCGATTCTCGACTGGCACCAGTTGCCGCTCGAACTGAGCCCGCAGATTTGGCTCTTCCTCGCCTTCCTGATCGCCTTCGCGGTCAAGGTGCCGATGTGGCCGGTCCATACCTGGTTGCCGGATGCCCACGTCGAGGCGCCGACAGGCGGTTCCATCGTCCTCGCGGCCATTGCCCTGAAGCTCGGCGCCTACGGCTTCCTGCGCTTCTCGCTGCCAATCGCGCCGGATGCCGCGCATGAACTGGCCAGCCTGATGATCGCCTTGTCGCTGATCGCCGTGGTCTATATCGGCTTCGTCGCCCTGGTCCAGGCCGATATGAAGAAGCTGGTGGCCTATTCGTCGATCGCCCACATGGGCTTCGTCACCCTCGGCTTCTTCATGTTCAGCGCGCTGGGCGTTGAAGGCGCCCTGGTGCAGATGATTTCTCACGGTTTCGTCTCCGGCGCGATGTTCTTCTGTATCGGCGTTATGTACGACCGCGTGCACAGCCGCCAGATCGCCGATTACGGCGGCGTGGTCAACACCATGCCGAAGTTCGCCGCGCTGTTCATGCTGTTCTCGATGGCCAATGCCGGCCTGCCGGCGACCTCCGGCTTTGTCGGCGAGTTCATGGTCATCCTCGGCGCGGTCAAGTTCAATTTCTGGGTCGCCTTTGCCGCCGCCACCTCGCTGATCCTGGGCGCCGCCTACTCGCTGTGGATGTACAAGCGGGTCATCTTCGGTGATGTCGCCAACGAGCACGTCGCCGAGCTTTCCGACATCAACAAGCGCGAGTTCGCCATTCTCGGCGTACTGGCCCTATGCACCCTGTGGATGGGTCTCTATCCGCAACCCTTTACCGAAGTCATGCACGCCTCGGTCAACGAGCTGCTGAATCACGTCCACATCAGCAAGATTCAATAAACGGTAGCCGACATGTTCGACCATTTCGTTGTCCCCGACCTCCTGCCAGCCGCCCCGGAAATTTTCCTGGTGGTGATGGCGCTGGCCATCCTGTTGATCGATCTGTTCGTCAAGGACAGCCGGCGTACCGTGACCTTCGCGCTGAGCGTGCTGACGCTGCTCGGCTGCGCGGTGATCCAGTTCTCGACCAGCACCGGCGAGATCACTTACACCTTCAGCAACATGTTCGTCGATGACTTGATGTCCGACCTGTTGAAGTTGTTCCTGTACGCCACGGTCATCATTGTGCTGTTCTATTCGCGGGCCTATGTCATCGACCGTAGCGAGATGAACAAGGGCGAGTACTACGTGCTGACGCTGTTTGCCACGCTCGGCATGATGGTGATGATCTCGGCCAACCATTTCGCCACCGTCTATATCGGCATTGAACTGCTGTCGCTGTCGCTGTACGCGATGGTGGCGATGAATCGCGAATCGCTGGCGGCCAGCGAGGCGGCGATGAAGTACTTCGTTCTTGGCGCCTTGGCTTCCGGCCTGCTGCTCTATGGTATGTCGATGATCTACGGCGCCACCGGCAGCTTGGAAATCACTACCATCGCCGAGCGCCTCGCCAGCGGCGGCGTCAATAGCAACGTGCTGGTCTTCGGCCTGGTCTTCCTGGTCGCCGGCCTGGCCTTCAAGCTGGGCGTCGTGCCTTTCCACATGTGGATTCCCGACGTCTATCACGGTGCCCCGACCTCGGTCACGCTGCTGATCGGTAGCGCCCCGAAGCTGGCGGCCTTCGCCGTCGTCATGCGCCTGCTGGTCAACGGCCTGTTCCCGATGGCCCAAGACTGGCAAGCCATGCTGGTCATCATGTCGGTACTGTCGATGGCTATCGGCAACCTGGCTGCTCTCGTTCAGACCAACCTCAAGCGCATGCTGGCCTATTCGGCGATCTCGCACATGGGCTTCATGCTGCTCGGCATCATCACCGGCGTCGTCAGCGGCGATGCCCGTTTCGCGTTGAATGCCTACAGTTCGGCGATGTTCTATGTGATTGCCTATGTGCTGATGAGCCTGGGCACTTTCGGCATGATCCTGCTGATGGCCCGCGCCGGCTTCGAAGCCGACACCCTCGACGATTTCAAGGGCCTGAACCAGCGTAGCCCGTGGTTTGCCGCGATCATGATGATGCTGATGTTCTCGATGGCCGGCGTGCCGTTCTTCATCGGTTTCTTCGCCAAGTTCTCGGTGCTGCAGGCCGTCATCGCCGCCGGCTACATCTGGCTGGCGATCATCGCCGTGCTGTTCTCGCTGATCGGCGCCTTCTACTACCTGCGCGTCGTCAAACTGATGTATTTCGATGCACCGCAGGACGAAACCCCGATCGCCGCCAGCGCCGACATGCGCCTGCTGATCTCGGTTAACGGTGTCGCCGTCGCCGCGCTCGGCCTGTTCCCGCAGATCCTCATGTCGCTGTGCGCGTTCTCGCTGCTGCGCTCGCTCTGAGCGCCGGACGCCCATAACAAACGCAACGCCCCGCCGGTCGGGGCGTTTTTCATGGGAGCCATTCGCATGACCGACATTGGGCTGGTTGAAACAGAAATCGCTAGCGAAACCGTATTCAAGGGCAAGCTGCTGGAAGTCCGTAGGGACCGAGTGCGCCTGCCCAACGGCGGCGAATCCCTGCGCGAGTACATCGTCCACCCCGGCGCGGTAGTCGTGCTGGCCCTGCTGGATAACGGCAATTTGCTGTTCGAGCGCCAGTTCCGCTATCCGCTGCGCCGTGTTTTTCTCGAACTGCCGGCCGGCAAGATCGATTCGGGCGAGAACATCCTGGATACCGCCCGCCGCGAACTGCTTGAGGAAACCGGCTACGAGGCGACCGACTGGGTACATCTGGGCGTGATGCACCCGGGCATTGGCTATTCCGATGAGCGGATCGAGATTTTCACGGCGCGTGGCTTGCGCCGGGTCGGCCCGCCGCAACTCGACGCCAACGAATTCCTCGAGGTGCTCGAACTATCGCCGGCCGAGGCCCGGCAGGCGGTGTGGGACGGCCGCATCACCGACGGCAAGACGATCAGTGCCCTGTACTGGCTGGACCGGCCCTGATTCTATTTACGTCTCAAAAGATCAAGACCATCGTATCGGTATGGCCACTGACAAAACCTCGTCATTCCCGCGTGTTTCTGGCGGCGATGTTGGCAAAAACGCAGCGTCCTTGTTCTTTTCAGCCGTCGTCATGCCCCGCCATGCGTGGGGTGAGTCGCTGGATTCCCGCCAAGCGCGCGTGGGAATGACGTTGCTGGCCACTGGCGGGGAGGGCGGCTGATGCGCCGCGCTGCCGTGATCGGCGGCGGCCCAGCCGGCCTGATGGCGGCCGAGCGGCTGGCTGCCGTGTCTGGGCTTGCTGTCGATGTCTACGAGGCCATGCCATCGCCCGGACGCAAGTTCTTGATGGCCGGCAAGGGCGGCATGAACATTACCCACAGCGAAGCGATCGATGGTTTCTGCCAGAGCTACGGCGTGCGCCAGGCCGAGATCGCCCGGCTGCTCGATGCCTTCGGTCCCGAATGCTTGCGCGCCTGGATTCACGGCCTCGGCATCGATACCTTCGTCGGCACGTCGGGCCGCATCTTCCCCACCGACATGAAGGCGGCGCCACTGCTGCGCAGTTGGTTGCATCGCCTGCGCGCAGCCGGCGTGCGCCTGCATATGCGCCACCGCTGGCTGGGCTGGAATGCCGACGGCACGCTACGTTTCGCCACGCCGGCCGGCGAGATCGCAGTTGCCGCGGTAGCCACCGTCTTGGCGCTGGGTGGCGGCAGTTGGCGCCAGCTTGGTTCCGACGGCGCCTGGGTGCCGCTGCTGGCCGCCCGTGACGTGCCGGTAGCGCCGCTGCGCCCGGCCAACTGCGGCTTCGACGTCGGCTGGAGCGCGCATTTCCGCGAGCGCTTCGCCGGCCAGCCAGTCAAGCCGGTTGTCGCCCATTTCGCCGGGCGGCAGGTGGCGGGCGAATTCATCGTCAGCGAGCACGGCCTGGAGGGTGGGCTGGTCTATGCGTTGTCCGCCGCTTTGCGCGACGCGCTGGCGGAAAGGGGAGAAGCCGTACTGACCCTCGACTTAGTACCTGGGCGCAGCCTGGAGCGGCTGGCGGCCGATCTTGCTCGACCGCGCGGCCGCGATTCGCTGGCCAGCCACCTGCGCCGGCGGGCCGGCATCGAGGGTGTCAAGGCCGGCCTGCTGCGCGAAGTGCTCGGCGCGGACGGCATGCAGGACTGCGGACGCTTGGCCACCGCGCTGAAGGCGCTGCCCTTGCCGCTGCGCTCGCCGCGCCCGCTCGACGAGGCCATCAGCACGGCCGGCGGCGTCTGTTTCGAAGCGCTCGACAGCCGCTTGATGATCGAGCGTTTGCCCGGCGTCTTCTGTGCCGGCGAAATGCTCGACTGGGAGGCGCCGACCGGTGGCTATCTGCTGACCGCCTGTTTCGCCAGCGGCCATGTTGCCGGCACCGGCGCCGGCGACTGGCTACAGGCGCGGGTCTGAAGCCGTAGCGCCGTTAGCGGACGAAAATCCATTCGTTGCACCCGGCTTCAGGTAATCTTGTCCGGCGACGTCTGTCCCGAGCAGGCGGATTTTCCAGAGGAACGGGGCTTTGGAGCAAAGCTGCATACTGGTGGTGGATGATGAGCCGATCGGCCGCGAGATTCTCGTCGAGAATCTGACTGTCGAAGGCTATCGCGTGGTCGAGGCGGCCACCGGCGAAGCCGCCTGGAAGCTGATCGACGCCACGCCGGAGCGTTTCGAGGCGATCCTGCTCGACCGCATGATGCCGGACATGGATGGTATCGAGATACTGCGCCGGGTCAAGCAGCGGGATGACATGCGCTACGTGCCGGTGATCATGCAGACCGGCATGACCGCCGATGCCGACGTGTTCGAGGGCCTTCAGGCTGGCGCCTATTACTATCTGACCAAGCCCTTTTCGGCCGATATGTTGCTGGCCATCGTCGCTGCCGCGACCCGTGATTATCGCAGCCATCGCGAACTGGAGCGGGAAGTCGAGCGTCAGGGGCACATCTTGTCCTGCCTAGCCGAAGCCCGTTTCGTCTATCGCACCATCGACGAGGCGCGTTCACTGGCGACGCTGTTTGTAAGGACGCGCGATAAATGCGGATGAATTTACTAGATAAATGAGGCTGCGAGAATTTGCAGCAGTTGAAAATTAATTGCACAAAAATCAGAACAAGCCACCCATTAGCGTCGGCTCGTAGTTCGTAATCACCAACTCTCTGCTCTCGTTCGGCGTGCCCTGTTTATTCGCCACGCTGTACTTTATCCCCAGTTCGTGGAACACCAGACCGGCGAAGACCCGGCGGATATCCGGATGGTCGTTGATACTGACCATCATCTTGCCCTTGCGGCTGCGCATGGCATCTGCCATGGCCTCGTATTCATCGAATGGAAACGGCACACCGTAGCCTTCTGTCTGCCAGTACGGCGGATCGGCATAGAAGAACGTGTGCGGCCGATCATATTTCGCCAGACACTCCCGCCACGGCAGGTTTTCCACCGTCGTTCCGCCGGAGAGGCGAAGGTGAGCGGCAGATAGGTTTTCTTCCAGGCGCAGCAGATTGACGGTTGGTGCCGTAGTGGCCGTACCGAAGGTCTGGCCTTCGACCTTGCCGCCGAACGCATGGTGCTGCAGGTAGAAGAAGCGTGCCGCCCGCTGGATGTCGGTTAGCGGTTCAGTCGGCTGCTGCTGTAGCCATCTGAACACCTGGCGCGACGAGAGCGCCCACTTGAACTGGCGGACGAACTCCTCCAGATGGTGCTGCACCACCCGATAGAGATTGACCAGCTCGCCGTTGATGTCGTTGATCACCTCGCACGGCGCCGGTACCTGGCGAAGGAAGTAGAGCGCTGCGCCGCCACAGAACAGCTCGACATAGCATTCATGAGGCGGAAACAGAGGAATCAGCCGGTCTGCCAAGCGGCGTTTGCCGCCCAGCCACGGGATGATCGGCGTCGTCGGATGGTTAGTGATTGCGCGAATATCTTCCACGGTTGAGGTCCATGCGTGTAGGCTCTGGCCCGCTGTGTGCACAGCACGGTGCCTTGGCCAAACGCAGGTAGTGTCTGCGGGAGGTGGCCGTCACGGGTGTTCGAGCACCCGTGGCGGTCGCACCGTTCTTTATCAGCGGAAACATAAATTCTCCCCGTCGACCTGCGTCGCCACATCGCCGGTGACTGGCTGTCTGCTGGCAAGCAAGCGGGAAAAGATGTACGGCATGATGACCTGCAGGTCGGTCACGCCATCCGGGTGGATGAGGTTGTATAAACCCATTGCGCTGATCGGAGCTCCTGTAAGTTGATGCCTGGCAACATGTACGAGGCCGAACAGGCCATTACCGAGCCGGACCGGGTAAAAATAAAAGTACCCGTTGTTCGTCCGAAACTCCACGAAACCAGCGCTCCGGTAAAGCGTGATGGTATTCCCCGGCGCGAGCGACGCCTTGTTTTGCGTGTAATCGACAAGATAGGACGGCGCCGCGTCCCGTTCCGTGACACCCAACGGCGTCGTGACGGTGGCACTGCCGATGCCGGCCTTCATGCTGGAAGGGTCGATATAGCCTGAAGACGACAGGCTGATGTTGAACTCGATCTGATGCGGGGAAATTCCAAGCGTGATAGCGCCGCTGCCTTGGCCCGTGACGCTGTAAACGCCGCCGTCGTAAGTAGCCTCGTTTGATTCGTTATAAATGAATCCGAAGACTACCTTTTGAGCGTTTCCGGCCTTGTCGTAGCAAAGGCCGGCTGGCAGATTGATAAGTGAGTCGGAAAATGTGAGTTCTGTCGTGACATAGAGATCAACCGCGTACCCTGGAAAAACCTCCTCCTCTATGTGATTGTTGTCATCATCAAACCAAGGCAAATATTCGCCATAAGCGTCGCCTGCGCTTAGAAGGCCGGTCGTTTCGCAGACTGCGGCCGGCGGTACGCCGCTGATCGTAATCTCGAATCCGCCCCTTATCAGGCGCGGCCTGGTAAGTGGCGGCAGGTCTGTTCCGTTAACCCTGGGAACGTCCTGCCACATGACAACGAGCACACCGCTACCGTCCTTTTTGATGTCGTCGATCTGCCAATGATCATATGTGCCGACGCCAAGGCCCGTCATGTCGATCTGCTCGGTTTGCGCCACCTGTGATTCTTCTGGCGAGGCGGGGATGAGTCCGAAGCGTCGGAATGACAAATCGAAACCTGCCAAACCGAAACCGGATATGCTGGCCAGCCACGGCGTACCGGTCGGGTCGATATATATCCAACGGCCTGGGCCAAGCGCGCTTCCATAGATGCAGTGATTTTCGCCAGCCATAAGCCCATGGTTGAGCCAGGTGCGACCGGCGGCGGAATCCTCGGCAACCTGCTCCGGGGTGGCAGAAATGGCTGGCTGGCCGGGTATCTGAACCATAAAACAATCGCCGCCGATCGGGGTTTCCCCGGGAACGGGTCGGGTCTGTCCATTGGGTAAGGTCAGCGTATTACCGATGACTTTTCCGTGCCACGGGTCGCCAAAATATTCGATAACATCGGTAGCGCTGTCGATGTCGGCGATCACGATGTCGGCTCCGCATAATTGACGACCAGCGCGTTGCCGTTGGCATCGGCAAAAGCGATGCTCTTGATCGGCTTGACGCGAAACGTCAGCAATCCATCGGACGACTGGACGTTACGATCCAGGTGATAAGTTCGCGCGGCGTAATCGTCCTCGGTCAGTGGCCCCGCGATCGATCCACCACCGGACGCCTGGCCGGCCGGCAGACCGGCTCCAGTGGCATGCGGCGCGGCACCGCGTGGCTTCGGTGCCGGCGGCGCGGGTGTACCGTGCTGTTGCTGCATCAACTCCTGCAGCGCTGCTGTCAAATCCTTGCTCATGCTGCGCTCCATTCGGCGAGAGCGGGCACCGTGACGGAGAACGACCGTTCTCCCGGCGTCCCGGTCGAATCGTTGATGCGCAGCCAGACCTGCCGCACGCCGGCCGGACCGCCGTCGACACGCTCGCCGAGCGAAAGCGGCACGCCTGGCACCGCCGAATTGAGGCCCTCGGGCGCCAGCGCGGCGACGATGTCGCCGGCGGCATCGCCGGTGATCTCCATCCGAATTTCGCCGCCGCCCGTCCGCTCGACCCAGCGGCGGGCGGACGGCAGGCCGAAATAGATCACGCGCAGCGCCGGACTGGCGCCGAGCTGCTGGACGATCTGCAATGTCGATACGATGGGCGTGGTCAGCGCCGGGTCGAGATAAAAGCCGGCTGTTATCATGCGATTTCCACCATCACGCTGCTGCCGGAGAAACTCACATCGGCGGCAATCTGAACATCGATTTCAAGCGGGTCGCGCACCGCGGCCGGAATCTCCGGCGCCACGATGCGCCACTGAGTCTCGTAGTGCGGCGCGCTTTGGCTGTAGTTTGCCGACGTCGGCAGTGCGTTGCACAAAAAGCCGTTGAGATTGCGCTGGCCAATTTCGCTGAGCGGCGGATCCATGCCCCAGATGGCGCCGATATGCGTCTTCGCCGGCGTGAACGCAAAATTGTTATTGACCTCCGGAGGCGGCAACGTCGCCACCGCCGCATATTGCGTTTTGCCGACGTTGCCGGGCGTGCCGTCCGGGCAGGCTAGCGTCAGGGCGCTGACGGCCTCGCCGCTGTCGATGTCCAGCGTGTCCTCGAAAGCGATAACCTGGCCGACGCCAGAAATGCCGTAGCCATCGACGCCGAGCACATCGCCGATTTCCCAGCGGGGATCGATAGGCCGCTCGAACAGCACCGTCTGCTGCCGCTTTCCTGCAGCAGCGCGGCGCACGGCCAAGGCGACGACATGCTCAATAGCGAGGCTCATATCGGCGCTGTCGAGATGATCAAGAGCGCCGCCGATAGGTGGAAACGGTCCGCGCAGCGCGGCGTAGCCGGCCGGCACGGATGGCGTTTCAGGACCATTTTCCGAATAGACACTGGGCGCCGACGTCGCGGTAGGCGGCGACTCCCAGGCGCTGGCGTCGAACTCGGAGGCGATTGACACGTTGACCGTGTCGTCGCGCTCTGACAGGCCGCCCATGTCGATCGTCACGGTGTATTTTGCTGTTGCCTGCTGATACCAGCGTCGGTACAGCATTACTTCGACCGATTGACAGAGCACGCGCGCCGCTTCCAATGAAACGATATAGGGGACGGCATGGCCGGCGATGTTGACCATGTATGTTCCCGGCAGCGGACCGGTGATCTTCGGCTCGGCGATTGGCAGCCAGCCGTCGCCGGCGAGCTGGCCAATTGCATCGATTACCATGGATTTCGTCACCAGCGGCAGACCGTAGACCACATTGTCGACCCGCTCCGGCGCCACCCAGGAGACGGTTATCGCTGAGGCATGCAGCCGATGAAAATGATGCGACAGCGTCGCGCTGATTTCCTTCTGGACGGATTTACGGGATGGCCGCCGCAGCCTGACCGACTCGTCGTAGATGTCGTCTGTGTCAAAGGTCGCCGCAGGGCTGCCGATTTCCCATGGGATTGCCCGCCAGATGCCGTTCGAGTCGATTGCCGTAGCGCCACACATCGTCTGTAGCAGCGCCGTGAAGTAAGCGGTTCCGCCGTTGTCTTCCCATTTGACGATGTTGGCGCACGGCTGCGCCAGGCCGCCGAGCAGCGCTTCGACGGCCGCTGCAGTGGTGCAGGCTGCCGGCCGTTCTTGCCAGCCATCACGGCCGGTGATCCTCGCCAGACGGGCCACGGGATCGAATGGATCGACTGCCTCCACTCGCCCAGTGAAGCGGCGCATCGTTGCCGACCCAGCCGCCGTGAAGATCGTGATGTCGATGGTCAGCGGCGCCGAGTCGTAGCATTCCAGCTCGGCGGCCGAGAGCGGCATCACGTCGAGCGTCGCAAGCCGCGCCGAATCCTCGGCAGCCGTGATCGTGATCCGTCCAGAGAGCCGCGCTGACACATCCAGCGCGCCGATCATCACGGTCGGTGACCAGCGCAGGCCATCGCCGGTCTCGAACACCCGGCCATCGACCACCGCCACCAGGCCGGTGAAGCCGGCGCTTCCGGAATCGATGTGATAGATGGGATCGCCGTCCTCGTCGGTCAGGAAATCGGTGTGGAGAAACTCGGCGGCAACGAAATCGGCCATGGATCATGTCACCCTGGCAAAGACGATGCCGTTGATGAAGAAGCCATCGGACAGGCCAGCATCGGGCAAATGCTCGATGGGCTGTCCGTCCTGATAGAAATAAAAATTCACCGTGCCCCGGTATTCGGTGATGGGGGTGATTAATATGGATACGCCATCGGGCAGCGGCAGAAGGCATGGCGACCAGAGAACGCTGTAGGTGAGGCCGTGGCCATCTGCAACGTCGAGGCCAGTTGCGACATTGACCATCCAGTGATCGCCTACCCATTGCGGCTGGGCGCCGTTGGAAAAACTGAAGCCTGACCGGCTGCTGTAGCTGAAATTGATGACCGGAACAATTGATCCGGGTCCGTAGACGTGGGGATCATCCCAGTCTTTTCCGGTGACTTTATCGGGGTCGATTCCCGTTTTTCCGGTAATGCGCTTGTGAATGATGCTCATGGCGTCTCCATTTCCAATTCCCACGACGGGTTACTACCGCCGGTCATCAGCCGCGCGCCCAATCGCGTAACCACGGTCAGCACCGGAAAAACCAGGCGGACCGTAACACCGCGTTCATCGGTGATTGAGTGCTCCGGCCAGTCGACACGCGCCGACCAGCCGGCCGGCAGGTCTTCACCTGGCCGCAGGGCTATGGTCGTTACCGAATGCAGCACGAACGGCATGCCGCGGCGTAGCGACAGCAGGGCCGGCGGAATCCAGCCGCCGCCGCTGATCGTCGTTCTCCAGGCTTCCCAATGCTCGGTTGTGAACAGGCGCCCGCTGGCCATGCGCCGGCTGCTCGAACCGCCATCCACCCGTTCAAAGGTCTGCTGGTAGTCGAGCCGGCTGCGTTGCGGCAGCTCGAACCCGTTGATGATCAGAACCGGCGCACTCATCAATGCTTCCCGTAGCGCCAGGCGGCGCGCTTGATAACCTCCTCGACGTCGCTGACCGTGTCCGCAGATGTCCGCCCGCGAATCCTGCCCAGGGCACCGAGGTCAAGGACTACCGGGTCGCCGCTGCCGGCGCTGGCTGCCGCTGGTGATACCGACGGCACCCGCAAGCGGCTGGCGATGCTGCCCCCGCCCAATTGCCCGCCGTAGGCGAATTTCGGCAGGCGCATGGCGTTAATCGCGGCGAGGAAGGCCGGTCCCCAGTAACGCACGGCGGGGCGCTGTATGACCCACTCGCCGGGCGTGCCGCGGTACAGCATATTGTCAGCGCGGTCGTGAGATGCCCAGCCTGGCAGCGGGCCGCCGTAGGCGCGGCCGGGGAAATCGTTATCTGGCATCGGCTGTGCCGTCGGCAATCCATCGACCTGAACCCTGATCGGTATTACCGTATTGGCAAAGGCGGTTTTGACTGCCTCGATGGCGCCGTCCAGCGAAGCCTTGTCGATCTCAGGTTTGAGCTGGATCGCAGCCTTTGAATTCAGTTCGGTGATCTGCTGTGCAAGGCCGTTCATCGCCTGCACCATGTCCTGATATGCCTTCAGTTGCTCGGCCGCGCTCTCTGCTGCCGCCGCCCGTTGCTCATGCAGGATAGCCTCGGCCTGGGCGCCGATCTCCTCCAGGGCAGCGATGCCTTCTTCTCTCAGCTTTTTCTCGTTGATGCCCTCGCCGCTCATCTGGGCCATTTGCTGCACAAGAGCCTTCTGACGGTTGAGCAGATCGAGCGCGGCATCCTTCTGGCCAGCCGCCAGCGCCTCGGCGGTGGCTGCGCGCACGGCGTCGAGTTGTTCGCGCAAGCTGTCGAGTTGCTGCTTTGGATTCATGCCCTTGCGCTGCAAATCGCCGATGGCCGCCATCGTGTCGAGCCGGTTATTGGCAATGGCCTTGTCGAGCGCAATGACCTGGCTGGCGTATGTCTTGTATTGGCCGAGCGCGTCGTTGGCCTTGGCCTGGATTGTCTTGTAGAGATTTTCTGCGATGGTCGCGCGTTCGCGGGCGGTGTCCGCGTCGATCTGCCGCAACTGCCGCGCGCCGTCTGCCTCGGCTTGCACGCGGGCGGCTTGCGGACCGGCAATTTTTTCGGCTAAGTCCTTTTCTTGCGCGAGCTTGAAATCCTTCAACATCCCGGCGGTTCTTTTGCCGGCATCGACTTCCTTCTGAAAAGCGTCAAGGCGCGCTTTCATGGTATTTCGCGCTGCCGCGATTTCGCCGTCGGCAGTCGCCTGAGCTGCTGCGATGCTTTCCTTGACCAGCTCGCGTTTGCGGGCCGCGACCTGTTCGAGCGCGTTGATTTCGAGATTCGATGCTTGCACCGCGACGCTCACCTCGGCATTGCGGCTACCACTGTCGATCCGAGAGACCGCGCGGCTGTCGTCGGCAAGTTCGGCAGCAACTTTAGCCAGGGCATAGGCTTGGCTGTATTGCGCCAGCGCCATTTCGGCCGCCTGGGTGAACAATCCTTGCGTCCGCTTCGCCCGCGCCTCAAGGCCGACGACCAGGCTATCCAGCGCCTTCCGCTCAGCCATGGAGCGCGCCTCGATCGCGTTTTCAAGGGTAGATTGCATGGTCGAGTCCAGCGTCGGTTTCATGACAGAATTTTTGCTGTCATGCAACGCGTCGCCGATACGGTTGATCAGTCCGGTGAAATCGGCCGGCGTTTTCGCCTGTGCAAAGAGCTTTTCAAGGGCTGCCCGCGCTTCGAGGGCGGAGACCTTCAACTGCCCGTTATCCTTGGTAACCTTGGCGACAAAATCGGTGTACAGCGTCTTGAAGGCTTCAAAGTTCTTTTGCAGATCGGCGTCAATCAGCCCGCCGGCGTCGATTTTGAGCTTATCGATGCCGAGCAGGCCTTTCTCGACCATCCGCTCGTCGTTGTATTTCTTCTGCCTCTTGGCGTTGTCTTCTAGCAGCTTGCCCAGCGCCACCAAGTCCTCCGCCGCCTGCTTGCCTTCCTTTGAGCGCTTGAATGACGCGCTTTCGAGTGCATGATCCAGCTCGTTATAGCGCTCACGAATGATTTCAATCTGTTCAGCCAGCTCATTCGGCCCGGCCTTGCTAGCGAACTCCTCGAAATTCTTGATCAGTTCCTTGACCGGAATTTGCGCTTCCTTGGCGGCATTCTTGGTCTTGCTGGTGAAATGGTCCCAGGCCAGCACGGCGGCGGTGATTGCCGCCGTTATGGCGAGACCAGGCAGGCCGCCGAGCATGGCCAGCAATCCCCGCCCGGCAACCGCTGCGCCGGACATCGCCCGGCCAAGGAGGCCGACATTAGCGGCGGCCTGGGCGCTGCGGGCGGCGTTCAGCGCCATGCCGGCTGTCGTAACGCCCTGATTGGCCGCTAACAAACGCTCGGCCGATGCCCGTGCCGCCAGCGACGCGGCGGCCTGGCCATTGGCCAGCGCGCCGGCTTGCGCGGCGGCAATGGCTTGCGCTTCGGCCTTGGCGCGAACAAGGATGGCCTGTTGCACGGCAAGTTCGGTTTTTGCCCGCGCCACCGCCTCGGCGACGGCTTCTCGGTTGGCCGCGACCAGGGCGCGCTGGGTCGTGATATAGCCAGCCGCCGAGGCCAGCGCGCGGGCGCCGAAAACCGCAGTGGCGAGAATGCCAAGCGTCTGGAAGCCAGAGACGATACCGGGAATATTCGCAGCCACGGTATTGAGCGCGCCAGCCAGATTTCCGGTGGCGTTCGTGCTTTCATCCACCCCGGCGATGTATTGCTTGATGCCTTCGCCCAGGTTGGTGAAAGCCATGCCAACCGTGGCAGGAATGCGCGCCGCCTCGCCGGCCAAGGTAGCCTGCTGGCTGCGCATGGCGTTGAAAATCTGCTCATTGGTCAGCGCGCCCTGCTCGCCGAGCGCCTTGAGTTCGGTCACCGTGACGCCCAACCCGTCGGCAATGGCCTTGGCCAGGCGTGGTGTCGTGTTCAAGACCGCCATCAGCCGGCGGCCTTCCAGCGCGCCAGACTCCATGGCCAGCGACAACTGGTTCATGGCCGCCGCCGACTCGCTGGCCGATGCGCCGGAAACGAACAGCGCGTCATTGACCGAGCGCACCATGGCCAGCGCGTCGGCCTGCGATGCGCCAATGGCGCGTAGCGGTTCAGAAATCCTGCCCAGCATAGCCGCATTGATGGCTACGGTTGTGCCGGTTTCGGCGGCGATCTGTTTGACGCCGGCCAGCGCTTCGCCGTATTCCTTCCAGGAGCGCGAGGCGATACGCAGCCGCGATTCGACCCCCTTGACCTCATCGGCGGCGGTAATGGCGGCGCGGGCGAAGTCGACGATGGCCCTGGCGCCGAAAGCGCCAATGACCGTGTTCTTCATACTCGACAGTTGCGCCGAGATGGATTCAACACCGGCCCGCGTCTTGCCGAAATTTCCAGAATCATCCGCCTGTCGTAATGCCGCGCCGGACGCTTGCGCCCGCGCAACCACTTGATTCAGCGCGGCAATGGCCCCATCATTGGAGCCGTTGATCACCAGTTTTAAGGAGAGGTCAGCCATGGTTCAAACCCTGTTCTTCATCGGACTTTTCATGCTCGCGATGGCTGTCCAGTTCAGTTCGTTCTGGTCGCTTATGCTGGGATGTCTGTCCCTGCTGCTCGCCTGCTTGACCCCAATCGCCCGCTTCCTATTCACCGATTTCCGCTAGCCGCAGCGGCCTCGTTAGCCTCGTCGATCGCGCTGGCGAACGCTGACCAGGGATACGACCAGGCGCCGGAATGCCCCAGCCTGACCAGGCTGGCTACGCTCCGCTCAAGGGCGCGGATTCGCTCTTCTGCTGATTGGCGAGAATTTGATGGCCGATGTTCACCACTTTCTCGCGCATCGTGAAAAAACGGGCGTTCACCTCCCGAATCACGGGCAGGATGGCGTCGATCTCCGACGGACTCATGGCCTCCACCTGCTCGGCTGAAAGCGAAGTCATGACCGGAATGTCGGAAATGGAGATTTCATCAAACAGCTCGGAATCGATCAGATCGCCTGGCGCAGTCTTGCTCGCCAGCCAGAACCTGATATCGCCAACGGTCAATTCCTTGACCTGGCAGATGGCCTGGCCGTCGAGCTTGATTTCTCGAATCACCCGCATCACAGATCCCCAACCTTGATTTCGACCATCTGCGATAGGCCGACTCCGGTTACAAAATCAGCAATCAGAATCTCGCCCTCGATGTCGAAGCTTGCGAAGTCGTCATTGATCAATTCCAAGCTCTTGGACGGCCCCCAGGCAACACGATGGAACTTTCCTTGCCACGGCTTACCAGTGCGCTCGTTAACGCCGTCGAAGAGCAGGCCGGTCTCGGTGATCATGTTGATCAGCGCCTGGAAAACCGCATGCTTGTGCTTGGTGTAGGAAATTTCGATTTCATCGTCCGCCGCCATGGAACCGGTGGACATGGGAGTGATGCCGGCGCGTTTGCGGATGTAATCGACGCCCTCAACAAAATCCGGCCCGGTGCCTGCCGGGGAGACGGTCAATTCAGCCGACAGGTCTTGCAGGTGATCGAGCGCGATCAGCTTGTCGAGGTCGACAACGGTATGCGCCTCGCCGTCGACGGCGCCGGCAGCGACAACCTTGGCCGTCGCTCCAAGCGCAATCTTCATCATTTCGATCGACACATGCCGACAAGAAAGCGACACGCTACCGCTCTTCGGTTTCCAGAACACATCATCGTTTCCGCCGCTGCCTTGGTAGTTCGGCAGCTCCTTTTTATCCAGCTCGACCGAATAGGTCATCTTGCTGACGTTGCCCAGCGATTCGCCGGAATTGACGTTCAAAGGAGTGATGTAGTTGGTGCCGTTGATAATGGCGGTTCTAACCTGGGTGGCCATGGGTTCCTCCGGATGCCGGTTAAGCAAATATTCAAATTCGCCAAGTGCACCCGAAGTGTGCTGGCCGGACTGCGTGTCGGTCAGGGTGGCATCTGCGGGTTCCATGGATTACCCACAGATGCTGGAAAGGACTACCCGATAAGGCTCTTGGCAACCGTCAGCGTCCGCTCGCCGGCTCCCATCAGCACGCCGTCGCTCTCGAAGCGGAAGGCATACACGCCGGGTTCGAGCAGCGGGATGTCGGTATAAAAAACACCGACCCCGGTTCGCTCCAGTTCTGGAGCGCCTGGCCAGGCGAAAGTGCTCACCACGCCGGCCGGCGTCTTGATCTTGAAGCGCAATAGCGAAGGATCGGTCGGCGCATCCGCGATATCCGTCACTTCGACGGTCAGGCGGGCCATCTGCCCAACAACCCATTTAGCCGGCATGAATCACTCCCATCGTCAAACGGCCTTGCGGCTCAACATTCATATCCATGCCGATCACGCTATCGACGGTGATCGTCATCCCGGCCGGCTGTGTCGGCATATCGCCCGGCGCATACAAGGTCGCGGTGGCCGAACCCCAGGCGGCGACATTGCCGAATGCCGCCAGCGGCAGTTCAGCCTGCCAGGTGCCGGTGCCAATCGCATGAACGAATCCGGCCGCCGTGATCGTTACCGTCGTCGTCAGTTGCGCACTGCCGCCGGCCTCGGCCGTTGCTGCAGCCTGCAGGTCAACGCGCACCTTCAGATCGGCCTGGCCGCTAGCCGATGCGCCACCGGAAGCGCTCAACATGCCGGGTAGTTCGCTGACCGGGGCGGCCGTGCCACTTGCCTTGGCGCCGCCAGCAGCTAGCGCCTCAAGCTGAGCGGCCAGCGTGGCATTTCCCGCCGCCCGCGCCGCGCCGGCTCCGGACAGCAACACCTCAGCGGACAGCCCTGCCGCACCGGCCGCCTCGGCCAGGCCAGCGGCGGCGATGCTCACCATTACCAGAGCACCGGCCGATCCGCTGGCAATGGCGATGCCCGTTGCAGAAAGCGGCACGGCAACAGTGACGCCGGCTGTTCCGCCGGAGACAGCCACGCCGACGCCGGATAGGGCAACCTGGGCGGACAACCCAGCTTGCCCATCCGCTGATGCCTGCCCAGTAGCCGAGGCATCCAGGATGATTCCACCGGATTCCGGCGGCAGGAAGAACGACCGGCGACGGCGTGGACGGAAAATCAGCCGGTGGTTTTCCGAATAGAGCCTGATTTGCTCAACAGACAGCGCCCGATCCGACACCGCTCCCGCGTAAATCTCGCCGATGAATGACCGAGCCGCGCCCGTGTATTGCCAAAAATTACCGACTGCAGGCCCGCGATCCGTTGCGCTCGAATACGTGAGGTCGCCATAGGTCGCCAGAGGTCCTGCGACCAGCTTTCCGTCAAGATATAGCGCCGCCGTCGCTCCGTCGTATACCCCGATTGCTACGTGTGGCGCAGTGTTGGCGATGACCGGGTTTTGTGTATAGACCGTCCTGGAAACCCCGTTCGTTGAAAACTCGAACCCGAGATAGCCACTACTATTTCGTTCGACGATCCCCCATGCGGCGTAGGGAGACGTGTTCGGTGAGGTGTTGGCAAAAATCGGCGCATTTCCGGCGGGATTACCGGCGCGACGAAAGACGCACAGCACTGTGACTTGCCCGCTAGGTCGGCTCCAAGGTGTATTGATACGTGCGGCCGTGCTTTCCAGCCTTACCGTCGAGCGTGTCTGCCCTGTCGGCTGAATACACGGACCTAACGGGCCAACCCCGCCGACGATGATATTACTGTCGGTTCCGAGACTGACCGACTGGGGATTGCCACCATCGGGGAGCGCGACGACGCCGTTACCTTTTGCATAAAACCCGGCACACCACTGGGATTCGTCAAGCAGGAAAGAATCTAGCGGTGATTGAGTCCAGACGCGCCGCGACGGGACGATGATCGCGGCCATAGGTCAGGATGCCGGCGCGACCGTAAACGGCGTTACCGTCAGTTTCCAGCCGGCGCTTACGGACTGTCCGGTACCGTTGTTGTGGAGGTAATAATTAGCCTTCCACGGCACATCGCGGGCGATTAACTCAGCATATTGCGTCGTCGTCACGTTGCTAACCACGAAGCTGCCGACGAACACCGACGGCCGCGTTGCCTTCGGCGCTTCCGCGTTGCCGCCGTTGATGTCCAGCGGTTGCGCGTAGAGCGCCAGCACGGTGCCTTCGGTCGGGGCCGTGCCAAAGGTGAAGCTGAGGCCAAATCGGGCGTCCTGGTAGGCTCCGCCGTCGGCGGACACGTCATAGCTCGCTGCGGCGGCCTGGACGATAGCGTTGTTGGCGATGGCCGCGCCGTTGGCTTCGAGCGTTTTTTCCGGACAGAATTTCAGGATGGTTTCATTGGCCACGTCAGTCTCCCAGCGTCATCCGGCCTTCGGCGACATTTAGAGCATCGCTGACGGCGTTGTAATGAATCGGGTCTGGCTGCTCGGCCACGGCCAACAGAGAACGCACCGCATCGGCGACAAGCGGGTTGGCATCAGCGAACGCCAGCAACTGCGCCCGCGTCACGATGTGGCCGATGTCGAATGTTCCCTGCTCGATCATTTTCAGCGACCACTTGACGTTTGGATCGGCCGCGCCGATCTGCTCCAGTGTGTCGAGAAAGATGCCGCCAGCCGGCGCCATCACGGCCAGGCAGGTGCCTATGCCAATCGGCGTCGGCTCGACCCGTACTCGGCCAACGGAGAGGATGGCGGCGATGCCAACATCGTCGCGGACGCTCAACAGCGGCTCGATGGCGGCGATTTCATCCGCTGTCAGCGCCCGGCCAGCAACGGATTCCACGGCTGATTTCTGTTCGGGTGTCACCGTTTTTCTCCGCTAGTTATCGATCTGGAACTGCAGTAGGCCGGGATTGAAGCGGATGGTGAAACCGGCACCGGTGACATCGAGCGGCGACGTCAGATTGATGCATATCCACGCGTTACCGCCGCCGCTGGCGTCATACCAGAGCACCGACATCAGCTTTCCCCATGCGCCGGTCGTTTCGTTGAAGGCGATGACGTTGTTGTTGCTGGTCAGGCCGCTAGTGCCGCTGCTTACCGCCGTGCTGCCGGCACCCTGCGTGCCGGCCCAGTTAGCCAACGTACTGGCGACGGCAACGCGGGCGTAACCGTTGCCGGATGGTTCCAGCCCAGCGCCGGCATCGGTGCAGGTATCCGTGGCCAGTCCGATATAGAAAGTGGCCGGAGCGCCGAGCGGCTGACCTCGTAGCATGGCATCGAGAATCTTGTTCTCGGCGTGGTCGGTCAGCGCCTCGGCTTTGGCCGGAGTGGAAACAAAGCCGCCGAACACAATCGACAGGCAGATGGTCGCCCACAGCAGCAACAATTTGAGTTTTTGCATGTGCAATCTCCTTGTGTAAAAAAATGGTCAATCCCACGGCCGGCCGGCGTCGCGCACCGTGCGCGTTACCAGTTTCAGGCGGGCCGAATGGCACAAAATTCCGCAGAACATAGCCGGGCCGGAGTCTTCGAGCTGCGGCACAGGATCTGCTCCATCGCGCGGATACAGGACGGCACGGCCAAGCGTCGGATCATCGCGCCAGGCATCGAGAATGCGGTCGATTAGCTCGTCGAACAGCAACTCGCTGGCCGCCGCGTCGTCGATCGACATAAAGCCGCGCAGCTCCCAGGTGGTCAGCACCTCATTACTGCCGGCGTTCTCGCGGCGGGCAACACGGCGCACATGCCAGCCTTGCAGGCGGTCGCCGGCCGCGTAAAACTCGCGGAAATCCGCGTCGCTCTTGGCGTAGCGCTCGTAGTTATAGACCTGGCCAAGGCCGGGCACGCTGGCCAGCTTGGCCGCGATCGCGGCGCGCAAGATGGCGTGCTCGCTCATGCGGTACTGCCCAGGCGAGCGACGATGCGCTCCGCCATCCGTCGAAATTCAGCGGCTACGCGCCCCTGGTTGGCCTGGAAGGCGTCGCGGAACATGAAAGCCCCTTGTGTTCCGTGGTGCTTGATCTTCCAGGCGATCGCATGCGCGGCCGACAGCGCCGTCTCGTCAATGCCCTTGCTCTTCAGGGGCCGGCCCGTCTTCATGGATACATCCCGGCCGAGCGGCAATTTGCGCTTGGCCCACTCGGCCAGCGCCAGGATGCCGTCCTTGGAAACCGGGTGTGGCCGGGTTCCCAGTTCGACCGCTGGCGCATAGTCGAGCGTCGTGCCGATGATGCCGAGAATGCCGCTCGGCGTCGCTTCCGTGCGACCAAAGATTGAGTCGCGCAGCGTGCCAGCGGCCGCCGGCGTGCGGTCGACAACCTCGCTTTTTAGTAGGTGCAGCGCCCAGTCGAAAAAACGATTCATCTCCTCGCCGACGACTTCCGGTGCACGGGTGAATGCCGAGGCAACGGTGTCTAGCTCCGGAAAGCTGATTTGATACCCGTCAGCCACGGCGGCTAATCCCGTCTGTCAAACGCTTGCGCGATGGCCAGGTTACGGCCGTGCCGACTGCCCCCGGCCCGCCTTCCTTACCCAAGGTGAGCACTTCGCTGTAGCGGGATTTGAGGGCGCGGGCACGGCTGGCGTATTCCTGCGCCTTGGTACGGCGGTCTGTCGAATCTGCCGAAATGGTCGAATCGCCGTCGTTGATCGCTGCCGCCGCCAGCTCCTCGAGGAGAAGCGCCGCGGCATAGGCCGCCACGCCTTCGCGGTGCGCCGGCCGGATCGTGTCCAGCAGGTCGCTCACCACATGGCCAACCGTGAATGTCAGGCGCAACTCGGCGCCGGCATCCAGGGCCTTTCCAAGGCGCAACACGTCGCCGGCCGGCAAGGTGTAGATGGTGCAAGGCAGTAGCGCCGGCGGCATCGATCCGATCGGATATTCCGCCGAGACCAGTGTCGACTCAGGCTCCCACGCGGCAGGCAGCGGCAGGGAATCGCCGCCGCCGCAGACCACGTCTTCAACTTTCTGACGCGGCCGATCCGAGCCGTAGCGAGCCACGGCCAGGCCGATGGCGGCGGTCCTGTCGGCACGGGAGAGGCGGTCGACCTCATCCCGCACCAGGCCATCCACCAGCTTTTTCAGATCAGAAAGCATTACGACTCCAAAATTCATCGGCTCGATGCCGGCGGACAAAGGCCGTCAGCTGGATATGGCCTCTGGCCGCCGGGGTTGTCGAGCGCCCTATAACGTGAGCGGCCACGAGAGCAGAATGGATTACCAGCATTTCCAAAGGCCAGGTTCTCTCTCGTAAGAACAACCCCGGCTTCATGACTCGGCCACATGCAAACCGCACATGCTTGCTCACTCACCATGTATTCAGTGGCGGGCCGAAGCCCGCCCGTTGATCAGGCCACCACGGCCTTGGTCGTTCCCTTCTCGCCGTCGACCAGGACCACGCCGCCGTATTCGTGGCGAATCTTGTAGGTCACCTTGTCGTTGGTGAACACGCTGCCGACGTTCGGGATGTCTTGAACGAACAGCTCCGGTTCTTCCTGTCCGTTGAGGAAGGAGATTTCCAGCACCGGCAGCACCATCTGATCGGCCACGGTCACCCAGTCCTTGCCAGCGGTCCAATAGCTGACCGGGATCACTTCCGGGTTGATGGACTGAACGTAGGTTTTGTCCAGGTTCTGATTGCGCACGAACAGGTTGTAGGCAACCTCCTGCAGCTCGAACGGAACCAGGACGGTTCCCGGCCCGGCGCCCAGGCGCTTGCCGCTGCCGGCGCGCTGTTGCGTCACCATGGCCAGGCGGTGGGCGGCAAACTGGGCGGCGTCAAGCGGCGCCGTGAACAGGTTTTTGTGATCGACATGGTACAGGGCCTTGCCATCGTAAATCGGCAGGTTGGTCCGGTAGAAGTCGAATACGAACTCGTATAGCGTATTGCCGGCGGCCAGCGCAAGTTCGATCGGAATCCGGCGGATGGCGTTCACGTCGTCGTTCAGGATCATCTCGCGCGTCACCGATTCGGTGCCGCCGCGCTTGGCGATCGCATAGGTTGCCTTGGCGTCGCCAGGGCTAGTCAGCGGATCATACGAATCGTCTTCGCCGACAATCGGCAGGTTGCCGTAGCCACCGATACGGATACGTTCCTGCGTGCGGAAGTCATTGACCCGGCCGACGGTCGCCACGCGGCGCCAAGCCTGCAGGTCGGTCAAGCCGGTGAACACCGCCTGCATGCGGCGGGTGATCGAGTCGCCCAATGCGTCCGACCAGGAAGTGGAATCCAGCGCCTCGGCGAAGCGGCCGAGCGATTCCCGCAGGCGCGAGCGGTCGCAGTCGGCCAGGCGGCCGGTAACGAAGCGATCGCCGGTGATCTCGATATAGGCTTCCTTGAAAGACTGCACGCTACGATGATCCCTGTGCGCCGGGTCGAAAAAGGCGTCGAGCATCTCGCCGATCTTCACCGAGCGGTCTTCGACACGGACGGCATCGAAGTCGCCCAGGTTGACGCGGCCCGACTCGACGAAGCGTGCCAGGTACTCGCGCTCACCCTGAATCGCGGCCGTCACGTCGGCCTCGGCGAAGCGCTCGCGGGTGGCGAATTCGCGCTGCAGGCGATCCTTGGCCGGCTGCGGCAGGGTACTGCCGTCGATCGCGGCGCGGGCCGATGCGCGGGCCTCGATCATGCGGATGCGCTCTTCGGTGGCGGCCAGATCGAGGGCCGGAGCCGGCGTGGCGGGCTTGGCCGTACCGGCGACCGCTTCGCGGTAGGCCGTTTCCAGCTCGTCGTCACTGACCGTTTCCAGGTTAAGTTTCTTGTAGGCTTCGGGGGCCTTCGCTTCGATGAAGCGCAGCATGCTTTCACGCAAGTTCATGTCGGGGTCTCCAGGTTGAGATGAGGCAGGGGCGGCTTCGAGAAGTCGAATCAGGCGGCCCCCGGCCCCCGGCTCGACAATCAGGTCAACGGATTCGACGCGGGCAATGTTCGACGGCACCCTGACGCGCTTGCCTTCGACGAGCCGCACGGGTCCATCGCCGTAGGCGTCGATCGATAGGCCGGCGATGTTCTGCTTACCGGCGCGGGCGGCGGCAACCAGCAGATTCCGGGTGTTGTCCGGCAAACCTGGAAGGTTCAGGGTGGCGACGATGCGTCCAGTATCGCGGGATGCACCCTCGACGAAGCGCGGCGACTCGGCCCAACCGATTACGTCGCCGATATCGCGGACAGTCGGCGCCCGATGTTTCGCATCGGACTTCATGCAGATGCGCACACCGTCAAACCGCGGTGCCGCTTCGCGTAGCACCAGGTCGGAGTAGAAGGCGGAATTCGCCGAGAGGCCGGCGACGATCAGCGTTGCCTCCCAGACGGTTCCTGTCTCACCGCCTTCTGCCTCAACCAGGCGCAGGTCGACATCAAGGGGCGCCGATTCCTTGATCGGGCTATAGGATTCGACAACTTCATGCGGCTCGCCAATGGAGACGACGCCATCGCTAATCGTGTAGGGATACGACCAGCTTCGACCGGACATGGTGATCACGGCGTGATCTTCATAAATCACATCGAGATCGAACCACTTGCGACCGTCAGTGGAAACGTCGGCATTGAGCTTCTTGTCCAGCGCATCGCGCACCCAGTTGATCGTGCGCGCCAAGTCTGGTGCGGCCTCTTTCAAAGCCAGGCCGCGAAGGCCGGAACGGGGGATTTTCACAGGGCACCCGTCAGGCGCTGGCCGTCGACCGTGATGACGGTAACGATGCTGCCGCGCACGGCGAAGTCGAGGACTTCATCCTCGGCCACCACCACGGCTTCCATCTTGCCCGTCGGCTTGCCGTCCTTGCCGCGTACAGGCACATGGCGTGATACAGCGCTGGCGGCGTCGGCCTTGGTCAGTTCCACGACGCCCGGCAGTGGCTTGGCGGTAGTGGATTTCGGCGCGGTGGTTTGCTTCGCCGGCGGCGCGGTGGTCTTTTCTTCGGACATGCCCATCTCCTGTCAGCAATAAGTGCTGGCAGGATGCCGGGCGGTGTATCAGTTGGTCAGGGGGGCAGCAGCGGGCGGTTTAGCTGGTTAGGCAGTCGCAGGAATACGGCAGAAAGCGCCTTGCGAACGTTCGCGCTGGCCGCGAACATTATCTCCCGTCCCGACGCGCAGCAAGATGAAACGGAATCGCCCTGAGCGCGATCGTGTGATTTTGCTATCCGGCGTCTGATTCAGGTGGTTCGTCGCGTAAACGAGACCAGTCGAAGCCGACGATCACGGCGCTGGTAATGTCGCCACGCAGCCTCCTTGCGTTGATCGACATGTACACCGGCTTGCGATCCCACTCGGCGGCCTGAAGAAGTTCCTTGTCTTCTGGCAGCAATGAATGCGTATTCAGGGTTGCGGTGAACTTCAGCGCCTGCCGATCCTGGCCGCGCAACTCGAAGCGAACCCTTTCAAAGCCGCTTTCCCAGTCGATGCCACAGATGACGTAGACCCCATTGAGTTGCATTTCCACGGCAGTTTCACGGGGCTGACGAGGCAACGTGCGCGCCTCTTCGCCTGTCAAAACAACGCCGCTGATATCCACGGTATTCGTATCCGCCGCACTGCGCAGTACCTCGTCGCGCGCATCATCGAAATCTTCCAGCGCCCGTTTGAGTCCGGGCTGTCGGTTCATCGCTTCCGTCACGACCTGGAGCCGTTTGGTTTCTTGCTCCGACATCGCTATCTTTGAAGCCAACTGAGCATCATTCATAACCCGGTCGGCCCGCGATTTGACGTACTGCTTGACCACAACCGTCGCGCCGACGATCAACCCCAAGCCAAGAACAGTAGTGGCGATTTCGGTTGGACTCATTCTGGTCGAAAGGGTATCAATCAAGTGGTTGAGCGCTGGATTCATATCCACGGTGAACAACGTGCTGCCTTTGTCCACCTTGGCAACGATCATCGTCTTGCACTTTTCATCATCGGTCAAGCGTCGGCCACTGGGCCGCGTCAAACGCAAGTACGCATGGTCCATTGCAGACTGCAATTCCACCAACGCCTTGGCGGTGGCTGCCGTGATAGTACCGTGATATGCGGGGCCGTCCAGCTTTATCGTGATTGTCGGCCAAGCCTCGAATACAAGCGTCTGGCCTGGTTCCAGCGACAATTCGCCGCGCAGCGCCTGTTCCAACAGGCGCGCGGCATCGTTTTCACTTGCGATGTTCAGTGGAGGCGGCGCTTGGAGCTCAGTGGTCATCTCAGTGGTCATACGTGTTCCCCCTGTGGTTACGATTCATCCGACTTTTTTCTTCAACCGGCAAGACCTGACATCCTTGCGCGTCTTGGCCTTGTGGTCTTCGACAGCCAGCCACTGCATGTTGCTCGGCGTGTCGGCGCCGCCAGCGCAAAGCGGGACGATGTGATCCACCTGCCAGCCGTGGCACGATCCGCGTGTGACGCCCGTTTCAGGACAGGGAGCGGCGCGCTTGAAGGCGCGGACAGCAGCGGAGGAGCGGGCTTCGGCGAGAGGATGGAAACAGGCGATGAGGAGTATGGCTACTACTAGGTTAGCGCTGATGATTCTAAGTAAATTATTCATACTGACTTTTCTAGTCGCACAAATTTCGCCATAGTTCGTCCATCTCTCCAGATTTCATGGGCGACTCGATAACCTGCACGACGTTGCCAGCAGAAACGAAACGCTGAAACCCGGTATAGCCGCCAAACCCATTTTTCCCATTGACGTAGCCACAGACGACGGGTGATCCGGAATTTCTTGATACATAGCTATCGCGGAAAGACGCGCTGCCTGGATCACGCATGCGGCGGCGAATCAGATCTTCGTTCTGGATAATCCACATGCGATCGTTGGAACGATCAACGGCCACTGGCTTGGCGGCACCAACCTGTCCCTGAACCGCAGTCTTTGGTGGCGGCTTGGCTTGTTCGGCGGCGGCGCGTTCTTGTTCAAAGTGCGCTTGCAGTTCTTGCGTCGTCATCTTGCCGTAATCGGGTAGGGCCTTTCCGCCTGGTACAACACACGACGTTTCCTGATACACGACCTGACCATTTATATTGCAACGATATTGAGGTTTTTTCCCTGATTCATCGCACGATGTTCCCTGATACACAATTTTGCCGTTTACGTCGCAACGATATAGCGCGTGAGCAGGCAGTGTGGTAGCAAGAATGACAAGGGCTGTGGCAAACGTTCTCATGGCGGACGTTCCATAACGTTGAAATATTCTTCCGTATCAAGCCTACGCGTTCACCTCAGCATCGCTACCGCTTGCCCGGCAAAATACCCAGCCACGATCGCGATAGCAACGTGCAACCATCCGCGCCATCTGGCACTGTGCCGCGCCTTGGCCATGGCTTTCTCATGCTCGATCGCAGCGCGCTCGAATTCTTCCCGCTGCGTCTGTCGGCACGCGGTGCAGTCATGCTCGCACGTTACCTCCTGCGGACTGCTGACCTCGCGCAGCACGGTGAGCAGCTGATCGCGGTTGAGGCTTACGAAGCGAGAGGTTCCGTACAGCGACATGGCGTGCGCCTCGGCCTTCTGCCGCCGAGCATTGTCCAGGCGCAGAATGCGACCAGCGAGCCGGCTACATTCCGATACCTCTTTGGCTTCGGCGAGCCGTCCCTGCAGATGGTTCTCGCAGTCTGTGAATTGCTCGGCGGTAATCTGATCGATGCTCTCCACCATGGCGATTCGATGGATTGCGCTCCAGACCTCACGCGGATCGTCACCGGTCGTTTCAGCTACTTCTTTCACAAGTTGGTTGAGCTGGCGACGCTGCGCTGATACCAGCGGTCTGGCCTCCTTGCCGGATTGCTCGCGCGGTGGTTGTGATCCATGCAGATAGACGATGCTTTGATTGATTTGCGTCTGTGCTTCGGGGGCGTTGTTGATGTCGTTCGCGGCGGATTGGCCACCGTCAGACGCCTCTACATTGATTCTCTTCATGCATCTCTCTTATTAACTATTTTCCGTCCGGCCGCTTGCGCTCTTGGGCCGCTAGCCGTGATGTTGACTTGTTTGCCGATTCCCTGATGGGGGCCGTTACTCGGAGTTGGCGACCGTACAGCTAACTTGGTGACGGCACGGGCGAGCTGATCCGCGTCGACCTTTTTTTCGAGCGACAACAACTCGACGGCGTCGAGCACCGCTTGATGCACGGCCGATTCGCCAATGCCGTGGCCTTGACGCTGGCCAGTAATCACATAGAGAACATCAAGCCCGCGCCCGGCCCAAATATTCAAGCAAGCGGCATCCGGCGCTCTCTCTCCAGCCTCGTAGCCATACAGCGTTTTCCGCGTTACTCCAGCCAATTCGGCGAACTCCGTCTGGCTCAAGCCGATCCGATCTCGTTCTTCTTTAAGCCGCGCGCCGATGGGTAAAAACAAACTCATAAACCCCCTTGACTATGGGTAAAAAATTACCCATAGTAACAATCATCAACAGCCAATCACAGCGACGCCATGAACAAGCCAACCGCCAACCAGATCAAGCACCGGCTGCGCCAGCAGGGCAAAACCTTGAAGCAGTTCGCCGCCGAGCACGGATTCCGCTACCGCACCGTCAGCGACGTGGTGCGCGGCCTGCGCATCGGCAACTACGGCGAGGGGCGCGAGGTGCGCATCGCCCTTGGTCTGCCGGTCGCCGACTGAATTTAACACCGTTTCGCACTTTTATGACCACCTCCAAAACCGCCCAATCCGCCGGAAAGGTGCTCGACGTGCTGGCCGCGCTGCTTGGTCATTTTGCCAACGGCCTGACCGCCACGGACCTGTCGAAGATCACCGGCCTCGACCCCAGCGCCATCACCCGCTACGTCGCCACCCTGGAAGAAAAGGGCTTCGCCGAGCGCATCCCGGAAACCGGCCGCATTCGCCCGTCCGTCCATATCGCCAGGCACGCCGTCTCCATTCTGCGCGGTCTCGACGCGGCGGAAGAACGTCTTCAGAACATCAAGCAGCGCCTCACCAACTGAAAGGAAGTTTCATGGCCCGCAAGCCCGTCGTCATCGATAACGATTCACACGCCACCCCTGCCGCCGACCTATCCGGCTTGCCGGCGATGGTCGAGGCCGCCAATCAACTGGCGGTCATGGAAGCGCAACGCGATACTACTGTACGCGCCGTGGCGGCCACGCTCGGCTATCAACTGCCTGCGGATTGCACCGACCCCGACCTGATCCAGCGCGACATCGCAGCTAACATGCGGCGCAGCGTCGAGGCTTGCCTCGAAGTCGGGCGCGGGCTGCGTGTGCTGAAAGAGGCTTGCGAGCACGGTCAGTTTGTCGCACGTCTTGATGTGCTCGGGCTGGATCGTTCGGTTGCCGTCCGGTTCATGCAGGCGGCCACTAAGTTCTCAAATGTTGCGTCGACGCATCATTTGACCGACGCCATCGGCTCACAAACAAAGCTCTTCGAGATGCTCGTACTCGACGACGAGCAAATCGAAGAACTCGAACTCACCGGACAGACCGGAGAATTGACGCTCGACGACGTGGCGACCATGAGTGTCAAGGAACTGCGGGCGGCGCTGCGCGAGTTGCGCTGCGATCTGGATGCCAAGGACGCCGTGCTCGACAAGACACAACAGAAGCTCACCGGCCTGCAGGTGCAGCTCAAGAAAAAGATCGTGGCCGACACCGATTGGCCTGACGCGCTGATACCCATTACCGACCAGGTCGCCGCCGCCGGGCGCAAGATCGCCACTGGCATCAGCGAACTGGAAACCTGCCGCATCACGCTGTTCGAGGTGGCGCAGACGCTGCCGGAAGACCAGCGGCCAAAGTACGAGGCAGCGCTGGCGCATGTGGCGGAAGCCTACGAACAGGCGCTATCCCAGGCCGAGCGCAACGTCCAGAAAGAGCGCGTCACCTACGACAAGACCCTCGGCGCCTACCAGGCGGAGTAAGCATCATGGCCCGCCTCGCTCCCGATCTGCTGCAAGAACTGTTCGCCCTGCGCGACCAGGTTCAGGCCGCGCCGCATGGGGCGGCCACTGGCCTGGTGCAAGGCTTCGCCGACCGCACCGGCAAAAGCTACGGCACGGTCTACGCTTGGCTGCGCCGGCACGCTGGCTATGACACGGGCCGCAAGAAGCGCGCCGACGCCGGGTGTACCGCGCTGCCGGAAGAAACCCTGCATTTCATTGCCAGCGCCAAGCGCGAAGGCATACGCGGCAACGGCAAGGAAACGCTGCCGACGGCGGTGGCCATGAACATCGCTCATAGCAACGGCATCGCGGTACCGCTGTCGGAAGGTCGCATCAATTCCCTGCTACGCCAGCACCGGATGGATGCGAAATCGCAGCAGGCGGCTCGCAACACCATCACGCTGCGCAGCCTGCACCCCAACCACCTGCACCAGATTGACCCCTCGCTGTGCCTGATCTACTACACACCAAAGGGCCAGGCCATCATGCGCGACGAGGAGTTCTACAAGAACAAGCCGGCCGCCATTGACAAGGTGCGCCTCAAGGTCTGGCGCTACGTCCGCTACGACCATGCCAGCGGCAGTATCGATGTGCGCTACTACGAGGCGGCCGGCGAGAATCAGGCGAGCCTTTACGAATTCTTGCTCCACACCTGGGGACAGTATCCTGAGCGTGTTTCGCATGGCGTACCGCGCCTGCTGCTATGGGACAAGGGCAGCGCGAACACCAGCTATTCGATCCGCACCCTGTTGGATGCGCTTGGCGTCGACCATCAGACTCACGCGGTCGGACATTCCTGGGCCAAGGGCGGTGTCGAGCAGGGAAACAACCTGGTCGAGACTCACTTCGAGAGCCGTCTGCGCTTCGAGCCGGTGGATAGCGTGGCGCAACTCAACGCCGCCGCATCCGCCTGGGTCCGTGACTACAACGCCAACGCCATCGCCCACGTCGACTGCCGCCTGACCCGCGCCAGCGGCGAGCCGATGGTCCGCGATGACTTGTGGAATCTCATCATGCACCACCCCGGCGCGCTGGTGGCGATGCCGCCGCGCGAGGTCTGCCAGTGGTTCATGGCCGGCCAGGAACTGACGCGGATCGTGCGCAACCTGCAGATCAGTTTCGCGCATCCGGAGCTTGGCAAATCGGCTCGTTACGATCTGCGGCCCTGGGCTGAATTCCTCGGCAACGGCCAGAAGGTGCGCATCACGCCATTGCTGCTGCAGCAGGGCGCCTTGCGCGTCGAGATCGAGCGCCTGGGCGCGGAGCCGCTGCAGGTTCAGGTTTCGCCTGAGCGCGAATTCGACGACTACGGCCGGCCGCTGTCGGCGCCGGTTGCCGGTGATGAATTCGCCCGCACGCCGCAGACGGCCAGCGAGCGTGCCGCCAACACCCTGGCCGCCGTTGCCTGGGGAGATGGCACCACGGCGGATGGCGCCGAGCAGCAGCGCGCCAAGCAGGCGCGACCGTTCGGCCACCTCAACGACGGCAAGGGCATCGTGGCGCACTCGCATCTCGGCAAGGCCGACCTGCCGCAGCGCCTGCTGCCAGAGGCAGGCGAAGTGCAGACGCCGCAGGTGCAGAGCCTGCAACGGGCGGCGACCACCGTGCAGATCATGCTCACCGTTCCGGAGGCCGTGCGCGGCATCAAGGAGCGCTTGGGCGATGCCGCGCCGACCGACCTCTACCGCCAGATCACAGAAGCCTTCCCGGCTGGCCATGTGCCGCAGTCCTGGGCCGATCAGTGGGGCAACGCGCCGGCTGCCACCGGAACGCATGACGGCGTTGCGGAACTGCGGAGGGTGAAGTAATGGCGTCGCCACTCAACCGCCTAATCGCTCGCCTTGGTCTCAAACAGGCGCATCTGGCCCGCGACCTCGGCATCTCGACCGGCACCTTTGCCGATCTGGTCAACCACGGCGAATGGCCGAAAAGGAACGCCGTCACGCTGCGTCTCGACCTAGAAGACGCGCTCCGCCGCGCCGGGGCCAGTTCGGCACAGATCACGCGGGCGCTCGCCGCGACTGAAAAGCAAAACGCCCGGTGCGCTAACGCCGGGCGTCCCACCGCCGTTCCCGGAACGGGCGCGGCTTTCTCTCAATCTGGCAAGAAAGAGACTGACATGTTACTCCAGAAACAAACCCTGCAAGCTCTCACGCGCAAGCATTTCAACCTGACCGCCGATCCGTTCACCAACGACATCGGCCAGGCCAGCGACGTCTACATCAGCCAGGACATCCGCTTCGTGCGCGAAACCCTGTGGCAGCACGCCAAGCATGGTGGTCTGCTGGCGCTGGTCGGCGAGTCCGGCTCCGGTAAATCCACCGTGGTCGCCGATTTCAAGGACCGCCTGGCGCGCGAAGGGCGCGACGTGCTGGTCATCGAGCCGAGCGTCCTCTACATGGAGGAGAACGACAGCAAGGGAAAAACGCTGAAATCGGCCGCCATCGTGCAGGCGATCATCGCTACCGTCGCGCCGAGCGTTACGCCAAAACGCGACGCCGATGCCCGCGCCAGGCAGGTGCAGCAATTGCTCACCGCTGGCCACCGCGCCGGCCAGCGCCATGTGTTGCTGATCGAAGAGGCGCACTGCCTGCCGACGCCGACCTTGAAGCACTTGAAGCGCTTCGCCGAAATCCGCGACGGCCTGTCGCCGCTGCTATCCATCGTGCTGGTTGGCCAGCCGGAACTGAAAAGCCGCCTGGCGGTGAACAACGCAGAGGTACGCGAAGTAGCGCAGCGCTGTGACATCGTGGAACTGCCGCCGCTCGACGGTTCGCTCGCCGACTACCTGAAATTCAAGCTGGCGCGGATCGGCGCTGACATCGGCCAAGTCATCAGCCCGGAAGGCATCGAAGCCCTGCGCGAACGCCTGACCTTCGCCCGGAAAGCAGGCAATGCGAAATCGGCCAACCTGGCAACACAGTGGGTCAGCCTGGCCTATCCGCTGGCTGTCGCCAACGCGCTGACCGCCGCCATGAACCTAGCCGCCAGCCTGGGCGCTCCGGTGGTTGATGCGGCCATTGTGAAGGAGGCTTGAGATGAACAACCGTATCCAGAAGCACCGTCTGTTGCCGCATAGCCGCGAAACCGTGTGGTATCGCCGCTATCTGACCATCAACGGCCGCACGGTCTGTTTACTGTGGATCGAGGACTATCGCCCCTGCCGTCAAGGCGGCTTTCCGCGCTCCTACGTCAAGTTGATCAAGAACCCGCGATACAAGCCAGGAATGCGTACACCCAAGCATGAACAGGCATTCGATGAACAGATCGTGGCAAAAGTCATTCCTGGCGAATGGACGGAAATCGTCCTTTCTTTCGGTGTGAACGAGGCGGCCTGATGAAAATCTTCATCAACCGCCTGCGTCTGCGCTACGGCCTCACCTGGGAATCCGCCTTCCCAGGCTGCAAGGAATTCCTGCAGGCGCTTCGCCACGCCGTGTCGATCCTCGCGCCGGTGATCGCCCTGGTGCTCCTCTATTGCTTCGTCGGCCGGATCGACTACGAAGTCGCCCGTGCCGCCGAAATCGAAGCCCGCGCGGCGCTGCTTGCCCGCTGTCAGCAGGAGGTGCCGTGATGTCCCGCCAACGGCCCGTCACTACACGCTTGATCGAGGCCATCCGCACGGCTGGTTTTCTGACTACCGTCCAGTTACGGGAACTGATCTGTGTGCGCTGCAGAAACATACCTGGGCTGCTTAGTCACGAAATCGCCAGCGGCCTCATTTCTACCTACCTGATCCCAAACCAAGGCAGACAAGGAAACGTCCGCGTCTATAAGTGGCTCGGCGATGTCGTCGACGCCGGACAGAGCAAGCCTGAGCGACGAGCCACGGAATACGTGTCGCGCCACGTCAACAGAAAAACAACGCCTCGCCTATGCATGTGCTGCGGCCAACAGTTCCCATCCGCCGGATCGCATAACCGCATGTGCAACGAATGCCGCCGGCAAGACGTCAGCCCCTACGCCCCTTGAAAGGAGCACCAATGACCACCCTGAACGACATCGAGCGCTCGGCCAAGAAATTCTCCGAGGCCCGTGAACACCTGGCCGGCATCGTCGCGGCGATGAACGAAGGCATCGAAGCCATCAAGCGCGACAACATGAAGCGCTTGAAGAAGGCCGTATCCGAAGCGGCCGAACACCACGATGCCCTGCAGGCGCTGATCGAGACCGCGCCGGAATGCTTCGTGAGGCCGCGAAGCGTCATCATGCACGGTATCAAGCTCGGTTTCCAGAAAGGTAAGGGAAAGATCGAGTGGGATGATGCAGATCAGGTTGTACGCCTGATCAAGAAGCACCATCCCGAGCAGGCCGACGTGCTGATCATTACCCGCGAGATTCCGGCCAAGGAAGCGCTCGGCCAGCTCACCGCTGCCGAGTTGAAGAAGCTCGGTATCAGCGTTATCGAAGGCGGCGATGCCGTGTTCATCAAACCAGCCGATAGCGCCGTCGACAAGCTTGTTGACGCGCTGCTGCGCGATGCGACTGCTGAGGTGGCGTGATGGACCAGGCTAATAACCTCGCTCGCCCGAGCTTCGCTGTTTTGGACAACATGGAATTGAATCCAAACGATGGAATGACTGTGGTGTTGGAAGACCACGGCCAGGACTTCCTGGAATTCGATATCAAGGAAGGCCATATCGTCGCCACTCGTCCTTTTCAAGGATTCGTTTGGGATGGCGCCGTGGTCTTTAACGAAACACTGGTTCCTGGTGATTACATGTGTGTCCGCCCCCGTTCTTCCAGTGTTTCCGGAATGTTCCGTTATCCAATTGTTGAGGTTCGACAGATCGCCCGCGTGAAAGGCGATAACGAGGAGAACAAGTGATGTGGTTCCGTAACCTTCAAATCTACCGTCTTCCATCCCCATGGGCCATCAGCAAGGCAGCTCTGACGGCACAGCTCAAACGCGGCCTGTTTGAACGCTGCCCAGGTAATCAGATGTCCTCTCGCGGCTTTGTAGCGCCGCGCGAGCATGGCGATCTGGTGCATGTTGTCGCTGGACACTGGCTGCTCTGCCTGGCCGTCGAGCAGCGCCTGCTGCCGGCCGACACGGTAAATCGTACCGTGCGCGAGCTGTCCGACCAGGCCGCCAAACAGCATGGCCACCATCCTGGACGTAGGGGCTTGCGCGAGTTGCGCGAGCGGGTGGTCAGCGAACTGCTGCCCAAGGCATTCACACGCGTTCGCCGTACCTTCATCTGGATCGATCCGGTTGGCGGCTGGCTTGGCATCGACACCGGAACACCGGCCGGCGCCGAGCCAGTCATTGACCACCTGCGCCACTGCCTCGACACGTTCCCGATTGCACCGCTGCGTACGCGAATTTCTCCGGTGTCGAGAATGGCCGGGTGGCTGGACACCGGCGATGCCTCTGCCGAAGGCTTCAGCATCGACAGCGACTGCGAACTGAAGGCGGTCGACGAGAACAAGGCTGTGGTGCGCTACGTCCGCCAGCCGCTCACCGACGAGGAGATCGCCGCCGAGATCAAGGCGCACCTGGCCGCCGGCCAGTTGCCGACCCGGCTGGCGCTGACGTGGAACGACCGCATTTCCTTCGTCCTGACAGAGAAGCTCGAAATCAGGCGTCTGTATTTCCTCGACTTGATAAAGGAAGCGGCCGACCAGCGCGCCGAGAACGCCGACGATCAGTTCAACGCCGACTTCGCGTTGATGACCGGCGAGTTCGTCCGCTTTTTGCCGGCGCTGGTCTTGGCCATGGGTGGGGAGGAGGAATAATGAGCAGCCGGGAAAAGATTATCGAAAAAATCAGGAAATGCCTCGCGCTATCGTCCAGCAGTAATCAGCACGAAGCCGCCGCCGCATTGCGGCAGGCGCAGAAGCTGATGGAGATGCACAGCATCAGCGACATGGACATCGCAGCGGCCGAGGTTGGCGAGCGGCGGGCAAAATCCAACGTCACGGCCAAACCACCGCTCTGGGAAACACAACTAGCCGGCCATATCGCCGACGCCTTCGGATGCAGCCTGCTTTTTACGCAGAGCTGGCAGACGCGCCGAGCTGAATGGAACTTCATCGGACTTGGCGCCGGGCCGGAGGTGGCGCAGTACGCTTTTTCCGTTCTGCTGCGGCAAGTCCGACTGGCGCGCACCGAGCACATCAAAACAGTGCTAAAGCGCTGCAAGCCAGCCACGAAAACCCGCCGCGCCGACCTGTTCTGTCAGGGTTGGGTTGACGTGGCCGCTAGCAAGATCGATTCATTTGCCAGCGGCACGAAGCACGAGGCAACGATTGATGCCTACCTAACCATCCGCTACCCGGAACTGACCGATCTCAAAAGCACCGACCGAAACGGCCGCCGAAATTTGAGACGGCACGAAGTCGGTGACCTGCTATCGGGTCGCGTAGCTGGTAGCAATGCGAACCTGAATCGTGGCATCGGCGGCGACGAGGAGCGAAGGGCGCTGACATGAGCACCATCGGCCTCCAGCGTGCCGCCCGCATCAAGGCAGTGCATGCTGCCTGCCGTCGTCTCGGTATCGACGACGACACCCGGCGCGATATCCAACTAAGCCTTACTGGCAAGGCAAGCCTGTCCGATATGCACTCCGGCGAGGTATCCAGGGTGCTCGACCACCTCAACGGCCGTGGCAATGACCACCGCGACGACTGGCGCTTCGTCTTTCGCCTGGCGGCGGATCGCCAGGCCATCGGTAAGAAAATCTACCGCTTGGCCGAGCGCATCGGCGCTGCCCAGGAACCGCCAGTGCCTGTCATGGGAAAGCGCTACATCGAAGGCATCACGGAGCAGATGCGCGGTTGCCAGCAGCCGCTGGAGTTCTGCGATGCGGGCCAATTGCGCAAGGTTGTGCAGGCGCTGGAAATCTACTGCAAGCGGCACTGGTATTGAGATGACACCGGAGCTGCTCTCCGAACTTTCCCGCTACCCGGCTTTCCCGAAAAACGCGGTCGACCTGATCCGCGTCGCCGGCCTGGATGGCGCGGCCGCGCTGATCCGTGCCTGGCCTGGTCAGGAATGGCCGTGCCCGGTTCGCGTCGGCGGCAGCAACGACAAGGGAGCGCGGCGCTACGAGCAACTGCTAGAGATTGTCGGCGAAACCGCGGCGCGGCGCATCGTGCAGTGGTGCGGCGGCGGCATGCTGATCGTACCGAACATGAAAGTGGCCATGCGCCAGCGCGCCCAAGCGCTGATCCGCAGCGAATACGACGAGCTGATCCGTCATGGCTACAGCTCACCCGAGGCGGTATTCGGCCTGGGCATCAAATACAACATCAACGGCCGTTCAGTCGAAAAGATCATCCGCCAGCCGGATGCGGAACTGAGCCAGCCGATTGGGCAGGGCTGTTTGTTCTGACCCACCCGTAGTGGCCCCCCTGCAGGCCGCCGGTGCCGCCCAGTAAATTCGCGGCATGCGACAAATCAATCTTATCGTCATTCATTGTTCCGCCTCGCGCGACGACGACACGCTGTTCCGTGGTTCGGTGGGTTCTCCCGGCCTGCTGAATCCGGCACATGTTATCGACCAATGGCACGTCGAGCGCGGCTTCAAGCGTTCCGCCGAATGGCGGCAACGGCAGAATCCCGGTCTGGCGGCGATCGGCTATCACTTCGTAATCGGCCGCTCTGGTGTCGTCTTCACCGGCCGCCACCTCGACGAGGTCGGCGCCCATGCCGTTGGCTACAACACGCGCAGCATCGGCATCTGCCTGGTCGGCACCGCCAGTTTCAGCGCCGAGCAGTGGGATACCCTGGCCTCGCTAGTCACTGCCCAGGTGGCGCGCTTGACCGGGCGCAACGGCCCGGAGGATAGAAACAACCCGCTCGGCCGGGTGGAGGCTGTCGAGCTGGCGAAGGAACGCGGCATTTTGATCTGTGGCCACCGCGATCTGCCCAATGTGGCCAAGACCTGTCCCGGCTTCGACGTCGAGCAGTGGATGGCGCTTGGGATGTCTTCATGAGCGCCTTCCGTTCCAAACTCAATGTCGAACTGATCGACGACGACAATAGCCTGTGGCGGCTGACCTGGCCGCTGGTCTATTACTCCGACATCGCCGGCCTGATCGTCGTTCCGGTCGGATTCGAGACCGATTTCGCAAGCGTTCCGAGGCTTCCAGTGGTCTGGCTGGCGGCCGGCGATACGGCCCGGCAGGCGGCAACGGTTCATGATTATCTGTATAGCCTCAACGGCGTCGCGCTGGCTGACGGCCAGGTCCAGCCGACCCGTGTTTCGCGCCAGGTGGCGGATGCCGTATTCGAGGAGGCGATGGCCGTCTCCGGCGTGTCCTGGTGGCGTCGCCAGGCCATGTGGATGGCCGTCCGGCTGGCGGGCAGCAAGTTCTACGAAGAGCGGGCCGAGTGATGGACAAGGAAATCATCAACCTTGGCCTCTCCGTCGCCAACTTCATACTGACCTGGGGAATCGCCCTGTACATGTACCTGAGCAACAAGAACAAGGCGACGAACGCGCGAATTACCTTGCTGGAGGGCGAGTTCTCGAAGCGGATCGAGAAGCTCGACGACGATATCGGTGGGAAGCTCGATAGCCACATCCAGCGCATCACGAAGCTCGAAACATCTTCGGAGAAAGCCCCATCGCACGCTGATTTGGCGAAGGTCTACACCAGCATCAACGAGTTGGCCAGTACCGTTAATCAATTGGTCGGAGAGAACCGTGTGCAGAGCAACACGCTCCGGTTGATCTTGAATCAAATCACGGCGAAGGGAATGCAATGAGCACCGCTGATGCTGTCATCACGGCAGGCCGGCGCCTGCATATTCTTAACGCTTTGGCGATGCGTCCGAAATACTTGGCAGAGCCGAGCAACCTACGCGCTGAGTTGGAGATCACCGGATATCCGATGACGCTAACCAAGCTGGCGGTCGAGTGCGCCTTCCTGGCCGATCTCGGTCTTGTCGACGCGCCAGACGAAGGGCTGATTCACCTCACCGATGACGGCCTGTCCGTAGTCAACGGCCTAATCCGCCTGCCGGGTATCGGCACGCCGGGGCCTGGTAAGTTCTGATGGGCCGCCCGTCAAAGATCAAGGGTTTGCCGGAGACGATGATCGACGAGCTTAACCGGCGCTTGATCAATTCCGGTTTCACCGGCTACGACGGATTGACGGCCTGGCTGAAATCGGAAGGGTTCGATATTTCGAAATCTTCAGTCATTCGCCACGGCAGCAGCCTTGAGTCAGAGTTCGAGGAGGCCATGGCAGACGCAAGGCGGACACGGGCGCTGGCGCGGGCGGCACGTGAATCCGGAGACGACAACGATAACTCCTTGCTCGCCGCGGCGACGGAAATCATGCAAGACAATCTGCTGCGCGTCTCGCTGAAGCTGAAGAATTCGGAAAACGACAACCCTGATACCGAGGCCAAGACGCTGTCTCTGGTCGCCCGCGCATTTTCCCAGGTCGGCCGGCTCGATATCGCCCGCCAGAAATGGCAGGCCGAACTGGCGACCCGCATGGCTGCTGATGCGGCTGCCGCCGCGATCTCCGGCGCCGCCGCGGAGGGACTGACGCCCGAGCAGGCCGCGCGGGTTGGCGATGCCGTAGCCAAGCGCATCCAGATTTATCTGCCCGACAACGGCCGCTAGCATGGCCGAGCAAAACATCATCCGGCCGCAGCCTGGACCGCAAGAAGCCTTCCTCGCATCGAGCGCCGACATCGTCATTTTCGGTGGTTCTGCATACGGTGGTAAGACCTTCGCGCTGTTGCTCGAAACAACACGCCATAGCGAAAACCCGAAATTCGGATCGGTGATATTTCGGCGAACAACTAAACAGATCAAGGCCGAGGGCGGCCTATGGGATACCGCCGAGGAGCTTTATACGCAGCTCGACGCCAAACCAAATCTGTCGAACCTGTCGTGGACATTTCCGAAAGGCGCCCGGTCGACTTTCGCCCACATGGAGCATGAGAAAAACAAACTGGATTGGCAGGGCGCGCAGGTGGCGATGATCGGCTTCGACGAGCTGACGCATTTCACGGCCGGCCAGTTCTGGTACATGCTTTCCCGAAACCGTTCCGATTCCGGCGTCGCCCCGTACATCCGCGCGACGACAAACCCGGACCCCGATAGTTTTGTTGCCGAGCTGATCGCCTGGTGGATCGACCAGGAAACCGGCTACGCGATTCCGGAGCGCTCCGGCGTGATCCGCTGGTTTGTCCGCTATCGCAACGAGCTGATCTGGGCTGACTCGCCCGAGGAATTGCGCGATCAGTATCCTGATCTTGAACCCAAGAGCCTGACCTTCATCGCTTCGTCGTACAAGGATAATCAGATCGGCTTGGCGAAAGACCCGTCCTATATTGCCAACCTGGACGCGCTGCCCCATGTCGAGCGCGAGCAGCTCAAGAACGGCAACTGGAAGATTCGGCCGGCCGCCGGCGATTACTTCAAGGCGGAATGGTTCGAGGTAGTCGAGAAGGCACCGGCGAATTGCCGCTGGGTACGCTACTGGGACCGGGCGGCGACCGAACCGAACAGCCAGAATCCCGATCCAGACTACACGGCCGGCGTGAAGGTCGGCAAGGCACCTGACGGGACTTACTACGTTTCGCATGTGGCGCGCGACCGCAAGCGTCCGGCGGGTGTGCTCAAGCTGATCAAGGAAACGGCGCGGGCCGATGGCATTCCCTGCACGGTCGCTCTTGAGCAAGACCCGGCGCAGGCCGGCAAGGTCGAGATGGATCAGTACATCACGCATCTCGCCGGTTTCGATGTGCGGGCCGTTGCCAAGCGCGCGGACAAGGAAACGGCGGCGCGTCCGGCCAGCGCCCAGGCCGAAGGTTTCAAGATCAAGATCGTCCGTGGCGCCTGGAATAAGGATTTTCTGGACGAGCTGGAGAACTTCCCGAAAGGCAAGCATGACGACCAGGCCGACGGCCTGTCCGGTGCGATCGGCTTCCTGGAGAGCGACAACGTCAAACCGGCAGCCGGCGAGACCGTCGAGCCAAGGCCGAGTCAGTTCACCCCCGAGTCACGTTCCAATAAACACCGCCAGCCTCTGGTGCGACGCCCGAGCGGTGGCGCCATCTTCGGCCGCCGTAGATTCTGAGCACATGCCATGAACCTGATCGATCGTTTCAAAGCGTTTTTCATCCCCCGCTTCGCCGAGGCGGATGGAAAAACCATCGACGAAAATAACACCCGCTTTGCCGAGGCAGCGGGAAAAACCGTCGACGATGAGGATGATGGATATCGCCGCCTGACCGGCGACAGCAAACGCGACCTGGCGCCGACGACGCAAGCGCGGGCACGCGAGGTTTCAGCCTACTTGTGGCAGGCGAACCTGCTGGCTAATCGCATCATCGAGCTACCGCTCGCTTTCCTGCTCGCCGATGGCGTGCGGCTGACGGTCAGCGATCCGGAGTCGAAAGCGACGCTTGACCGTTTCTGGGTCGACCCGATCAATTCGATGGACCTCAAGCTGGAGAAAAAGGTACGCGAGCTGGCCATCTTCGGAGAGCAGTGTTACCCGGCTTTCGTCAATGAGATGAATGGAGCGCTGCGCCTGGGTTATCTCGACCCGGCATTGATCGAGACGGTTGTCACCGATCCGGACAATAAAGAGCAGCCAATCGGCATTGTCACGGTCAAGAACAAGCACGGGAAGGCGCGGCGCTATCGGGTCATTGTCAATGGCGATGAGGATGTGTTCACGCAGCGCACGCAGCAAATCCGCGAGACATTCACCGACGGCGAGTGCTTCTATTATGCCGTCAATGCGTTGTCTTCCGGCGTGCGTGGCCGGCCTGACATGCTGGCCAGCGCCGATTGGCTGGATGCCTACGACGATTTCCTTTTCGGCGAGGCTGACCGAACGAAATACCTGCGCGCCTTCGTGTGGGACGTGACGCTGAAAGGTGCCAGCAAGGAGGATGTCAAGGAACGTTCCCGCGATATCGCTCCACCAAGTCCGAACAGCGTTCGCGTACACAACGACTCAGAGGAGTGGAAGGCCGTCACACCGGGGATCAATTCGGCAGATACCAGCGAATCCGCACGCCTGTTCCGCAATCACCTGCTCGGCGGCGCGACGATTCCCGAGCATTGGTTCGGCGGCGGCGGGGATGTCAATCGTAGCGTCGGCGATAGCATGGGCGATCCGGCTTTCAAAGTCATGAGCATGCGCCAGCGGATCATCAAGCACATCCTTGAAGACATCGGCCGCTACGTGCTGCGGCAGAAGGCAAAAGCCGATGGCGCACAGATCGATTTCGGCCTGCCGGAATATCAGGTTGTCGCCGTGTTCCCGGAAATGATTGTCCGCGATACCACACGCTATGCCGCCGCCTTGCAACAAGTCGTCATCGCCGCCGCCATGGCCGTCGAACGTGGTTTCCTCTCGAAGAAGACCGCCGTACTGCTGATCAGCGCCGTTACCAGCCAACTGGGAGTGGACATCGACGTGGATGAAGAGCTTGAGATGGCTCTCCTTGAGGCGCGGCAGAAGGCAGAGGAGGATGTTTTCACGAACCCGCTGGCCAATGAAAAATGAACAAGGACCAGGAGCGTGCCTGGAAATCCGCCGAGAAGGCGGCTTCTGCCGAACGCAAAAGGCAGCTTGATAAAGCACGTTCCGACGTGGTCGACCTGCTCAAGGATGCTCGCGGCGAGATCACAGTAATCCTCGCCGGCACGCCGACCGAGTATCAGGAATGGCGACTCACGGCCCTGCAGCGGGAAATTGACAGAGTCCTCCGCGAGCTTGGACAGGCATCGTCAAGGATCATGGCCGAGGCCGTCGGCAAGGCTTGGGAAGGTGGTATCGGGGCGATCGATGTCCCGATGGGCGCCGCTGGCATCCGGGTTCTTATGCCACTTCTGGATAGCAAGCAGATGATGGAGATCCGTGCCTTTACGGTCGATCGCATCAGCGATATCTCGACGGTCGCTTCGGCTCGCATCAAGCAGCAGATCGGGCTATCGATGATCGGCGCGCAGAGTCTTCAGGAAACCATCGGTAACGTGGCCGCGCACCTAGCCGAAACCAGTGTTAGCCGCGCTTCCATGATCGTCCGCGATAGTCTGTCATCAGCATGGTCGACGGCTAGCTATGATCGGGCGCTGCAATCCGATGGGGCCGGCGTTAGGATGAAGAAAACCTGGCGGCGTAGCGGCAAGGTTTTTTCTCGGATCGCTCACGACCTGGCCGACGGCACGTGCATTCCTATCGATCAGCCGTTCGTGATCAATGGCTCCAACATCCGCCATCCTCATGATCCGGCGGCGCCGCTGGCCGAGGTCATCAACTGCGGTTGTATCTGTCTCTACTTTCCGGACGGAACATATGGCACGCTGCCCAACAAGCGCCCGTTCACCACCGACGAACTGGCTCTCAATCCGTACAAGGCGGAGATACAATCTGGCAGGTCCGTCGCACAACTATTGCGCGACCTGAATTGAAACGGAGGCTGTAATTCCATCTTGAAGTTGCGCCGCCGCTTTTGTACACCGTGAAATTTATTTTCACTCGCCGCGCCGCTTCAACCCTGCTCGACCCGCGTCAACCCGATTTATCTCGTTTTCTGACGCCCATTTATCTCATCCCCTCTCAGCTGTTGGCCAATACCGCACCGGAGCCGGCACGGGTGGTGCTCGGGCTGTCGGAACTGATGCTCAATGCCGTCGAGCACGGCAACCTGGCGATCGGCTACCAGGAGAAGTCGCAGCTGATCAAATTCGGCCGCCTGCAGCAGGAGGTTGCCAGCCGCCTCGACGATCCGCGTTTTGCCGCCCGCCGGGTCGAGATCGAGGTGCGCCGAGTGGCCGACGAATTGTCCTTTCTGATTCGTGATCAGGGCGTCGGCTTTGACTGGCACGGCTATCTCGAAATGCGTCCGGAACGGGCTTTCGACACGCACGGCCGGGGTATCGCGATGTCACGCATGGTCAGCTTCGACCGTCTCGAATACCGTGGCTGCGGCAACGAGGTCGAGGCGGTGATCCGCCTTGCCGGGTAGAGCAATTGCCGGGGCGCATATTTCCACACAGTGGAAATATGGCCGCTGACCGAATCAGGCCGGCCAACAGCCCGTGTTTGAAGGACGAGCCGTGGGCATGGCTCAGCGCGGTCGGTTGCTGTCGAGCAGCGTGCGGGCTGCCTCGAAGTCGAAGTTGTCAATCAGCCGGGCGAAAGCCGGGAAGGCGCTGCCCAAAGCGTGGCGCAACTGCGGCTCGTTGAGGCGCAGCAGTTCCTGGGCATGTATCTCGCCTTCGTCGAGCAGGCGGCGCAGTTCGTTCAATGTTTGCTCGAGCGACCGTCCTGCGGCTTGGGTCGCTTCCGGCTCGCCGGCCAGCAGCGGGCGCAGGGCATTGCCCAGCGCAGTATAGGTTTCGGCTAGCCGCTGACACAGCGGTTCGATGCTTGCCGTCGGCTGCTCGTTGCGGATCGCCATCTCCAGTTCGGCGGCTGCAGCCTGGACAACCACGGCGCCGAGGGTGCCGGCGGCCCCCTTCAGCGAGTGGGCGAGGCGGCGTGCTTCCTTGATCTCGCCGGCGGCAAGGTGCTGGGCGATGGCGGGAAAATTGTCGCTGTGGTTGTCGATGAATTTGCCAAGCAGGCGCTTGTAGCTATCCATGCGGCCGCGCACCGCATGTAGTCCGAATTCGGCCTTGAGGCCGGGAACGGCAGCCAAGCGGACGGCCAGGGCCTGGTCCACGTCGACCGGGGTGGCGATCGCCGCACCCGCGCCGGCTCGCGGCAGCCATTGCTCGAGAGTGGCGAACAGGCGGTCGGGGTTGACCGGCTTGGCGACATGGTCGTTCATACCCGCCGCCAGGCAGGCGCGCTGGTCTTCGTCAAAGGCGTTGGCGGTCATCGCCAGGATCGGTATGGTCGACCAGCCGGGCAGGGCGCGGATGCGGCGGGTGGCTTCGAGGCCGTCCATGATCGGCATCTGCATGTCCATCAGTACCAGATCGTAGACGCGGCGCTCGGCCAGGGCGACGGCGGCGGCGCCGTCGGCGGCGATGTCGACGGTCAGGCCGGCCGAGCGCAGCAGGGCGCTGGCGACTTCTTCGTTGATCGGATTGTCCTCGGCCAGCAGGATGCGGATATTGGCCGGGAAATTGGCCGGCAGGGCCGCCGGGGCGGCTGGTTCGGCGGACGACTGGGCGATGCCTAGGCGGGCGGTGAACCAGAAGGTCGAGCCCTGGCCGGGTGTGCTGTCGACCGCAATGTCGCCGCCCATGGCCTTGGCCAGCCGACTGCTGATGGCGAGGCCAAGGCCGGTGCCGCCGAAGCGGCGGGTGGTCGAGGTGTCGGCCTGTTCGAATGGGGTGAACAGCCGGGCCTGCACTTCCGGCGCGATACCGATGCCGCTGTCGCGCACTGCGAAGCGCATCAGGTAGCCGGTGGCGTCGCTGGCGAGCAGGCGGACGGTGATGGTGATGCCGCCCTGTTCGGTGAATTTGACGGCATTGGAGAGGAAATTGACCAGTATCTGTTGCAGGCGCAGCGGGTCGCCGCGCAGGCGGTCAGGCACGCCGGGGGCGATCTCGCAGTTCAGCGTCAGGCGGCGGGCTACCGCTCGTTCGCCGATCAGGTCACGGGCCGAGTCGATCAGGCGGCTCAGCGAGAAGTCGTAATCTTCGAGTACCAGCTTGCCGGCTTCGATCTTGGAGATGTCGAGGATGTCGTTGATGATCGACAGCAGGTGGCGGGTCGCGCCATCGACCTTGGTCAGCCGCCGGCGCTGCTCAGGCGAGATGTCGGTGTCGCGCAGCGCGAGATGGGTCAGGCCCATGATGGCGTTCATCGGCGTGCGGATTTCGTGGCTCATGTTGGCCAGGAAGGCGCTTTTCGCCCGGCTGGCCGACTCGGCTTCTTCGGTGGCCTGGCGCAACTGGACGGTGCGTTCGGCGACCAGGGTTTCCAGTTGCCGGCGATGGCGGTCGAGTTCGGCCTGGATGCGTTTCTTCTCGCTGACGTCTTCCTCGATCGCCAGGAAATGGGTGACCCGGCCGTCCGGCTGGCGTACCGGAGAAATGATGGCAAAGGCTTCGAAGTGGCTGCCGTCATACCGGCGGTTGACGAATTCGCCGCGCCACACTTTCCCATCGGCCATCGCCTGCTTCAATGCCATGTAGGTGGCGTCCGGGGTCTGCCCGGAATGCAGCAGCGCCGGTGTCCGGCCGATGACCTCGGCGCGCGGATGGCCGGTGCTGCTGACGAAGGCGTCATTGACGTACTCGATTTCCTGGTGCGTGTTGGTGATGATGATGCTGTGCGGTGTCTGCTCGATGGCCAGCGACAGCTTGCGCAGCGATTCCTCGGCGCCGCGCTGCTCACTGATGTCCTGCGCCGTGCCGACTGCCGACAATGGTTCGCCGGCAGGCGAGAAGCGGAACTGGGCGCGGGTATGCAGCCAGCGCGGGTGGCCGTCGACGACAATACGATGGACGGAGTTGTAGGGCGCTGCGCCGGCCAGCGCCGCCTGCCACTCGGCCTCGACGCGGGGGCGATCGTCGGGATGGACCAGCGCCATGTAGTCGTCCAGGCCGGCCGCGCTGCCGCGGGGCTTGCCGACGATACGGTAGGTTTCGTCGCTCCAGACCGCGGTGCCGCTGGCGATATCGAGCCGCCAGCTGCCGAGGTGGGCGATGGCCTGGGCTTCCTGCAACAGGGATTCGCTCTCGCGCAGTTCCTGTTCCAGGCGTATCCGCTCGCTGACGTCCTGGATCGTGCCGAACATCCGGGTGACCGTGCCCTTGTCGTCGATATCCTGTTCGCCGGTGTCGTGCACCCAGGTCACCTTACCGTCGCTATGGCGGACGATGCGGTATTGGTTGTCGAAGGTCCAATCCTGGCCAAGGAGATGGATCTGATGGTCGCGACTGATCCGCTCACGGTCCTCGGGGTGGATCAGAGCTAGCCAGCCGGCGGCGGTGTGCGGATAGCTGGCGTCAATGCCGAGAATCTCGGCCAGTTCCGGTGAGCAGCTCCAGCAGTCGGCTTGCGGCGCGAATTCGTAATGGCCGAGGTGGGCCATGCGTTGCGCCTGGCGCAGATTGGCCTCGCCGCTGAGCAGGGCGCGCCGCGAGCGCTGCATCGCCATGCCGAGGCCGAGTTCGCCGGCGAGATTGCCGAGCAGCGTCAACTCATCGTCGCTGAAGGCATTGGCGGTTGCTGTGTAGAGATTGAAGGCGCCGACCACGGTGCCGTCGATGCGCAATGGCAGGGCGATCGATGCACGGTAGCCGAGCGCCTGCGCCGAGGCGCGCCAGGGAGCGAAGCTCGGATCGCTGTCGATGTCCTGGACGATGCACGGTACGCCGCTGCGAATGGCGCGGCCGGTCGGGCCGTTGCCGCTGGAGCTTTCTTCCCAGGTGATATCGCGGCTGGCCAGATAGCCCTCGCCGAAGCCGGCTTCGGCCAGCGGTACGACACTGCGGGCGACATCATCGACGGCGCCGCCGATCCAGGCCATGCGGTAGCCGCCGATTTCGACGACTTGGTTGCAAATATCGGCCAGCATCGCCCTTTCGTCGTGGTGGCGGACCAGCGCCTGGGCGACGCCGCTCATCAGGCGTAAAGCGCGGTTCTGGGCGGCGATGCGCTGGCGGCTCTCCTCGCGCTCGGTGATGTCATGGGCGATGCCGAGCACGCCAAGCAGGCTGCCGTCGCTGTTATAGACCGGCGTTTTCAGCGTTTCCAGGAGCTCCTGACGGCCATCGGGAAAGCGCAGGATTTCCTCGATGCGTTGCGTTTTACCCTGGGCGACGGTCAACCGATCCTGTTCGGCTAGGCGGTTGGCGATTTCCGCCGGCAGCAGTTGCTGGTCGCGGTGGCCGATGACGGCTTCGGGCGGGCGGCCAAAAAAGCGAGCGGCTAGCAGGTTGCATTCACGGTAGATGCCGTCGCCGTCCTTGAGCCAGACCATTTCCGGTAGCATCTTGAGCAGGGCGCCGAGACGGCTGTGTTCCGACTCGATGCGCGCCCGTTCGTGACGCCGCTCGCTGATGTCGGTGAGGATGCCGATGGTCAGGGCCGGCCGGCCGTCGGCACGGTACTCGATGGTGCAGCCGCGGTCCTCGATCCAGAGCCAACTGCCGTCGCCGCAGCGGATACGGTATTCGATCAAGTGGCGCGGTGTTGTGCCGCTTTGGGCAGTCATCACGGCGGCGCTGAAGGCGGCCCGGTCGTCCGGATGGATGCGCTCGCACCATCCGGCCAGGGTCAGCGGCGCGGCGTCGGCCGGGTCGCGCAACAACTGACGCAGGCCAGCGCTGATGCTGTAGCGGTCGGATTCGTGCTGGTATTCCCAACTGCCGCCACCGACCGCATCGAGGGATAGCTTCAGGTGTGCCTCGAGACGCAGCCGGTCGCGTTCCTGGCGTATCTGGTCGAGCGCCGACTCGAACTGGTGCAGAGCCAGTTGTTCGAGTAGGCGGTGCTGGCTGACGACACCTTGGATCAGGCCGTTGCCGTCGAGCACGGCCATGTGCCGCAGGCGATGCCGGTTCATCGCCTCCAGCGCGGAGGTCACTGAAGCGTCGACGGAGATGCCGCGCACCGGCGAGCTCATCGCCTGCTTCAGCGGTACCGCCTGTGGCTGCGGGTGCAGCCGCAGCAGGCGCGGGATGTCACGTTCGGTCAGGATACCGACCGGCTTGCCGCCGTCGGTGATGATCAAGTAATCGGCACCGTAGTCGACCATGCAGGCGATGGCCTCGTCCAGGTGCGCCTGCGGCGACAGGCTCGGAATCTTGCGTTCCATGACGCCGGTCAGGTTGCGCAGGTGGCGGAAGATATCGGTGCCGAGCGCCAGGCGGAAGTCGGTCTCGCTGACGATGCCGAGGGTCTTGTCCGCGGCATCGACGATGAGCAGATGGCGGATATGGTGCTGTTCGACCAGTTGCCGGGCGTGCAGCAAATCGAGTTCGGGCGGCGCGCTGATCAGCGGCTGCGACATGATGGCGCTGGCCGGTGTGTCGCCCGGCAGGCGGCTGTGCATGGCGCGCATGATGTTGCTTTCGGTGATGATGCCCAGCGTCTTGCCGCCCTCGCCGACGAGCAGGCTGGAGATATTTTCTTCGACCATCAGCCGGGCGGCGTCGTCGAGCGTGGCCGTTGGGGCGATGCCGAGCACCTCGCGGGTCATGATCTCGGATAGTTGCGAAGTCAGGGTGGCGGTCATGGCTGTTCGGGTGGAGAGGTGTCGAGGGCGACGACCAGCGGCGGCAGCATGGCTTCGCCGGCAGTCCTCCGTTCGTCCGGCAGGCGTCCGGAGGCGATGGCTTGCTCCGGAGTCATCGGCTGCGCGTTACGCTCACTCATCGTGCGCTTCGTCGGTGTATTGGCCGGCGATGCGTACGAAGGTGGGAAAGTGGTCGACGAAGGCCGTCACCAGATCCGGGTCGAAATGCTTGCCTTGGCCGGCGACGATGATCCGGCGCGCCTCCTCGGTGGAAAAGGCGGCTTTGTAGACACGCTTGCTGATCAGTGCGTCGAAGACGTCGGACAGTGCCATCAGGCGGGCTGAGATGGGGATCGCGTCGCCGGCCAGGCCATCCGGATAGCCGCTGCCGTCCCATTTTTCATGATGGTAATGGGCGATTTCCTTGGCGATGTCGAGAAACTCGACCTTGCGCTCGGCATCGGCCTCAGCCTGGGCGATGGCGCGGCTGCCCAGTTCGGCATGGGTCTTCATGATCGTCCACTCCTCCGGCGTCAGGGCGCCCGGCTTGAGCAGGATGTGGTCGGGAATGCCGACCTTGCCGATATCGTGCAGCGGAGCCGATTTGGCCAGGGCGTCGATGGTGCGTTCGTCGAGATAGTGGGCGAAACGCGGATGGTGACGCAGGGCAGTGGCCAGCGTGCGCACATATTCCTGGGTACGGCGCAGGTGGTTGCCGGTTTCCGGGTCGCGCGTCTCGGCCAGGCGGGCCAGGGCGTGGATGCTGATCTCCTGGATCAGCTGGTTCTCTTCCATGCGCCGGGCGACTTCGGCCTCGAGGTAGCTGTTCTGGTCGCTCAGGATGTCGCGTGCCCGCTTTAGTTCGAGTTGCGTGCGCACGCGGGCGAGGACGATGGCCGGACGGATCGGCTTGGTGATGTAGTCGACGGCGCCGCAGTCGAGACCGTGTTCCTCGTCCTGGGTGCCGTCCATGGCGGTGACGAAGATGACTGGGATGTTGCGCGTCGCCGGATCGTCGCGCAGTTGGGCAAGGACGGCAAAACCGTCTATCTCCGGCATCATCACGTCGAGCAAAATCAGATCCGGGGTCGGCTGGCTGTGCGCGATCTGGATCGCGCGACGCCCCGAATTGGCTGCCCTGACCCGGTAATTGCGTTGCAGCAATTCACCGAGAACGCTGAGGTTTTCCGGTGTGTCGTCGACAATCAGGATGGTGGGTTGCGGGTCAGACATGCGCTTTCTCCGGTCGCCGCGCGCGGGGCGACGGTGGCCAAATTATCGCCGGCTGGCGGGAATATTGCCACCGGCGTTCAGGTGTCTCTCCGGCCGACGATCCGGCCATAAGCGGCGAAGCGGCGCGGATCGATACATTCGGCATGGAGGGCGGCGGTCAGGGCGCAGTCTGGCTCGCGGTCGTGGCGGCAGTCGCGGAAGCGGCATTGGCCGAGCAAGGGACGGAATTCGGGGAAGGCCTGTTCGATCTCGGCGCGCTCAAGATGGCCGAGGCCGAATTCCTGCAGACCGGGTGAGTCGATTAAGGCGCTATCGGCGTCGAGCCGGTAGAGGCTGGCGTGGGTCGTGGTGTGCTTGCCGGAATCGAGGGCCAATGAGATTTCCCGGGTGGCGGCCCCGGCTTGCGGCAACAAGGCGTTGATCAGCGTCGACTTGCCCATGCCCGATTGGCCGACCAGCACGCTGGTGCGCCCGAGTAGCGCCGGGCGCAGGTCTTCGGCGTGGTCGCGGCGGGCGCACAGTTCGCGGATGCAGTAGCCGAGGCCGGCGAAGACAGTCAGGCGCGCGCGCGCGGCGGCCAGGCGGTCGGTCAGGTCGCACTTGTTGAGCACGATCAAGGTTTCGATGCCGGCGCTTTCGCCGGCGACCAGGGCACGTGTCACCAATTCGTCGGAAAAAGCCGGTTCGGTGGCGACGACGATGATCAGCAGATCGACATTGGCGGCGATCAGCTTCTGGCGGATGTCGTTGGAACGGTAGAGCAGGCTGCGGCGCGGCCGGATGGCCTCGATCACGCCTTGATCGGACGAAGTCTGCCGCAGGTCGACGCAATCGCCGCAGGCCACCTCGCTTTTCTTGCCGCGCGGAAAACAGGACAGGCGGCTGCCATCTGGCAGTTCGACCAGATACTGGCGGCCGTGGGCGGCGACGACGCGGCCTTGTATCAAGTTAATGCCTGCAACCGGGCGATACGCTGCGCCGCTGGCGGATGCGAATCGTAAAAGGCGGAATACAGCGGATCGGGCGTCAGCGTTGCCGCATTGTCCTCGTATAGCTTGACCAAGGCGCGGATCAGGTCGGCCGCGGCAGCATGTTCGGCGGCCCAGGCGTCGGCCTCAAACTCGTGGCGGCGCGACAACTGGCTGAGCAGCGGGCTGAGCGGGAAGGTGAACACTGGCACGACGAGGAAGAACAGGATCAGTGCCAGAGCCGTATTCTGTGCCGGCACGCCGAGGCCGGCATAGAACCACGAGCTGTCGATCAATTGGCCGAGCAGCCAGAGAAAGGCCAGCGAGCCGGCGAACATGAAGACGATGCGCTGGACGATGTGCTTCTTGCGGAAATGCCCCAACTCGTGCGCCAGCACAGCCTCGATTTCGCCGGGCGTTAGGCGCTCGAGCAGGGTGTCGAAGAAAACGATGCGCTTGTTGTTGCCGAAGCCGGTGAAATAGGCGTTGCCGTGGCTGGAGCGCTTCGAGCCATCCATCACGAACAGGCCGGAAGAACGAAAGCCGCAGCGGTCAAGCAGCGCCTCAATGCGGCTGCGCGTTTCGCCCTCGGCCATCGGCGTAAACTTGTTGAACAGCGGCGCGATCCAGGTCGGGTAGATGAACAACAGCAGCAGATTGAAGCCGGCCCAGAACAGCCACACCCAGAACCACCAGTCCGCGCCCATGACCTGCATCAGCCACAGCACCGTGGCGATCACCGGGAGGCCGATGGCAAGCCCGAGCAGCGCCTGTTTGGCCAGATCGACGCAAAACAGGGCCAGCGTCATGCGGTTGAAGCCATAGCGGGCCTCGATGACGAATTGGCGGTAAAGCGAAAACGGCAGATCAATGAGGGCGGAAATCAGCAGCAGGCTGAAGATCATCGCCAAGCCGTAGGCGATGCCGTCGAGGCGGGCCGACCACAGTTCATGCAGCCAGGCGATGCCGCCGCCGAGCGTCAAGGCGAGCAGCAGCCCGCTATCGACCAGTGTGGTGACGAGGCCGGCGCGGCAGCGGGCTATCGTGTAATCGGCGGCCTTCTGATGAGCGGCGAGCGGGATGCGCATGGCGAAATCGGCCGGCACCGTGGCGCGATGGCCGCCGACATAGCGAATATGGCGCCAGCTGAGCCATAGGCGGATACCCAGAGTCAGGGTCACGGCGGCGAGAAAGATGAGGCTGAAAGGGGAAATCAAGGGCAGGAGGCTGTGAGAAAATTAGAATTTTTCGAACCCGAGCAATTATATGGCAGGCACTGCAAACAACCTCGTCTGGCTGGACATGGAAATGACCGGCCTCAATCCGGATGGCGACCGCATCATCGAGATGGCGATGGTGGTCACCAACTCGGCGCTGGAACTGGTCGCCGAGTCGCCCTCCTGGGTCGTGCATCAATCCGACGAGGTGCTGGCCGGCATGGACGAGTGGAACCAGAAGACGCACGGCCGCTCCGGCCTGATCGACAAGGTTCGCGCTTCGACCACCAGCGAGGCCGAGGTCGCGGCGATGGCCCTGGAATTTCTGCGCAAATACTCGGGCAAGGGCCATTCACCGATGTGCGGCAACACCATCGGCCAGGACCGCCGCTTCATGGCCCGCTACATGCCCGAACTCGAAGCCTTCTTCCACTACCGCAACCTCGATGTCAGCACCCTCAAGGAACTGTGCAAGCGCTGGCAGCCGGAAATCTACAAGGGATTCAAGAAGAAGGGCAGGCACACGGCGCTGGCCGACATCTACGAATCCATCGATGAATTGAAGTACTACCGCGAGCACTTCCTCAAAGGCTAAGCGACATCGTCGTTAGAGCGGTTTTGATTCAGGTACGTACATTATTGTAGATTGGTGGTGAGCGTAGCGAACCCCAACGCGCTGTGAAACCGCAAAGAACGCACAGAGCGCAAAGAAAAACATCCGCATCTTTGTGTTCCTTGCGTTCTTTGCGGTTTCTTGTACAGGCGACCCTTTTTCGGTGTTAGGACGTCACCTTTTCGGTTTGGCTGTTGGGCTACGATCCGTACAGAATTGAACTGAAGCCGCTCTAGCGGCGGAAGAGCAGGAATTTTTCGTGGCGCTCGCCGGGACGGGAACCTTCCCACTCCAGCTTCCAGTTGCCAGCTGGCGGCGTTTGCTCGGCGGGCGTCTCGCCGACCAGCAGCAACCAGTTGCAGGCTTTACCGGCTTGGCTGTCATAAGCGGCCGGCTCGATCAGCGAGAAATAGGCCAGCGAGGCGCGTTGGCCATTGCTCAGGCCGCGCTCGGCCAGGCAGCCGTGCCCTTCCGGCAAGGCGGCGGCAACCGCCTCGGCCACCGGGCGGTAGCTCCGGCCATAGTCGAACCAGGGCAGGATCAGCGTGGTCAGCAGCAGCCACAGTGTGGTGAAGCCGAGCGTCCAGTGGGTCAGGCTGCGATACGGGGAGCGCGGGGCAGTGACGATCAGCCAGACCCACCATAGCGTCGCGGCCAGGCCGATCAGGAAATCACCCAGGTTGAACTGGCCGACGAAGCCGGGGCGCAGGATAACCACCCGTTGCGCCAAGCGCTCCGGCCAGCCGAGCGCCATCGCCGACCAGCCCAGCCAGACGATGGCGGCGAACAGGCTGAAGGTCATCATCGCGAACCAGTCGAAGGCGTTTGCCGCGCCGCGCCGCAACATCAGCGCCCCCGGTGTTGCCAGCAGGGCCAGCGGCGGCAGCAGCAGCAGCGCCGGAATCTCGCCCGGTCGGTAGGCCAACGCCAGCATCAGCAGCGTCAGCAGCAGGAAGGCCAGCGGCAGCAGTTGCGCCGGTGTCGCCAGTTGCTGCCGGCGGGACCACAGGGTCCACAACGCCAGCGGTAGCGCAGGGAAGGCGAACCACGGCAGCATGGTCAGGAAGCGGCTGGCACCGAGCAACGGCAAGGGCGTCATCAGCGGTGCCAAGCTCATTGCTAGCCAGCCGTGGAAACGGTCCGGCTGTTGCCACAACAGAATCAGCGGCCAGGGGGCGGCGAGCAGGGCGGCGATAGTCAGGCCGATCAACAGCGTTTGCACGGCCTTGTTCCGCTCCGGCGTCAGCCAGCAGGCCAGTGGCAGCATGGCCAGCAGCGGCAGCGTTGGCGCAATGCCGGCGCCGAGCAGGCAACCGGCCACGGCCAGGCCGTAGAACAAGCCGGCCAAGCGCGGTCGCCGGCCAATCGCAGCCAGGGCGCCGAGCGTGCCGCTGTAGGCGGCGACAGCGATCAGCATCGGCTGGGCGTCGTGGGCATGCAGGATCAGGCCTAGGCAGCCGGCGAGCAGTAGCGGGCTGGCCGCAGCGCTGTCCTGACCGTAGAGTTCGCGGCCGGCGTAGTACAGGCCGACCAGGGCCAGCATCACCCAGAAGCCGCTGGCCAGGCGCATCGCCTCGTGGGTCGGCAACAGCCAGCCGAACAGGTGACCGCTGAGGGCGGCGCTCCAGTAGTAAAGCGGTGGTGCATCGAAGGCGCGGCCGGCCAGTTCGGGCGCCAGCCAGTCGCCGGTATGCAGCATGTGCCACGCGACACCGATGTGGATGGCGTCCTCGCCTTTCCACGGATCGCGGCCGAACAGGCCGGCCAGCACGTAGAAAGCGAGCATGGCCGCCAATACCCAGCCGGCCGGAGGTAGACGTAGGCCGCGGCGGAGCGTGGAGAGCAGGTCAGGCATGGCGGTAGGAATAAAAAAGGCAGCCCCTTGGCTGCCTTTTATAGCGCAATTTCGTTTGCTCAGGCGGCGGACTTGCCGCGCATGGCGCCGAACTTCTGGTTGAATTTCTCAACGCGGCCGGCCGTGTCGACGATCTTCTGCTTGCCGGTGTAGAACGGGTGGCAGAGCGAGCAGACTTCGATGTGAAGCGGCTTCTTCATGGTCGAGCGAGTGGCGAAGGTGTTGCCGCAGGAACAGGTGACCTGGACTTCGGCGTAGTCGGGGTGGATGTCGGCTTTCATCATGTGTCCTTTAAACAAGCGACCGGCGGATGTGGCCGATCTGGGAAGCCCAAGATTATCGTTGAATAAGCGCTTGAGCGCAATCGCTTTTTGTGTTGGCGCCGCTGCCTGTTTAGCCGCGGCGCATGGCGTCGAAGAACTCGGCGTTGCCCTTGGTCGATTTGACCTTATCGAGCAAGAACTCCATCGCCTCAAGATCGTCCATCGGATAGCACAGCTTCCTAAGCACCCACATCTTCTGCAGCACATCGGGCTTCAACAACAGTTCCTCGCGGCGGGTACCAGAGCGGTTGACGTTGATCGCCGGGTACATGCGCTTCTCGGCCATGCGTCGGTCGAGGTGGATTTCCGAGTTGCCGGTGCCCTTGAATTCCTCGTAGATCACCTCGTCCATGCGGCTGCCGGTGTCGATCAAGGCCGTGGCGATGATGGTCAGCGAACCGCCCTCCTCGATGTTGCGGGCGGCGCCGAAGAAGCGCTTGGGTTTCTGCAGGGCATTGGCGTCGACACCACCGGTCAACACCTTGCCGGAGGCCGGCTGCACGGTGTTGTAGGCGCGTGCCAAGCGGGTGATCGAGTCGAGCAGAATGACGACGTCTTTCTTATGCTCGACTAGGCGCTTGGCCTTCTCGATAACCATCTCGGCAACGGCGACGTGGCGGGTGGCTGGCTCGTCGAAGGTCGAGGCGACGACCTCACCCTTGACGGTGCGGGTCATTTCGGTGACTTCTTCCGGACGCTCGTCGATCAGCAGCACGATCAACACGACTTCCGGATGATTGGCGGTGATGGCATGGGCGATGTTCTGCAGCATTACCGTCTTGCCGGTTTTCGGCGGGGCGACCAGCAGGCCGCGCTGGCCGGCACCGATCGGGGCGATCATGTCGATGACCCGGCTGGTGATGTTCTCGTCCGACTTGATGTCGCGTTCGAGCTGGAGGTGACGCGTCGGGTGCAGCGGCGTCAGGTTCTCGAACATGATCTTGTTCTTGTTGGCCTCCGGCGGGAAACCGTTGATGGTGTCGAGCTTGGTCAGTGCGACGTAGCGCTCGCCGTCCTTGGGCGTGCGGATCTCGCCTTCGACGGTGTCGCCGGTACGCAGGTTAAAGCGCCGGACCTGCGATGGCGAGACGTAGATGTCGTCCGGGTTGGCGAGGTAGGAGGTATCGGCCGAGCGGAGGAAGCCATAGCCGTCGGACAGCACTTCAAGCGTGCCATCGCCATAGATGGTGTCGCCATTTTTGGCCTTGGCCTTGAGGATGGCGTAGATCAACTCCTGCTTGCGCATGCGGTTGGCGTTTTCGATGGCGAGTTCGGTCGCCATGTCAAGCAGTTTGCTGACGTGCAGGGTCTTCAGTTCGGAAAGTTGCATGGAGGGTATGGGCGCCGTATAGGGAAGCGCGGGCGACGGCCGGATGAACGGGGCGCGGGAGCTATTACAGTGTGGGTGTGGGGATGCGGGAAATAACGACAGACTCAAAAGGCCGATCGTGTCAGCCTGGCGGCGCGAGGTGCACCGTCAGGCCGCGAGACTACGGAGATTACAGGTTACTGTCAATAAAGGCGGCGAGTTGCGACTTGGAAAGGGCGCCGACCTTGGTTGCCTCGACATTGCCGTTCTTGAACAGCATCAGGGTTGGGATGCCACGGATGCCGAACTTGGCAGGCGTCGCCTGGTTGTCGTCGATGTTGACCTTGACCACCTTGAGCTTGCCAGCATACTCGGCGGCGATTTCGTCGAGGATCGGGGCGATCATCTTGCATGGGCCGCACCATTCGGCCCAGTAATCGACGAGCACGGGCTGCGGCGACTGCAGTACATCGGCCTCGAATGTGTTGTCGGTAACATAGTGGATATGTTCGCTCAT
>JAISPT010000038.1 GCA_031274715.1 Azonexus sp. | reverse complement strand
TTGTCCAAATTGTTAAAGAACCACTTTCCTCCGCCCCAACAGCCCTTCTGGCCCGTCAGCAGCAGAGAAACGAGATTATGAAGCACTTAACTCAAACAGTCAAGAGTCAATCTCAACTTTCTTTGCTCGACTCGCACTTCAGAACCCTAAAGCAAAAATTCCAAGCCATTTGCTTTTGGTTGCGGGGGCAGGACTTGAACCTGCGACCTTCGGGTTATGAGCCCGACGAGCTGCCAAACTGCTCCACCCCGCGTCCGTCAGAGGGGCGCATTATCCAGAGAGCCTCCTGGAGCGTCAAGGGAAAAGTTGAATTTCTTCTACTTCTCCAGCCACTCGACCAACGGCGCCCATTGTTCAACATCGCGCCGGTGCTTGGCGCGCGGCGGATCAAAGATGGTCGCGCCGGCCGCCGCCACATTGACATAGTTCTGGGTATTGCGCAGATAGGCGACGATGGGGATGTCGAAATGCTTGAGGAACTCCTCAAGCATGCCGGCCGCCCGGGTTCTCGGGTCGACGCGCATGGCCACGATGCCGACCTTGCTACGCTGGCCGCGAATCTCATTGCGTATCGAATTGAGGAAATCCTCGGTCGCCGCCATGTCGAAGACCGACGGAACCAGCGGCACCAGTACTTTATCCGCAGCGCGCAGATAGTCCGACAATTTGTAGCCCTGCAGCCCGGCCGGCGCATCAACGACGACCCAGTCGGCCTCGCGCGGCAGGCCGAGGGATATCTGGTTGCCGGCGAAATAGCCGGTCACGGGCGGCAAGGCCGGATCGCGAAAGGCCATCCAGCGCAATGCCGATTGCTGGCGATCCAGATCGCACAGGGTCGTCTTCCGACCCAGATTGGCGAAATGACCGGATAGATTGGTCGCCAAGGTTGTTTTCCCCGCCCCGCCTTTGGGATTTGCCACCAGGACTGCGCGCATATGAACTCCCTGAATTTTTGTCGGGACATTATATTCGGCGTGCCCAAGGACGCCATAGATGCATAGAATGCTGATTTTCCAACGCTGAGTCGATCATGGTTAGCAAAGTTGCCGGTGACCGCCAGGGCATTCAATCCATCGAGGTTGGATTTCGTCTGTTGAGCGTGCTGTCGGCCACGAACCGGCCGATGATGTTGCGCGACATCGCCAAGGGAGCCGGCATGCCGGCGGCCAAAGCCCATCGTTATATGGTCAGTTTTCTGCGCATCGGTATCGTCGAGCAGGATCCGGCCAGCGGCCGTTATGATCTGGGCGCCTACGCCTTGCAACTCGGCCTGTCCGGCCTAGGCAGGCTAGACCCGGTCCGGCTCTCCGGTCCTATTCTCGAAAGCTTGTGCGAGGAAATTCACGAGACGGTGGCATTGGCCGTATGGGGCAGCACGGGCGCCACCATCGTACGTATGGTCGATTCGGGTTCGCCAGTCACTATCACGCTGCGCCACGGCACCGTGCTGTCGTTGTCCAAATCGGCGACCGGCCGAGCCTTTGCGGCCTTCTTCCGTTCACCGTTCCTGAAAAAACTGCTGGATGAGGAACTGCGGGAAACCGCCGAAAGCAGCCAGACCAGCATCACCGCGGTTCGCCGGCAGTTGGAAAAGACCCTGACGGACATTCGCACCCACGGCATTTCGCGGGCGACCGGAAGCCTGACCCCAGGTATCAACGGATTCAGCGCACCGGTCTACGACCACACCGGCAACATGGCGGCCAGCATCACGACACTGGGCACGGTCGGGGAGTTTGATGCCGAATGGGACGGCCCGGTAGCCAAGGCCGTCCTGGCTGCGGCAGACGAACTGTCGCGGCGCCTGGGCTTTGGCGGCATGGTGGAAACCCTTGGTGCCCCCGAACGGAATCGAACCGCTACCTGATGATTACAAATCAACTGCACGACCTTCATGCTACGGGGGCCCGCTGCATCGGGGCGCGATTATAGCCCGAACGACCACCATTCGACATGAGCACGCCCAACACTCCCTTCGAAATCGCGCGGGAAACTCTGCGGCAACTGGTCGCCCGACGCATTCCGCCAACGCCTGACAATTATCTGACGTTGTACCGGGAAATCGCCGGCATCAAACCAAGCGGCGACCCCTTTCCGGGCAAACTGCTGCGCTCGCTGAACAGCGAGCTGCCGAAATCCACACCGGACCAGCTACGCCTGGCGCGCCTTCTCGAGGAAGCCGTCAAAGCGGAGAGCTGGGACGATTACAAAGCGCATCTCCTGGAATTCATCGCAGCCCTGACAGAAAGCCAGAAACTGCAGTGGGCGGAACTGATCGGCGACCTGTTCAAGCAATGGGAAGCCCGGCACAGCGGCCTCACCACCGCCCGCAAACGGGAGGCGCTGGAGCACGTACTGAGCGGCAGCGGCGCCAATCCAGAAACCCTGTATAACCGGCTGACCAGCCTGCTGCGTTCCTGGGGCCAGGGGCGTGAGGTCGAACCTTCCGCTCCCTTGGCCGAGGAGCAGCGGGTATCCGACGCTGTGGCCGCGCCCGCTGCCGCCGCGACCGGTGACAATCTGCTGCCGGAACTGCGCCAGTTGTTCGCATTCACGCTGGAGACGGCGATCGCCACACAGTTGGTGGAAAACTCGCAACTGACCAGCGATGCCAAGGCACTCGCCAACGATATCCGGACCGCCCGCAACAGCGGGCAATTGCAGGAATTCCTGACGCGTCTGAAGCGTTTTGCCTTCAAGCTCGAACTGCTGGCCGAAGACCAAGCCGAATTGCGCAACAGCCTGCTCGGCCTGCTGCGTCTGCTGGTCGAGAACATCGCCGAACTGGTCCTCGACGACCGCTGGCTGCATGGCCAGATCGACGTGGTCCGCGGACTGATCGACAAGCCTCTATCGCAACGGAGCATCGACGACGCCGAACATCGGCTGAAGGAAGTTCTGTTCAAGCAGAGCCAATTGAAGGCCAGCCTGCTCGGCGCCAAGGAAGCCATCAAGCAGATGCTGGCCGGCTTCGTTGACCATCTGGCCGATTTTACCGACGCGACATCGGACTACCACGACAAGATCGAGGCCTGCGCCGTAAAGATCAGCGCTGCGGACGACATCACCGCGCTGGAAAACGTGCTCGACGAGGTCATGCGGGAAACCCGGACCATCCAGCTCAACGCTCTGCGCTCGCGCGACGAATTGCGCGCCACCCAACGCCAGGTCGAGGAATCGCAGGAGCGCATCCGGCAGTTGGAGCACGAGCTGGAAGCGACCAGCGACCTGGTCCGCTACGACCAGCTGTGTGGCATCCTCAACCGGCGCGGCTTGGAAGACATGTTCACCAAGGAAGTAGCGCGCGCCACCCGGCACGACATGCCCCTGTGTGTAGCCCTCCTCGACATCGACAATTTCAAGCAACTCAACGATTCGATGGGCCATGACGTCGGCGACCAGGCCCTGATCCATCTGGCCGGGTTGTGCCGCGACACCCTGCGGCCACAGGACACGGTCGCCCGCTACGGCGGCGAGGAGTTCGTCATCCTGCTGCCGGAAACCCAGCTCGGCGACGCTGCGGCGGCCTTGAGCCGCTTGCAGCGCGAATTGACCAAGAAATTCTTCATGCACAACAACGACAAGATACTGATCACTTTCAGCGCCGGCGTCACCGAATTCGCCGACACCGACGACCAGGCCAGTGCCATGAAGCGTGCCGACGGCGCCATGTATCAAGCCAAGCAGGCCGGCAAGAACCGGGTGATCAGCGTATGAAGGCCGTCATTCTGGCCGGCGGCCTGGGCACCCGGATCAGCGAAGAGTCGCACCTGAAGCCCAAGCCGATGATCGAGGTCGGCGGCAAGCCCATCATCTGGCACATCCTGAAAATCTACTCGGCCCATGGCATCAACGACTTCATCATCTGCCTGGGCTACAAGGGATATGTGGTCAAAGAGTATTTCGCCAATTACTTCCTGCATACCTCGGACGTCACTTTCGACATGGTCAGCAACCGCATGGAAGTGCATGAGCAGCATGCCGAGCCGTGGCGGGTGACCCTGGTTGACACCGGCGAACAGACGGCGACCGGCGGCCGCCTGAAGCGGGTCCGCCAGTTCCTCGATGCCGACCAGCCGTTCTGCTTCACCTACGGCGACGGCCTGGCCGATGTGGATATCGCTGGCCAAGTCGCCTTCCACCGCGCTCACGGCCTGGCCGCAACGGTTTGCGCGGTGGCGCCGCCGGGCCGTTTCGGCGCGCTGGACATCCACGACGACCGCGTCTCGCGCTTCCAGGAAAAGCCACACGGCGAGGGCGGCATGATCAACGGCGGCTTCTTCGTGCTGCAGCCGGAGGTGCTCGATCTCATCGAGCACGATCAGCAGGCATGGGAAAGTCGGCCGTTGCACGAGTTGGCCAGCCGCGGTCAGCTCGCCGCCTGGAAGCACAAGGGATTCTGGCAACCGATGGATACGCTGCGCGACAAGATGCTGCTCGAAGAACTATGGCAAACCGGCCGAGCCCCGTGGAAGATCTGGTAGACGCGACCTTCTGGCGTGGCCGCCGGGTTTTCCTGACCGGCCATAGCGGCTTCAAGGGCAGCTGGCTGGCCCTGTGGCTGCATCAACTGGGCGCCGAGGTCACCGGCTACGCCCTGCCGCCGCCAACCGATCCCAGCCTGTTCGAAATCGCCCGGGTGGGCGAACTGCTGACCTCGATCGAAGGCGATATCCGCGATGGCCAACGTCTGGCCGCTGCAGTCGCCGCCGCCCGACCGCAAACCCTGTTTCACCTGGCAGCCCAGCCGCTGGTCAGCGAAAGTTACGCCGACCCGGTCGGCACTTACGCCACCAATGTGATGGGCACGATCAATCTGCTCGAAGCCGCCCACCGCTGCCCCGGCCTCGATAGCATCGTCGTCATCACCAGCGACAAATGCTACCGCAACCGGGAAACCGGCCAGGACTATGAAGAAACGGACCCGCTCGGCGGCCACGACCCTTACAGCAGCAGTAAGGCCTGCACCGAATTGGTGGCGGCCAGCTACCGGGATGCCTTCCTGCGGCCGGAAAACGGCCCCCGGCTGGCCACCGCCCGCACCGGCAACGTCATCGGCGGCGGCGACTGGGCCGCTCACCGCCTGGTTCCCGATCTGCTAGGCGCCCTGGCGGCCGACCGTGCTGTCGAACTCCGCCATCCCGACGCCGTGCGCCCGTGGCAGCACGTCCTCGAACCGCTGGCCGGCTACCTGCGGCTAGCCGAACGGCTGGCACAGTCCGCGGAATATGCCCGCGCCTGGAATTTCGGCCCAGCGCTGGCCGATTGCGTCACCGCGGCAAACCTCGCCGAGCGCTTCATCGCAAACTGGCCCACCGGCGGACACTGGCACGGCATCGCCAGCCCCCTGCCGCACGAGGCCAAGCTGCTGCACCTGAACACGGACGCCGCCCGACAAATGCTAGAGTGGTTGCCCCGCTGGCCATTAACCGAGGCCATCCGCCACACCGTCGCCTGGCATCGCCACTGGTTGGCCGGGCATGATATGCAAGCCTTTTCCCGCCAACAGATCGAACACTACTTGCGCACGCCGCTGCCCACCGCATGACTCACGACCCGCAACGCCAGGACATCCTCGACCGGGTTCGCCAGTACGCCAGTCAACGCCTCGCCCCAAGAGATTTCATTCCCGGCCAAGATTCCATCCCACCCTCCGGCAAGGTGCTGGGGGCCGAGGAATTCGTCCACCTCGTCGATGCCTCGCTCGATGGCTGGCTGACCACCAGCCGCTTCAACACCGCTTTCGAGGCCCACCTGGCCGATTACCTGGGCGTACCACACGTCCTGACCTGCAATTCCGGATCAAGCGCCAATCTGCTCGCTCTTTCCGCGCTGACCTCGCCAGCCCTGGGCAAACGCGCGTTGCGTCCGGGCGACGAGGTCATCACCGCCGCCGCCGGCTTTCCGACGACGGTCAACCCCATCCTGCAGAACGGTCTGCTCCCGGTTTTCGTCGATTCCGCCATCCCGACCTACAACCCGACCGCCGCCGCCGTCGCCGCCGCCATCGGGCCGCGCACGCGCGCCATCATGCTCGCCCACACCCTGGGCAACCCGCTGGAAATCGCTGCCCTGCGCCAGCTTGCCGACCAGTACGGACTGTGGCTCGTCGAAGACTGCTGCGATGCGCTCGGCTCGACGCACCAGGGACGCCGGGTCGGTACCTGGGGCGACATCGGCACCCTGTCCTTCTACCCCGCACACCACATCACGATGGGCGAAGGCGGTGCCGTGTTCACCGCCCGGCCGGAACTCAAGCGCATTCTCGAATCCTTCCGCGACTGGGGCCGCGACTGCTGGTGTGCTCCCGGTTGCGACAATACCTGCGGCCGGCGCTTCGACTGGCAACTGGGCGACCTGCCGGCGGGCTACGACCACAAATACGTCTACTCCCACCTCGGCTACAACCTCAAGATCACCGACATGCAGGCCGCCATCGGCCTCGCCCAGCTCGACCGCATCGACGCCTTCGTCGCCGCCCGGCGGGACAATTTCGCCTACCTGCACAGCCAGCTCGCCGATCTGGAGGAGTTCTTCATCCTGCCCGAAGCGAGCGCCGACAGCGCCCCGGCATGGTTCGGCTTCCCGCTCACGCTGCGCGACGAGGCCGGCTTCCAGCGCGTCGACCTGCTGCGCTTCCTCGATCAGCGCAAGATCGGCTCGCGCCTGCTGTTCGCCGGCAACCTGACACGGCAACCCTATTTCCGCGACCGCCCCTACCGACTCGGCGGCACGCTGGAAAACGCCGACGCCATCATGAACCGAACCTTCTGGCTGGGCGTCTGGCCCGGTCTGGGACGCCCCCAACTCGACTACATTGCCGAATCCCTGGGTACATTTTGCGGCGCCAATTTCTGAAGGGTTCCCTGCCATGAGCAAACCGCTGTTCATTTTCGAGATGGCCAACAACCACATGGGCGACACCGCCCACGGGGTAGCCATGATCCAGGCCCTGCGCGATGCCTGTGCCGGGTTTCCCTTCGCTTTCGCCTTCAAATTGCAATTTCGCGATCTCGACACCTTCATCCACCCCGCCTGCCGCGGCCGCGACGACATCCCCTACGTCAAGCGCTTCGAGGAAACACGACTGAGCCGGAAGCAATTTCAGGTACTGGTCGACACGATGCGGGCCTGCGGCTTCCAGACGGTATGCACGCCCTTCGATGAGCCTTCGGTCGACCTGATCGAGGCCATGGGTATCGAAATGGTCAAGATCGCCAGTTGCTCACTGACCGACTGGCCGCTCCTCGAACGCATCGCCCGTACCGACAAACCGGTCATCGCCTCGACCGCCGGCGCCATGCCAGAGGAGGTCGACAACGTGGTCAGCTTCTTCCAGCACCGCGCCAAAGATTTGACGCTGATGCACTGCGTCGCCGAGTACCCGACGCCCGACGAGCACCTGCACATCGCGCGTATCGACGCCTTGCGCCAGCGCTACCCCGGCGTGCGCATCGGCTTTTCGACGCACGAACACCCGGAACGGACCGAGCCGGTGATGATCGCTCTGGCTAAAGGCGCGCGCGTGTTCGAAAAGCACGTCGGCCTACCGACCGAATGCTACCCGCTGAACGCCTACTCTGCTTCGCCGGAACAGGTGCGCCGCTGGCTGACGGCAGCGGCGCTAGCCCAGACCATGACCGGCAGTGAAGCCTGGCCCGCTGCCAGTGCGCAGGAACAAGCGAGCCTGCACAGCCTGCGCCGGGGCGTTTTCCTCGAACATGCCGTGGCCCCAGGCCAGCCACTGACGACCGACGACGTCTATTTCGCCTTTCCCCCCCAGCCCGGCCAGATCACCGCCAACCAATGGTCCAAATACCAGCGCTTCACGACCCGCCAGCCGTTGGCGGCCGACGCCCCGCTGCTGGCCGACGCGGTCGATGCACGCGATGAGCGCGAACAAGTGCTGGCCGCGGTGACCACCGTCAAGCAACTGCTGCACGAAGGCAACATCGTCGTTCCCGGACGCTCCGATCTGGAAATTTCCCACCACTACGGCATGGACCGTTTCGCCGAATTCGGCCTGACCATGATTACCGTGGTCAATCGCGAGTACTGCAAAAAGCTGATCGTCATGCTGCCGGGTCAGAGCCATCCAGAGCAATATCACCGGCAGAAGGAAGAAACTTTCGTCGTCCTGCACGGCAATCTCAGCGTCTGGCTCGACGGCCAACGGGTCGAGGCCGGACGCGGCGATGTCATCACCGTGCAGCGCGGCGTCCGCCACCGCTTCCATAGCGCCGACGGCGCGGTGTTCGAGGAAATATCCTCGACCCACCATGCCGACGACTCGTTCTACACCGACCCGGCCATCAACGCCAATCCGCACCGGAAAACCCTGCTCACCCACTGGCTGTGATCATGCGACTCGCTGATTACCTGATGGCCCGGCTCGCCGACGCCGGCGCCGAACACGTCTTTCTGCTGCCTGGCGGCGGCGCCATGCATCTCAACGATGCGCTGGTCTGCGAAAAGCGCCTGCATCCCGTTCCCTGCCACCACGAGCAAGCCTGCGGCATCGCCGCCGAGGCCTGGAGCCGGGTCCGCGAGCTTTTCGGCGTTTGCCTCGTCACCACCGGCCCCGGCGCGACCAATGCCGTGACTCCGGTCGCCGGCGCCTGGATCGAATCGCTGCCGCTGCTCGTCATCTCCGGCCAGGTCAAGCGCGCCGACCGGCTCAACGGCCGACCGCTGCGCCAGGGCGGCGTGCAGGAAGTGGACATCGTGCCGATGGTCCGCTCCGTGACCAAGTACGCGGTAACCGTGGACGACCCGCAACAAATCCGCTTTCATCTGGAAAAAGCCCTGTATTTAATGCGCAATGGCCGCCCCGGCCCGGTCTGGCTGGACATTCCGCTCGACGTGCAAGCGGCGCGGATCGACCCTGACGATTTGCTGGCCTACGTTCCGCCCGCCGCGACCGAAACGGCCGACTTGGCAGCCGCCGTAGCCGAGGTCGTGGCCCGCCTCGAACAGGCACAACGACCGTTGATTCTGGCTGGGCACGGTGTCCGAATCGCCGGCGCGGCCCAGGATTTTGTCGCCCTGGCCGAGCGCCTGGGTATGCCCGTCGTCACCACCTGGAACGCGCTCGACCTGCTGCCTTTCGACCATCCGCTAAATATCGGCCGGCCTGGCGTCGTCGCCGCCCGCGCCCCCAATTTCGCCGTCCAGAACTGCGACCTGCTGATCGCCATCGGCTCGCGCCTGGACAACATCATCACCGCCTACAACCCCAAGGGCTTCGCCCGCGCCGCCCACAAGATCGCCGTCGACGTCGATGCCGACGAACTGGAGCGCCTCGCCGCCGACGTAGACCAGCGGATCGTCGCCGACGCCGGCGCCTTCATCCGCGAACTCGCCGGCCGCGCCCGGCCAGCTACCTGTCGCCCCTGGCTCAGCCGCTGCCAGGACTGGAAGCGCCGCTACCCGGCCGAAGAAGGCCGCGTCTTTCCGGCCAGCGGACCGCTCTCGCACTATCACTTCATTTCTGCCCTGTCCGACTGTCTGCCGCCGGACATCATCGTCTCCACCGGTAGTTCCGGGCTGGCCATCGAAGTGTTCTACACCGCCTTTCGCAACAAGCCCGGGCAACGGGTATTCCTGACTTCCGGCCTGGGCGCCATGGGCTACGGCCTGCCGGCGGCCATCGGCGCCTGCCTCGCGGGCGGCGGCCGGCCGATGGTGGCCATCGAAAGCGACGGCAGCCTACAACTCAACCTGCAGGAACTCGGCACGCTGCAAGCCCAGCGCCTGCCGATTACCCTGATCATCCTCAACAACGGCGGCTACGCCTCGATCCGCAACACCCAGCGCAACTACTTCGCCAGCCGCTTCGTCGGCACCGGGCCGGAAGCCGGCTTGCTCCTGCCCGACCTGGCAGCCATCGCCGCCGCCTACGATTTGCCGTACACCCGCATCGACGACGCCGCCGGCCTATCGGCAGCGCTACGCGGCGTACTGGCCGGCGGTGGGCCACAGATTGTCGACGTCCACCTGCTGCCCGACGAGACACTGACGCCAAAATGCGCGGCGCTGCCGCAGACCGACGGTTCCATGCTGTCGATGCCGCTGGAAGACATGAGCCCACTGCTGCCGCTAGCGCAACTGCAAGCCGAAATGTCCATTCCCCTGCATCCGGCCTCGCTATCGGCACCGCGATGACTAGGGCTTGCCCTTGCTGCGGCGGCATCCAAACCGAAGCCGCCGGCATCTGGTCACGCTGCCGCGGTTGCGGCCATCGCTGGCGCTTGCCGGGCGAGACGGCGACGGTGAGCTACCAGCGCTTGATCGCACGCAACGACACGACTTCACCTGACTTTCGCCGCAAGCTGCGCGACCGCCTCGACACGCTTGAACCGCTGCTTCCAGCCGCCGGTACGCATTGTCGCGTGCTCGAAGTCGGGTGCGCCGAAGGACATTTGGGCGAGGCGCTGAAGGCGCTACGTCCCATGATCTACGACGGGATCGAAATTTCGCGCGATGCCGAGGCCGCAGCAACACGCATCGACACGGTCTACCGCCAACCGGCGGCCGAGGTGCAGGCGCCGGCTTACGATTGGGTACTGGCCTTTCATGTACTGGAGCACATCGCCGATCCGGCCGCCGAATTGAGCGAATGGCGACGCCTGCTGGCGTCCGGCGGACGCATGGTGCTGGAAGTTCCACACGAGAGCGGACACCCGCTGGTGGCTTCCGACGAAAATCCCGAGCATCTGCATCAGTTCACACTGCCCTCGCTGTTGTGCCTACTCCAGCGCGCCGGCTTCTCGGCCGAAGCCGTCAGCAGCGGACATTACGAGTCGGCCGTGCATCCTGACAGCATCAGAGTGACGGCGCGCCAGCGCGAATCAGCGGAGAGCCGCCAGGACCGGCTGGTAGCGCGTTTCAATGAAAAGATGGGGGACCGTCCCTTTCTCGTCTACGGCATCGGCGGTGATTTTCGCAATTACGTGCTGCCGGTACTCGACCGCTTGCCGGTGCTGGAATTGTTGGACTCATCGGCCGAGAAGTGGGGAGCGCACTGTGCGGGACACGTAATCGGCCAATACGATCCGGCGCGGCATCGGGACAACCCCATTCTCGCCTGCTCGATCCGCTTCCAGGCCAGCATTCTGGAAAGCCTGCGCGAGCAAGGCGTCCCCGACGATCGGATCGTTACGCTGGAGGAAGTTTATGGCTAAGCGCAATCCGGTCGTCGAGCGCGATGTCGTGGCGATGGCGCGGCGCACCCTGCTTTGATCGCGATGATGACCATGCCCACCACATTCTCCTGGCATCGACCCTGCCCCGTTTGCCTGGCCGACAGTCCCGAGGAGTTGTATCTGAACGGCATGGCGACTGTAGACGATCTCGATCTGAGCTACCGCGTTGCTCGCTGCACACATTGCGGCTTCCACTATGCAGCGGATTTGGCCCAATCGGCGACCTATGACAGCTATTACCGCGACTTGTCGAAATACGATCTGCCGCCCACGGGAAATTTCCCTTCACCCTTGGAGCATCACCGGGCAAGCGCCGCATTGGAAATTTGCCGGCCGCACATTCCTGCCAATGCCACCGTTGCCGACATCGGTTGCGGTCGTGGCGCCTTGCTCCATACCTTCCATGGGGCTGGCCATCGGCGTCTGTTCGGTCTGGACCCGGCGCCGGCCGGCGCGGCCAGCCTCGGCATCGGCACCGTCCAGCGGGGCGGCATAGGCGATGCGGCGCACCAGCTGCCTGTTGAAGAACTGGATCTGGTCTGCCTGACGGGTGTGCTTGAGCATCTGCCCGAATTGCATGGAAATATGCTTCGCCTGACGGCATCCCTGGCGCCGCGAACCCGGGTGCTGATCGAGGTACCGGCACTGGAACGCTTTGTCCGTCCGCAGATGGAACCCTTCGGCGAGTTTTCCCTTGAGCACCTTCAGTATTTCAGCCGTCAATCCCTGACTCGACTGATGGCCGGCCTCGGCTATACCCCCCTGGCCATTGACATCCTACCGTTGCGGGGTACCAGCGATAGTTTGTTCGGCTTGTTCGAACGCGCCGAACCACCACCGACAGCCTACGACAAAGAACCTGCAGCCGACATGGCGATCTATATCGAAACCTGTCGTCGCCGCCTGGACGAGGTCCTGAAGCGCCTGGCTGCGGTACCGCCGCAATTCGCCCTGTACGGAGCCGGCAGCCACAGCGCCAGGCTGATGCCAAAGCTTGCCGAACTTGGCTTGTTGGCGCGTATCAACGCCATCGTGGACGGCAATCCCAACCTGCACGGCAAAAAGCTCGGCGAATTTTCCGTGCACTCGCCGGCGATTCTCGACAACAATCCCACGCTGCCGGTGCTGGTCTCCTCCTTCCATGCTCAGGCGGCAATTGTTCGCACACTGTTGGCCAGGAATCCGCAGCGTCCGCTGTGCTTGCTTTATCCCGCTGATGACGAGCGCTGACCCCACCCCCGACTTCCCTCTGATCGAGCGGCTAGCGGGAGAGTTGTCGGCCCGGCTCATGGCCTATCCGCTGCCCGAGCTACATGGCAAGAAGCTTTTTTTTACCGGGGCGACGGGCTTTATGGGCTACTGGCTGCTGCTTGCCATTCGCTGTCTCAACCAGGAGGGCGCCGGCATTCGCGTGCATGCGCTGTCGCGCAATCCGGATGATTTCCTGGCGCGGCACCCGGAATGCCGGGATATGAGCTGGCTGAGCTGGACCCGGGGGGATGCACGGAATTACGCCATACCGGACCAGCGTTTCGACGCCGTGCTGCACGGCGCTGCCGACACGTCCCCCCAGGCGGCGGCCAATGCCGAGGATCTGCGGGATAGCATCGTCGGCGGCACGCGCCGGGTGCTGGATCATGCCGCCGCCAGCGGTGCCAAGCGGATACTCCTGTTGAGTTCCGGCGCCGTGTACGGAGAGCAGCCCGATGATCTGGCGCATATCGATGAATCCTTTTCTTTCCGCGACACACCCGTCGATGCCAAGCTGGATGGCTATCTCGCAGGCAAGCGCACAATGGAAACATTGGCCTTCGCCGCCGGCGGCAAAATCGAGCCGGTGATCGCCCGCTGCTTCGCCTTCGTTGGCTATGGTTTGCCCGAGCATCTGGCGGTCGGGCAATTCATCCGGGACGCCGAGGAAAGCGCGGCCGTTACCGTTCATGGCGATGGTCGGCCGGTACGCAGTTTTCTCTATGCCGCGGACTTGGCCGTGTGGCTCTTGGCCTTGTTGGCCAGAGGCGCGGCGCGGCAGGCTTACAACGTCGGTTCGGCCGAGGCCATGTCGCTTGCCGAAACGGCAGCAACCGTGCGCAACGTCTTGGCGCCCGGGAAGCAAGTACTCATTCAGGGAGCGAGGGCGAACTCGGTCAGGCAGCGCTATGTGCCCGACGTCGGCAAAGCGGAACGAGAGCTGGGGCTGCGCGTGTGGACCCCATTCCCGGAAGCGGTGCGGCTGACGGCTCGCAGTCGTTCTTCGTGCAGAGCACAAACATGAGCAAACAAAAAGCAGAGACTGATTTCCGGCAAACGCATGGTGCTGGAAGTTCTGCACGAGAGCGAGCATGACGGATTTTCAAGGCAAGCCCCAGGTTGTCTGGCAAAACGACTATGTCAGCAAACGCGAGCGGGCCGCTGCGCTTGGGCAATCACCACGCTGCCTGTGGCTGACCGGTTTGCCCGGGGCGGGCAAGACCACCGTTGCCAGAGCATTGGAGCGTCGCCTCCATGAAGCTGGACGGCATGTCTACGTGCTCGATGGCGACAATGTCCGGCACGGCCTGAACCGCGACCTGGGTTTCAGCAACGCGGACAGGGCCGAGAATATTCGGCGCGTGGCCGAGGTTGCCCGTTTGCTGGTGGATGCCGGATTGATTGTCATCGTTGCTCTCATCTCGCCGTTCCGTAAGGATCGCGAACTTGCCCGCAGCCTGTTTGCAAGTGGCGAGTTCGTCGAGGTTTTTATTGACGCGCCGGTTGATGTTTGTGAGCAGCGCGACCCTAAGGGACTGTATGCCTTGGCTCGTCAAGGACAGATCAAGGATTTCACGGGCGTGGACAGCCCTTATGAAAAACCTGAGACACCCGATGTTCGCATCGACACTTCGCATCACGACGTTGATGGCTGCATCACGCAAATCATTGAAACCATCGGCAGCGCATGATGCAAAAGAAAGCGCTCATCCATATCGGCACGCGTAAAACCGGATCGACTTCGATCCAGATAGCGCTGTCAAACGCGGCTGGGCGCTCGGCATTGGGAAATATCGCCTACCCTGAGCTTGATCCCATATTTGATAACTGCCAGCACTATCTGGACCTGTTTTATCGGGATGAGACCGACCGTCTCCCGCATTTCACCTATCTTGCTCGGAAGAATGGCATCAATGTGCCCGATCTGTATCGGGATTTTCAGGACATCCTCGCTGCGTCCCGGAACATCATTCTGTCGACCGAAGGCCTGCCGGATTTCGACAGGGACAGCTTGCTACGCCTGAAGAATGATCTCGACACCCATGGATATACCGACACCATGGTGGTTCTTTATGTCCGCGAGCCAAGCGCGCACTATCGCTCGATTTTGCAGGAAGTCCTCAAGGTTAGCCGCTACTGCTATCAACCATCCTGGCATAACTATCTTTCCTACGTGCGCCAAGCGATCCATTTGTTCACGGAGATATTCGATGGACGCCTATGTGTCAGGGAGTTCAACCGGGCAAAGTTGGCCGGCCATGACATAGTCACGGATTTCGCAGAGATTGCTTCAGCATTCTTCAATACAAGTATTGTCTTGGACCCCGTTACCGAGAATGAGGCCCTGTCAGCGGAAGCGGCCTTCATACTGCATCGCTATCGAAACAGCTCGCATTTTTACAATGCGGACGAGCACATACTTTTCCCCGAAATCAGGAGCTTGATCGATCAGCTTCTCGAGCCTGCTTGTGGCTCCACCAAGCTCTTGCTATGTCAGGAAGTTGCGGACTTCATCGCCAACCAGAATGCCGTGGATGCCTTACGGTTCAAGGAAAAATATGGCGTCGACTTTTGCCGCGGGGATGAAATCCGGGGAGCGCCGGTATTGAGCGAACCGCTGCGGCTTGATGAAATTATCATCAAGCCGAATGAGGCGAGTATCGAGCGGATCGAGTCTTTGATTGCCTGGCCCTCTGAAGATGCCCCCGCATGCGCTCCCTCGATCCGCCAGGACGAAGTGACCCGGCTGAGTCATTTCATGTCAAATCAGCGGGATATGCGCAAAGTTATTTACGGAGGAGGTGCCTTCTTCCTCATGGCGCTCTACAAAGCATGGCTGGATAACTTGCCGCCTGTCTCCAGCAATATTCGTTTCGTCGATGGCAAACCGGGTGTGCGACGTTGCCGTGACCGGGAGTTCAATTTCGTATCCCCCGCAGACTTGGACTGGAGCACGGTAGACGAGGTGCTCATTTGCGCTCCTGGATATGATGCAGAAATTCGGACACTGCTGCTGGAAAGGAACAAGCAGCTCAAGATCAGTAGCATTCGCGGTCAACCGGCAGAACTCCGATCATGACGAATAGAGCATGAGAGAGCATTCATGACTTTCCCTACGAAACCCGTCAGGCTGACCGTTGCCTTGCCGACTTATAACCGGGCAAGTACCTATTTGCCGGAAGCGATCAACGCCATCCTGGCGCAGACGTACCAGGACTTTGAACTGCTTGTTCTCGACAATGGCAGCGTGGATGGCACCGCGCAATTCGTGTTGGGGCTGAATGACCCCCGGATCAGGTACGTCAGAAATCCGCCTGGAATGTCTATTCAGTTCAATCATACGGCGGCCTATCAGATCGCCTTGGGCCAGCGGATCATCGTCACGCACGATGACGACGTGATGGCGCCGGAAATGCTGGAAAAGCAGATGCGCTTCATGGACGAGCATCCGGAGGTCAAGCTGGTGTGGACCAACGTCAGTCACATGAATGAGCACGGAGAAATGCTCGATACGCCGCCCGCCAGCGGTTCGCGCCTGTTCGGGCCGGGTGAATACATCCTCGACTTTGCCAGGGAACGGCTGTGGCCGATGCCCAGTACCGTGATGATGGAAAAGGGTTTGGTACAGCGCGGGGTAATTGATCAGTATTACTATGGAACGAAGGTCGCCCGCTGCAAGGCAAGCGATGCGGATATTGCCGGGCTGGCCGATGTGACCTTCCCCGCGTATGTCAATATTCGGGCGGCAATCGGTCTCATCGATAAGCCGCTATTGAAATACCGCATTCATACCGGCCAAGGGTCAAACAGGACGAATATTTCCGTTCCGAGTATCTATCTGTACCGGAGGCTGAAGAAATTTGCCTGTAGAAGCCTGAAAAACCAATCCGCCGCGCCTTTGTTTGACAGCCATGTGCTCCGCTTCGTCATTCAGGACAAGGTTTGTTCCTCGGAAAAAATGTTGGCCCCCAGGGCGCTGCGATCCATTCAGTACAAAGTGTCGAAGTTTTGCCAAAACACGCTGACGCCGGATGCGGTTTATCCGCTTCTTCCGGTACATATTTTGCTCAAGATACTAGGCATGGCATCGGCGCTGGATGCCGTAGTTCCCTCGCTCCCCATGCCGATGCAGCATGCGCCGGCCATGAAGTATCTCCATAAGTGGCTGCAATCAGTCATGGCAGGGCGCAGCATTTTTGCCGGTATCGCCAAGGAAAAAAGAATCGTAATTACCGGCAGCGTCTTTATTGCCGCGCTGCTGATCCTGGAAGCGCGGGCGCATGGTTATCACATTGTTGCCTGCATCGATTCCAATTTGAACCGGCAAGGCCGCAAACTGCTCGACGTGCCGATCCATGCGCCCGGCTGGTTGGCAACCCACGCCAACGCGGTGGATTGGGTGATTTTCAGTTCGGAGAAAGACCAGGAGCCTGCTTTGCGGGCCATGGTGCGGCAGCATGCAGGAACGCCTATCCCCACCGTATCGTGGAAAGACCTGGCATCGGAGCAAGCCGATCAACTTGAACAGAGCCGGGGTTTCCAACCGAGGATGGTTTTACGATGAAGAGCACCCCACCCGCGGCGGCCCACCCGGACACCCCCGGAACAATGCTGTCCATGTCCCCTTCCCGCCCCCGGAGCGACGCCGGATTTTTCGCCGCGACCACCCACCCTTATTACATCTGCGTCACGGACTACCGCCAGAATTTCGCCGGTATTCGCTGGCTGCACTACCTCTGCCACATGCTCAACGAGGCCGGGTACGAGGCCTACATTGCACCCGGCCGGCTGACCAGTCCCTGGCTGCGGGCCCCGACGCTGACGCAGGAAATCGCTGCTGGCCATTTCGCGACCGGGCGCACACCGATCGCCGTCTATTCCGAAGTGTTTTCCGGCAATCCGCTGCGCGCTCCGGTCGTCGCCCGCTGGCTGCTCAACCGGCCCGGACTGCTCGGCGGCGATAGCGAATACGATGCCGCCGAACTGCTTTTCACCCACAGCCAGTGGATGCTGCCGACCGGCTGGGAGGCGGCGGAATTGCGTCTCCCCCCGGTGGATACGCGCATCTTCCACAACCGCGACAATCCGCAGGACAAAGAACGCCAGGGGTTTTGCTACTACGCCCACAAATACCTGGCCAGCGGCGGACGGATCGACCCTTTCCTGATCGAGCACGGCACCAGCCTGTGCCAGGACATCGTGCGTAGCCACGAAGAAATCGCCGCCCTGCTGCGCCAGTCGGAATATCTCTATTGCTACGAGGAATCCGCCCTGATCCAGGAAGCGGTGGCCTGTGGCTGCCCGGTCATCATCAAGACCTCGGAACGCTGGAAACGCACCCGCTGGCCGGGTCGCTTCCCCGGCACGGCCGAGGAAGACGATAGCGAAGCACTGGCGCTGATCAAATCCGAAGTCGCGCAATATCCGGACTATCTGGCCAAGCAGCAGAGCGAATGCTGGGCGCTTTTCGATCATTTCGTCGAACGCACCCAGCAGGAAGCGGAACGCGTCCGCGCCGCGCCGCCGCTCATCGATGCCGTGGCTCTGGAGCAACATCCGGCCTTGGCCTGGATGTCGCCGCTGGAACAGCGAGCCTCGCTGTCCGATGTCTTCGACCGGATACTGGCGCCTTATTATCCGGCGGCACCCCGGCTGGCCGCGGAATCGGCGACGATTCCCGATTTCTCCCTGGGCGAGAACGCCTGGCGCGCCAACCGCCGGCTGCTCGACAGCGACGGCTACCTGCTGGCCGAATCGACCGCCACCTGGACGGCTGCGCCGAACTTCCATCTTTTCGTGCGACTCGACGGCGACCAACTGCCGCGCCTGGCCGATACCCTCGAAGCGCTGAACCATCAGTTGTATACGCACTGGCACATCGACGTGCTCAGTACCCAAGCGCCTCCGCCGGGGCTGGAACAGGTGCCCCGCCTCGGCTGGCAGCGCCTCGATCACTGGGACGATGCCAAGGCGACGATCGATTTTCTGGCCGTCGCCGGCCGCCGCGACTGGTTGCTGGAAATCCCGGCTGGCGCCGTGCTCGACCCGATGTGCTTGTGGCGGATCGCTGCCGAGTCGCAGCGGCAGCCCAACGCACCGGCCTTCTATGTGGACGACGACCGGCTCGGCACACTCGGCTTGCGCAAGCATCTCCGGCTCAAGCCAGGAGCGAATAGCGAATGGCTGCGCTCGCTCGACCTTGCCGGCCCGCTGTTCATGTCCCGCCAAGCCTGGCGGATGACCGGCGGCGCCGCCATCTACCGAGGCAGCCCGTGGTTCGATCAGTTGTTGCGTCTGCAGGAACAAACGGAACTGGGGCCACCGGTACATGTCGCCGACGCCCTGCTCAGCTTCGCCGATGACTGGACGAGTTCGGACAGCGATTGCCGCGCTGCTCTGGAGGCCCAGCAACAACGCCTCGGCCAGCCGGAGGACATCATTCCGTTGGATAACCAGGCTTGGCGTACCCTGCCCCGACTGGATGACTATCCGCCGGTCAGCATCGTCGTGGTTTCGGATGGTCAATTGGAGTTCCTGACCAATCTGCTGGAAAGCCTGTTCGCCAAGACAACCTATCCGGCAGTGGAACTCATCCTGATGGTTCCGCCCGGTGCCGACCCTGAGCTCGACGCCTGGGCCGACGCACTGTCCCGCGAGGCGGAGGCGGGCGGGCAATTACAGCCGCTGCCCCGATTGCCCGGTGAGACCTACCTGCAGTCCTGCCACCGCGGCATCGAGGCCGCCAGCCACGAACTGGTGCTGGTGCTGCGCGAAGACTGCCACCTGCTGCAGGAAACCTGGCTGACCGATCTGGTACGGACGATCTACAAGCCGGCTGTCGCCGCCGTCGCACCCCGTCTCGTGCAGCCCGCCAGCGGCCTGATCGAAAGTATTGGCCAGGTCGCCGGCCTCAGCGGAGACTGTCCCAGTCCTTACCGGCATGCGACGCCATATACGGAGCATGGCTATCTCGGCCAGATCCAGGTTGCCCGCGACATCGGCAGCGCCAGCAGCGCCTGCCTCCTGATCGACCGCGAGGCATACCGGGCCTGCGGCGGTTTTCCGCTGGTGGCAAGACACGCGGTCGAGGCCGAGATGGATTTCGCCAAGGCCCTGCGCGACAACGGCAAACGCTTGCTCTACCAGCCGCAGGTCAGCGTGGTCCATTACGGCGCCCATCTGCGCACCGCCGACCCCGCTGCCTCGCCCTCGCCCGCCCGCCTTGATGCCCGCATCGACCCCTGGTGGAATCCGAACCTGTCGCTGGTCAGCGTGACGCCGGTACCGGAACAGGAATACCACCCGGCTTGGCAGTACCTTCCCGTCGACCTGCCGCGGATCGTCGCCCGCCCGGTGCCGAACGCCCAAGGCGACTATCGGGTCATCTCGCCGCTCAAAGCCTTGCGGCAAGCCGGCAAGGCCCTCGACTGCCTGTGGCCGCAGCGCGACGAACGCGAATTTTCGGCGGGCGAACTGGCCCGGCTACGGCCGGACAGCCTCATCGTCCAGAACTACCTCCTCGATCCACGGCTCCGCGGATTGGCCGAATGGCGGGCGGCTGGCCTCGACACCTTCATCGTTTACGCCCTCGACGATCTGTTCACCGAAATGCCGCACAGTAGTTCGATGCGCCACGGTGTACCGGCCAATGCCCGTTCGCGCTTTCGCACGGCGCTCAAATACTGCGATCGCCTGGTAGTCAGCACCGAGTTCCTGGCCGAAGCCTATCGGCCGCTATTCCCCGACATCCGCGTCGTCCCCAATCGCCTCGCCGGCGAGCACTGGCTGAACCTGCAAACGCGCAAGCGCACCGGCCGCAAACCACGGATCGGCTGGGCCGGCGGCACGACACACGGCGGCGACCTGGAGTTGCTGACCGCCATCATCGAGGCGACCCGCGACGAAGCCGACTGGGTTTTCATGGGCATGAACACCAACGAAATCCGGCCGCTGCTGGCCGAATTCCATCCAGGCGTCGGTTTCGAGGAATATCCGCGCGCCCTGGCGGCCCTCGACCTCGACATCGCCGTCGCGCCGCTGGAGCAGAACCGCTTCAACCAAGGCAAGAGCAACCTGCGCCTGCTCGAATACGGAGCGCTCGGCCTGCCCGTGGTGTGTACCGATATCGATCCCTACCGAGGCAACCCCGCCTGCGCCCTGCCCAACGATCCGGCTCGCTGGATCGCCGCCCTGCGTGAACGCATCCACGATGCCGACGCCCGGGAGGCCGAAGGCGAAGCCATGCGGCGCTGGGTCCGGCGCTATTTCATCCTTGAGGAACATCTCGATCAATGGCTTGCCGCTCACCTTCCGTTATGATCGATAAAAGTCCTAAAGTTTTTTCGGGACCCGTCGTAATTGACTCAACGGCAGACGAAGTTGGTAGGTAAATCGCCGGGCCGCTAGATTCTTCGATCCATTAACTTTCTCTCTTAGGAGGCCAAAATGGCACAAGTTATCTTCACCAACACTTATTCTCTGAACGCTCAGAAGAATTTGAACAAGAACTCGACCGGTCTGGCGAGCGCCATCGAGCGTCTGTCCTCTGGTCTGCGGGTCAACTCCTCCCGTGACGATGCCGCCGGCCTGGCCGTCGCCTCGCGTATGGAAGCGGATGCTCGCGGCCTGACCGTTGCCCTGCGCAACGCGGCGGACGGTATCTCCTTCGGCCAAACCGCCGACGGCGCCCTCGGCACGGTTTCGGAAATCCTGCAGCGGATGCGCGAACTGGCCGTCCAGTCCCTGAACGGCACCATCAGCGATACCGAGCGCGGTTACATTGACTCGGAATATCAGCAACTCAACACGCAGATCACCGACCTCCAAGGCGCCGCCACGCTGAACAACCAGAGCGTTTTCGGTACCTTTACCTTCCAGGTCGGTACGACCGCCGCTCAGACCTTGTCCGCCACCTTCACCAGCGTCGCCGGCCCCGCCGGTGCGGTCGCCACCTCGGCCGGCGCCTCGACGGCTCTGACCAGCATCGATACCGCCCTGAACTCGGTTGCCGCCAACCGCGCCACGGCCGGTGCCGTGATGGGTGCCCTGCAGTTCCGCATCCAGCAGATCGAGACCGCCCGCGAAAACCAGTACGCCGCCCGTAGCCGCATCATGGACGCCGACTTCGCGGCCGAAACCGCCAACATGACCCGCGCCCAGATTCTGCAACAATCGGGCACGGCGATGGTGGCCCAGGCGAACACGATCCCGCAGAACGTGCTGACGCTCCTCCGCGGCTAAGTCGAACAGTTCGCCCAGTAGGGCAGCAGAATGTGCGGAGGCCAAACGGCCCCCGCACATTTGCCCGTAAGGAGGAACATCATGGACATTCAATCCGTTACGGCAAACCCTCTGCCCGCCGCGGTCGTACAGCCCGGCGGCAAAGCTCCCGCGCAACCGGAAGTCAGGGCGGGAAACCTGCCTGCTGCCGAGACTCGAAGCCCGGAAAACGCGCCGCAAGCACGCCGAGACAACCGGGAGAATGAAGAGGAAGTCCGCACAGCAGTGGACAACATCGAGCGCTTCGTTGCCCAGAGCACCCGCGATATCACGTTCTCCATCGACAAAGATGCCGGTTTCACGGTCAAGGTGATCGACCGCACATCGCACGACGTCATCCGCCAGATTCCGTCGGAAGAAGTTGTCGCCATCGCCCGCGCGCTTGACAAACTGCAAGGCCTTTTCGTGCGGGATAAGATCTAGCGCACACACACGAAATCCAAATTACCGGAGGCATATCATGGCCGGAACCATCTCTTCCCTGGGCGTTGGCAGCGGTATCGACTCGAACAGCATCGTCGCCAAGCTGATGGCGCTCGAGCAGATCCCCCTGAAGATGTTGCAAGCCAGGGAATCGGCATTCAACGCCAAGCTCTCGATCTTTGGCCAACTGAAATCGTCCCTGTCGGCCCTGCAAACCGCGGCCAAGGCACTGTCCGACCCGAGCAAACTCGGCGGCTTGGCGGCTACCGTGGGCAATAAGGACATACTCAGCGCCAAAGTCGATTTCTTCGCTAGCGCCGGGACCTATTCGGTCAACGTCATCAGTCTTGCCACCGCCCAGAGGCGCTATTCCGAAACCGCTTACACCGGCGGCACCCAATTCGGCAGCGGAACCCTGACATTCACCGTGGGCGGCGAGGAAAGACAAGTTGCAATCGGCGACGGCGCCAGCCTGAATGACATTCGCGCCGCGATCAATGGCGCCAACATCGGCGTCACCGCCTCCATCATTTCCGGCGACGGCGGCGACCGCCTGGTGCTGACCGGCGCCAACACGGGATCGGGTAATGGTTTCGAGCTGACGGTCGACTCGACGGACGCCAACCTGCAATCGCTGGCGAATTTCAACCTTGCTCACCCCTTCAACAGCGATGCCGGGGATGCCCAGGTCCAGATCGACGGCGAGCTGGTCACCTCCAGCAGCAATACGCTGACGGCGGCGCTTACCGGCGTGACCCTGACCCTGAGCCAGGTCGGCACGACCCAAGTAACCGTGGCGCGGGATTCGAGCAAGGCGACCGAAGCCGTCAATGCTTTCGTCAAGGCCTTCAACGACGTCGTCACCCTGATCAAGAACAATTCGACCTTCGACAGCGCCACCCAGACCGGCAAGCCACTCAATGCCGAATCGGCAGTGCGCTCGGTGTTGCAAATGCTCGGTGACGCCCGCACCCAGACCCCGTCCTCGATCGCCGGTTCGCCATTCGAGTCGCTGGCATCGCTAGGCATTTCGATCACCAAGGATGGTCTGCTGGAGGTCGACAGCGCCAAGCTCGACAGCGCCATTACTTCCTCGTTCAGCGATGTCCAGAAAACCCTCGGCGCTTTCGGCCAGTCTTTCTCCGACCGGGTCGAACAACTGATCGGCACCAACGGCTTGGTCACCAACCGGGTCGACGGTATCAACCGCTCGATACGGATGCTCCAGGACGACCAAGAACGCATGCAGCTTCGCCTGGACTCCATCGAGAAGCGCTACCGGGCACAGTTCACCGCGCTGGACACGCTGATGGCGAGCCTGCAAACTACAAGCCTGTTCCTCACCCAGCAACTTGCGTCGCTGAACAACAACAGGTAAGCGGACGCTGTCAGGAAAATGTTCATGGGTTTTTCTCCCAATCCGATCCAGTCCTACCAGAATGTCGGCTTCGAAGCCGACATTCGCGGTTCCGACCCGCACCGCCTGATCATCCTGCTGTTCGACGGCGCTCTGTCGGCGCTGGATCGGGCCGAGGCCGAACTGGCCGCCAAGCACATTCAGGACAAAACCAATGCCCTGACCCGGGCCATCGAGATCATTGTCGACGGCCTCTCCGCCAGCCTGAACATCGAGGAGGGCGGTAACGTGGCGGCCAACCTCAAGGCCTTGTACGACTACATGGCATCGCGGCTGACCCATGCCAATTTTCACAATGACGTGGGTGCCATTCACGAAGTGCGGGAACTTCTAACCGAAATCAGCGAGGCGTGGAAAGAAATTGCCCCCAAGCATCCCCGCTAAACGCGCCACCTGGAGCGCCAAGCTCGCCCTGCTGCGCGACAGCCTCGACGAACTGGATTCGGCGATGCAAGCCGGTCGGTGGGAGCAACTCGCCCCGCTCGCAGCACATGCCGATCGGGCCATGCACGATCTCCTAGCCCATCCGGGGCATCCGTCCCCCGACGATGCCGAAGCCCTGCGCCAGACGCTGAATCTAGCAGATGCCCTGCAAACCCGCGCCGCCACCCGACAACAACAAATCCTGCCCCTGCTCCAGGCCTGGAAAACGACAAAGCAGGCTGACGAGCCGACGCCATGATTCCCGCCGACCTGGCCGGCCAGTTGCGGGTCGCGTTGCCATTACCGCAACAGGATGGGCCGGAGCCGGTGATCCCGGCGCAAAAAATAACCGATGTTCTGTCCAACCTGGCACCGGGGCAACGCATCTTCGCCGAAATCCAGGCCATGCTGCCGAATGGCACCTACCGTGCCATGGTCACCCAGCGCGAGGTCACACTAGCCCTGCCGTTCTCGGCCAAAGCCGGCGATAGCCTGGAACTCGAGGTTCTCGAAAGCGACGGCAAGCTGACCCTGGCCTTCGTCGCCAACCGGACGACCGGTCAACAGGCTGCCGGAGCGGCAGGCCAATCGGTCGCGACCACACTGAGTCCGGCCGGACGGCTGATCGGCAGCCTGATCGGCGGCGTCGACGAGGGCAATGCCCGCGCCACGCCGGCCCCGCTCAACGGTAATCTGCCGCTGATGAAGGGCTTGCCCGACGCCACCCAACTGGCTCCTGTCCTCAAGGAGGCATTGAGCAAAAGCGGCGTGTTCTACGAGGCCCACCAAGCCCGCTGGGCGGCCGGCCAGTTGCCGACCGAAACCTTGCGCCAGGAACCCCAGGGGAAGTTACCCCCCTCCCCACCGCCCATGCCCAACCAGGAAACAGCAGCGTCTGCTCGCAGCGAGCAAACGCAAGCCACACAGCAAGGCAACCTGATTCCGCGCGAACTGACGCCGATCGTCCAGCAACAACTCGATGCCCTGGCAACACACAACTACGCCTGGCAAGGTCAGGTCTGGCAAGGCCAGAAGCTGTGGTGGGAAATTTCCGAAGATGCCGAGAACGCCGGTCAAGGAGACGACGAGGCTGGTCAACGCTGGCAAACCCGGCTCAAACTCGACCTGCCAGCCCTCGGCGGTATCGAGGCCAAGCTGCGCCTGCACCCCGGTGGCCGCGTCGACCTCCAGATGACCACCGATAGCGGTGAGAGCGAAACCCGCTTGCGGGACCATCTAGACATCCTGCGCGAACGTTTTGCCGCTGCCGGCCTCGACCTGACCCAATTGCTGGTCCAGCATGGCGAACTCCCAGCCTGATTCTGCCCGCGAAGCCATCGCCCTGGCCTACCGGCAAACCGACGCCGCGCCCCGGGTCGTCGCGCGCGGCAAGGGTCTGATCGCCGAGGCGATCATCGCCCGCGCCCACGAACACGGCGTGTATGTCCACGAGTCGCCGGAACTGGTCGCCCTGCTGACCCAGGTCGACATCGACGAGCACATTCCGCCACAGCTCTACATGGCGGTGGCCGAGTTGCTGGCCTGGCTATACCGCATCGAACACGGCGTCGACGCCCCCCCACCACCGATCTGATTCCATTTTTAAATCAGCCGAGTACGCGAAGGCGAAGCGCCGACAGTGCGGTTGCACGGCAAGCGAAGCCAACAAAGTAATCGGTTGATTTGAAAATGGAATGAGCCGGCGAAAGACGCGGCCGATCCAGTATGATGGATGGAGTTCCCCATCCGCCCCATCGCTCATGGCCAAAGAAGACAGCACACCCGATTTCGAGATCGACCACCCGGAAGTTTTCACCCAGTTTCTGCTCGTCAATCCGCCGGAAATCCTCTTTTACCTGAACCTGCTGGCCAGACGTCGCTGCCTGTTCACCGCCTATATCGACGATGGTCGCCGTTTCTTCCTGACTTCCATCGTCGCTGTCGACGAAGCCGCTGGACAATTTTTCCTCGATCCCTCCAACCTCGGGGAAAGTCAGGTCGACCCGGCTGCCGCCCGGCAAATTACGCTGCTGACCAATCTGGACCGGGTCAAGATCCAGCTTCGCCTGACGGCGCTACGTCCTGTCTCGTACCACGGCCAGTCGGTACTGGTGGCGGCACTGCCGACCCAGCTGTTGCGTTTGCAACGGCGGGAGTTCTTCCGCCTGGAGTCGTCGGCGGCGGAAACGCCCATCATCTGCCAGGTCGCGGCAACGACCGGCGATGGGCAATTGCATACGCTGGATTTGAGCCTGTCCGACATCAGCGGCGGCGGCGCCTGTCTGATCACCACCCCGGAAAACGCCGGATTGTTTCCGCGCGACGCGCTGTTTCAGCATTGCCGCCTGGAAATCCCCGACGAGGGGGTAATCCAGGTGAATCTACGAGTATGCAAAGTTTTCGATTTCTCGACGCAAGACGGCCAGCGTCATCTGCGTATCGGCTGCGAGTTCATCAATCTGCCGGGAGCCCGGCTGGCCTTCATCGAACACTACATCGTCCGCATCGAGCGCCAGCGCAAGGCCAGGGCCTCAGACCTGTAAGCTGCTTCAGATCTGCATGTTCATGATGTCTTGGTAGGCCGTCGCCAGTTTGTTGCGAACCTGCACCATCTCCTGGAAGGAGATGCTGGCCGACTGTAGCGCGACCATCACTTCGTGCAGGTTCTGCGACGTATCGCCGGCGGCAAGTTTTTCCGCCATCTGGTTGGCCTGCTCCTGTGCCGCGCTGACTTTGTCGATGGAATTCTTCAATACCGCGGCAAAATCGGTACCGCCAGCCGCCGCCGGACTTTCCGCCGTCTTGCCGGTAGCCTGCGCCGCCGTGCTGCGCAGCACGCTCAACATATTTTCGATGCCTTGGGTATCCATATTCCGCTCCTGAACCTTCGGCTAATAATAAGCAATTCCCAGGCCAGAATCAGCCATTGAAATAGCCTTCGTCGCGATACTGCTGCAGCTTGTAACGCAAGGTGCGCTCCGAAATCCCCAGACGCTCAATCGCCGCCTTGCGTGAACCGCCCACTTCAGCCAGCGTACGCAAGATGTGCTCGCGCTCCAAGTCCTTCATATTGTCCGCCCTTTTCTCGCCTTCCGGCAGCCCGGCCGCCAGGGCCGTCGACACTGTTGGAGTTACCACCTTCTCGCCGGCCGGCCGCGGCGCCAAGTGCAGATACTCGGGGCCGATCTGGCTACCGGTCGACAGGATCAAGGCCCGCTGGATCACGTTTTCCAGTTCGCGCACGTTGCCCGGCCAATCATGGGCGATCAGCACCGCCTCGGCAGCCGGCGTCAACGCGACGCCAGGGCGGCCCAAGCGGCCACCGTGGTCGACGACGAAATGGCGGGCGATAGCAACAATGTCCCCCGGTCGCTCGCGCAAAGCCGGAATGGCAACGGGGAAAACATTGAGCCGGTAGTACAAATCCTCGCGGAAGATGCCCTTGGCCACCGCTTCGGCCATGTCGCGGTTGGAGGTGGCGATGATGCGGATGTTGAGCGGCACCGGCTTCTTGCCGCCGACCCGCTCCACCTCGCGCTCCTGCAACACGCGCAACAGCTTGGCTTGCAGGCTCAGCGGCATTTCGGTGACTTCGTCGAGCAGCAGCGTGCCGTCCTGGGCCTGCTCGAACTTGCCGGCCTGTGCCTGCTGGGCACCGGTGAAAGCCCCCTTTTCGTAACCGAACAGCGTGGCTTCGAGCAGGCTCTCGGGAATGGCCGCGCAGTTGATGGCGACAAATGGCCCCTCCCGACGCCCGGAGTGGCGATGGATATAGCGCGCCACCACTTCCTTGCCGACGCCGGATTCACCGGTCAGCAGCACGGTGGCGTCGGTCTGGGCGACACGCCCGGCGATGGCGAACAAATCCCGACTGACTGGATCGAGGGCAATTACGCCATCATCCTCAGCCCCGCCTGCGGGTAACTCGTACTTGTTGATATGGGCGAGGAGCGCCGCCGGCGCGAAGGGCTTGAGCAGAAAATCGCAAGCGCCCGAGCGCATGGCGTCGACTGCCTTGTCGACCTCGGCGTAGGCCGTCATCAGCACCACCGGCAAATGCGGCAGGCGGCGGCGGATTTCCTTGAGCAGCGCGATGCCGTCCATCGGCATCATGCGCACGTCGCTAACGACGATGGAAAACGCCTGTTCGTCGAGCGCTTTGAGCGCCGCCTCGCCGCCATCGACGGCGACGTAGGGCCGTCCAGCCAGTTCCAACGTATCGGCAATCGCTTCGCGCAGGCTGGCATCGTCCTCGACGACCAGAATCGGCAGGTGATATTCAGCCATGAGACTCCATTCCATGATCCACCGCGATCGGCAGAGTGATGACGAATTCGGCGCCAGCGCCGGGTTGCGAAAACAACTCGATGCCGCCGCCGTGGGCGCGGGCGACACCGAGGGCAATCGCCAAGCCGAGGCCGGTTCCCTGCCCTCTGGTCGTAACGAAGGGTTCAAAAATGCGCGCCTGCATCGCCCGCTCAATGCCCGGCCCGCTATCACGCACGGCAATGGCCAACTGGTCGTCCCGGCAATTGCCGGAGAGGCAAATTTTGCCGCCCGCCGGCGTCGCTTGCATGGCGTTTTCCAAGAGATTGATCAAGGCCCCGAACAAGGCCTTACGATTGCCGACGATGACCGCCCCAGCACAGGCGTTAACAACCGTGAAGACGAGGCCGTGCTCGCGCATCAGCGGGTCGACGGTTTGCGCCGCCTCGGCCAGTAATTCGCTGGCATCGATCACGTCGCGGCCGATGCTCTCGCCACGAGCGAATAGCAGCACATCCTGGATCAAGCGTTCGAGCCGGCGCAACTGGCTGTCGGCCTTGGCCGAGAAACGGGCACGCAGCTCGTCACTGAGTCCGGGTTGCGCCAGATTGGCGGTATGCAGCAAGGCGGCAGCCAGTGGCGTGCGCAACTGGTGCGCCAGCGTCGCCGCCATTTCACCCATCGCTGCTAGGCGCTGGCTACGCTCCAGTTCGGCCTGCATCCGGTGCGCCTCGGTCACATCGTGTACCAATATGATTTTGCCACCGCCGGAAGCGATCAGGCTCTCGGCCATCGACACACGACATTCGCCGAGCAGCCATTCGCCGACCGTCAGCGTCGGTTCGAGATGGTCGCGCACGACATCGCCCCAGTGCCGGCCGACAATGTCCGGACCGAACATGGCCAGCGCCGCCGGATTGCCGGCGACGACCACGGCATTGACATCGAGCAGCACGACGCCGGCCGGCAAGGCATCGAGCAGCGACGACAGGCGCTCGGACAAGGCCTCTTTTTCCTCGAACTGCCGACGCAGCTTGCCGTTGGCGATGGCCAGCTCTTCGGTCAACGAGGCAACGCGGCCTTGCAGCGCTTCGTAGGCCTGGGTCAACTCGGCCGAGACCTGGTTGAACATGGCGAACGCCCGCTGCAGATCCGCAGCGCGCTGCAAATCGCTAGCCTTGGTGTCGGTATGGGCCTCGGGAACGCCGGGCTGGGCAGGATGCATCAAAAAGATAAGGGAAATTCAGCCTTGGTAATAGTAGAATATTTCTCGGAAAATTTGGCTTCCCGATTGATTCTTCTTCCTTTTTACGACATTTCCACCGGGCATTGATGGCAGCAACGACTGAAACCACGGCAGGCACAGCACCGGGCGGCAATCCGGCGGAGCGTCTGCGCGCGGCCTTCAACCGCCTGACCGAGCAGCAGAAAATCATCTTTCTGGTTGGGCTCGCCGCCGTCGTTGCCATCATCGTCGGCGCTATCCTGTGGAGCCGGCAACCGGATTGGAAGGTTTTGTTTTCCAACCTGTCCGAGAAGGACGGCGGCACCATCGCCGGCATTCTCGAAGCCCAGAACGTTCCCCATCGCTACAGCGACAATGGCGCCCTGCTGGTGCCGGCCGATCGCGTCCATGAAGTGCGCCTGAGGCTGGCTTCGCAAGGTCTGCCACGCGGCGGTCTGGTCGGCTTCGAATTGATGGAAAACCAGAAGTTCGGTACCAGCCAGTTTGCCGAGCAGGTCAATTACCAGCGCGGCCTCGAAGGCGAACTGGCGCGCACCATCCAGTCGATCGGTGCAGTGCAGGCGGCACGCGTGCACCTGGCCATTCCCAAGCCATCGGTGTTCGTCCGCGACGACCAGAAGCCGAGCGCCTCGGTGATGCTCAACCTCTATCCCGGGCGGACGCTGGACGGCGGCCAGATCGCCGGCATTTCCCACCTGATTTCGTCGAGCGTGGCCAACCTGCCGCTCACCAACGTCACGGTAATCGACCAGAACGGCAACCTGCTGACACAGTTGAAGAGCGCCACCGCCGTCGGCCTTGACGCGGTGCAGTTGAAGTATGTACGGGAAATCGAGGACGGCATCATTCAGCGTATCGAGACTATCCTGAAGCCGGTGCTCGGTGCCGACAATGTCAAAGTGCAGGTTGCCGCCGATCTCGATTTTTCGCACCACGAGCAGACAGCCGAGACCTTCCGCCCCAACCCGACGCCGGAAAGCAGCACCATCCGCAGCCAGCAGACCAACGAGGCGGCCAATGTAAACCAACCGGTCGGCGGCGTCCCCGGCGCCCTGACCAACCAGCCGCCGGTGCCGGCCACGGCGCCACTGACCCAGCCCAACATCGGCGGCGTGCCCGGCCAGCTTGGGCAACCGGGCCAACCGCCGGGTGAGGAGAAGGGACGCATCGAGATCGGCGGCATCAGCGCGCCGCTGGCCAATCATGTCGCGCCGCCGTTGAGCACCAACAAGAACACGACGATCAACTACGAGGTCGATAAGACGATCCGCTACACCAAGCAGGCGATGGGCGAGATTCGTCGCCTGTCGGCCGCTGTCGTGGTCAATCACCGCAAGGAAATCGGTAAGGACGGCAAGCCGGTCAGCCGTCCGCTGCCGGAACCCGAGATGAAGCAGATCAACGAGTTGATCCGCGAGGCCATGGGCTTCAGCGGCGAACGCGGCGATACGCTGTCGGTGGCCAACGCGCCGTTCACCGAGACGGTCAAGACCGAGGACAGCTTGCCGCTGTGGAAGGATCCGGAGAACATTTCCTACGTCAAGGACATCGTCAAGATTCTGATCATCGCGGCGATCGTCGCCCTGCTTTATTTCAAGATCATCCAGCCGTCACTGCGCACCATGTTCCCGCCACCGCCGGAGGAGGAAGATGCCACGGCCAAAGGCGGTATCCTCGGCGAAGAGGATGAGGAGGGCGTCGAGGTACATCTCGACAATTACACGGTCAAACTGCAGAAGGCCCGCGACATCGCCCAGAGCGATCCGAAGGCGGTAGCCAACATCATCAGGGACTGGATGGGAAGCAATGGCTAGCCTCGAAGAAGGTCTGGAAAAAAGTGCCACGCTGCTGATCGCCCTCGGCGAGGAACAAGCGGCCGAGGTATTGCGCCAGCTCGGCCCGCGCGATGTACAGAGGCTCGGCCATGCCATGGCCTCGCTGAAATCGGTACCGCGCGTCAAGGTCGAGGCAGTGCTTGACGAATTCCACCACATTGCCACCGAGCACGGGGCCGTCCATGTCGACACCGACAATTACATCCGCTCGGTGCTGACCAAGGCGCTCGGCGACGACAAGGCCGCCAACCTGATTTCGCGCATCCTGCAGGGCGGCGAAACTTCCGGTATCGAAGGCCTGAAGTGGATGGACGCATCGACTGCCGCCGATCTGATCAAGAACGAGCACCCGCAGATCATCGCTACCATCCTGGTCCATCTCGAACACGTTCAGGCCAGCGAGATCCTCAACCATTTCACCGAACGCCTGCGCAACGATGTGGTGTTGCGCATCGCCACCCTCGAAGGCGTCCAGCCGGCAGCGCTACGCGAACTGAACGAGGTAATGATGCGCCTCCTCTCCGGCTCGGCCAGCATCAAGCACACGGCCAAGGGCGGCGTGCGCACGGTGGCCGAAATCCTCAACTTTATCGGCGCCACCAACGAGACTTCTGTCGTCGACGCCATCCGTGAATACGACCCCGACCTGGCCCAACACATCCTCGACGAGATGTTCGTCTTCGAGAACCTGCTCGACATCGACGACCGCTCGATCCAACTGATCCTGCGCGAAATCCAGTCCGACTCGCTGATCCTGGCGCTCAAGGGCGCCTCGCCCGACCTGCGCGAGAAAATCTTCAAGAACATGTCGCAGCGTGCCGCCGAAATGCTGCGCGAGGATCTCGAATCGAAGGGTCCGGTCCGCCTCTCGGAAGTCGAGGCCGAGCAGAAGGACATCCTCAAGGTCGTCCGTCGCCTCGCCGACGAGGGCCAGATCGTGCTCGGCGGCGCCGGCGGCGAGCAGATGATCTGATCGGGGAGACAGGGCTATGACCATTTCCAGGAAAGAGCCCGTCAGCTTTCGGCGCTGGGAGGCTGACTCCTTCGATCAGAAGAAACCGGAACCGCCCCCCGCCGCCCCACCACGCCCGGAGGAACCGCCGCCGGCAGCGGTCCCGACTACGAAACCGGAACCCGAACCCGCTCTCCGTCTACCAACTGCCGAGGATATCGAACGCCTGCGCGAGGAAGCCCGTGCCGCCGGCTATGCCGCTGGCCTGGCCGAAGGGCGAACAACCGCAGCGGAAGAAAACCGCCTGATCGCTGTCGAAACAGCCCGGCAATTCGGCGAGTTGACCGACAACCTCAAGCATTCGCTCGAACAGCTCGACCAGACGGTCGCCGAACAGCTCCTGGCCCTGGCCGTCGAAATCGCCGCCCAGGTCACTCGCGGCCAGATCGCCGTGCGCGAGGATGCGCTGCTGCCGGTCGTGCGCGAAGCCATTACCGCCCTGCCACTGAGCCACGGAGAGATGACGCTGCGCCTCAACCCGGCCGACGCTGCCAACCTGCACCGGCTGTTGGGTGACGAACTCTCCCAGGATGGTATGCAAATTGTCGAGGACGACAGCATCAGCATCGGCGGCTGCCTGCTGCAAGCCGGCACGAGCGAGATCGATGCTCGTATCGAGACGCGCTGGAAACGGGTGCTCGAAACCATCGGCGCCGCGCCCAGGGCATGGCAGAACCCGTGACCGCGCCAAGCCTGACGCACACCGCCCGCTGGCAGCAATTCCTTGATCATTGCCGCATCGCCGCCGGCAATGCCCAGCCGCTGTGGCCGATCGGTCGCCTAACCCGGATCAACGGGCTGGTCATGGAGGCTTCCGGCCTCAAGCTGCCGCTCGGCAGCACCTGTCAAGTCATTCCGCCCAGCGGCTCCCCCATCGAGGCCGAAGTCGTCGGCTTTGCCGGCGAGAAGCTTTACCTGATGCCATCAGACGATCTCTACGGCCTCGCACCGGACGCCCGCGTCGCTGCCTTCGAGCCCCCCCACCAAGCGCTCCGCGTCGGCGACCCGGCCCCACGGCGCCGACGCGCCGTCGACCGCGTCAAACAAGCGCCAGTCGGCGAGGAACTGCTCGGCCGCGTACTCGACGGTGTCGGCCGACCGCTGGATGGCAAGGGACCGCTGTACGTCACGCGCACCCGGCCGCTGCAGAGCCGCCCGATCAACCCAATGGCCCGGGCGGTCATCGAAAAACCGCTCGATGTCGGCATCCGTGCCATCAACGCCCTGCTCACCGTGGGCCGCGGTCAGCGTATGGGTTTGTTTGCCGGCTCCGGCGTCGGCAAATCGGTGCTGCTCGGCATGATGGCCCGCTACACCGCGGCCGAGATCATCGTCGTCGGCCTCATCGGCGAGCGCGGCCGCGAGGTCAAGGAATTCATCGAGCAGATTCTCGGCGAAGAAGGCCGGCGTCGCTCCGTCGTCGTCGCCGCCCCGGCCGACACCGGGCCGCTGATGCGCCTTCAGGGGGCCGCCTACGCGACGACCATCGCCGAATATTTCCGTGACCAGGGCAAACATGTGCTGTTGATCATGGATTCGCTGACCCGCTACGCCATGGCCCAGCGCGAAATCGCCCTGTCCATCGGCGAGCCGCCAGCAACGCGCGGCTACCCGCCATCGGTCTTCGCCCGCCTGCCGGCCTTGGTCGAGCGCGCCGGCAACGGCCCAGAAGGCGGCGGCTCGATCACTGCCTTTTACACCGTGCTGGCCGAAGGCGATGACCAACAGGATCCGATCGCCGACTCGGCGCGTGCCATCCTTGACGGCCATATCGTCCTCTCGCGCATGCTGGCCGATGCCGGCCACTACCCGGCCATCGACATCGAGCAGTCGATCAGCCGGGCCATGGTCAACCTGATCGACGAACAGCATCTCAACCAGATCCGCAAGTTCAAGGTATTGTTCGCCCGCTACCAGCGTTCGCGCGACCTGATTTCGGTCGGCGCCTACGTGGCAGGGTCCGACCCGGTCCTTGACCAGGCCGTTGCCAGCTATCCAAAAATGGAGCACTTTCTGCAACAGCCGCTGTCTGAACGAGCGGACTTCTCCTCCAGTCGCAACGCCCTTCTATCCCTGATCTGATTCCGCAATGGCCCAGCCCTTTACGCTGCAACCGCTGCTCGAACTCATGCAAACCCGCGCCGATGAGGCCACCCGTCGGCTCGGTCAGTTGATTGCCGCCGAGCAGAACCAACGCAACCGCCTGCTGATGCTTGAGCAATACCGTGACGAATACGCCCAGCGCCTGCGCGACGCCAGCGCCGACGGCGTCACCCGACAGATCCTGCGCAATTATCAGGATTTCCTCGCCCGCATTGACGACGCCATCAGCCAGCAAAGCATCGTCGTCAACGACTCCGAGTGCAGCACCAAGGCTGGTCAGGATCACTGGCGGGAGCAGAATACCCGGCTGAAAGCCATCGACACCCTGTCGCAACGCCACGACGCCCGCGAACGCTACCGCGAGGGGCGCCAGGAACAGAAACTCCTCGACGAGTTCAGCACCCGCAAATTCAGCACGACCCAGACGAAAGACGAGTAACCATAGACCGTAGGGCGCAATAAGCGTAGCGCATTGCGCCGGTTGGTCCGCGAAACCGCAAAGAACGCACAGAGCGCAAAGAAAAATATCCGCATCTTTGTGTTCCTTGCGTTCTTTGCGGTTTCTTGACCAAGTGCGAGGGCGCGTATTGCACTGATCGTTCGAGCGCTCGGCCTTGGCGGGATGGCGCAATGCGCTTTGCTTATTGCGCCCTACGGGCTACCCCGCCTCCAGGCACGCTCATTGCTTCCTTTCAGGCAAACCAATGCCGATCGAGGAGTCAAACATGGGCATCACCGTCATTCCCACTCTGTCCGGCAACGTGCTGCCCGGAATCGCCCCGGCTAACGGCGCGGCGGAGGTAGGCGCCAGCGGCGAATTCGCTGCCTTGCTGGGCGGCGAATTGCTCAGCCAGATGGGCATCGTCACCCAACTCGGCGGCATCATCGCCGAGAAAGCCAACGGCAGACCCTCTGCCGAGGATAACCCCGATGTCTCGCTGTTCGCCTCGCTATTCGGCCACCCGGCCGGCACCGAGTTCTCGCCAAGAAGCATCGCCACCACGGTCGGTATGGCTGTCGGCGACAACCCGCAGATCGGCAGCGGTGGCGACCAGACAATGCCGGAATCATTCGCTGTCAAGGCCAATTCGCAGGAAGCAGGCGGTGTCTTCGAAAAGCTGGTGGGCAATGGTAAGGACGCCACTGCCGCCGCCCCGAGCGCCCAGGCGGCAAATATTGCCGTAGAGACAGATGCCGGTGAAAAACCGGCCGTATTTGCCAGCCACCTCGCCGCCAGCAGTGCTGCTGGCGCCGCTGCCGGCCATGCAGCCAACACGGCGCACCAGAGCGTCGCCGCGCCACTGCACTCGCCCGCCTGGCCACAGCAATTCAGCGACAAAATCGTCTGGCTGGCCCGCAACGAGCAACAAACGGCACAACTGAACATCAACCCGCCGCAACTGGGACCGATCCAGATCACGGTCAACCTGAACGGTGACGAGGCCAGAATCGTTTTCGCCTCGCCGCACACCGAAGTACGCCAGGCAATCGAAAATGCCATGCCACAACTGAAGGAGATGCTGTCCTCGGCCGGCATCAACCTCGGTCAGACCAATGTTGGCCCCAACCTGCAGCAGCAGCGTGGCGATACACCGTTCGGCGATGCGAACGGAGCCCGTTTCGCGGATGAAAACGCTATACTTCCGGCCAGTGAGAAAGGGGCGAGCGCAGCCGGCGCAACGGTTGTGCAGCGCGGGCGCGGCTTGGTCGACCTGTTCGCCTGAACCTGCCGGAACGGATTAGTGAGGAGTAACGATGGCCAAGGAAGCCAAGGCGGCTGATGGGGGCAGCGCAGCATCGCCAAACAAGGGCAAGAAGCTTCTGATCATCATTCTGCTACTGCTGCTGATGCTGGTTGGCGGCAGCATCGTTGTCATCAAACTGTTGTCGAGCAACCAGGCGGCGGACGAGGATGACGAGTACGCCGAGGAAGTGGTCAAGCCGAAGAAGCCCAAGAAAAAGAACAATTCGACGCCACCGGTATTCATCAATCTCGATCCGTTCACCGTCAACCTGGTCCCGGAGACTGGCGATCAGTATCTACAGGTCGCTCTGTCGCTCGAACTCGAAAATCCGGCCTCCGAAGTCACCCTGAAAGCCCTGATGCCGCGCATCCGCAACGACATCACACTGCTGCTGTCGTCGAAGAAAGCCTCTGAGTTGATGACCAAGGACGGCAAGGAGAAACTGGCGCTGGCACTCAAGGACGAAGTCAACCGCGCCATCGAGCCGCAGTCGCAAGGCAAAAAAGCCCCCATCGAGGGCCCGGTCGAGGCGGTCTTGTTCACCTCCTTCATCATCCAATAAAGCGTATGGCCGGCGACTTTCTCTCCCAGGACGAGGTTGATGCCCTGCTCAAGGGCGTCACCGGGGAGACGGACGAGCCCGACGAGCACGATGGCCCAGGTGGCGAGGTCCGCGCGTACAACATCGGCACGCAGGAACGCATCGTCCGCGGCCGGATGCCGACCCTGGAACTGGTCAACGAGCGTTTCGCCCGCTACCTGCGGATTGGCTTGTTCAACTACATGCATCGCAACGCCGAGATCTCGGTCGGGCCGATCCGCGTCCAGAAATACAGCGAGTTCATCCGCAACCTGGTGGTGCCAACCAACCTCAATCTGGTCGTGGCCAAGCCGCTGCGCGGTACCTCCCTATTCGTCTTCGACCCCAACCTGGTGTTTTTGGTTGTCGACAACATGTTCGGCGGCGACGGCCGCTTCCATACCCGGGTCGAGGGCCGTGACTTCACCGCTACCGAGCAGCGCATCATCCAGAATCTGCTCGGCGTTGTGTTCACCGAATACAGTAAATCGTGGAAGCCGGTGTACGACATCCACTTTGAGTACATACGCTCGGAAATGAACTCGCAGTTCGCCAACATCGCCACGCCATCGGAAATCGTCGTGTCGACGACTTTCACGCTGGAATTCGGCGGCGCCACGGCGGACATGCATATCTGCTTCCCCTACTCGATGCTCGAACCGATCCGCGATCTGCTCTACAGCACCATGCAGAGCGATCAGTTGTCGTCGGACAAGCGCTGGATCGTGACGCTGCGCAAGCAGTTGCAGGGGGCCGAAGTGGAAATCGTCGCCCATCTCGGCCACGGTAGCATCACGCTCGGGCAGATTCTCGAACTCAAGACCGGCGACGTCATACCGATCCACATTCCGCAGTACATCGAGGCATTGGTCGACAACGTGCCGCTGATGGAATGTTCCTACGGCCAGCAGAATGGCCAGTACGCATTGAAGGTCGAACGATTCATCGCCGCATCGTCCGACACGCCGGCCGCAGAGCCGGCGATGGGAGAAAAACATGGCTGACGAAATGGAAAACCTAGCAAACCCGGCAGCCGAGGACGACGGCCAGATCAGCGACGACGACTGGGCAGCCGCTATGGCCGAGCAGACCGTCGCCGACTCCGCTGCGGCTGCGGCTCCGGCCCCCCCGCCAGCCGACATTTTCCCGTCCTTCGCCCCACCCGACAGCGCCGGCGGGATGATGCACGAACTCGACATGATCCTCGACATCCCGGTCCAGATCACCGTCGAGCTCGGGCGTACCAAGATCACCATCAAAAATCTGCTGCAATTGGCGCATGGCTCGGTAGTCGAGCTCGACGCCATGGCCGGCGAACCGATGGACGTTCTGGTCAACGGCACGCTCATCGCCCAAGGCGAAGTGGTCGTCGTCAACGACAAATTCGGCATTCGCCTGACGGACATCATCACGCCCTCGGAGCGAATGCGCAAACTCAACCGCTGATCGATCTGGTTTGCTGTGGCGTTTCCGAAGATAAGCAGCGGTCAACTGCCGTTTCCAGGTTTAAGATAGCGCTCTGACCACATCGTGTGACGGGCCTTTCTCCTTGCTGCGCATCATCCTCTTATTTTTCCCCCTGTCGGCGGCTGCCGCCGACACAGCCGTCCCCGGCATTTCCATCGGCACCTATGCGCAAGCTGGTTTCGCGCTGGCCCTGATCGTTTCCCTGCTGGTCGGGGCTGCCTGGCTGGCGCGCAAGGTCAGCGGCGGCAAAGGCTTCGGCCAAGGCGGCATGCACGTCATCGGTGGCGTCGCGCTGGGGCCGCGCGAGCGCATCGTGCTGCTCGAAGTCGGCGAGGAATGGCTGGTGATCGGCATTGTCCCCGGGCAAATTCGCACCCTGCACCGATTGGCCAAGGGCGAGCTGCCAGCGGCCGAGGCAGCCGGCCAGCGCTCATTCGCCCAGTGGCTGCACAGCATCGGCGAGCGGGGTAATGCCACCCATGAATAAGCGCCTGTTCGCCCTCCTCGCCTTGTTGCTGCCGGCCGGGCTGGCCCTGGCCCAGGTCAGCGGCTTTCCGGCCATCACCAGCACGCCAGCCGCCGGCGGTGGCACGACCTACTCGCTGACCATCGAGACGCTGCTGCTGCTGACGGCGCTGACTTTCATCCCGGCAATGGTGCTGATGATGTCCGGCTTCACCCGCATCGTGATCGTGCTGGCGCTCTTGCGCACTGCGCTCGGCACCCAGACCTCGCCACCCGGCCAAGTGGTGATCGGCCTATCGCTGTTCCTTACGTTCTTCGTCATGAGCCCGGTGCTCGACCGTATCTATGCCGAGGCCTACCTGCCGCTGTCGGAAAATCGCATCAACGTGATGCAAGCCGCCGAGCGGGCAGTGGTGCCGCTACGCGGCTTCATGCTCAAGCAGACGCGCGAATCGGACCTGGCGCTATTTGCCGGTATCGCCAAGGCCGAGCGTTTTGAAAAACCGGACGATATCCCGCTACGCGTGCTGGTCCCGGCCTTTGTCATCAGTGAATTGAAAACCGCCTTCCAGATCGGCTTCATCCTGTTCATTCCCTTCCTGGTCATCGACATGGTCGTGGCCAGCATGCTAATGTCGATGGGTATGATGATGATGTCGCCGATCATGGTCGCCCTGCCGTTCAAACTGATGCTGTTCGTGCTGGTCGACGGCTGGCATCTGGTGATCGGCTCGCTGATCCAGAGCTTCACACCATGACGCCGGGCGTCGTCATGGAAATCGGCCGCCAGGCGATCCAGGTCGCCATGGTCCTCGCCGCCCCGATTCTCCTGACGGCCCTGACCGTCGGTCTGATCGTCAGCGTTTTCCAGGCCGCCACGCAGATCAACGAGTCGACGCTGCAATTCGTACCCAAGCTGATCTCCATGTTCGTCGTCATCCTGGTGTTCGGGCCGTGGATGCTGCAATACATGGTCGATTTCATCCAGCGCCTGTTCAGCAGCATTCCGCAACTGATCGGTTAGAGCGGTTTTTCTCATGTGCTTACGGCTCCGATTCCGTCATTCCCGCATATTTCTGGCGGGAATCCAGCGACTTTGCTTTTCCGGCCATGACCATGCTCCGCTACGCGAGGCGGTAAGCCACTGGATTCCCGCCAAGAGCGCGCGGGAATGACAAGGAAACTGCGGTCGACCGGTTTTGCGGGAAGGCTGTAAGCATATGAACCGAAACCGCTCCAGGTCATGATCAGCATCGATTCGGCGCAGATCGACGCCTGGATCGCCGCCTTCATCTTTCCGCTGGCCCGCATTTTCGGCTTCGCTGCCACCGCCCCGCTGTGGAGTATGGCGGTCGTTCCGCAGCGCACCCGACTGATGCTCGGGTTGGCGATCACACTGGCCATCGCCCCCGTCCTGCCGCCAATGCCCGCGGTGCCGCCGGCGACGCTGGCCGGCCTATGGATCATGCTGCAACAGATGCTGGTCGGCATCGGCATGGGTTTCGCCGCCCGCATCGTTTTCTCCGCCTTCGACGTGGCCGGCGAATTCATGGGTTTCCAGATGGGCCTCGGCTTCGCCACCTTCTACGATCCGTTGCGCGGCTCGCAGACGCCAGTGGTTGCCAATTTCGTCGACCTCATCGCCTACCTGCTGCTGCTGGCGATGAACGGCCATCTGCTGTACTTCGCCACGCTGGCACAGAGCTTCGTCGCCATACCGGTCAGCGCGACGCCGCTGGCGGCGGATTCGTGGGGGAACCTGGTGCGGCTGGGCAGCCACATTTTCTCGGCCGGCCTGCTACTGGCGCTGCCGGTGGCGGTAGCGCTGATGATCACCAATCTGGCCCTGGCCGTGCTGACGCGGGCGGCGCCGCAGTTGAACATCTTCGCCCTCGGTTTTCCGCTGACCCTGCTCGGCGGTTTCTTCGCCCTCTCGATCAGCCTGCACTACCTGGCCGCACCAATCCAGGCAGTGTTCGAAATTGCTCTCGGTGCGATGCTCGGCTTCGCCGTAGTCCGTTAGTGTGCTGTCCCGCAAATCGCGGGCACATTAGTTCTGCAGGAAGGAGTCGGCTTGTTCCTGCTGCACCAGGCGGATCAGGCCTTCGGCCACGCGCCGGGCGCCAAGGGTCTGCGAATCGATGCCCTCGGTATATTCGACGATCTGGTAGCCGTGATAGCCATTCTGCTCTTGCAAGGCGCTGGCCCGCCGCTTGAGCACCTGGATCGACTCGCCGGCGCCGCCGGTATGGAAGCGCTTCATCTTCATCGACAGGCGATAGCTGTCGCCGCTCAGGCGCTGTTCCTCGACCTCCCAGTTCGGCGCCAGTGGGTCGTACACCACGTAGATGGCGGCGGCGACCACCGCGGCGTTGACCAGCGAGGACAGCTTGATGCCGGTTTCCCCAGTCAACTGGAGCTTTTTGTCGGGAAACAGCGGCGACGGATTGGAGCCGGGCGATCCGCAGGCACCCAGCGCTAGCGCACCACCGATCAGGAAAGCGATCGCCACGGCCCTCATAGGATGTTGAACAGGCTCAGCTGGCTGGTCTGCTTGAACGACAATTGCGCCGCCTCCAGTTGCAGTTGCAGCTGCGCCAATTGGGAAGCGGCATCGTAATAGTCGAGATCCTGCAATTCGGACAGACGGACCTTGTACAGATAGTCGCTGTCGTTGGCCGTGGTCGCCATGCTGTCGAGCGACTGCAGGCGGGCGCCAACCGAGGCGCGGACGGTCGATAGATGGGCGACCGACGCGTTCGTGTCGCCAAGCGCCTGCTCGTAGGCAGCGGTGGTGAAGGGGATGCCGCTGGCCGGATCGAGTATGTCGATCATGTTTTGCAGGCTGTCGAACATGCTGCGCCCGGTCGGATTGCCCTGGGCATCGCGCACCTGCATGAACACGCCGAGGCCGTTTTCCGAGGTGGCTATGGTCCGCGAGCCGCTGACCTGCAAGGTCTCGACGCCGCCATCGCCGCTGTAGCCGACATGCGTGCCGGAAGCCAGCGAATAGGGCGGCGTGGCGCCGGGATCGACCTGGAAAGGCTGGGTCGCCGATTTGAAACCGGCGAAGATGTAAAGCCCGGTGCCATCCTTGGTATTGCCGAGGCTGATCAGGCTGGACATGCGCTGCCTCAGTTCCTCGGCGATCATGCCGCGCTGCTCGTCGCTTAAGCTGGCATTGCCGGCCTGCACGGCGCGTTCGAGGATCACCTGCAACTCTTGCTCGACGCCGCTCAGCGTCGAATCGAGCAGATTGAGCTTGCTCGTCGCTTCGCCGATATTTTTCAGGAACTGCTCATTGATCCCTTTCGACTGGGTCACCTGGAGCGCCTGGGTAGCGCCAATCGGATCATCCGCGGGCGACAGGATACGGCGCCCGCTCGACATCTGCTGCTGTATCTTGTACAGGCCGTACTGCAGATTCTGCATGCCGGTGGTGCCGGAATTGAATATCTGGGAGGTACTGAGGCGCATGATGATGACTCCTTTTTAGCGGAGCGACAGGATGGTTTGGAACAAGCTGTTGCCGATCTCGATAGTCTTCGCTGCGGCCTGATAGGCTTGCTGGTATTTCAGCAGGTTGGCCGCCTCTTCATCCAGATTGACGCCGGACAAAGCTTCCCGCGTCGCCTGGGCCTGCTGCAGGACCACCGTCTGGGCGTCGAGCTGGACCTTCACTTCGCGCGTGCGGATGCCGTTGTCGGCGACGAGCCTGCCGTAGGCCGCCTGGTAGTTCGCGGTGCCGCCATCCATGGTGCTCTGCGTTTGCAGGTTGGCGAGCAAGAGGGCATTGCGTCCGTCCTGGATGCCATTCGTATTGCGGTCGATGACGAAAGTATCGGTACCGGCGGCCGGCGGCGTGCCGGCGACGGTGAAATACATGTTGTCGAAGCCAAAGCCGGTCAGGTTGGCCGAGCCGTTGGCCAGCGCGATGTTGCCGGTGCCGGTGACTTGGCTGCCGTCCGAATAGACCGCTGTCCAGGTACCCGGCACGCCTTGCAGGTCGGTTGCCGATAGCTGCAGGTTTGCCGGTACGTTCGCCGTGCTGTAGCCGATGCCGACCACGCCTTGGGAAATGGTGAAGGCGCCGGTGTTGGCAATATCGGGCGTCACGCCGACCGGCCCCGCCGCGGCAATCAGCCGCGGATCGGTGGCGATGCTCGCATTGACCGACAGCGACTGGGCGGCATCGGCATAGGGCTTGAGCACAAAGCTGTCGCCGTTGTTGCCCAGCGCCGTGATATTCAGGTCGATGCCATCGAAGCTGATTGTCCCGATGCCGTTGCCGGCAGCCACTTGAGCGTTGTCGCTGAGGCGGGTAACCGTGTAATCGCCGGCGCCCGGACCAAAGGCGATTTTGTAATCGCTGGGCATCTGTTCGGTGTAGAAATTACCAGCGAAATTGGGAGGATTCGGCGCCACCGGCGGCGAGAAGGTGGCCGACAGGCTGCCGCTGCCGGTGTTCCTGACATTGGGCAGGATCGACAACGGGGTCGCCGTGGTGATCGAGAACAGATCCCCGACGAAACCGCTATCCCCAGCGATGCGCCCGGTCAGATCCTGGCCGAGGCCGAGTTGGGCGTTGAAGGTGAGGCTGAGCGAAGCCGCCAGGCGCCCCAGGTTATTCTGGACCGTATCGAGCGAACCGGCGCGGAAGGAGATCAGGCCGCCCAGTTGGCCACCGGTGATCAGGGATTCCGGCAATTCCAGCGTACCGTTCGCCAACTTCAGGCCGACCACGATTTTCGTCGGGTCGTCCGCCGACGGTATTGCCGCCAACTGCTGCGCCGTCGTGCCGAGCACCAGCGGCTGGCCGGTACCGATGAAGACGTTGAAGCTGCCGTCCGAATTGGTCACGGTCGTCACCTGGACCAACTGGTTCAATTCGTTGATCAGCAGGTCGCGGCGGTCGAGTAAATCGTTGGCCGGCTGCCCGGAACCAGCCTGGGAAACGATGATGCGCTGGTTCAGGTCGGCAATCAGCGAGGCATAGCTGTTGATGTCCGAAACCGCGCTGGTGACGCGGCTATTGACCTCGTTGCGGATTTCGGACAGCCGGGTGGTCATGGCATGGAAGCGCTCGGCCAACGTCTGTGCCGAGGAAATCAGGGCCTGCCGCGCCGGCAGCAGCGACGGATTGGAAGCCACCTGCTGGACACCGGAGAAGAAATCCTGCAACGCCGGCGACAGGCCGGCGCTGGAATCGGCCAACAGGTTGTCGATCTGCCTGATCTGGCTATAGAAGGCATCGAGCTGGCTGACCCTGCTCTGCGCCGTATTGAGTTGTTGCGTCACGAAGGAGCTATATAGGCGCTCGATCGTCTGGACATGGACGCCCTGGCCGATCGCACCGGCGCCGCTCATCAGCGCGACATTGGTTGCCTGTACCGTACGCTGCCGGGTATAGCCGGGCGTATTGGCATTGACGATGTTATGGTTGGTCGCCAGCAAGCCAAGTTGGGCTGCATTGAGACCGCTGACACCGATACTGAAAATTCCTGAACTCATCATTCACCTCTTATGAGGTTAACGACCGATCGGCCGCAAAGTTTAGCGACGCTTCAACCAATCAGCGCCTGGCGCAGGGTCGGGCCGTTGATGATACGGGCCAGCTTGTCGGCGTACATCGGATCGGTCGCATACCCTGCCTGCTGCAAACGTCGAGCAAACTCCGTGCCATTCTGAGCACCGATGACGCTGCTATAGCGCGCGCTGTCGCGCAGCAGCCCAGCGTAATCGCGGAAACTTTCGGCGTAGGAAGCATAGGCGCGGAAGCGCTCGACCACCTGCTGCGGCTGACCGTTCACGTATTCGGTGGTAGTCGCCTCGACGGTCGGCCCCGTCCAGCCCTTGCCGGCCTTGATGCCGAACAGGTTGTGGCTGGACGAGCCGTCGGGATGGCGGATTTCGCTACGCCCCCAGCCGCTTTCGAGCGCTGAATGGGCAACCAGGAACTGCGGCGGGATGCCGGTCGAGCGCGAGGCTTCGACCGCATGCGGCCAGACTCGGTTGGCAAAATCGCGGGCCGTCGCTGGGACATCACCATCGCTGTCCGGCGTGGCCATCTTCTGCTGCGCGGCGTAGGCAGCCGAGGTCGGCAAATGGCCAAGTACCGGCGAGTGGCGCAAATGCCGGCCGTCGGAAGCAGCGAGCGGCAACGCATTGCCGGCAGTCTTTGCCGCCTCCTCGCCCGGCGCCGCCAAATCCTTGCCGGTAGCAACGGTACGTCCGAGCTGCTGCTCGATCAACCGGGCAAAACCGACGCCGTTGCCACGGGTCGCTAGATCATGCGCCATCTGCTGGTCGAGCAGGGAGGTGTAAAAACGCGTCTGGTCACTGTTGAGCGGACCGTCCTGTGGCACGGTGTCGCGCATACTCTTCATCACCATCTGGAGAAACATCTGTTCGAACTGCTGCGCCGCGGCCTTCAGACCTTCCTGCGGGTTGCGCGCGAACTGGCCGCGTAAATCCTGCGCCGACTGGACGTCGAATGCTGCCCGGTTCGGGGTGTCCTGAATCTTGATCGCCATATCAGGTTTTAAATCACTTCGAGGTCGGCACGTAGCGCGCCGGCCGATTTCATGGCCTGGAGGATAGCCAGCAGGTCGAGCGGATTGGCACCGAGGGCGTTCAGCGCTTTAACCACGTCGGCGAGGTTGGCCCCGGCCTTGACGGCGATCAGGCTGTTGCCTTCCTGTCTAACCTCTATGCCGGCGGGTTGGGCGATCAGCGGCTGCGCCCCCTCGACCACCACCGACAGGTTGCCGTGCGCCACGGAACAGGGTTCGATGGTGACGCGCTGGTTCATCACCACCGAGCCGGTGCGCGGATTGATGACCACCTTGGCGATGCCGGCGACACGGTGAATCTCCAGATTGTCGATACGGCCCAGGAAAGCCACCCGCGCCCCCGGATCGTCCGGCGCCCGAACCGCAACGCGGCGGCCGTCGAGCGCCTGCGCCGTGCCCTGGCCCACGGCCTGGTTGATCGCTTCGACCACGGCCTGGGCATTGCCGAAATCGGTTTCGCCCAGTTCGTAATAAACATAGCCGCCCTGCCCGACCGGCGTCGCCACCGCCCGCTCGACGGTGGCGCCACCGGGAATGCGGCCGGCCGCCAGATGATTGACGGTGACCCTGGAGTTGCCGGAAGTAGCGCCGACGCCGCCAACCAGCACATTGCCCTGAGCCACCGCGTACACCTGACCATCGGCGCCTTTCAACTGGGTCATCAGCAGGGTACCGCCGCGCAAGCTCTTGGCGTTGCCCATCGACGAGACGGTCACGTCGATTTCCTGGCCGGGACGGGCGAAGGGCGGCAGCGAGGCAGTCAGCATTACCGCCGCGACGTTCCTCAACTGCAACCTCTGCGCCTGGTCGGCGCTCAGATTGACGCCCATCTGCGACAACATGTTGCCGATCGCTTGGGTGGTAAACGGCGTTTGCGTCGTCTGGTCGCCGGTATTGTCCAAACCGACCACTAGGCCGTAGCCGATTAACTGGTTCTGGCGCACGCCCTGCACCGAAGCCAGATCCTTGACCCGCTCGGCCAGGACAGGCTGGCCGCACAGCGGCAGCAGCAGGGCGGCGACGATTGCCGCCTGCCGGTACCATTTGCCGCTGCATTTGCCATCATTCCCGATCATGTTCCGCCTCCGCTGGGAGATTTCCTAGAATGGCAAGACGCTAAGGAAGAAACGTGCCAACCAACCCATGACCTGGCTTTCGCTGACCTGTCCGGAGGACTTGTACTCGATCCGGGCATCGGCCACCGCCGAGGACGGGACGGTATTCAGAGTATCGATGAAACTGGGATTGACGATGCCGGAAATGCGCACATATTCCTGCTCCTGCCCGATCGCCACCTGCTTCTCGCCGGAGACCAGCAAATTGCCATTGGGCAACACCTCGATCACCGTGGCCGTCATGTTGCCGGTGAACACGTTGTTGTTGGCGGCCTGGCCACTGCCGCTGAAGGTGTTGTTGCTGCTGGCATCGAGGTTCATGCCTTGTAGACCCTTGCCGGGCAGACCGGCTATTGCATTGACCGAGGCCGTGACGCCGCCGGCCTTAGCCACCTTGTTGTTCGAGCTGGTGGTAGCGTTGGTGCTCTCGACAATGCGGATGGTAATCGTATCGCCGACGTAGCGTGCTCGGCGATCTTCGAACAGCGGCCGGGTCTGGCCGGCCTGCCAGATCGCGCCATTGGCTGCCGGCACCTCGTTGCGCAACGGTGGCCGGGCCGTCATCGGCTGATGGATATTGGTCGGCGGCACCGTCGTGCACCCGGCGACCACCACCAGCGCGAGCAGGGCTAGACGCTTCATGACATCACCTCACAGTTGCGTCAGACGGCCGAGCATGGAGTCGGAAGTCGACACCACCCTGGAATTGAGTTCGTAGGCCCGCTGGGTCTGGATCATCGTCACCAGTTCCTCGGCGACGTTAACGTTGGAGGTTTCGACGTAGAACTGGTTGACCCCGCCAGCGCCGTTGGTGCCCGGCGTATTGGGTGTCGGTACACCACTTGAGGCAGTCTCCAGGAACAGGTTCTGGCCCATGCCGAGCAGCCCCGCCGGATTGATGAAAGTGGCCAGTTGGATGGCGCCGATCTCGACACTGCCGGGGACGCCGGCCTGGGTGATCGACACCGTGCCGTCAAGGCCGATCGAGAGGCTCTGAGCGTCGGCCGGAATGGTGATGGCGGGCTGCAGCGGATAACCGTCGGCCGTGACGATCTGGCCCTGGTTGTCTTTCTGGAAGGAACCGTCGCGGGTATAGGCGGTGGTACCGTCGGGCAGCAGCACCTGGAAGAAACCGTGCCCCTGAATGGCGACATCGAGCGGATTTTCGGTCTTCTGGATGTTGCCCTGGGTAAATAAACGGGCAGTCGCCACTGGCCTGGCACCGGTACCCAATTGCAGGCCGGTCGGCACCTGGTTTTGCTGCGAGGTCTGTGAGCCGGGCTGGCGCAGGGTCTGGTACAACAAATCCTCGAACACCGCGCGCGAACGCTTGAAACCATTGGTGCTGACATTGGCCAGGTTATTGGCGATGACATCGAGCTGGGTCTGCTGGGCATCGAGGCCAGTTCGGGCAATCCACAGGGAACGGATCATGATTCAGGTCCTATCAAGGTCAACCATTGAGCGCCAACAACTGGTCGGCGCGCTGGGCGTTGGCATCGGCGGTCTGCAACAACTTGATCTGCATCTCGAACTGGCGCGACAGGCTGATCAGGTTGACCATCGCGTCGGTGACATTGACGTTGCTGCCTTCGAGCGTGCCGGGAGCAAGGCTGACGTTCTCGTCGACCGGCGCCGGCTGGCCGCTGCGCAGCCGGAACAGGCCGTCAGCACTGCGCACCAGATCCTCTTCCGGCGGATTGACCAGCTTGATGCGGCCAAGGATATTAGTGTTGTTCTGGGCGCCGAAGGTTGAAATCACCGACACCGTGCCGTCGAAGCCGATCGAAATGTTGTTGTCCGGCGGAATGTTGATGGCGCCGCCGTCGCCCATCACGGTGATGCCGCTCTTGGTCTGCAGCAGGCCATTGACGTCGACTTGCAGGCCGCCGGCGCGGGTGTAAGCCTCGCTGCCGTCGGGCATCTGCAAGGCGATCCAGCCTTTGCCCTGGACCGCGACATCGAGGTCGTTGCCGGTAAACATCAGCGGCCCCTGGTCGAACACGTCGGCCACCGAGGCATCGACCGTGAAGGCGCGCGTTGGCATACCCTCGCCGAGCACCGGCACGGCGCGGAAGCGGTGCTCCTGCGCCTTGTAGCCGACGGTGCTGGCATTGGCCAAGTTGTTCGCGGTGCCAGCTTGCTGCATGAACACATGCTTGGCACCGGTCATCGCGGTATAGATCAGGCGATCCATGTCTGTCGCTCAGCAAGCTGGTTTAGCGCAGATTGACCAGGGTCTGCATGATCGAATCCTGGGTCTTGATCGACTGGGCATTAGCCTGGTAGTTGCGCTGATTGGTAATCAGATTCACCAGTTCGGCGGTCAGATCGACGTTCGACTCCTCGACCGAGTACGAGGCCAGCACGCCACGCCCGGAGGTATTCGGAGCACCGACCATCGGCGCGCCGGAATCGGAGGTTTCGATCCACTGGTTGTTGCCGATCGAGCGCAGACCGTTCGGATTGGTGAAATCGACCAGCACGACCTGACCCATGGCGTAGGTCTGACCGTTGCTGTAGCGCGCCTGGATGATGCCATCGTCGGCGACCGAGACACCGACCAGGCTGCCGGCGGTATAGCCGTCCTGCTCGATGCGGTTGACACTGTTCGCGCTACCAAACTGGGTGGTCCCCGTGAAATCGATCGGGAAAGTCTGCGTGGCGAGCGCGCCGTTGCCGTTCGGCTGCCCCTGGCTGATCATGGTGTTGAGAATGTCGAGCGTGACGGGCATCGGATTGCCGCCGCTGATCTGGCCGAGCGCATCGAAGGTCAGGGTGCCGATCGGGCCACCGCCCGGGACGATGTTCTGGTTGGTGGTGCCGTCGAGCGTGGCAAAGACCTCCCACTCGCTACCATTGATCGTCTTGCGGAAATAGAACATCAGGTTGTGCGGATTGCCCAGCGAGTCGAAGATCGTCGTCCCCGTCGCAAAGTTGTAGGTCGTCGGATCGGGCGTAAAGCTGTTAGTGTCGCCAGGCGCACCACCATCGACCCAGGGCGAGGTCGGCACAGTTTGCCGCGAATCCAGGTTGAGGTTGACCCTGACGCCGTTGAAGGGCGAATTCACGTTCGAGCCGGTCGCCTGCGGCGTCAGGTAAGAGGCGGAAATCTGCAAGGGAACGACGGTCTGGGTCAGGGCGCCGTTCTGCATCGCATATCCGGTCAGGACCAGGCCCTGGTCGTTGATGACGTAGCCGCTCTTGTCGAGGTGGAACTGGCCATTGCGGGTGTAGCTGATGGCGCCGTTGTGATCCATACGGAAGAAGCCGCCGCCATTGATCGCGATGTCCAGCGGGTTATTGGTGGTCGTGATGTTACCCTGGGTGAATTGCTGCTGGATCGCCACCAGATTCGCGCCGATACCGATCTGGCTGGCGCCGTTGCCGGTCAGCGACGCGGCATAGACATCGGCGAAATGGACGACCCCGGCCTTGTAGCCGACCGTGCTCGAGTTGGCGATGTTATGGCTGGTCGCATCAATCGCCTTGGACGAAGTATTGAGTCCGCTTAGTGCTTGCTGGAATGCCATTTTTTCACCTCACTCAGAAAATTTGCAGAACATCGTTGAAAGCTACCCTGCCGAATGAACCCAGATCGAGCAGGAACCCGTCCGTCCCCCTGATCACAGCAGAAACCATGCCAATCTGCATCGGCGCCGCGTCGACCGGTTGTCCGGCGATGGTCGCCTCAACGCTGAAGGTGTAGTTGCCGTCGGGCAGGACGTTGCCGTCGGCGTCGGTGCCGTCCCAGGCGAAGTAGAAATTGCCGGCCTCACGCGCGCCGAGATTCTCGACCTGCACAACCTTGCCGGTCGCATCCTTGATCGTGATCTGCACTTGATCAGCCGGGCCGGCCAACCCGATGCCAGCGATCGACTGCCCCTCGACCATCGGCAAATTATTGCCGGCAATCATTACACTCCTGCCGACCATACTTGCCGCCTGCATCGCCTGGGCCTCGTCATAACCGGCCAGCAACCGGGTCATCGTCTGGTTGAGCTTTTCGATGCCAGTAACCGTGCTGAGCTGGGCCAACTGGGTGGTGACCTGGGCATTGTCGAGTGGGTTGAGCGGGTCCTGGTTTCTCATCTGCGCCATCAGCAGCGTCAGGAAGCGGGTTTCCATATCCTGAACCGCGCCGCTGGCGGAGGAAGTGCTCGATGAGCCGCCAACCTTGGCGTACAAGTCGGCGTTGTAGTCGGTGTTGTTGATGATGGCCATTTCTCTCTCCTGTCGGGTTACTGGGCAATCTGCAGCGTGCGCAACAACATCGCCTTGGCGGTATTCATGACTTCGACATTGGTCTGATAGGACCGCGAGGCGGAAATCATGTTGGTCATTTCCTCGACCACGTCGACATTGGCGAAGGCGACATAACCCTTGTCATCGGCGGCGGGATTCTTCGGGTCGTAGACCATGCGCGCTGGCGCGGCGCTTTCGACCACCTGGCTTACGCGCACGCCCTTGGACAGCTCGCTGTTGCCCATCGGCGTCGCCTCGAACACCACTTGCTTGGCGCGGTAAGGCTTGCCGTCGGAAGAAACGATGCTGTCGGCGTTGGCCAGGTTGGAAGCAACGGCGTTGAGACGCATCGACTGCGCCGTCATCGCGCTCGACGACACTTGGAATACGTTGAACAGACTCATGCCAATTCTCCTCAGCCAGTGGTCGGGGTCAGCGCCATGCTCAGCCCCTTGAACTTGTCACCAATCAATTGCGCCAGAATCTGGTACTGCAGTGCGTTGTCGGCAATCTGTGCCCGTTCGACGTCCATATCCACGGTATTGCCGTCGACCGCCGACTGGGTTTCCTGGCGATACATCAATTGCGCCGCCCCGCTGGCATTGCCGCTGCCGGCAAGATGTGCCGACGCCGTCCGGGCCATGTCGACGCTACCGGCCAAGCGTCCGCCCAGGGCGTTCTGCATGGCTTGGGCGAAATCGAAATCGCGCGCCTGGTAACGTGGCGTATCGGCGTTGGCGATATTCGAGGCCAGAATCTGATGGCGTTGGGTGCGCAGATTCAAGGCCTGGCTGTAAACCGATACGTGTTGGGCAATGGTGTTCATGGAGCTACCTTCCATCTGATTACCCGAGCGGAAGCATTCTCTGTGCCAACCCTCTGGCGACCCGCGCTTTCCCCTGCCGGGTGCGATCAGGCACAATGGCGGCATGCTGCTGCGCTGCTTCATCCTCCTCTGCGCCCTCCTGCTCGATTCGACCACCGTCGCTGCCGCCGCCGAAGTCGACGTGGTGATCGATACCGCCGAACGCTACGTCAAGCTGCAGACCCAGGGCATGCCGGGCGAAGTCAAAATCACCATGGGCCGGCTCGATGTCGAGCGCCTGCCGCCGTGCTCGGCGCACGAGGCTTATGCGCCGCCCGGCACGCGCCTGAGCGGGCGGACCCATATCGGCGTCCGCTGTCTCGGGCCAAACATCTGGAGTGTGCTGGTGCCGGTACAAATTGCCGTGACCGGCAATTATGTCGTCACCGCCCGCCCGCTCGGTGCCGGCCAAACCATTCAGGAAGGCGATATCACCGTGGTTGCCGGCGATTTGTCGACACTGCCCAGCGGCATCGTCGGCTCAACGGCCGAGGCGGTCGGCAAAACCCTGCGCAATGCGGTCGCGGCCGGCCAGCCCTTGCGCAACGACCAACTGATCGCCCCGCTGGTCATCCGGCAAGGCCAGACGGTCCGCGTCATCTCCCGTGGAACGGGTTTTGCTGTCAGTAGCGAGGGACGGGCGCTGAACAATGCCGGCGTTGGCCAGGTCGCACAGGTACGCATGAATTCCAGCGGCCAGACGGTCAGTGGCATCGCCCAGGCCGACGGCACCGTCGAAATCAGTTTTTAGGCTAAAGCTTCGGCCAACTGCGCCGTTAAACAGATCAGGACATAAAGCATCGGGAAGCTCATCATGAAGATCGACAGTTCATACGCCCCCACAGCGGCCGGCCTCGCCCCCAAGGGGCCGCTTGCCCAACAAACGTCGCCAGCCGGCGCAACGACCGAGGCGGTCAGCCTGAGCCCGCTGGCCGGCAGCCTGCGCGGCGGCGAAGCGCCGCCGGTCAACTCCACGCGCATCCAGGAAATCAAGCAGGCTATCGCCGAAGGCCGGTTCAAGATCAACCCGGAAGCCATTGCCGACCGCCTGATCGAATCCGCCCGCGATTTGGTCAGCGCCAGCCACCGCGAAGCCTGATGGACGACCTCGGCACAATCACCGCCCGCGAAGTCGTCCTGATCGGTCGCTTCATCGAGCTGCTCAAGGAAGAGCAGGAAACCTTGTGCGGCGCCAATCCGGCACCTTTGCCAGAAATCGGCGCGGCCAAGGTAGCGCTGGTCGGGCAACTCAACGAACTTGAGAACGAGCGCCGCACCGTGCTCGGCATCGGCAGCGAGGAGAAAACCCGCAGCGCCATGGAAAGCTGGCTGGTCGCCAACCCAGCGCAGCAGCAAATCGCCCACGACTGGCAGATGCTGCTGGCCCTGGCCAGCGAAGCCAAGCAGCTACATGAACTCAATGCCGGCCTAGTCACCCTGCACCTGCAGCACACTGGCGACGCGCTGCATATTCTCGACAGCCGCCGCGCCACCGATTCCCTCTACGGTAGCGACGGCCAAGCCGCCGCGCCAAGCGGCAGCCGCATCGTCGATTCGGCCTGAAGGGGCAAAACCCCGGAATCCGGCCCGCACCGCTTTCCTTCAACGAACATTGCCCGCCCTTGGCGGGGAGTCTGCACCCTCCCAATTTGTAGAGTGAGAACCGGGATGGAACTCGACATTGAGCGTATCCGCGCCTTTTTCATGAAGGATCGCTTCGCCACGAACGCGGGCATCGTCATTGATTCAGTGACGAAAGAAGAAGTGCAATGCAGCATGCCGATCACGAGCGAGCATCTGAACGCGGCAGGCACGGTTCAAGGGGGAGCGATTTTTACGCTGGCCGATCTGACCTTTGGCGTGCACTCCAACTTGCGGCTGTTTCTTGGCGAGAATGTGGGCATCACGGTAGGGCAATCAATCAGTATCTCCTACCTTGCTACGCCCAAGGGAAAACGGCTGATTGCGCGTTCGGTTTGCCTGTCCAGCAGGCGGAATGTCTCGGTATACCGCGTCGAGGTGCGGGACGACCTGGGTAATTTCATCGCGGATATGCGCGGGAACGGGTTTACGAAGGCGGTGTAATCGTGGTCAAACTTACATCCAAGGCCGCGCATATCCTCGCTTTCGGCTTTTACGGACACCTCGAGTCCGTGGGCAGTCCATGCCGGTCGACTGTGCATTCCATTAACATGGAATAATAAGGATCACAGGCAGGCGGCAGCCCTGAAGTTTGCGCTGTCAGGGAACTGGCCGAAGTTTCCTTGCCCGCTTCATCCAGCGCCGTCACCCTATATTGGTAAAGCGTTTTTTCTTTCAGACCGTCATCCACATAAGCGGTACCGGTGAAATCTTCCGGCGTGACCATCAAAAAGGTGGGTTCGCCTTTATCTCCCGGATCAAGACCTGGCATCAGGCGATATACCCGGTAGGTTGCTGCATTCGGTACAGCTTCCCAGGTCAGGAGCACTTGACTGCTACTGACATCCAGAACCTGCGCGACGGGCGCAGTCAAAAGGATTTCATGCGCGGGGTTCTTTACCACCTGCTCGTCTGCGGACTGTTTCCCCTCCTCCCGTTCGTCTGGATTGGCAAGCGCCTGCACCATACGCCAGACAGCGGCTATCTGAAAACCATTCTTGGTTGCGTAGTGACCCGCGTGCCGATCACCCGTATCGTTATAACCCCACCAATCCCAACAGGCATTCGGGTTCATGGGGAGCATCGCGGAGGAAGCAGCCTGCGGGAACAAAACGACCAGGTGGTTCTGTTCCGCCCATTCGTTGTAGCCCGCGCTTTTCACGAAATCCATATTGATTTTACCGGCATTTTGCTGACAACCATGAAACGCGATGTGCAGCCGGCAGGCTTTCCCCTCCAGACAGCTCTGAGGCACATAGAGATACCCCTCGCCAGCCATTGAGATTTTGTCCGGTTTAATTTTTCTGTCATCCATCAGCGTATAGAGAGCCTGATTGAAGGAGAGCAGTTTTCCTTTCAATTGATCACTGGCGGTGCGCTGCATCGGGCCGTAGAAAAATTGCAGCGCCATGCCTGCCGCATCATAAGGAGTCTTGTCAACGGAACAGACATTGATGAAATTGCCGCCGGTCACGTCGCAAACATTACAAGAGGCGCCCGTTTCATTCTCGCTATTTGCGCAGGCGGCGGAGATTTGCGCGTGTGCCGCAGGCAATTCACGTTTATGGAAAATCTGGTGCGCTGGCACAAATGCGCGGTAATAGGTTTCCAGTGCGTTGCTGACGGGCGTTTTCACGATGCCGTCGTTATAGCCATGAAAAATCCAGACTTTTTGCCGTACCAACCTGTCCAGTGGATCGATCTTTCCTTCCTTTGCCCAACGCTGTGTCGTTTCCCGCATCAAACGCTGATCGTCTTCCGTAATTGCACTGACCGGAAACATCGGATCACCTTGCATGCAACGAGCGATGGCTTTCGATAGCCCTGCGCCGCTCCAGGATTCTTTCCCTGCACAGAAATAGGGACCCCCTGCCGTTACGGCAACGCCCTTGATAGAGTCGGAATGCGCAACGGCCATCTGTGTCGCCATGAAAGCGCCGGAAGAGATGCCGGAGGCCGTCGTCTCCAGCAAATCCAGGTTCAGTTTGGGCAATGTCCCTTGTGCTTGTTCTGCTTCAGGCAGAGCAAGCCAGGATACCGCCAGCACCGCCGTAAACAGTGTGGAGCCTATGAGTAACGGCATACCCATTTTTCGTGGCGAGGCTTCCAGGGGAGATGTAGCCATTGGGCTATTAGTGGGCTATTAGGGTCAGCATCCCATGGTGCTACCTTAAGCTGCTCGCATAGCATCAAGTAGAAAGAGAAGAAGGCTGAGAGCCTGGTCTGTTAAGCTCGTGGTGTCTGAAGTCACGAGTGATAACAGGAGGATCAGCC
>JAISPT010000076.1 GCA_031274715.1 Azonexus sp. | reverse complement strand
TTTCGTTTCCAGCATGGGCACCACCGGCACCATCATGGGTACTGGCCGTTTCCTCAAGGAAAAGAATCCGGCCATCCGGGTCGTCGGCTGCCAGCCGGAGGAGGGCAGCCAGATTCCCGGTATCCGCAAGTGGCCGCCAGCCTATCTGCCGAAAATCTACGCCCCGGACAACATCGATGCCATTGAGTATGTCAGCCAAGCCGAGGCCGAGGCGATGACCCGCCGGCTGGCCGTCGAGGAAGGCATTTTCGCCGGCATCTCCTCTGGTGGCGGCGTTGTCGCCGCCCTGCGCCTGGCGCAGGCGCTGGAGAACGCGGTCATCGTCAGCATCATCTGCGATCGCGGCGACCGTTATCTGTCGACGGGCGTTTTCCCGGCATGAAGCCTGTACTCGTTTTCGACATCGAAACCATTCCCGATGTCGCCGGTCTGCGCCGGCTCAATGACTTGCCGACCGAGCTTTCCGATGCCGAAGTGGCGGAACTGGCCTTTCAGCAGCGCCGGGCCAAAACCGGCAGCGATTTTCTGCCTTTGCACTTGCAGCGGGTGGTCAGCATTTCCTGCGTCCTGCGTACCGGCGAGGGTTTCAAGGTGTGGTCGCTGGCCGAGCCGGAACTCGACGAAGGCGCCATCATTCAGCGCTTTTTCGACGGCATCGAGAAATTCACGCCGCAGATCGTGTCCTGGAATGGCGGTGGTTTCGATCTGCCGGTGTTGCATTACCGCGGCATGCTGCACGGCGTCTCGGCGCCGCGCTACTGGGATCTCGGCGATGGCGACTACGCCGATTCGCGCGATTTCAAGTGGAACAACTACATCAGCCGCTACCACACCCGCCATCTCGATTTGATGGACTTATTGGCCCTGTACAATCCCCGTGCCAATGCCCCGCTCGACGACTTGGCCAAGCTGTTTGGTTTTCCCGGCAAGCTCGGTATGGATGGCAGCAAGGTCTGGGAGGCCTGGCAGGCGGGGCAAGCAGCCGCTATTCGCGACTACTGCGAGACCGACGTGGTCAATACCTATCTGGTCTACAACCGCTTCCGCCGTCTGCGCGGCGAATTGACGGCGGCCGAGGAAGTGGCTGAGATCGATTTCGTCAAGGCCCAATTGGCCCGGATCGGCGCTCCACACTGGCAGGAGTTTCTCGCCGCCTGGCAATGACCACGGTGCAAGCGCAAGCCCCGGCCCTCAGGCCGGGGTCAAGCGAGCCAAGCGTGATTTCGGTGCCGAAGGCGCCCCAAATTCGTGGCGAGGAAGCTCCGGGCGAAAGCCCGGAGAGACTCACCGTCCGGCGCGGCGGTATAATGGAAAATTCTCAAACCCAGTCGCAGAGAGACAAAAATGGCACTTAACAGCGTTCCTTCCGGAAAATCCCTGCCCGATGATTTCAACGTCATCATCGAAATTTCCGCCCATGCGGAACCGGTCAAATACGAAGTCGACAAGGAAAGCGGGGCGATTTTCGTCGATCGTTTCATGTCCACTTCCATGAACTACCCCTGCAATTACGGCTACATCCCGCACACCATCGCCGGTGACGGCGACCCGGTCGACGTGCTGGTCGTCGCGCCGTTTTCGTTGCAGCCGGGCGTCGTCGTCCGTTGCCGTCCGGTCGGCCAGTTGCAGATGACCGACGAAGGCGGCGCGGATGCCAAGGTGCTGGCCGTGCCAGTGGAAAAGCTGACGGTGTTGTACAAGGATGTGGAGTCGGTTGAAGATTTGCCCGAACTGCTGCGCCGGCAGATCGCTCACTTCTTCGAGCATTACAAGGATCTGGAACCCGGTAAATGGGTCAGAACTAGCGGCTGGGAAGGCGTCGACGCCGCTCGCAAGGAAATCATGGACGGCGTTCGGCGCTACAACGACGCCAAGGATAAGCCGAACTACTGATCCAACGATCCCATGCGTATCGCCGTTGCCCAGTTCAATGCCACCGTCGGCGACCTGACGGGTAACGTCGAACGCATTGTCCGGTGCGCCGCCGAGGCCAGGGCGTGCGGCGCCCAGGTGCTGCTGACGCCGGAGCTGGCCCTGTGCGGCTATCCGCCGGAAGACCTGCTGCTGCGCCCGGATTTCTACCGCGCCTGCGCCCAGGCGCTCGCTGAGCTGGCCGGGCGTGTCGGCGATATCGCGCTGGTCGTCGGTCATCCGTTGGAAGCCGACGGACTTTGCTACAACGCCGCCAGCGTCATCGAGAACGGCCACTGCACGGCGGTTTATCGCAAGAATCACCTGGCCAATTACGAGGTCTTCGACGAACGCCGCTATTTTGCGGCTGGCGATGCGCCCTGCGTCGTCACGCTCGGCGGCGTGCGCTGTGGCATCAATATCTGCGCCGATGTCTGGGAGGAGGGCGCCTTCGAGGCGGCGGCTGACGTTGGCGCCGAGTTGATGCTGGTGCTCAACGCCTCGCCCTGCCATCTGGGGAAGCAGAACGATCGCCGCCAAGCGCTCGGCGAGCGGGTCGCCGCCTGCGGCATTGCCGCCATCTACTGCAATCTGATCGGCGGCCAGGACGAACTGGTGTTCGATGGGGCTTCCTTCGCCCTCGACGCCGGACAGATTGTGCGCATGCGCTTGCCGCAGTTCGAGGAGGCGCTGGGCATCGTCGATTTCCGCGCCGGCGAACTGCATTCGGCCGATCTCGCGGCAGAGCTGCCGCTTGAGGCCGAGGCTTATCGCGCCCTGGTTCTCGGCGTGCGTGACTACGTTGGCAAGAATGGTTTTCCCGGTGCCATCGTCGGTTTTTCCGGCGGCATCGATTCGGCCTTGACGCTGTGCGTCGCCGTCGATGCCCTGGGCGCCGACAAGGTGCGGGCGGTGATGATGCCGTCGCCCTACACGGCGCGGATGAGCCTTGACGATTCGCGCGAGATGGTGCGCCGGCTCGCTGTGCGCTACGACGAGATCGCCATTGCGCCGGCTATGCAGACCTATGCGGTACTGCTCGAACCGCTGTTCGCCGACCTGCCGGCCGACACTACCGAGGAAAACATCCAGGCGCGCATCCGCGGCAACCTGCTGATGGCGCTGTCCAACAAGACCGGAGCGCTGGTCCTGACGACTGGCAACAAGTCGGAGATGGCGGTCGGCTACTGCACGCTGTACGGCGACATGGCCGGCGGTTTTGCGGTGCTCAAGGACGTCTACAAGACCCTGGTGTACCGCCTGGCGGATTATCGCAACGGCATTTCATCAGTGATCCCGGACAACATCATCAGCCGCCCGCCGTCGGCCGAACTAAAGCCGGACCAGGTCGACCAGGATTCGCTGCCGCCGTACGAGGTGCTCGACACCATCGTCCGTGCTTATATGGAAGAGGACCGCAGCCCGCGCGAGGTTATCGCCGCCGGCCTGCCGGAGGAAGCGGTGCGGCGTGTCGTGCGCCTACTGCGCGTGGCCGAGTACAAGCGGCGCCAGGCGCCAGTCGGTATTCGCATCACGCCGCGCGGTTTTGGCAAGGATTGGCGTTATCCTATTACCAACCGCTACCGCGACGAATTTTAAGAAGCCACTCCAGGAAGCTGACCATGAAAAAGATCGAAGCCATCATCAAGCCCTTCAAGCTCGACGAAGTCCGCGAAGCGCTATCGGAAATCGGGATTACCGGCCTGACGGTCACCGAGGTCAAGGGTTTCGGGCGGCAGAAGGGGCATACCGAGTTGTACCGGGGCGCCGAGTACGTCGTTGATTTCCTGCCCAAGATCAAGATCGAGATCGTGGTTAACGACGACCATGTCGACGCCGCCATCGAAGCCATCGTCAAGGCCGCACACACTGGCAAGATCGGCGATGGCAAGATTTTCGTCATGCCGGTCGAGCAGGTGGTCCGCATTCGTACCGGTGAAACCAACGAAGCGGCCATCTGACGGCTGGAGGAGAAGGCCATGGAGCAACCGAGTACGGCTGATATTGCCGCTTGGCGCGAACAACTGAAAGCTTTTCTCGGCAGCGATGCGCAGCATTACCCGAGCCGGCTCGAGGCTTCCTTTCCGCGCATTCTCGGCAAGATCGTCAGTTTCTGGGGCAAGCCGGAGCTGGATGCCTACTTCAACGAGCTGATGGTTACCGATCGTTCCGACCGCCAGGGTTTTCCCGACGATGTGGCGATGGAAATTTTTCACCTCTCCAACATCCATTCCAGCCTGCATCTGTCCGATAAAGACGGCGGCACCGGCTGGACCGGTATCCAGGATGCCGAGGTGTACCGCAAGGCGTTGCAGAAGGACGCCGAGTAGCGGGGGTACGATCTCCATCGGGGTGTTGTCATGGTGGCGCCTCGGAAAACCTAAAATTTACCGAAATCCTTGTCGTAAGCCGCTGATTTTACGATGCATGGTTTTGGAGGGACGTGGTTTTTCGAGGTGTCGGTATGAGAGATCGACTGCGAATAACTCTCCCTGCGCTGCAATGACAAATGAGGCATGCCGTCCGGATTCGACGGGGCCTATTATAATTCCGTTCGATTTATTATGTCTGGTTATAGGAGAGCATCTTGGCGATATTGAAGTGGAGTTCCGATCTGGATACGGGAATTGCCGAGATCGACAACCAGCATAAGCGCATCGTCGACTACATCAACCGTTTGTATAAATCGCAGAAAATGGGTAATCGCAAGGGCGTGGGTGAGGTGATTGAAGAAATGGTGGATTACACCGCCTCGCACTTCACCTTTGAGGAAGGCATGCTGGAAAGCGCCGGCTACGAGTTTACAAAAGCGCATAGGCGGGTGCATGAGCTATTCGTGCGCCGGGTGGTCGAGTTCAAAAATCGCTTCAACGCTGGCGAGGATGTTATCGACGAGCTACTTACCCTCCTTTCGCGCTGGTTGTTTTCTCATATTCGCAGCGAGGATCACGCCTACGTCGACAGTGTGAATGCCTACCTGCGGACGAAGCGGGGCTACAAGGACAAGATGGGAGACGACATGCTGCACGAACTGGAGGAGCGGTCGAAGAAGAAGGGGCTGTTGGCTCGCCTGTTTGGGCGCTGAATTATGCGGTAAACCGGCTTGTGGCGCCGCCGAACGTAGAGGGATTCGGCTTGATCTGGTATTTCTCGTTTTGACGACGCTTTATTGTCAGGCCAAGTTTCTGGTTTTTTTCGCGGCGCGCAGCAGCACGATCAACGCTCCTTCGCCACCATCGTGTGGTCGAGCCTGGCAGTAAGCGAGCACTTCGTTGCGCTGAGCCAGCCAGCCGCGCACCAATTGGCGCAGCACCGAAGTCTTTTGCGGCGAGCGCAGTCCCTTGCCGTGTACCACCCGCACGCAGCGTAAGCCGTGTTGTAGTGCCTCGGCCAAGAAGCTGCTGAGCAACTGGCGGGCGCCGTCACGGTTGCAGCCGTGCAGGTCAATTTCGTCCTGGACCACCCAGCGGCCGCGGCGCAAGTCGCGCAGTACGCTGGCGGCCAAGCCGGCGCGCAGATAGCGCGGTTCGTCGCCGCCTTCGAGCCGGTCTTGCAGGCCGATCGTCCCGTGCAGGCTTTCCCGTAGTGCCGCCTGTTCGTCGGCCAAGTGCTGCAACGGTCGCGGCGGCGGCGGATGCGGCTGGCGCTGGATACGGCCGGAGTCGGGCAGCGGCCGGCTGCCGGCCACTGCCGCATGGAAGGCGGCCAGGTCGTCCGGGTCGATCACGCCGCGCCGGGGGAGTCAGCCCGCTTGGTCGAGGTAACGCTCGGCGTCCAGGGCCGCCATGCAGCCGGTGCCGGCCGAGGTGCAGGCTTGGCGGTAAATGTGGTCCTGCACGTCGCCAGCCGCGAAGACGCCGGGAATGCTGGTTTGCGTGGCATTGCCGTTGCGGCCGCCCTGGGTTACCAGATAGCCGTTTTCCATAGCCAACTGGCCGGCGAAGATGTCGGTGTTCGGCTTGTGGCCGATGGCGATGAAGACCCCGTGCACATCTACCTGTCGCGTACTGCCGTCCTGCGTGCTCTTGAGGCGCAGGCCGGTGACGCCGGAGTCGTCGCCGAGAATCTCGTCGAGCGTGTGGTTGTAGTGGATCGTGATCTTGCCGGTTTTTTCCTTGTCGAACAGTTTGTCCTGCATGATCTTCTCGGCCCTGAATTTGTCCCGGCGGTGGATCAGCGTCACGTGGCTAGCGATGTTGGCCAGGTACAGCGCTTCTTCGATGGCGCTGTTGCCGCCGCCGACGACGGCGACCGGCTTGTTGCGGTAGAAGAAGCCGTCGCAGGTGGCACAGGCGGAGACGCCCTTGCCGGCGAACTTTTCTTCCGAGGGCAGGCCGAGGTACTGGGCCGAAGCGCCGGTGGCGATGATCAACGCGTCGCAGGTATAGCTGCCGGCATCGCCGACCAGCGTGAACGGCCGCTCGGTCAGGCGGGCGGTATGAATCTGGTCGAAGATAATCTCGGTGTCGAAGCGCCGGGCGTGGGCTTCGAAGCGCGCCATCAACTCGGGGCCTTGGACGCCGTCGGCGTCGGCCGGCCAGTTGTCGACCTCGGTCGTGGTCATCAGTTGGCCGCCCTGGGCAAGACCGGTGATCAGTACCGGTTTCAGGTTGGCGCGGGCGGCGTAGACGGCGGCAGTGTAGCCGGCCGGGCCGGAACCGAGGATGATGAGGGGGTGATGGCGGGACGATGCGGACATGACGTTCCTCTGGGTTGGTCGAAGGAAAAATTATAGCCTTGCCGCGGCACCCGTGGTTTTCTCCACCTTGCCGCTTCGTCTACGAAAGCGGTTTATAATTAATTCATAACCCCATGAACGGAAAATGATTTATGCCGACGAATCAATATGGCTTGAGCCTGGTCGTGCTGCGCAATGTGCCGCTGTTTTCCGGGCTGAGCGAATTTGAACTGGAAAAGCTGTCCAAGGTGTGCGGCCGCCGCCGCGTCGAGCGCGGCGCTTTCGTGGTGCGCGCCGGGGAAGCGACCGATTTCCTCTATATTCTGCTCACCGGCCGCGCCAAGGTGACCAATACCGATGAGGAAGGGCGCGAGATCATTCTCGCCTGGCTTGGTCCGGGTGAGTCGTTCGGTGAGATGGGCCTGATCGACGGCAGTTCGCGTTCAGCTAGCGTTGTCGCCAGCGAGCCCTGCGAATTGCTGGTGCTCGGCAAGGACGCCTTCCAGCGCTGCCTGCAGGACAATTTCCTGGTTGCCCAGAGGCTGATGCAGCTTCTCGTCCGCCGCTTGCGCGAGGCCGATCGCAAGATCGAGAGTCTGGCTTTGCTCGACGTCTACGGCCGGGTTGCCCGCCTGTTGCTCGACGTATCGGTCGAGGAGGAGGGCCGGCGTGTGGTCAAGAAGAAGATCTCGAAGCAGGACATGGCGCGCATGATCGGCGCCTCGCGCGAAATGGTCAGCAAGGTCATGCGCGATCTCGAACTGAGCGGCTACATTGCTACCGAGGGCGACCTGGTGGTGATTCTGGGTTCATGAAGAAGGTCGTGGGTAGAACCCTGGAACGGGGGGCGAGCCCCCTGCCGGACAAGATCGGTACCCTGCTGCAGGAGTCGCGCTGGCTCGGTGTCGGTGCCGTCACGCTGTTCCTGATCCTGGCTTTATGGGGCTTTCATCGCGACGATCCGGGTTGGTCGCATGCGGTGGTGACGCAGAGCCTGCACAACCCGGCCGGCCGCGCCGGTGCCTGGGTGGCCGACTTGATGCTCTATGTCTTCGGTCTTTCCGCCTGGTGGTGGGTGGTGTTGCTCGGCATGTCGGTGTGGTGGGGCGTGCGCCGGCTTAAAGCGGACGGGCTCGATGACCATCGGCCGCTGTTCATTGCCTTGGTCGGCTTCGTCTTCCTGTTGGTCGCCAGTTGCGCACTGGAGGCTTTGCGCTTTCATTCATTGCCGGCGGAATTGCCGCTCAGCCCAGGCGGCATGCTCGGCCTTGAGGTCAGCCGCTGGCTCGGCGAGTCGTTGGGCTATACCGGTGCCACGCTGTTCCTGCTGATGGCCATGGCCGCCGGTTGGAGTGTCTTTTCCGGCATGTCCTGGCTGTGGGCCTTCGAGCGCCTCGGCCAGTTTCTCGAAGCATTGGCTGGACTGGTGATCGGCCGTGTCGAGGCTTGGCGCGACCGGCGCATCGGCCGCGAGGTGGCGCAGCAGCGCGAGGTCGTTGTCGAGGAAGAAAAGCGCCGGGGCGAGCTGCATGAGCCGATCCTCATCGAAACGCCGGCGCCGGTCGAAGTGCTAGTGTCGAAAAAGGCCGAAAAGCGTGTCGAGCGTGAAAAGCAGTCGCTGCTGTTCCCCGAGGCCGTGATCGGCGGCGTCCTGCCGCCGTTGCACCTGCTCGATCCGGCGCCGCCGGCGACCGAAATGGTCAGCGCCGAGACGCTGGAATACACGTCGCGCCTGATCGAACGCAAGCTCGCTGACTTCGGCGTGCAAGTCAGGGTGCTGGCGGCCATGCCCGGCCCGGTCATCACCCGCTACGAAATCGAACCGGCGGTCGGTGTCAAGGGCGCGCAGATCGTCAATCTCGCTCGCGACCTGGCGCGCGCCCTGGCCATGGTGTCAATCCGTGTCGTTGAGACGGTGCCCGGCAAATCGTGCATGGCGCTGGAACTGCCCAACCCGAAGCGGCAGATGGTCAAGCTTTTTGAGATCATCTCCAGCAAGCCGTACAACGACATGACCAGCCCGCTGACGGTGTGCCTGGGCAAGGACATCGGCGGCCAGCCGGTAGTCGCCGATCTGGCCAAAACGCCGCACCTGCTGGTTGCCGGTACCACCGGCTCGGGCAAGTCGGTCGGCGTCAACGCGATGATTCTGTCGATGCTGTACAAGTCCGAGCCGGAAAACGTGCGCCTGATCATGGTCGATCCGAAGATGCTCGAACTGTCGATCTACGAGGGCATCCCGCACCTGCTGGCACCGGTCGTCACCGATATGAAGCAGGCGGCCAACGCGCTGCACTGGTGCGTGACCGAGATGGAAAAGCGCTACAAGCTGATGTCGGCGATGGGCGTGCGCAATATCGCCGGTCTCAATAGCAAGATCAAGGAAGCCGGCAAGAAGGGCGAACACATCCCGAATCCGTTGTCACTGACGCCGGAGGCGCCGGAGCCGTTGTCGACGATGCCGTATATCGTCGTCATCATCGATGAACTGGCCGACCTGATGATGGTGGTCGGCAAGAAGGTCGAGGAGCAGATTGCCCGCCTGGCGCAGAAGGCCCGCGCTGCCGGCATCCATTTGGTGCTGGCGACGCAGCGCCCGAGCGTGGACGTGATCACCGGCCTGATCAAGGCCAACATTCCGACCCGCCTCTCCTTCCAGGTATCGAGCAAGATCGATTCGCGCACCATCCTCGACCAGATGGGTGCCGAGGCGCTGCTCGGTCAGGGCGACATGCTTTACCTGGCGCCCGGCACCGGCTATCCGACGCGGGTGCATGGCGCCTTCGTCACTGATGACGAGGTACATCGCGTGGTCGAGTACCTGAAAACGACCGGTGCTCCGGAATACGTCGCCGACGTCCTGACCGGCGTCGGTAACGACGACGAGGAAGGGAGCGGTAACGGTGAGGGCGGTGACGATGCCGAGAGCGATCCGCTCTACGATCAGGCCGTGGACATCGTGCTGAAGAATCGCCGCGCCTCGATCTCACTGGTTCAGCGCCATTTACGCATCGGTTACAACCGTTCGGCGCGGCTGATCGAGGCGATGGAGAAAGCCGGGCTGGTCTCGGCCATGGATGGCCGCGGCGGTCGCGAAGTGCTGGCGCGCAAGGAAATGGAATGAAACGACTGATCACGTGCGGCGCTGCGGCGCTGCTCGCCGTCCTGCCGCTGTTCGCCGAGGCTGGCGCGGTGGACCGCCTACACCGCTTTCTGGCCGGCACCAAGACGCTGAAGGCCGAGTTCGCGCAGGTGGTAGTTGCCCAGGGCGGGCGCAAACCACAACAATCCTCCGGCCTGGTCAGCATTGCCCGGCCGGGCAAGCTGCGCTGGGAAATCGTCAAACCCTACCCGCAACTGGTGGTCAGTGATGGCGAGAAAATCTGGATCTACGACAGTGAATTGCAGCAAGTCACGGTGCGCCAGGTCGGTCAGGCCATCGGTGGCTCGCCGGCGGCCTTGCTTTCCGGTAGCAACGACCTGGAGCGCAATTTCACACTGAGCGAAGCCGGCGAGCGCGACGGGCTGCTCTGGGTCGATGCTGTACCGAAAGCCGGCGACAGCGGTTTTGAGCTAGTGCGCGTCGGCTTCGCCGGCGACGATCTGAAGGCTATGGAATTGCGCGACAGCTTCGGGCAGACGACGCTGATCCGCTTCTCGGCCCTGGACCGCAACCCGGCGCTACCGCCGGCGACCTTCCGCTTCGTGCCACCGGCCGGCGCCGACGTGGTCGGCGAGTAGCCACTTCCTCTCAGCGCGCTCTGCGTACCGGGACTGCGCGGTTTGCGGCGGTCAGCGCGGCCAGCATGGTGCCGAACTTGGCTTCCGTCTCGGCCAGTTCGTTGCCGGCATCGGAGCCGGCAACGATGCCGGCGCCGGCTTGCAGACTAACCGTGTGACCATCGAGCAGGGCCGAGCGCAAGGCTACCGAGAATTCTCCGTCGCCGTTCTGGTTGAGGCAGCCGATGCCGCCGCTGTACCAGGCCCCGCGCCGTTCGCTGTGGGCGGCCAGCCAAGCCAGCGCGGCCGGGCCGGGATAGCCGCCGACCGCCGGGGTCGGGTGCAGGGCGCGGACCAGGTCGAACAGGCTGGTCGCCGGCAGGGCCTGGGCCGAGATTCGGCTGCGCAGATGGGTCAGGTGCCCGGCGGCGTGCGTCTGGGGGGCTCCGGCTTGCGGCGTTTCGGCGCACAGCGGGGCCAACGCCGCGCAGACGGCACGGACCACCAGTGATTGCTCGCGGCAGTTCTTGTCGCCGGCCAGTTCCGGTGAGGCTGGCCAAGCTGTGCCGGCCAACGCGTCGGCGTCGACTTGCCCGGCGACCAGGCGGACCAGGCGTTCCGGCGTGGCACCGAGAAAGGTCTGGCGCCCGTTGCCACAGGCGAAGACCAGGCTGTCTGGCTGCTGTGCCAGCAGTTGCGCGAGAACGGCCGCTGGCGGGATGTCGGCGGTGGCGGCGAGGTGGCGTTCACGGCTGAGAACCAGCTTGTCCACGCGGCCGCCGGCGATGGCCTGCAGAGCCAGGTTGCAGCGGGCGATCCAGGCCCGTGCGGCGAGCGCTTCGGGCACTGCCGGCAGTAACTCGGGCAGGCGTTGCTCCGGGCGGCGCGGCAGGCGGTCCAGCCAATGTCGCCATTCGCCGACGGCTTGGTCGATGCGGCCGGCGGGAATGCTCAGCGTCGCCGTGCACTGGCCGTCGAGGCTTTCCAGGGCGATGGCCGGAATGCTCAACTGGGCGTTGGGCAGCGGTGCATCGTTGTCCGGGGCGAAGGCGAAGCCGGCGAAGGCCAGCGCCTGTCCTTCGTGGCGCCAGGCCCGGCGGATGCCGGCGAAGGCGTTGTCGAGGGCGGCGAAACGGTGCTCGCCGGCGCTATCGAGTCGCAGTACATGGCCGATGCCGAGGCGGTATTCGCGCCGCGCCGGCTGTGCCCGGTAGTTGAACGGCAGGCCGGGGCCGAGCAATTCCAGCCAGTCGCGTTCGCCGTGGCCGAGCGGCAGGCGCAGGCTGATCGGAGCGGCGGCCGGGGCTCCGGCGGCCAGGCACTGCAATCGGGCCGTCAGTTCAGGGTGTGCCAGGCGCTGGCGCAGGGCGGCGATCACGCTCCGGCCTTGGCGGCGAGATCGCGCAGCATTTGCCGGTCGAACTTACTGGCGGCGTTGCGCGGTAGGCGGTCGAGGCGGACCAAGCGTCGCGGCAGGGCGGCGCTCGGCAGATGCTGGCGGGCATGGGCCTGGAGCGCGTCGAGTTCGGCTGGGCCGACCACCAAGGCGACGATCAGATCGCCCCAGACTGGGTCGGGGCGGGCACTGACGGCGATCTCGCGGACGCCGGGGCAGGCGGCCAGGCAGGATTCGATTTCCTGCGGATGGACGTTATGCCCGCCGCTAATCAGCATGTCGTCGGCACGGCCGAGCACGGTCAGCCGTCCGGCCTCGTCGAGCCGGCCGAGGTCGCCGCTGCGCAGCCAGCCGTCCGGCTCAATGCCGCCGCCATCGAGGTAGCCGGTCATCAGTTGCTGGCCGCGCAGGCGGATGCAGCCGTCATCGCCGATCGACACGCCGGTTCCCGCCAGTGGCCGGCCGACCAGGCCTTCGTGCCAGGGGCCGTCGGCCGGATCGTGGGCGGCGACCAGGGCGCTGCTTTCGCTCATGCCGTAGCTCGGCCACAGCTTCCAGCCGGCAACAGTAGCCCGCTCATAAAGCGGACGCGACAGGGCGGCGCCGCCGATCAACGCGACGCGCAGGCTGGCCGGCGGCGCGACGCCGTGGTCGAGCAAAGCAGCCAGCATCGCCGGCACTAGCGAAATATGCGTGACTCGATGACGTTGTAGGTCGTTGCCGACGGCCTCGGCTTTGAATCCGTCGTGCAGCAGCATCGCCGCGTCGGCGCGGGCGCAGCGCCAGAGGATGGACTGGCCGCCGATATGGAACAGCGGCATGCAGTTCAGCCACAGATCGCCTGTGGTCAGACCGAGGCGGGCGTTGGCCGCGGCCGCCGCGGCATTGAGCTGGACGGTGCCGAGCGGCACGGCCCGGGGCCGTCCTTCGCTGCCGCTGGTCGAGATGATCAGTGCGATGCCGGGCAGTTCGGGGAGATTTGGCGCCGCTTGGCGTTCCGGCGCCAGCGGCCAGAACGGGCGGCCGGCCAGGCTGCAAGCCCAGGTCAGGCGGGCCAGGGCGAGGCTGTCGCCGCTGCGGGCTAGCGGTTGCCAGTTGTCCTCTAGGCCGCTGGCGAACTGGCGGCAGTCGTCCAGCCATTCGGCGTAGGTCCACCGCTGGCCGCCGGCGTACAGAATTGGGGCCACTGGCCGGCGGCCGGCGGCTTGCTGCAGATGATGAGCGAGCGAACGATGATCGGCCATAGGGCGGTGGCTGCCTCGGTGGGGTCAAGCGTCAGGGGGCCAGGCGTTGCCGCGGTCGGTCGGGAGGCGGTACTGCCTTTACCGGTGGGCTGTCGCGGAGCCTTTTCAGTAATTATACTTAGGCTGTGCCCAAGGGGCAGTCAAGACAAAGCAAGAACCCCTTATCGAGCAAGACATGACCTGCAGTCGGGGGTAACATGAATCCATGGCCTACGAAAAATAATTGAACGGAGAGATTCCGTGACTACAACACTCGAACTGATCAAGGCCATTCGCAGCGGCCGTCTCAAAAATGTGCGCAGCGTGCTCGATGCCGGTGCCCCGGTCGAATTGGCTGATGGCCAGGGCGATCCTGGCTTGCCGATGGGCATCGCTTGCTTCATGGGTTTCGTCGATATCGTGCGCGAACTGGCGGCGCACGGTGCCAAAGTCGATCTGCCCGACAACAGTCTGCCGACTTCGCCGCTGAGCATGGCCGTGCGCGGCCAGCGGACGGAAGTGGTGCGGGCGCTGATCGAGCTTGGCGCCAAGGTGCCGGCCGGCATGGTCACCGGCTTGAGCGCGCAGGAGCTCCTGGTCGCCGAATGGCAGGCGGCGCGCCGTGATGGCAATACAGAGCCGGATAGCAAGGTGCTGCAGGCGGTCGAGGAAATCGACATGGTCCGCTGCATCGGCACCGATACCCAGGTGCTCGAATCGGACGTGCTGCGCGCCGCCACGCAGCAGCGGCGCAACAAGTAGCGCTACGCCGGCGGCGGTGGCGGCAGGTGCGGCAAGCGGCCGGTTTGTAGGTAGCTTGTGCAATGCGCGATGTATTCGCGGGTGCTTTTCGGCATCGGCGTGCGGGCGCGGGTGATGTAAAAGACCAGATCGCGGCCGTTGCGGATCAGCCGCAGCCCATCGCCGATGCTGTAGGCCGGTACGCCGTCGCTATGTGCCACTGGCCGTGGCGGATGGTTGGCCAGGCGTTCACCGGCGGTGACCAGGCGCGCCCAGACGTCGAAAATGTCCGGGTCGGTACGCAGGGTTTCGGTCTTGACTCGGGCGGCGGTGGCGAAATCGGCGATTGCCGGGGCGATGTCGGCGAAGGCAGGAATGCGGGTGAAGCAGTCGGTCATTGCTACGGCGATCCGGTCGATGTCGCGCAGAGTCTGGCCGATCTTGATGTAGCGGCTTTCGAAGAAATCCTCGACCGGAATCGAGAAAGCGCGGAATGGCTCGCCCCACAGTTCGTCGATGCCTTCCTCGCCGCTACGGTGCAGCACGAAGCGGCCGAGATCCATGGCTTCCAGCAGGCGCTGGCCACATTCGCGCATCAGCGCGTCATCGCTACGGACTTCAACGCCTTCACCCTGTAATTCGACCAGCTTGCGGAAAATGTCGGTGGCCCGGTTGAACAGCGCACCGGCCAGCATCGCCGCCTTGACCCGGCGGCGGCCGGGGTCGGTTTCAGCATCGTAGGCCGCACGGGCTTCGTCGAGGCGGGTACCGGGAATGTTCAGGCCGTGTTCGGTGTGGTTGAACAGCCGCCGGGTCAGCGCCTCGATCAGGCGCTTCTTGGCTTCAAGCGAATCGGCCGGGACCGGGTAGGTCTTGATCCAGTAGCCGTCGTAGAGCACGCGCTCAACGCCGTCGATCAGGCGCCGGCTGCCTTCGGCCGGCTTCGCGTCGTTGCATGCAACCAAGGCGGGGCGATGGAATGTCGCCATGGGAGAACCTGCGCAGGAATTGAATAGGCCAAAGTTTGCAGGAATTGTTGTGCATTGCAACAAAAATTTGGGAGGCGGCGTGTCCCATATCACGATGCGTCGCTCCCGCGTCGGGCGGTCGGCTTCTCTCTGGCCGTTTATTCCATCAGTGCCACGGACTTGACCTGGACCCGCACCGGGCGGCCGGCGGCGATGCCAAGCTGGGCCGCCGAGCGCCGAGTCAGGCGGGCGATCAGCCGGCTGGCGCCGACTTGGACGCGAACCAGCAAGAGGCCCGGATGCTCGTCATCGCCGAGGCTATCGACAATGCCGTCGAGACGGTTTTGGATGCTGCTCGGGCCCGGATCGGCGACGGCTAGGCTGACGTCGCGGGCCAACACCCGGATGCGCGCGCGGTGCCCGACCGGCAGGCCGCGGTTGCGAGTCCACAAGCTGCCGCCGGCGAAATCGACGCGCGCCAGATGCCATTCGTCGTCGATGGCGCCGACCGTTGCTTCCAGCACGACGCCGACGTCCTCGCCGAGGCGGATGGGCAGGTCGAGACGGGCCAGGGTCTCGGTCAGCGGGCCGCTGGCTACGGCGCGGCCGGCGTCGAGGACGACGATGTGATCAGCCAGGCGCGCCACCTCGTCCGGCGCGTGGCTGACGTAGAGCAGCGGGATGTCCAGTTCGTCGTGTAGGCGTTCGAGATAGGGCAGGATTTCCTGCTTGCGTTGGAGGTCGAGCGCCGCCAGCGGCTCGTCCATCAGCAGAACCTGTGGGCCGACAGCCAAGGCGCGGGCGATGCCGACACGCTGGCGCTCGCCGCCGGACAGAGTGTCCGGCTGGCGCGCCAGCAGGTGGCCGATGCCGAGCAGTTCGATGGCCCGCTCCAGCCCTTCCGGCCGGACGCCGGGGCAGCGCTTGAGGCCGTAGCGCAAGTTGCCGAGTACCGACAGATGTGGGAAGAGGCTGGCTTCCTGGAACACGTAGCCGAGCGGCCGGCGGTGCGTCGGCAGCCAGGTTCGCTCGTCCTGCCAAGTCTGGCCCTTGAACAGCACACGACCGCGGGGCGGCCGTTCCAGGCCGGCGATGCAGCGCAACAGTGTGGTCTTGCCCGAGCCGGACGGGCCGAACAGCGCGGTGATGCCGCGGCCGGGCAGGCGCAGGTCGACGTCGAGGGCAAAGCCGGGCCAGTCGATCTTGCAGGTGACGGCGATGTCCTGCATCTCAGATGCCCTTGCGTTTGCCCGGTCGCCACAGATACATCGCTAGTAGCACCAGGAAGGAAAAGATCAGCATGACGGCTGCCAGGCGGTGGGCGTTGGCATATTCCATGGCCTCGACGTAGTCGTAGATCTGCACTGAGGCGACCCGGCTGACACCGGGGATGTTGCCGCCGATCATCAGCACCACGCCGAATTCGCCGACGGTATGGGCGAAGCTCAGGATGCCAGCGGTAACGAAGCCGGGCAGGGCTAGCGGCACGACGACCGAGAAGAAGGTGTCGAGCGGCGAGGCGCGCAGTGTGGCGGCGACTTCCAGCGGCCGCTCGCCGATGGCCTCGAAGGCGCCCTGCAACGGTTGAACCATGAAAGGCAACGAGTAGATGACCGAGGCCACGACCAGACCCCAGAAGGTGAACGGCATGGTACCCAGACCCAGCGATTGTGTCAGTTGGCCGACGGGTCCGTGCGGGCCGAGGGCGACCAGCAGATAGAAGCCGATGACTGTTGGCGGCAGCACCAGCGGCAGCGCCACGATGGCGCCGATCGGCTGTTTCCACCAAGCGCGGCTCTTCGCCAGCCACCAGGCTAGCGGCGTGCCGAGCAGGAACAGGATCAGCGTCGTCGTCGTGGCCAGGCGAATGGTCAGCCAGATGGCTTGCAGGTCGGTGCTGGTCAGCCAGTTTTCCATTCGCTCAGCGCAGCGTGTAGCCGAAGGAAGTAATGATGGCATGGGCGCACGGCGTCTTCAGATAATCCATGAAGGCGGCAGCGGCGGGATTGTCCTTGCCCTTGGCGAGAATCACCGCGTCCTGCCGGATCGGCTCGTGCAGCTTGCTTGGCACGATCCAGGCCGAACCGCGGGTCAGCTTGCCGTCCTTGAATATCTGCGACAAGGCGACGAAGCCGAGGTCGGCATTGCCGGTGCTGACGAACTGGAAAGTCTGCGCGATGTTTTCACCCTGGACGAATTTGGGCCGGATGGTGTCGAGCAGTTTGAGCCGGGTCAGCGTCTCGAAGGCGGCGGCGCCGTAGGGCGCGGTCTTCGGGTTGGCGATGGCCAGGTGTTTGAAGCTGCCGCTTTTCAGAACCTCGCCCTGGGCATCGACAACATCCGTTCTGGCCGACCACAGCGCCAGTGCACCGATGGCGTAGGTAAAGCGGCTACCGGCCACGGTCTGGTTTTCCTGCTCCAGCCTGGCCGGCGTCGTATCGTCGGCCGCCAGAAAAACCTCGAATGGGGCGCCATTGCTGATCTGGGCGTAGAACTTGCCAGTGGCGCCGAAGGAAAGCTTAGCCTGGTGGCCGGTCTGGCGCTCGAACTCGGTGGCAATCTGCTGTGCCGGTGCGGTGAAGTTGGCGGCGACGGCGACCTGTACTTCGCCGGCTTGTACTCCGGCGGTGGCGAGCAGAGAAACGAACAGGGCAGACAGATACTTCACGGTGGTTCTCCTGGAATCAGGTTTCAGGCGTATTGGCAGAGGATGACGGCGGAAGCCTTGAACACGGCACAGGCTCGGTCGCCGACGGCGAGGCCGAGACGCTCGACGCTGTCGTGAGTGACGACGGCGCAGACGCTCTTGCCGTTCTTCATGGCCAGCGTCACTTCGGCATTGACCGTGCCGTCGTGGATACGCGTGATCTCGCCCCACAGGTGGTTGCGGGCGCTGGTCCTGACCGTCGGGTCGTTGAGCAGCAACACCGATGAGGACTTGACCAGGGCGTTGATCTCCATACCGATGGTCAAGCCGAGACTCTCCGCCGAATCGCCGGTGATCACGGCGACGATTTCGTTGTCGTCGTCGAGGCGGATACGTACTTCGAAATCGACGTGGCCTTCGCGCAGGCCGACGATCTGGCCGGCGAACTGGTTGCGGGCACTGGTCTTCATCGACATCCGCTTGAGCAATCGGCTGAATTCCTGGAAATCGCCGGCCTGGCCTTCGTTCAGGCTTGCCGTCAGGCGGTCGAGGGCGGTCTGATACTCGGCTTCCAGTACCCGGTAAAGGGCGATCACCTTGCGCCCGTAGTCGGTCAGGCGGGTACCGCCGCCGTGCCGGCCGCCGGTCGAACGCTGCACCAGCGGCTGCTCGGCCAGGTTGTTCATGGCATCCACGGCGTCCCAGGCGGCCTTGTACGACAGCGGCACGGCCTTGGCGGCCTGGGAGATGGAACCGTGCCGGTCGATGGCTTCGAGCAGGCGGATGCGGGTGTCGCCAAGAAAGGTGCCGAACTGACCGTCGACTTCGAGCTTGCCGCGCAGACGGGGATTCATGGGAAGTTCGTAATAAATTAATTTATATAACGAAAGCGATTTTACCCGAAAATCCTTCCATCGCCATGATGGCTTCTGCCCAGCAGTTGCCGTTATCTTGCCGGCCTTCTTGGCGGGTCATGAATATACGCTAGTACATAACGAAAACGGACCTATGCGACAGATGTGCATGGACATGCTGAACCCACGGTCCGGATGTGTTCATTCGTACTTCAACGATTCCAAGCAAGAAACGCCGTACCAATGAACGTTTGATTCTGGAGTACTGAGCGTAAAGTAAGGTCTTGCGCCTTGCCGTCCTGCAAGGTCACGTCAGTTCGTCATTCATTGCTATCATCATGACTGTCGGCCCGTATTCACATCTGTCATGCGTACATGCCGCAAGGGCATCGCACGCAAGATGGTGCCGAACCCATCAGGATCGCCTACGCTTTCACCACTTTGTTTACAAGGAGCTCCCCTCATGAAGCTGTATTACGTTCCCGGTGCCTGCTCGCTGTCCCCACACATCGTGCTGCGCGAATCTGGCCTCCCCTTTGAGTCGGTGCAGGTCGACGCCAAGAGCCACGAGCTTCCGGACGGTACCGATTACTACACCATCAATCCGCTGGGTTACGTGCCGTTGCTCGAACTCGGCGATGGTACTCATTTGCGCGAAGGCCCGGTGATCGTGCAGTACATCGCTGATCAGGTACCCCAACGCAATCTCGCACCCGCCAACGGCACGCTGGCACGTTACCACCTGCAGGAATGGCTGAACTTTATCGGGACTGAACTGCACAAGGGCTTCGGCCCTCTGTTTAACCCCGCGACGCCCGATGCCTACAAGGCCGTCACCAAGGAACGCCTCGCTGCGCGCTTGAAGTGGGTCGATGGCCAGCTTGCCGGTAAGAACTACCTCATGGGCGAAAATTTCTCGGTCGCCGATGCCTACCTGTTCACCGTCACCAACTGGATTGAGCCCGTTGGCGGCATGGATATCTCGAACCTGTCCAACATCAACGCCTTCCGCGCTCGTGTCTCCGCCCGACCCGCAGTACGGGAAGCGATGAAGGCCGAAGGCTTGCTCAATTAAACGGCCACGCAACTTTTCGGGGGACGCCTTGGGATGCGCTTCGCGAATCCTCGCGTGTTTCCCCGCTTTTCTTGCTCTTGTCTGGAGGCGACACGGTTTCCTCTTAACGGGCCAATCTCCTTGCTGGGCCTGTTTGTTGAGAGGATTCACGGCCGGCAGTTGATGTGACAAGAGCGGGCGTCGTGACAGGGAATCCGAGTTAGAAGCACGCAGTTTTCGAGTCGTAAGGCCCTTGTCGGCGGCGGGATTCCTCCGCTTCCGGTGCTATGTGGGGATGGGTTTTTATGTGGCGGTTCCGGCTACTGAGTGAGCATCGTGTGGCCGGGCGGGAGCCTGACCCTGCTTTCATCGGAACAGTTTGCGCCGGACTCCGCGTATCCTTATCGGCCGCCGTCCCTGTTCGCTTTTCGCTGTACCGATGACCGCCGAGCTCGATCCCCGCACTGAACGTTTCTTCCTGCTGACGCTGGCCGGCGTCCAGTTCAGCCATGTGCTCGATTTCATGATCATGATGCCGCTCGGGCCGATTCTAATGGTGGCCTTCGCCATCGGTACGCACGAGTTCGGCCTGTTGGTGGCCTCCTACAGTTTCAGCGCGGCGGCGTCCGGGGTGCTGGCGGCGACCTTTGTCGACCGTTTCGAACGCAAGCGGCTACTGCTTGCCAGCTTCGCCTTGTTTGCGCTGGCGACGCTGGCCTGCAGCCTGGCGCCGGGTTATTCGACGCTGCTCGTGGCGCGCGGTCTGGCCGGGGTGTTCGGCGGTCTGATGGGGGCGCTGATCCAGACCATGATCGGCGACGTGATTCCCTTTGCCCGGCGCGGGCGGGCCAGCGGCATCGTTGCCAGCGCCTTCTCGCTATCGACCATCGTCGGCGTGCCCTTGTCGCTGTGGCTGGCCAATCATCTTGGCTGGCGCGCGCCGTTCGCGCTGATCGCCGTCTTGAGCGTCGTTTTCGTCGCGGTGGGCTGGCGCTTTTTGCCGGAACTGCGCCATCACCTCGGTGGCGAGCGGCGCGCCCACCTGCTGTCGGCGGCCTTCGGCGTGCTCGGTGACGGCAACCACCTGCGTGCGCTGCTGTTCTCGGCGCTGATTATCTTCTCCGGCTTCACGGTGATTCCTTATCTCACTGTCTATGCGGTGAACAATATCAGCATCGCCCAGCGGGATATTCCCGTCATCTATCTGGTCGGCGGTTTTGTCACTTTCATCAGCGCCCGCTTGGTCGGTCGCTGGGCCGATCGGTGCGGCAAAGCCGAGGTCTACCGCCGGCTGGCGCTGCTGGCTGTGGTGCCGCTGCTGGTCAGCACGCACGCGCCGCCGATGCCGCTGTGGGGCTGGCTGATTTGCTCGACCGGCTTCTTCGTGCTGACTTCCGGGCGCATGATTCCGGCCATGGCCATCATCGCCTCGGCGGCCCAGCCGAAGCTGCGCGGTACCTTCATGTCGCTGCACGGTACCGTGCAGTCGCTGGCGATGGGCCTGGCCAGTACCCTGGCGGGTTTCCTGATCGTGCTCGATGACGGCGGTCGCCTAGCCGGCTATCCGCTAGTCGGCTACGTGGCGGTGGCAGCCAATCTGTTGGCGGTCTGGCTCGCCGCTCATATAAGAATGCATGGGCGCCCCGCCTGAGGGGCCGTTGAGAGAAAGCATGGAGCAAGCGGTTTACTGGATTTTGCGCTGCGAACAGCAGGTGCTAGTTTTCCCCGGGCGGGCGGCCGAGGTTTTCTTTCCCGCTGGGCTGCCGTCGACCTTCGCCGACCCGGCGGCGGCTGTGCCGGTCGGCGAGTGGTTGGGGCGGCCTTGCCAAGCTGCTGATGTCGAGTGTTTTCCCGATCTGCCGGGTGGCGAGGCGACACCGTTGCGTGCCGTGTTCGTGCTGGCCGGCGGCGAAGCCTTCGCGGTCGCCGGGCGGGCCACGCAGTTGCTCGATTGGCAGGCCAACCACCGCTTCTGTGGCCGCTGCGGCACGCCGACGCTACGCCTGGACGGCGAATTGGCGATGCGTTGCCCGGCTTGCGGCCTGCTCGCCTATCCGCGTATTTCGCCGGCGGTGATGGTGCTGGTGCGCGATGGCCGGCGCTTGCTGCTGGCTCGCAGTTCGCGTTTCAAGCCGGGCGTGTATAGCGCCCTGGCCGGCTTCGTCGAGCCGGGTGAGACGCTGGAACAGTGCGTTATCCGCGAGGTACGCGAGGAGGTCGGCGTCGAGATCGCCAATCTGCGCTATTTCGCCAGTCAGTCGTGGCCGTTTCCCGATTCGCTGATGATCGCCTTCCTGGCCGATTATGCCGGCGGTGCCATCGCTCCGCAGCAGGGTGAGATCGAGGCCGCCGACTGGTTCACACCCGAGGCGCTGCCGTTCTTGCCGGACCCGGTCAGTATTGCGCGCCGGCTGATCGAGGCGGCGCTGGATGAAATCGGGACCGCCGCGCCAGCGGCCCCTTGACCCCGGAGAAAGCCATGCGCCGCATCCTTGCCCTATTTTGCCTCTTGCCTGTGGCGGCCTGTGCTGCCAGCGATTTGCCCTCGGCCGCCGGGATTCCTATCGATTTCATCCTTTTCGCACTGACCCTGCTCGGCGTCGCGCTGCTGCACCACCACACGCTGACCGTGGCGCTGACCGGGCTGGTGACGATCAGCCTGTACAAGATCCTGTTCACCAGCTTCAAGAGCGGCCCCGGCGTGGCCGGTTTTATCGGCCACCTCGGCGACGAGTGGGTGACGATCGCCAACCTGTTTTGCCTGTTGACCGGCTTTGCGTTGCTGGCGCGGCATTTCGAGAAGAGCCACGTACCGGTGATCCTGCCGAAGTTTCTGCCGGCCGACTGGAAGGGCGGCTTCGTGATGCTGGTCATGGTCTTCGTGATCTCCAGCTTTCTCGACAACATTGCCGCCGCACTGATCGGCGGCGCGATGGCACACCAGTTGTTCCGCGGCAAAGTGCATATCGGCTTTCTGGCGGCCATCGTCGCCGCCTCGAACGCCGGCGGTTCCGGCTCGGTGGTTGGCGACACGACGACGACCATGATGTGGATCGCCGGCATCAGTCCCGGCGAGGTCTTTCACGCCTACGTCGCGGCCGGCGTGGCCTTGTTGATCATCGCTTACTTCGGTGCCAAACAGCAGCACGCCTACTCGCCGATCATCAAGCATATGCACACCCACACTCGTGTCGACTGGGGTCGCATCGGCATCGTCGCCACCATGCTGGTATTCGCGGTCGCCACCAACGTTGCTATCAACATCAATTTTCCCGAGCTGGCCGAGCATTTCCCATTCATCGGCGTTGCCGTCTGGGTCGCGATCATCCTGACCATCCCGGTCCGCCGCCATGACTGGGAGGTGCTGCCGGATACCGTCAAGGGCTCGATCTTCCTGCTGTCGCTGGTGCTCTGCGCGTCGATGATGCCGGTCGAGCAACTGCCCAAGGCTTCCTGGGAGTCGGCCTTGGTGCTGGGCTTTGTGTCGGCGGTGTTCGACAACATTCCGCTGACCGCGCTGGCGCTGCGCCAGGGCGGCTACGACTGGGGCTTCCTGGCCTATGCCGTCGGCTTTGGCGGCTCGATGCTATGGTTCGGCTCCTCGGCCGGCGTTGCGCTATCCAGCATGTATCCGGAAGCCAAGTCGGCGGTGCGGTGGTTGCGCCACGGCTGGCACGTAGCACTCGCCTACGTCGTCGGTTTCGCGGTGATGCTGGCCGTGCTCGGCTGGCATCCGCATCCCGGCCACTAGGCGGCGCCGGTTCCGGCCGAGACGCCGGCAGTGGTTGCGGCACCGGCTGGGTAAACGGTCGAGTGCGGGAAAGTCTGCCTTTCCGACGATCAAGGCCCGTTCTGACAGCCGCCGCGCGCCGTATCATTCTTCTCTCATCCTCGCCCGGAGATTCCCATGTCCGCCCTGTTCAGCCCCTTACAACTGCGCGCCGTGACCCTGCCCAACCGCATCGGCATTCCGCCGATGTGCCAGTATTCGGCCCGCGACGGCGGCCTGGCGACTGACTGGCACCTGCAGCATTACGGCAGCCGTGCCGTCGGCGGCGCCGGGCTGGTCATCGTCGAGGCAACCGCCGTGCTGCCGGAAGGGCGCATCAGCCGGGGCGATCTCGGCCTGTGGGACGACGCCCAGATCGAGCCGCTGGCCCGCGTCGCCCGGCTGATCGCCAGTCAGGGTGGCGTTCCCGCCATCCAGATTGGTCACGCCGGGCGCAAGGCCAGTGTCGGCCTTGGCTGGGAGGCGCAACAGACCTTGACGGCGGAAGAGGGCGGCTGGACGACCGTTGCCCCGTCGGCTGTCGCCTTCGAAGGCTATGCCGAACCGCGGGCTCTCGATCGGGAAGGCATTTCCCGTGTCGTGCAAGCCTTCGTCGCTGCCGTCCGGCGGGCTCGTCAGGCTGGTTTCCAGGCCGTTGAGATTCATGCCGCGCACGGCTATTTGTTGCACCAGTTCCTATCGCCGCTGAGCAACCGGCGCGATGACGACTACGGCGGCAGCTTCACCAACCGCATCCGGCTGACGCGCAAGGTGGTCGCCGCCGTGCGCGCTGAATGGCCGGACACGCTGCCGCTGCTGATCCGCCTGTCGGCCACCGACTGGGTCGATGGCGGCTGGGATGCCGAGCAGACGGTCGAACTGTGCCGCCTGCTGAAAACGGACGGCGTCGATCTGGTCGACGTGTCGACCGGTGGCTTGGTAGCCAGCGCCAAAATTCCCGCCGGGCCGGGCTTCCAGATGCCCTTTGCCACGCGTATCCGCGCCGAAGCCGGATTGCTGACCGCCGCCGTCGGCCTCATCACCGAGCCGGCGCAGGCCGAGGCCATTCTCACCGAGGGCCACGCCGACTTGGTGCTGGTCGGACGCGAAATTCTGCGCAATCCCTTCTGGCCGCTACAGGCGGCGCCGGCTCTGGGTGTCGAGGTGGCTTGGCCGAAGCAGTATTTGCGGGCCCGGCCGAGTGGACGCTGAAGGCTCAGCAGGGTTGGAATCCTATAAGCCCTCCGTGGTAACAAAGCCGTGTAGCATTCTGGACGCGCCAGAGTGCGTCTGGTTAATTGAAGTGTTAGGTGGGAAATATGGCTAAACAAATCATTACATCTCTTCTAATCGTTAGCACTGCAATTTTCCAGGCAGGCTGCGGCATCATTGGTTGTGCATATACAGAAGAAATTCTGCCGCCTCCCAAGGCGCTGGCCGAGGCAAAGATCATTGTTTTTTCGAAGGCTTATCTTGCAAAGGGGCCTTCAGACTATTCCTGCCTTTCTGATTTCGGCAAGATCAAACAAGAAATAGTTGGACCAGCAACAATTGGGAATATAACCATTGGGGAAAAATATTTCACACGGACCGGACGCACTGTAGAGACGCTTGCCAGCGGAACTGAGTTCAGGGTGACGGGAGTTGCGAAGGTGAAAAAACATGGCATCACTGCGATTGATTCTGGCTCGGGGCCGTTTTATTTTCTGATCTTGAAAGATAAGGACGGCTTGGAATATCAGATCGCTACAGTTGAAACAGGGATCAATGATAGCGATAGGTTTCTGACGTATGTTCCTGACTCGGAAAAACCTGGCGGACCAACGCCGCCAAAATACTTGAGTGTTCATAGCTTCAGAGATGGATCGGGTAATTTTTCATTTGTAGGACCCCGTTTTTGAAAATAATTGTCAAAAATTCGATGTGCATTTTTCTTTTAGGCTTAACCGGGTGCGAAAAAAACTGTGTGCCGGTTAACCGATTTGTTGAATGAAAGGAAGTCAATTCACATGAACGCCGCATTCATCATCGTGGTGGCCGTGCTGGCTGTTGTGCTGTTCGGGTGGTATGCGACCATCGTGCAGCGCAAGAACCGGGTAGACGAAGCTTTGTCGGACATCGACGTGCAATTGGCCCAGCGCCATGAATTGGTTCCGAATGTGCTTGAAATCGCCAAGCGTTACCTGAGCCACGAAAAGGAACTGATGGATAACATCGCGCGCCTACGCAGCGCCGCGCAAGGAAAACTCAGCGGCACCGATCCGCAGGCCATCGCCGGGAAGTTCAGTGCTGAGAACCAGCTATCGGCTGGTCTTGGCCGTTTGTTCGCGGTGGCCGAGAACTATCCCGAACTCAAGAGCGATGCGCTGATGGTGCGCGCCCAGGCTACCTATCAGGAAGTGGAAACCAATGTCGCTGCTGCCCGGCGCTTTTACAACGCGTCTGTGACCGATCTACGCAATGCCTGCCGGATTTTTCCCGGCATGCTGATCGCACCACTGGCCGGCGTGGTTCACATGCCGCCGTTTTTTGCAGCGCCTGCCGCAGACAAGGCTCCCGTAAACGCCGCCGATCATCTGTGAGCGGATGAGCGCCATGGGCGACGAACGCAAAGCCCCCCGCCCGCGCGTCGGCTGGCCCGATATCTTGCAGAAAGCGCAGGAGCGCGCGCGCTACTTGGCCGAGCACCCGAGCGCTGGCACTCAGGGCGGCGCTGCCGGCGCAAAAAAATGGGGCCTGCTCTCCATGGCGCTACCTTAAGCCATTGTCTTGCTTGCCATGAGGATGAGTTGGCGAGCGAAGGGACGAGGTGTGGTCAGCAGAGAATGGTTTTTAGGTCGTCGTTTAATGGCACGGGGTTC
>JAISPT010000014.1 GCA_031274715.1 Azonexus sp. | reverse complement strand
CGGCCAGACGCTGGTGCGGCTGGACCCGGCTGACGCCAGCGTGGCGCTGGCGCAGGCCGAGGCCGCGCTCGGGCAGGCGGTACGGCAGGTGCGCACGCTGTACGTCAACAACGCTTCTTTGGGCGCGCAGGTCAAGCTGCGCGAGGCTGACGTTGCCAAGGCGCGCACCCTGCTGGCAACGGCGCAGCAGGACCTGGCGCGTCGGCAGGGTCTGACCCGCGGCGGCGCGGTGTCGGGCGAGGAACTGGCGCACGCGCGCGATCAGGTAACGGCGGCGCAAAGCGCGCTCGACGCCGCCGAAGCCGGCGTCACTGCCGCGCGCGAGCAGTTGAGCAGCAACCAGGCACTGACCGACGGCACCCCGGTCGAGCAGCACCCGAGCGTGCAGGCCGCCGCCGCCAAGCTGCGCGAGGCGTGGCTGGCCGCGCACCGCACCGAGCTGCCCGCGCCCGTATCCGGATATGTCGGCAAGCGCAACGTGCAGCTTGGCCAGCGCGTGGCCCCCGGCGCGCCGCTGATGACGCTGGTGCCGCTCGATCAGTTATGGGTGGACGCCAACTTCAAGGAAAACCAGTTGCGCGACATTCGCATCGGCCAGCCCGTCGCCCTCACCGCCGACATCTACGGCAGCAAGGTCAAATACCAGGGCACAGTGGCCGGACTGGGCATTGCCACCGGCGCGGCCTCGGCGCTGCTGCCGGCGCAGAACGCCACCGGAAACTGGATCAAGGTCGTGCAGCGCGTGCCGGTGCGCATCACGCTCGATCCTGAGCAGATCAAGGCGTACCCGCTGCGCGTCGGCCTGTCGATGCAAGTGCGGGTGGACGTGTCCGACCTGAGCGGCGCCGAACTGGCCGCCGCCCTGCGCGCCGAGCCGATCGCGCAAACGCAGGTGGACGCGCAAGCCGACGACGGCGCCGACGCCCTGGCGCGCAAGATCATTGCGCAGAACATGGGAAAGGTTGAGCGGCAGGCGCCCATTGCCCCGCGCTGAACGCTCTCGACATGAGATGACCTCTCCTCAAAATTTTATAAAAAAACAGGCTCTAGCGACCGACTGGCCTGCGCTGGCAGCTATCAATTCAGGAGAATTTCCTGTGAGATTTGATGCGCCTTGGGTCATGACGAGGCCCTGCTCCAACCAGCCCGGCAAGGCGGTTTGTCCATGAGTGCTCCCAAGCTGGCGGCGCATCATCCGCCCCTGACCGGCACCGCGCGCGTACTCGGCACGCTGGCGCTGTCGGGCGCGACGTTCATGAACGTGCTCGACACCTCGATCGCCAACGTCTCGCTGCCCGCCATCGCGGGCGACCTGGGCGTCAGCCCCGTGCAGGGCACCTGGGTCATCACCAGCTTCGCCGTGGCCAACGCCATCGGCGTACCGCTGACCGGCTGGCTGACGCAGCGCGTCGGGCAAGTGCGCCTGTTCCTGACCAGCGTGCTGCTGTTCGTGCTGGCCTCGTGGCTGTGCGGGCTGGCGCCCAACATGACCACGCTGATCGCCTTCCGCGCCTTGCAGGGCCTCGTTGCCGGGCCGATGATTCCGCTGTCGCAAACACTGCTGCTGTCCAGCTACCCGCCAGCCAAGTCCGGCATGGCGATGGCGATGTGGTCCATCACCACCTTGGTCGCGCCCATCACCGGCCCGCTGCTGGGCGGCTGGATCACCGACAACGTCTCCTGGCCGTGGATCTTCTACATCAACATCCCCGTCGGTCTGATCGCCGCCGGAGCCACCTGGCTGATCTACCGCGAGCGCGAATCCGTCACGCGCAAGCTGCCCATTGACGCCATCGGAGTGGCGCTGCTCGTGATCTGGGTCGGCGCGCTGCAACTCATGCTCGACAAGGGCAAAGAACTCGACTGGTTTGAATCGCAGCAGATCATTACCTTTGCCGTCGTCGCCGTGGTCGGCTTGGTGTTCTTCCTGGCGTGGGAGCTGACCGAGGAGCACCCCGTGGTCGATCTGTCGCTGTTTGCCCAACGCAACTTCTGGCTCGGCTCGCTGACGACCGCGGTGGCCTACGGCCTGTTCTTCGGCAACGTCGTCATCATGCCGCTGTGGTTGCAGCAGTACATGGGCTACACCGCCACCCAGTCGGGCATGGTTATGGCACAGGTGGGCATACTGGCCATCGTGCTCTCGCCCGTGGTGGGGCTGACGGTAAACCGCTTCGATCCGCGCCTGTACACCACCTTTTCCTTCATCGTGTTCGCACTGGTGCTGTGGATGCGCTCGCACTTCAGCACCCAAGCCGACTTTGCCACCGTCTCCCTGCCCACCATCATCCAGGGCGTGGCCACCGCGTTCTTCTTCATCCCGCTGGTCACCATCACCCTGTCGAACATCCCGCCCGCGCGCATGCCCGCCGCGTCCGGGTTATCGAACTTCATGCGCATCACCGCTGGCGCGATGGGCACGTCGATCAGCACCACCCTGTGGGAAAACCGCAGCACCCTGCATCACGCCCAACTCGCAGAGGCCATCAACCAGGGCAGCCCCGCCGCCATGCAGACCATCGCCGGCCTGCAAGCCAGCGGCCTGACGCGCGAGCAGGCGCTGGGCTTCATCAACAACCTCACCACGCAGCAAGCCTTCATGCTCTCCACGCAGGAAATCTTCTACGGCTCGGCTATGCTGTTCCTGATCCTGATCGGCATGATCTGGTTCGCCAAGCGCCCCGGCGGCGGTACAGGAGCGGACGCGGCCGGAGCACATTGATCTCCAGGCGGAGGCCCGGAACTACGCCGCGCGCCCGGGCGCTGACCAGACCAGCTTACTTCCTGCGCGGCGGCGGCACGTCGGTGCAGGAGCCGTGCGCGACTTCAGCGGCCATGCCAACCGTTTCGCCGAGCGTCGGGTGCGGGTGGATGGTCTTGCCGATATCGACCGCGTCGCAACCCATTTCAATGGCCAGGCAGACTTCGCCGATCATGTCACCAGCCGACGGGCCGACGATGGCGCCGCCGATGATGCGATGCGTTTCGGCGTCGAAGATCAGCTTGGTGAAGCCGTAGTCGGCGCCGTTGGCGATGGCACGGCCGGAGGCGGCCCACGGGAACTTGGCGGTTTCGATCTTGCGCCCTTCCTGCTTCGCCTGCTCCTCGGTGATGCCGACCCAGGCCACTTCGGGATGGGTGTAGGCGACGCCGGGGATCACTTGAGCGTCGAAGGCGGCCTTGTGGCCGGCCGCGACCTCGGCCGCGACGTGTGCTTCATGTACCGCTTTATGCGCCAGCATCGGGTTACCGACGATGTCGCCGATGGCGAAGATGTTCGGCACGTTGGTCCGCATCTGCGCATCAACCGGGATGAAGCCGCGTTCATTGACGATGACGCCGGCCTTGTCGGCGGCGATCTTGCGGCCATTCGGCGAGCGGCCGGCGGCTTGCAGGATCATGTCGTACTTGACCGCTTCCGTCGGCGCGGCTTCGCCTTCAAACTTGACCCAGAGGCCGTCGTCCTTGGCGTCGACCGCGACCGTCTTGGTCTTCAGCATGATCTTGTCGAAGCGGCTGGCGTTCTGCTTTTCCCAGATCTTGACCGCGTCACGGTCGGGGCCCTGCATCAGGCCGTCGAGCATTTCAACGACATCGACCTTGGCGCCCAGCGTCGAATAGACGGTGGCCATTTCCAAGCCGATGATGCCGCCGCCGATGACCAACATTTTCTCCGGGACGAAGCGCAATTCCAGCGCCCCGGTCGAATCGACGATGCGCGGGTCGCGTGGAATGAAGGGCAGGTGCACAGCAGCCGAACCGGCAGCGATGATGCACTGCTGGAACTTGATGACTTTCTTGCCGCCGGTCTTCTCCTGACCACCGCCATCGGTGGTTTCGACCTCGATGTGGTGCGCGTCGAGGAAGGAACCGTAGCCGCGCACGACCTCGACCTTGCGCCCCTTGGCCATGCCGGCCAGACCGCCGGTCAACTTGCCGACCACCTTGTCCTTGTGGGCACGCAGCTTGTCGACGTCGACCTGCGGCACGCTAAAGCTGACGCCCAGTTCGTTGGCGTGCTGCGCCTCTTCGATGATCTCGGCAACGTGCAGCAGGGCCTTGGACGGAATGCAGCCGACATTCAGGCAGACGCCGCCGAGCGTCGGATAACGCTCGACGATAACCGTCTTCAGGCCGAGATCAGCAGCACGGAAGGCGGCCGAATAACCGCCGGGACCGGCGCCGAGCACCAGCATCTCGCATTCGAAATCGGCGCCGCCGGCGTGGCTGGCAGCGGTCGGTGCGGCAACCGGCGCCGCCGCTGGAGCGGGCGCCGCGGCCGGAGCTGTTGCAACCGCTACCGCGCCAGCCTCGACCTTGAGCAGCAGCACGCCTTCGCCGACCTTCGAACCAAGCTGCACCAGCACTTCCTTGACCGTGCCAGCGACCGGGCTTGGCACGTCCATCGTTGCCTTGTCGGATTCGAGAGTGCAAATGGCATCGTCGACCTTGATCACATCGCCGACCTTGACGAACAGGTCGATCACCGGCACCTCGGAGAAATCGCCGATATCGGGAACCTTGACTTCAACCAGACTCATCTCGCTCTCCCTACAGCGCGACGCGGCGGAAATCCGCCAGCAGTTGCGCAATATAGACGTTGAAGCGGGTGGCCAGCGCGCCGTCGATGACACGGTGGTCGGCAGTCAGCGACAGCGGCAGGGTCAGGCGCGGCACGAAAGCCTTGCCGTCCCAGACCGGCTTCAGCGCCGACTTGTTGACGCCGAGGATGGCCACTTCCGGCGCATTGACGATGGGCGCGAAATAGGTGCCGCCGATGCCGCCCAGCGAACTGATGGTGAAGCAGGCGCCCTGCATATCGGCCGGCTTCAACTTGCCGTCGCGCGCCTGTTTGGCCAGGTCGCCGGATTCCTGGGCGATTTCGAACACCGATTTCTTGTCGGCGTTCTTGATCACCGGCACAACCAGGCCGTTCGGCGTGTCGGCGGCGAAGCCGATGTTGAAGTACTTCTTCAACACCAGACTCATTTCGCCATTTTCAGCCGTCGTTAGCGAAGCGTTGAACGTGGGAAACTTCTGCAAGGCCTTGACGCAGGCTTTGACAAGGAAGGCCAGCATGGTCAGCTTGGCGCCGCCGCTCTTCTCGTTCTCCTTGTTCAACAGCACACGGAAGGCTTCGAGATCGGTGATGTCGGCATCCTCGTGATAGGTCACAGCCGGAATCATCACCCAGTTGCGCGCCAGGTTCTGGCCGGAAATCTTCTGGATGCGCGACAGCGGCTTGACCTCGATCTCGCCGAACTTGGCGAAATCGACCTTCGGCCAGGGCAGCAGATCGAGCGAACCGCCGCCGCTGATGCCGCCAGCAGCAGCCGGCCCGGCCGCGGCGCCGCTCATGACGCCCTTGACGTAGCGGGTCAGGTCTTCCTTCAGGATGCGGCCCTTCGGCCCGCTGGCAACCACCTTGGACAGGTCGACACCCAGCTCGCGGGCATAGGCACGCACCGACGGCGAGGCATGCAGCTTGGCGCCCAAGGCCAGCGGCTGCGCGGCCGGCGCAGAGGGCGCGGGCGCCGCAGCAACGGGGGCCGGGGCGGCGGCCGGCGTCTGCACCGTTGCAGCCGTAGCCGCGCCAGCCTCGACCTTGATCAGCAGCGAGCCCTCGCTGACTTTCGAGCCGACCTGCACCAGTACTTCCTTGATCGTGCCGGCGACCGTGGACGGCACATCCATCGTCGCCTTATCGGATTCGAGAGTGCAAATGGCGTCGTCGACCTTGATCGTGTCGCCAAGCTTGACGAACAGGTCGATCACCGGCACGTCGGAAAAGTCGCCAATATCGGGAACCTTGACTTCGACGACACCGCCGCCCGCCGCCGGCGCGGCGGCAGCGGCGCCACCGGCTTCGACCTTGATCAGCAGCGAACCTTCGCTGACTTTTGACCCGACCTGCACCAGCACTTCCTTGACCAAACCGGCAACCGTGGACGGCACGTCCATCGTGGCCTTGTCCGATTCCAGCGTGGCGATGGCGTCGTCGACCTTAATCGCGTCGCCGACCTTGACGAACAGGTCGATTACCGGCACGTCGGAGAAATCGCCGATGTCCGGGACCTTGACTTCGATGATCTGGCTCATGCTCGTCCCCCTTTATACCGACATCGGATTCGGCTTGGCCGGATCCAGGTTGTACTTGACCAGGGCCGCAGCCACCTTGTCGCGCTCGATCCCGCCGTCGTCGGCCAGCGCCTTGAGCGCCGCCAGCGTCACCCAGTAGCGGTCGACCTCGAAGTGATGGCGCAGCTTCTCGCGCGTGTCGGAGCGGCCGAAACCATCGGTGCCCAAGGTCACGTAAGCCCCCTTGACGAAGGGGCGAATCTGCTCGGCGAACAGCTTGACGTAGTCGGTCGCGGCGATCACCGGACCAACGCTGCCAGCCAGCTTTTGCTCGACGTGCGACAACTTCGGCTTTTCCAACGGATGCAGCAAGTTCCAGCGGGCCGCTTGTTGGCCGTCGCGGGCCAATTCATTGAAGCTCGGGCAGCCCCAAAGGTCGGCCTCGACGCCCCAGTCGTTTTTGAGCAGTTCGGCGGCGGCGATGACCTCACGGAAAATGGTGCCGGAGCCGAGCAGGTGCACGCGCGGCCCCTTGCCGGCATCGCCCTTCCTGAAGGCGTACATGCCCTTGAGGATATCGGCCTCGGCACCGGCCGGCATGTCCGGATGCTCGTAGTTCTCGTTCATCACCGTGAGGTAATAGAAAACGTCCTCCTGCTCGGCGTGCATACGACGCAGGCCGTCCTGGACGATGACAGCGACTTCGTACTGGAAGGTCGGGTCGTAAGAGACGCAGTTCGGCACCAGATTGGCCAGGATCAGGCTGTGGCCGTCCTCATGCTGCAAGCCCTCGCCGTTCAGCGTGGTGCGGCCGGCCGTACCGCCGATCAGGAAACCGCGGGCGCGCTGGTCGCCGGCGGCCCAGACGAGATCCATGGTGCGTTGCAAGCCGAACATCGAGTAGCAGATGTAGAACGGAATGGTCTGCACACCATGCACCGAGTAGGCTGTAGCAGCGGCGATCCAGTCGCTCATCGCGCCGGCCTCGTTGATGCCTTCCTGCAATACCTGACCAGTCTTCGATTCCTTGTAGAACATCAACTGGTCGTGGTCTTCCGGCACGTAGTTCTGGCCCTGCTGGTTCCAAATGCCGACGGCGCGGAACATGCCCTCCATGCCGAAAGTACGCGACTCGTCGGGCACGATGGGCACGACATGGGCGCCGACCTGCTTGTCCTTGAGCAGCATGTTCATGATGCGGACGAGGGCCATGGTCGTCGACAGCTCGCGGCCTTCGCCGGAAGCCTTCAACAGCGCCTCGAACTTGTCCAGCGTCGGCACCGCCAGCGGCTCCGCCCGGCGGCGGCGGACCGGCAGGAAGCCGCCGAGGTCCAGGCGCCGCTGGCGCATGTATTGATATTCCTCGGAATCCTCGGCGAACTTCAGATAGGGCAGTTCGTCGAGCTGGCCGTCCGGTACCGGCAGACCGAAGCGGTCGCGGAAGCGCCGGATCTGCTCGTGATCCAGCTTTTTCTGTTGATGCGAGATGTTCATCGCCTCGCCGGCCGGGCCCATGCCGAAGCCCTTGATGGTCTTGGCCAGGATCAGCGTCGGCTGGCCCTGGTGCTCGACCGCCGCCTTGTAGGCCGAGAAAATCTTGAAAATGTCGTGGCCGCCGCGATTCAGTTGCCAGATCTCGTCATCGGTCCAGTCGGCGACCAGTTCCTTGAGTTCCGGCGTGTTGAAGAAGTGCTCGCGGACATAGGCGCCATTCTTGGCCTTGAAGGTCTGGTACTCGCCATCGATGCAATCCAGCATGCGCTTTTTGAGAATGCCCTTCTGGTCGCGAGCGAACAGCGCATCCCAATGCGTGCCCCAGATCAGTTTGACGACGTTCCAGCCGGCGCCGCGGAATTCGGCCTCGAGATCCTGGATGATCTTGCCGTTGCCGCGCACCGGGCCATCCAGGCGTTGCAGGTTGCAATTGATGACGAAAATCAGATTGTCCAGCTTCTCGCGCCCGGCCATGCCGATGGCGCCGAGCGACTCGACCTCGTCGGTCTCGCCATCGCCGAGGAAGGCCCAGACCTTGCGCTGTTCGGCCTTCTTCGCATCGATCAGGCCACGCGAGGCGAGGTATTTCATGAAACGGGCCTGATAGATGGCCTGGATCGGGCCGAGGCCCATCGACACGGTCGGGAATTGCCAGAAATCCGGCATCAGCCACGGATGCGGATAGGAGGAGATGCCCTGGCCGCCGGTTTCCTGGCGGAAATGATCCATCTGCTCCTCGCTCAGGCGGCCGAGCAGGAAGGCACGGGCATAGATGCCGGGCACCGAATGACCCTGGAAGAAAATCAGGTCACCGTCGTGCGTCGACGACGGGGCGTGCCAGAAATGCGAAAAGCCGACGTCGTACAACGCGGCGGCCGAGGCAAAGGAAGCGATGTGGCCGCCGACGTTGGTGTCCTTGTTGGCGCGCACAACCATGGCCATGGCATTCCAGCGGATGTAGGAGTGAATCTTGATCTCCATGTCCGGGTTGCCCGGATACTTCGGCTGCTGGTCGGCGGGAATGGTGTTGATGTATTCGGTATTGGCCGAGTACGGGATGTCGATACCCGTCTCGCGCGCCTGACCGATCAGCTTCTCGATCAGAAAATAGGCGCGACCGGCGCCCTCCTGAGTAATGACGCCATCAAGTGCGTCCATCCATTCTTTGGTTTCCTGCGGATCGTGATCGGCAGGCAGAGCATTCGGTTGATCGGCCATGGGTTTGTCTCCTGATAGGGTTCATTCTGTTTCGCCAGTGCAACGAAACAACTTTAACGCTTTACGGCAGCCGGCAGGCAACTTAATGACGCCGAAGCCTTGGCTGGCGTTTCGCATTGTAAAAATAATATTCGCATTGTGCAATATG
>JAISPT010000049.1 GCA_031274715.1 Azonexus sp. | reverse complement strand
TCGAGGGGGGCGATCCGGATCGGCCGCTCATTTCCGGACGCCTGGCCGATGATGAGAATCCACCGCCCTGGGCACTCCCGGCCAATCAAGCCCTATCGGGATACCGCTCGAAGGAGCTGTACGGCGAGAGTCACAATCATCTGATTCTCGACGATACGACGGGGGCCGTGCAGGCTCAACTGTCGTCTGCTGCGGCGCTGTCGCAATTGAATCTCGGGGCGATTGCCCGGATACCGGATGAGCAGGGACGGGCTGAACCGCGCGGGGACGGGTTTGAGTTGCGCACCGATGCGCACGGGGTGATCCGGGCGGCGCAAGGGATGCTGCTGACGACCGAGGGACGCGACCAGGCACAGCGCCATGTGAAGTCCTTGGATGAGGCCCGCGCCCGTCTGCAAACCGCGCAGGAATCACATGCCGCGTTGGCCGATCTGGCGAATCAGCATGAGGCGCAGGAGGGGGGGCAAAACGACGTGGCCCGCACCCTCGACAGCCAGGTCCAAGAGATTGCTGGGCAGGGAAGTGCTGATCCACAGGCTCGGCAGTTTCCGGAGTTCGAGCGGCCGCATCTGACGGCGGATAGTCCGGCCGGGATTGCCCTCTCGGCGGCTGAGACCCTACAGATCGCCAGTGGGGGGGATACCGCGATCACCACTCAGGGGCAGGTCTCGGTCGCCTCTCAGGGTGGTCTGTTCGCTAGCGTCGCCAACGGCATTCGGATGTTTGTGCGCCGCCTGGGCTGGCGTCTGATTGCCGCCCGTGGCGACATCGACATACAGGCATTGCGCGACAACATCAAGCTGGCCGCTCGTCTTTCCGTGGTTCATAACGGCCGGCGGGTCGTCATTCAGGCGGAGGAGAAGATCACGCTCAATGGGGGCGGCAGTACGACCCGCTGGCACTCGGGCGGGATCGAGTACCGCACGCTGGGTGGCTATACCGTGCATAGCGCTGGGCTCAATGGCTTGCCGGGCAAGGAGGAGCCGGTGGAAATGCCGGCAATGCCGACCGGCAGCGTCGGCCCCTACGCCGGGCACTACCAGTTGTTCAAGGATGATGGCCGGCCGTTCGAGGAATACCGCTATCGGGTCGAAGGCCATGGCGAAACGTTGATCAGCGGCAACACCAACGCCGACGGCAACACCGTCAGCGTCGACACCTCGCTGCCAACCCCTTTGCAAGCCGACAAGGCCGTCATGCGCGAAAGCGAACGGCTCATCGAAAACTGGCAGGCCAAACTGGCCGGCAAAAGGGATTGAGATGCCGGTCCCCGTCGCCGTCTGGGCTGTTCTCGAACTCGTCGCCGCCGCCATCACCGCCTACGAAGTCTACGACCTCGCCAAGACGCTCTACGAGGGCGTCGATGCCTTCCAGCGCAATGTCGATGCCGCCAAGGCCGAGATCGCCAAGAAAATGGAAGCGCTCAAGGATGAGATCGCCCGCAAGATCGACGAAAAAACCGAACGCGGCCTGCTACATGAGGCCACCAAAGCCGATGCCAAGCAACAACGTGAAATCACCAAAAAAGCTTTCGGCCGTGGCGCGACCAACCCCCTGATCCAAGCCGCGATTCAGCAGAAGATACCCTTTCGCCAAATCATCACCATGGTCTGCAAACAGGCCAACCACATGCCCGGCATCAACCTGCGGCGCAAACGCGGCGTCCAGATCAAGGACCTGCCGCAAGCCAAGAAAAAACTCCTGCTCGAGATTCTCGCCAAAACCGTCGAGGAAATCCGCGAGATCGACGATCTCGACGGTTTCATCCTCGTGCGCATGAAGCAACTGATGGCCAGCCTAATCTTTGAATTCATGGACGATCTCGTCGACTGGGCCAGCCCGCTGAAGGCCGAAGTCTGTTTCGGTCCCAAGTTCGAGGACCCGCTGCTCGAAGGCACCCGGCTGGTCAGAAAGGGTCTGGGCGCCGCCGGTGTCGTCGTCAATCCCTTCTATCCCCTGCCGCACCACCAGCGCGGGGCCTTCTCCGCCGACCTTGCCATCCCCGACTACCGCAAGAAGCCGCTGACCAAGGACAACCTCTTCGCCCTCGTCGAGATCAAGTTCGAGGGGGACCGGATAGAAAACAAGCAATTCGAGCGATACAAACGACTCAGCGACGAGTGCGCCGAGGTCAAAACCGGCGTCGTCGGCAAGGCCCGTACCCATGGCCAAAAGGGCGTGACGCTCGGCTGCCGTATCTCGCTTTTCCGCTTCCCCGAGGATTCGGCGCGGGACAAGGATGACGACAAACACAAGCAACACCCTCGTTCCGGCAAGCCTGCTGGCCGTGGCGGACGACGCTAGAGGAGAGTGACATGAGTACCGCAGAAACCTATCTGAGCGACGAGGAAATCGCCGATTTCATCGGCGAAACCAAGATTGCGCCGCAATATTTCTACGGCGACGAAGGGCGCGAATACGGCGTCTGCCCCTTCATCACCTTCTATGTCTATCATCACGACGAGGACTTCCTGCCGCTGTGCGACAAGATGATCGACCTCCACCGCCGCCTGGAAACCCTGATCGATTCTCCCTACCGCAAGATCTGGAAGGACTCGACCCAGGCCTGGCTCAAGGCCGGCGATAAGCGCCTGCCCGCCGATCTGCGCGCCGAGGCGCGCAAGGCGCACCAGCGCGGCGAATCCTACTGGTTGCAGGCGACCGACATGGACAGCCCCACCGCCTCCGCCCGTTGGGCCATTGATGCACGGGTCACCACGAGTAGCGAGCGGTGTTATACCACTCTCAAGATCACTTTCCGCCATACCTGGTACATGGACAACCGCGAGACTTGGCGGCGCTTCGTGCGCGACTGCCTAGCGATCCTCGAACCGGAGCAGTGCTACAGCGGCTTCGAGATCGGCACCACCGGCGCTGGCGTCCTCGGGTGTTACGAGAGCGACGTCATGGAGCGCATCTGCGCCGACTACTTTTACGGCCTCGACATCGACCATCCCGGCGACATGGGCTTCCAGTATCACCGCAACGAAAACGGCTGGGTCAACGTCTCACGCCTGGGCGCCGGGCTGCGCACGCCGACCTGGTGCTTCTTGCTGTCGCCCTACTGGTTCGACAAGTTGGGGCTGGACGAATTGAAGCTCTACGAGGAGCTGAACGACTCGCGCATCCACATTGAGGCGCTACCGCGCGGCAGCGACGGGCGGACCAGTTACTGGGTACGCCTGGGCGAACTCGACCTCTACCCGGTCGACGACGGCGTGCCGGAACTGCCAGCGCTGGCCAGCCGTCTGATCCGCCCGGTGCGCTGCGACGACCTCAACCTCTTGTCGCTCGACCCGTGGGACGACGACCCCAACCCCCGCTTCGACTTCACCAGCACCCCGCGCTGGATGGCCCGCTTCGACGCGGAGAGCGACTGGCCTTCAGCGGATGCCCGCCAGCCAAAGAAACCATCGCCCCCGCCCGTGCCATCGGCCGCCCCAACGCTGTCCGCCCGCCCCGGTGCGCCGTGCCCGCGCGATGGCGATTGGTTCGCCGTCCATCTCGGCGGCAAGACGGTTCGCATGAAAGCCGGCGAACCCATGCCCGGCCCGGAGAGAGGGCCTTCCGGCACCGTGATTTGGTATTTCAAGGAATCAAGCTGATTCCAAGAGCCGAGCCCACCATGCAACTGACGCAAAAGAGGGAAAAATAAGCGGCGTCGGATTAAGCATCGGATTAATTTTGAATCGGTGAACAGTTTTGAAGAGATGTCTGATGGAGAAGAAAATAAAACCGAAGCTGCCCCCAATGGCCCGGGAGGTTCCAGAGATCGACGATTCTGGAGAGCAATTCGAGGCAACATTTGAAGCGCTGCTGGAGAAAAACCTCAAAGAGCTGGGCTGGGAGCTTGATGTTCTGAGGGACGATTTCGATTGGGACGAATTCTGGCGCGAAGAACGTCAAAAAGCCAATGAGTGTCTCGGTCTGTATTGCTATTACGAGGAGGGCAGCAAAAGCTTCTGGTCGCTCTGGCGCGAGAGCGACGATATGCAATTGACGCCCTGGATCGACCTCGGCCCCGACGGCATGATCTGGGTACTGCATGACTGGAAAGGCGCTGACAAAACACAGCAATTCCTGCTGATCCTCGAACGGCGCGACGATGCCGCCTCGCCGCCCATACTGCGCCAGGCGCTCATGCACCTGCCATCGGGCCAACAAACCGATTTCGTATTCGCCGGAGAACGCGGTTCCGAGACTACGTTCGACATCGACCGGGTAAACGTGGCTCCCGACGGGCCACAATTGCTGCTGACCTGGCCGCATGATGCGGAGGAACGCGAAGATGTTCACGGTGCGGCTCTGTACGTGTTCGACGGGCAGTTCAGGGAATTGATCGGCCCTTGCATCAGCTCCATCCACCCCGCCGGTAACCGGCATCAATATCTGATGCTCCAACTGCGACATGCCGACCAGTCGCTAACTTGGGGCGTGTTCGATTACCGCGCGGCCGCCTACGTCATTTCCGCCGAATACGAAAACCTGTTCGAGCGCCGGGACAAATGGTTCTGCCAGCGCCAGGATGGCGGCACGAATGTATACGGTCCCGTCGGCGTGCTGCTGGCGCGGCACGACCACGTGCTCAGCGACAGCTGTGAGAAAGATCGGCTATATGCCATTCGGGATGGACTATGGGGCTGGGCCGATAACGACGGCAACATCACCGTCGCGCCTTATGCCACCGATATATCAACCCTCAATGCCGAGCCGCTCCGCTTCTCGCGCTTGACCCTGAAAACGCCCGCCGAATCGCCCTTGTACCTGAACGCGGATACCCTCGCCATGCTCGACGAAACGGTGGGCGACGAGGGCACGTGCATCAAATACGAAGGCGTGCCTCTTGAGAGTCACGGTGACGGTTACCTCGATATTAGTTCCACCGAGTTGCCGGAGGGCGAACCTGCCTTCCTGCTCGAGGACCGTGGGGACGATTGGCGCTTTCTGGTACTCAGGCAACCCTGGCGCAAACTTCCAACGGGCAGCGTACTCGCCTTGCGCGGCAAGACGCGCCTGCAAACCGTGGCAGAGGGCAGTGACGAAGCGCTGTTTCTGGATGTTGTGCTGGGTATTGCGTTGGATTTTTATCGCGCCTGACAGAAAAGCTCAGCCTCAAATTATTTTCAATTTGCCACCGCCCCGACACAGGAGGGAACCCCGATGTTCAGAAGAATCATCCGCGAAGGCGATACGACGACGCACGGCGGCAAGGTCATCAACGGTTCCGACCGCCATCGCCTGGAAGGACGGCGCATCGCCAGGCTCGGCGATGAAGTCGATTGCCCGGCGAAATATCCCGGTGGCACGCCGCATGGAGTCAACAAGATTATCGAAGGGGCGACCGACGAGTTGCTGGACGGCATCCCCATCGCGCTGGAAGGCCACAAGACCGAATGCGGTTGTGCGTTGATCGGAAGCATCGACGCCAATGTCGGCTAAAGAGAAAAGTCATGTTTGAAAACAAGGTGTGATTCATGGAAATACTGAAAAACGAAGACCTTATCGGGGCGGCGGATGGCAATCGCCATCCGTTTCCCGGCACCGACGGGCCGGAATCGACTCTGCACAAGGATTGGGACGGCTTGGCCGGCGCCGTGGAGAGTGTCGATCTCGAATCCCGCCTGGCCTGCATCAAGGCGGCCCGGAATCCGCTGCTGGAAGCGTCCGCCCCGCTGCTTCGCGCCTTGGCGGAAATGCCGGCGGCCTTGCCCGAAGGGCAGAGTGTTCTCGAAACGCTGCGCGAAATGCTGGCCCGGGAGGTCAACACTTTCCAGAACTTGTGCGACAAGGCCAACCTGCGCCGCGAGCACGTGCTGACGGCCCGCTATAGCTTGTGCACGGCGCTCGACGAGGCGGCGGCCGGCATGCCGTGGGGCAAAGGCGGCGTCTGGGCGCACCACAGCCTGGCCCAGCGCTTTCATGGCGATGTTCATGGCGGACAGAAATTCTTCCTGCTCATCGGCCGTCTGCTCGATTCGCCGCAGGAACACCTGGATTTGCTGGAAGTCATGTACCGCATCCTCGGCATGGGTTTCCAGGGCATGTATATCAACACCCCGGAAAGCCGCCGCGAGCTGGAATCGATCCGCCATACCCTGCTCACCAAGCTCAACGGCGCGCGCGAGCCGGTGCCGCCGGCGCTGTCGCCCCACTGGCGGGGCGAGGCTTCCGGCGCGCCGAGCCTGCTGCGCAGCGTGCCGGTGTGGGTGTCGGCCAGCGTACTCGGGCTGATTCTTTTCGCCTTTTTCGCCTGGAATAAATACGGGCTGCTCAACGAAAGCATGGTCGTGGCGGGGGAAATCGAAGCGCTGGCCCGCCTCCCGGTACCGCCCAGAGCTCCTCTGCGCTTGGCCGAACTCCTCAAGGACGAAATCGCCGCCGGGCGCGTCGCCGTGCAGGACGAGGCGCAGCAAAGCAGCGTCGTCTTCCGGGGCGACGATATGTTCCTGCCTGCCCGCGCCGCGGTCTCGCCCAAGATCGAGCCGACGCTGGACCGGCTGGCGGCGGAGGTGGCCAAGGTGCCGGGCAAGGTGATCGTCACCGGTCATAGTGATGGCCAGCCGATCCAGACCCGCGATTTCCCCAACAACCAGGTGCTTTCGGAAAAGCGGGCCGCCGCCGTGGCCGACTATCTGGCCGACAAGGGCGTCGACCGGTCGCGCCTCGAAGCCGTCGGCAAGGGTGCCGACGATCCGCTGGCCGACAATGCCACCCCCGCCGGACGCGCCCGTAATCGGCGAGTCGAAATCCTGGTGTGGCAATCGAACGCCCAACCCCGCATGGAGTGATGACGCAAGTGAAAAAACTGGTTGGTTTCTTTATTTCCCCGGCTTTCCTCGCCGTGCTCGCGGTTGTCCTCGTCGGGCTGGTGATCTGGTTCGTCGGTCCCCTGCTGGCGTTCGACACCCTGCGGCCGCTGGCCTCCCCCGGCATGCGGGTGACGGTGATCGTCCTGCTGCTCTGCTTCACGCTGCTGCTGCTCAAGCAGCTGCCGGTCACTTTCATCGGGCTGGCGGCGCTCTCCATCCTGGTCTGGCATGCCGGGCCGCTCTTCAAGATCGGCGGCACCGCGCCGCTGGCCGGCGAGGTGCCGCGTCTCCTGGTCATCGCCCTGCTCGTTCTGCCTTACCTGGGCTGGATGCTGATTTCGCTGGGCCGCAAGCTCGACAAAAATCAGGGTTTGCTGCAACAGATACTGCGCTTATCGACGCCGAAACCCGAATCGGAAACAGCAGAGAAGAACATCGAGGCACTGGGCGGCATCGTCGGCACCGCGCTGGAGCGCCTGCGCCGCATGCGCTCCAGCGTCAGCGGCCTGCGCCGCCTGCTGGAAGGCAAGCGTTATCTCTACGAACTGCCGTGGTACATGGTGATCGGCAACGCCGGCGCCGGCAAGACGACGGCACTGCTCAACTCCGGGCTCAAACTGCCGCTTGCCGAACAAATGCGCGAGCAGGCAGCCTGCGCCAAAGAACGGGTGAAGGACACGGTATTTTGCGCGTGGTGGCTGACCAACCAAGCGGTGCTGATCGATACCGCCGGGCGTTACGCCAACCATGCGGCCAACAATAATCCGGCGGAAAACAGCGCCGAGTGGCGCGGCTTTCTCGGACTGCTGCGCAAGCACCGGCCGCGCGCGCCGATCAACGGCGCCTTACTCGTCGTCAGCGTTGCCGAACTGCTCAACGATGAGGCCGAGCGCGGCCGACTGGCGGCGGAGCTGCGCGAGCGCCTCGGCGAACTGCGCGAGGTTCTCGGTATCCGTTTCCCGGTCTATGTGCTGGTCAGCAAGATGGATCTGGTGCAAGGCTTCGAGGAATATTTCTCGACGCTGGGCAGCGAAGGACGCAACCAGGTCTGGGGTTTCACGCTGCCCTACGGCGAGGAGACGCGCGACAGCGAGGCGGACGCCCTGGCGGCGCGTTGCGGGGAGGAGTTGAAATCCCTGGGCGAGCGCCTGGACGACGGCGTCAACAATCGCCTGCTGGAGGAATTCGATGCCGGGCGGAGCAAGCGGCTTTCCTTGCTGCCGCAGGAATTCGACAAGCTGCGCGGCGCCTTGCTGCAATTCCTCGACGACGTTTTCCAGGAATCGCGCTACGACGCCACGCAAGCCCGCACCACGCTACGCGGCGTGTACTTCGCCAGCGCCTCGCAGACCCTGGCGAGCAACGTGGCGGCCGATAGGGATACTTTGTGGCAGCGCCTGCGGCGGCGCTTCGTCAAGGAAGATTCGGGGACCGGAAAAAGCGAATCCGATCAAACGCTTGCCGGCAACCGCAGTTATTTCCTGCACGATCTTTTCCAGCGCCTGATCTTCCCCGAAGCCAATCTGGTGCGCCCCAACCTGCGCTGGGAATGGCGCTTCCGCACCCTGCGGCTGGTCGGCCATACGCTGGTGCTGTTTGTCTTCGCCTGGCTTATCACGGCGGTCTGGATCAGTAACGGGAAGAACACGAGCTATCTGGCCGAGGTCAGGGAAAAGACGGCCGCGCTGACGCCGCGCCTGAAGGAATATCTGGCGCGCCCCGACAGCACTCAAACCGCCGGGTTGCTCGACGAGGTCCGCGATTTGCCAGCCTATCCCGGACTGGACCGGGATCAGCCGGCCAGCGATTGGCGCTACGGCCTTTACGTCGGCGACGACATTGGCGAAGCCAGCACCGTCACGCAAGCGGCTCTTGAGGATCGCATCCTGCTCCCTTTTGTGACGCGGCGAATGGAAACTGCCCTGGCCGAAGCCATTCGCCGCCAAGATGAAACGGCCGTCTACGACGCCTTGCGCGTCCAACTGCTTCTCTACGGCAAGGACCGCTACAACGCCGAGGACGTCCGCCGCTGGGTGCTGCGCGACTGGGAAAGCGACAGCGCCGAATTCGGCGGCCAAGGCGTCATGCTGTGGCACCTGCGCCATTTGTTCGACGGCAGCCGCGTCGTACAAGCCACCGGCGCCGCCGACGAAATCACAATCGGCCAAGCCCGCGCCCTGCTCGACAGCAAACCGTCGCTGACCCGGCTCTACGAGCGCCTGAAGGTGGCGATACAGCCCGACTCGCCCGAAGACTTCACCGTGCTGCGCGCGGTCGGCCCGCAGGCCGGCGCCATCTTCCGCCGCCAGAGCGGCGCTTCGCTCGATAGCGGGATACCCGGACTGTTCACCTATGCCGGTTATCACGAACTGTTCCACAAGCGTCTGCCCGAGTTTCTCGGCAAGGCCCACAGCGAGGATGATTGGGTCATGGGGCGGGGAGCGCGCAGCGGCGGTGGGGCGAAGGCGGCGATCGCCGCCCTGAACCCGGATGATCGTCTGGTCAATGAAATTCGCCGCCTCTATCTCAACGAGTACGCCGAGCACTGGGTTGCCTTTCTCGATGACATCCGGCCGCTGACCGGCGACACGCGCGCTTTCGACCTGCAAATCATGCGTACCCTGGCCGCGCCCGATTCGCCGCTGATGCGCCTGGCGCGGGCGGCGGTCAAGGAAACCACGCTGACCCGCCCCATCGCGCAGCAGGACGACAACAAATCCCTGCTCGACAAGGCGCAGGAGGAAATCGCCCGCAAGGCCCGCGCCGCGGCAGGCGATCTCGGCCTGCGCGGCGAGACCCGCATGGAGCGGCAACTCGTCGATAGCCGCTTTGCCGCCCTGCGCGAAATCGTCACCGGCGACGCCGACGCCAGCGGCGAGAAATCCGGTGGCGCCGGCAAGTCGGGACTGGACGCCGTCTCCGCACTCATCAACGACTACTACACGCAGCTCGTGGTCGCCGACAACACCCTGTCAGCCAACGGCATCCCGCCACCCGACACGGCGGGAACCAAGCTGAGCACCGAAGCCGCCCGCCTGCCGGCGCCTTTCCGGGGCGTGCTGGCGGAGCTGTCCTTCGAAGGTGCGCGCAAGGTCAACGCCAGCATCGGCGAAATTCTCGTCGCCCAAACCGACACCGCCGTCGGAGATTTCTGCCGGCGGGCCGTCGAAGGCAAATACCCCTTCGTCGTCGCCGAGCAGGAAGTCGATCCCGACGATTTCGCCCGCCTCTTCTCCAGCGGCGGCCTGTTCGACAGCTTCTTCGAGAAAAACATCAAGCCCTACGTCGATACGACCACCCAGCCCTGGCGCTACAAGCAGGATAGCGCCGGCATGCCCCCCATCGACGGCCCGTCGCTGGCGAGCTTCGCCCAAGCCCAGCGCATCCGCGACGCCTTCTTCCGCACCGCCGACGGCAAGCGCCTGGGCTGGAAGGCGGAAGTCCGCATCGCCGAGATGTCCCCGATGATCACCGACCTGACCCTCGACATCGACGGCCAAGTGCTGCGCTATGCCCACGGCCCGAACCTGCCCTGGAACATGGTCTGGCCCGGTTCGCGCGGCGGCATCCAGGCCGAGCTGACCGCCAACCCGCGCATCCGGGCGGACACGTCGGTTTTCCGCTTCAACGGACCGTGGGCGGTTTTCCGCCTGCTTGAGCACGGGAAAATCCAACCGTCCGCCACCGCCGGCCGGGTCGCCGTCGAATTCGCTCCGGATGGACGCCGCATCGTCCTCGACATCGGGGCGGGCACCCAGTCCAACCCCTTGTCCAGCGACCTGCTGCGCGGCTTCCGCTGTCCGGGGAGAAGCTCGTGATCGGCCGTCTGCTCCCGTCGGCACCGCTTTCGCCCCCCTCGGTCTGGGGCAAGCTGCCGGCCTATGGCGACTACATCATGCGCCGCGCCAATCCGGCCGACATCGATGCCTGGCAAAGCTGGCTCGGCGCCCATCCGCTGGCCGATCTGGAAGCCGAATGCGACTCGCAACGCGACGCCGGAGCCGCCGATCGTCGTCCCGGCCAATGGGTCGACATCGAACCGCGACCGGCACGGCGCGAAAAAATCCCCTTGCCCTGGCACTTCATCCTGCCGCCGGATACCCTCGCCGCGACCCCCCATCTGCCTGCCGGCCACGCCATCATCGGCGTCGTAGCGGCATCGTGCGATCGCATCGGCCGCCTGCATCCGCTCATCGTCTGGCAAGCGTTGCGTCCATCCTGGCTGCTCGGCGGCGACCAGGCGCTGCAATGGCAGACTTGGCTGGCCGCTCTGGTGGCGCGCCATGTGCCGCCGTGCTCGACGCCAGAAGTCATCAACCCGAGGCCTTTCCTCGAACAACTCGAAGCCATGTGGGCACACGCCACGCCGGGCCTCGGCGCGCGTTTCGGTTTCGGGCGCCAGCCATTACCGGCCGGAGAATTGCAACGCTTGCTGCAAGAAGCCTTGCCGGCCAGCCGCGATTGGCAAAAGCGCACCGCCGATGCCAGCCTGAGCGGTGTCCGCCACCTGCCGTGGGCAGAATGGCCCGGCATCGCCATGCACCCCGCCGGATCGGCGGACGCGCCGGGCCGCGCCTATTTCTGGCAACAATCCGCCGCTGGCGAATTCGTCGGCTATGCCGCGCCGGCCATCGACCACGAAAGAATCCTGCAATGAGCCTGTCCATCCGCTTGCGCCTGCTGCGCCGGGGCGGCCATCCGGAAAACCTGGCCTGGGCCTCTCTCCGGCCCGGCGAATGCCTGCCTCTGCCCGCGGCCCGGCTCGGCGCGGCGGCGCCGGAAATCCGCTGGCAAAACGGCGGCTGGATCATCGACAACCCAGCCGGCGAACACCTTCTCTTCGTCAATGGCGAGGCTCTGACACCGCGCCACCAGCAGCCGCTCGCGGTGGGCGACGAAATCGAAAGCGGCCTTTGCCGCTTCGCCGTCGAAGCCGCCGAAGATATCGCCAAAGAAACGGCCACAGCCATCCTCGCCGACCGGCTTGCCCATGCCATCGAAGCCCCGCGCGACGGCAGCCTGTTCGGCATGGTGCCCACTACCACCGGCGATGGCGAAACCACCCACGCCGGAGATAGCCAAGATCAGGCCCCCAGCGACCCGACCCGCGTACTCAATCGTGAATACTTCCGCGTGCTGCACGATCCGCAGGCGCAAATCAACGTCCTCTCCGCCACATTGACGCCGTATGAGACACAACGGCCCCAAGTGCCCGCAGACAACAAAAACCTGACGCTGGAAGAACTCATCAGCGGCACGCTTCACATCGACGACGTCATCGACCGCCTAGCCCCACCCGCCGCCGACCGTGGCCGTCGGCGGGAAGACAAACAGGACGACATCCTCTGGCTCTTCGCCCCGCCGGAAGAAAAGCCGCTCGTCCGCCGCACCCCGCCGGAAACGACCCGCCACGACCACCACACCATCGCCCTCGACAGCAGCCAGTCACTGGGCGCGACCCGTCCCTCGGAGCCTCGCTGATGCCAAGCACATCCCTTTCCTCTGCTTCGCGCACCCTAACGGTCAGTGGTCCGGCGCTGCCGGCCGAGTCGGGCGAGTCGTCGCGGACCCCGGTGCGCTTGCGGGGTCGGGAAGGTGTTTGCGAGCTGTTCGCGTATGTCCTCGAACTCAAGACCCCGGAAGCCGTGGGTGAGGTGTCCGGCCCGGGGGCCGACCTCGACCTGTCGGAACGCGTCGGCCGTGAAATCACGCTGTC
>JAISPT010000066.1 GCA_031274715.1 Azonexus sp. | reverse complement strand
TGCAGCCAGCGCCAGCGCGGCTCGAAGTAACGTTCCTTGAAGGCATATAGCACGTGGTTGCCGTCGTCCGGCACGGAAATCACGATCACCTGGTCGTCGAAGACCTGCATCGCCTCGCCAATCAGGCCGGCGTAGCTTTCCTTCTCGCCGGCCAGGTTGATCACCAGCACACCGTTGCCGGAGAGCTTGGCGAAGGCGTTGGCGAAGAATTCGCAATTGGCCAGGCTGGGCGCAAAGCCGGTCTTGTCAAAAGCGTCGACCAGCAACGCATCGATACCCTTGTCGGCCTGCGCCAAGTACTCAGCACCGTCGGCCTGCAGCACCTGGAGGCGCGGACCGTCGGGCGGCAGCAGAAAAGTGTCGCGGAAAGCGATCACGTGCGGATCGAGCTCGATGGCTGTCAGTTGCGCGCCGGGCAAGTGGTGGTAGCAGAACTTGAGTAGCGAGCCACCGCCCAGGCCAATCAGCACGATGCGCCTGGGACGCGGCTGGAACAGCAGGAAGGCCATCATCTTCTGCGTGTAGCGGATGACCAGTTCGTTCGGCGCCTGCAGCGACATTTCGCTCTGCATCAGGCGAACGTTGAAGTACAGGAAGCGCGATTGCCCATCGTCGACAACGAAGGGCTTCGGGTAGCTCTCGTCAAGCAACTGAGCGCGCAGTTCGCCAGCGCGGGCCGAGAGCGGTTCGTGCAGCAGGATCGTGCCCGTCTCGTTAGCGAACGGGCTGGGCAAGCGATAGAGCAGAGCCAAACCGGCGGCTTACTCCGGCAGGTCGGCGGCTGACAGCAGGAACACGTAGTCGCCGCCAGCGGCCGTTTCCACCCAGGTGAAGGGCAAGTCGGGGAAGGCTTCTTCCAGCACCGCCCGGTTGTGGCCGATCTCGACCACCAGCAGCCCTTCCGGATTCAAATGCTTCTTCGCCTCGCGCAGGATGACGCGTGTGAAATCAAGGCCGTCCTCGCCGGAACCGAGCGCCATCTCCGGCTCGTGCCGGTATTCCGGCGGCAGCGCGGCGACTGATTCGGCATCGACATAGGGCGGATTGGAGAGGATCAGGTCGTAGCGCCGGCCCTGGAGTTGGGCGAAGGCGTCGGACCGGATCAACTGGATGCGGTCGCCGAGGTGGTAATCGGCAATGTTGCGCTCGGCGACGGCCAGCGCATCTGGCGACAGGTCAACGGCATCGACCTCAGCTTCCGGGAAGACCAGGGCGGCGAGGATGGCCAGGCAACCGGAACCGGTACACAAATCGAGGGCGGAAACCACCTCGTCGGGATCGTCGATCCACGGCGCCAGCCGGTCTTCGAGCAGTTCGGCGATGAAGGAACGCGGCACGATGACGCGTTCGTCCACATAGAAGCGGTGTTCACCGAGCCAGGCTTCGCGTGTCAGGTAGGCAGCCGGCAGGCGTTCCTGGCAACGCCGGTTGTAGATGTCGAGCAGGGCTTCGCGTTCATGCGCCAGCAGGCGGGCATCAAGGAAAGGTTCGAGACGGTCGAGCGGCAGATGCAGGGTGTGTAGCGTCAAGTAAACCGCCTCGTCCCAAGCATTGTCGCTACCGTGGCCGAAAAACAGGCCGGCGGCGCCGAAGCGGCTGACTGCGTAACGGATGAAATCGCGAACGGTGTGTAGGTCGGTCTGGGCGGCGGCGGTCATGGCTGGCTATGGGTGGGTGTTTGGGCTGGCAACCAGTAACTGAATCAGGATGCGTTGGTAGATCGCCGACAGCTTGGGCAGGGCGTCGACGGCAATGCATTCGTCGATCTTGTGGCTGGTGGCGTTGATGGGGCCGATTTCCAGCAATTGATCGCAGATATCGGCGATGAAACGGCCGTCCGAAGTACCACCGGTGGTCGACAGCTCGGTGTCGATGCCACACTCCGCCTTGATCGCCGCTGTCGTCGCGTCGGCCAGTGGACCACGGCCGGTCAGGAAGGGGCGAGCGCCCAGCGTCCACTGGATTCCGTATTCCAGGCCGTGCTGGTCGAGGATGGCGCACAGCCGCAGTTGCAGGCTTTCCGGCGTACTGGCCGTTGAGAAACGGAAATTGAACTTGATCTCGACATGGCCGGGGACGACGTTGGTGGCGCCGGTGCCACCGTGGATGTTGGAAACCTGCCAGGTGGTCGGCGGGAAGTATTCGTTACCCTGATCCCATTCGGTTGTCGCCAGTTCGGCGATGGCCGGCGCAACTAGATGGATCGGGTTGCGACCTTTTTCCGGGTAGGCGATGTGACACTGGATGCCGTTGACCGTCAGCACGCCCGACAGCGAGCCGCGGCGGCCGTTCTTGATCATGTCGCCCAGTCTGTCGACCGAGGTCGGCTCGCCGATCACACAGTAATCGAAGCGTTGGCCGCGGGCCTTGAGCGCCTCGACGACGGCGACGGTACCGTCGGTGGCATCACCCTCCTCGTCAGAGGTCAGCAGAAAAGCCAGCGAACCAGGGTATTCCGGGTAAGCGGCAAGGAAGGCCTCAACGGCGGTGACAGCGGCGGCCAGCGAGGACTTCATGTCGACGGCGCCGCGCCCGTAAAGCATGCCGTCGCGGATTTCCGGGGCGAACGGCGGGCTGCTCCACTTGTCCAGCGGACCGCTCGGCACGACGTCGGTATGGCCGGCGAAGACGAACAGCGGCGCAGCGTCGCCACGGCGGGCCCAGAGATTGGTCACGCCGTGGCGGTTGATGAATTCGATGGCAAAACCGAGCGCCTGCAAGCGGCTAGCGATGAGGTCCGCACAACCGCCGTCGTCCGGCGTCACGGACGGGCGTGCAATGAGTTGCCGGGCCAGTTCCAGGGTGGGATCGGCCATCGGCGCCCCCTTGATGGATTGCTTAGACAATGGACCCCGCCTACGTTGCAGGCGCGGGTGTACCCGCAGAACCGGCAAGGATACCGCCGTCGATGCTGATCTCGGCACCCGTCATGTAGCTTGATTCATCGGCAGCCAGCATGACGGCGACCGCCGCAACTTCCTGGGGAGTACCAAACCGCTTCAGCGGCGTGTCTTGCACCAGCATGGCCATGTTCGACTCGCGGTCGGGTCCAGCGCCGAGCATAGGCTCCCACATAGGCGTGAGGATGGCTGCGGGATGAATCGAGTTACAGCGTACCTTCATGCCTTGCTGCGCGCAGTACAGGGCAACGCTCTTCGTATGATTGCGAACGGCGGCTTTGCTCGAGGCATAGGCCACCGCCGTCGGAATGCCGACCAGTCCCGAACGCGATGAAATGTTGATGATCGAACCGTCGCCCGTTGCCCGCATGGCGCGAATGGCGTATTTGCAGCCGAGGAATACGCCATCCAGATTGGTCTCGTGCACGGAACGCCACGCTTCGAGTGACGCATTCTCGGGATCGTGAGATGCGAAAGCTCCTTCAAGGCCCGTAATACCCGCGTTGTTCACCAGAATGTCGAGCTTGCCATGCTTGTGCACGACCGCTTCAATGGTTGCGCGCCAGGCGCTTTCACTGCGCACGTCGAGTGGAGCAAATGTGGCCGCAGAACCAATACTTTGAGCAACCAGGCGTCCATTGCCCTGATCTATGTCGGTGACATATACAATGGCACCTTCATCGGCAAAGGCTTTTGCGATGGCCTCGCCGATCCCGCGTGCCGCACCGGTCACCAGAGAAATTTTACCTTCCAGACGCATCGAATTTCCTTGTGTCCAGCGGTCTATTCGTCGCGGTCGGAGAGGCTCAGGGTGAATTCCTTGAACGACGCGCCGCCGGCGTTGGTGCTGTCGAAGTCCAGCGTTGTGTCGAGTTTTTTGTCTTCGTTGCTGCTGCTCGTCAGTTCAGAATTGTTGATCAGCCACGACAGGTTGGTCGGCGAATCGGCATTGGCCAGCGCTTCGTCGAGCGTGATGCAGCCTTCGCGATAGAGCTTGAACAGGTCCTGCTCGAAAGTCTGCGATCCCGGGGCCAGCGTCTGCTCCATCGCATCCTTGATCGACTGGACCTCGCCACGCTCGATCAACTCGCTGATGTGGCGGGTGTTGAGCATGATCTCGCAGGTCGGTGCCAGCTTGCCGTCCGGCTTCTTGACCAGGCGCTGCGAAACGATGGCGCGCAACGCCACCGACAGGTCGAGGAACAGCGCCGGCCGGTTTTCCAACGGGAAGAAGCTGATGATGCGATTGAGCGCGTGATAGGAGTTGTTGGCGTGCAGCGTGGCCAGACACAGGTGGCCGGTCTGGGCGTAGGCGATGGCCGCCTGCATGGTTTCCTTGTCGCGGATTTCACCGATCAGGATGCAGTCCGGTGCCTGACGCATGGCGTTCTTCAACGCCGTCTGCCAGTCAGTGGTATCCATGCCGATTTCACGCTGGTTGACGATCGACTTCTTGTGCTTGAACAGGAATTCGATGGGATCTTCGACCGTCAGGATATGGCCGGCGCGGAAGGAATTGCGGTGATCGAGCATCGAGGCAATGGTCGTCGACTTGCCCGAGCCGGTGGCGCCGACGATCAGGATCAGGCCGCGCTTTTCCATGATCAATTCGGCGAGCAGCGAAGGCAGGCCGAGTTCATTCAGCGGCGGGATGTTGCCGAGAATGAAGCGGATCACGATGCTGGTCGAACCGCGCTGGCGAAAAATGTTGACGCGGAAGTTGCCGACCTGGGGAACCCCGAAGGAGAGGTTCATTTCCCAAGTCGTCTCGAAGGTCTTGATCTGCTCCGGCGACATCAGCTCGTAGGCGATCTTGTCGATCATGTCGGGCAGCATCACCTGCTGGTTCACCGGCATGGTGCTGCCCTGGATCTTGATGTGGATCGGAGCGCCGGCGGAGATGAAGATATCCGACGCCTGCTTTTCCGACATCAGTTGGAACAGTTTGTCGAGAATCATGGCAGGACCTTCGTGGTAAGTAGCGGTTTAAGCGCGCAACAGCTCGTTGATGCTGGTCTTCGAGCGAGTCTGCGCGTCCACCTTCTTGACGATGATGGCGGCGTACAGGCTGTACTTGCCGCCATCCCTGGGCAACGAGCCGGAAACCACCACCGAGCCCGGTGGGATGCGGCCATAGGTGGTTTCGCCGGTTTCGCGATCGTGGATCGGGGTACTCTGGCCGAGGTAGACGCCCATCGAGATCACCGAATTTTCGCCGACGACGACGCCCTCGACGACTTCCGAGCGGGCGCCGATGAAGCAGTTGTCCTCGATGATCACCGGGCCGGCCTGGATCGGTTCGAGCACGCCACCGATGCCGACGCCGCCGGAGAGGTGCACGTTCTTGCCGATCTGGGCGCAGGAGCCGACGGTCGCCCAGGTGTCGACCATCGTGCCTTCATCGACGAAAGCGCCGATATTGACGAAGGAAGGCATCAGCACCACGTTCTTGGCAATGTGCGAACCCTTGCGGACGAAAGCACCCGGCACCACGCGAAAGCCGGCAGCCTTGAAACGCTCGTCGCTCCAGCCTTGGAACTTGGTATCGACCTTGTCGTAAAAACTTACGTCGCCCGCTTCCTGGACGCGGTTCTCACGGGTGCGAAAAGACAGCAATACGGCCTTCTTGACCCATTGATTCACCACCCACTCAGCGCCGATTTTTTCGGCCACACGCAACTTGCCGCTATCCAGGTCGCCGATCACGGATTCGATGACCTTGATCGCGTCGGCCGATTGGGTGGTCAGCTCGGCACGCTTTTCCCAGAGTTCGTCGATGGTGGCTTGCAGCGGATAGTTCATGAAAGGTTTTCTCGGACTACAGTTGCTGGGCAAATTGACGGATACGGTGGACCGCCTCAAGACATTCGTCGAGCGAGGCGACCAGCGCGATGCGGATGAAATTGGCCCCCGGATTGACGCCCTTTACCTCGCGGGCGAGGAAACTGCCGGGCAGAACCAGGACATTATAGTGTTCGAGCAGGGTACGGGCGAAATCGGTGTCGGCGATTGGCGTCCTGGCCCACAGGTAGAAGCTGGCATCCGGCAGGCCGGTACCCAGCACCTCGGCCAGCGGCGGCGTGCAGGCGGCGAATTTCTCGCGATACTGGTCGCGGTTGGCGCGTACATGCGCCTCGTCGTTCCAGGCAGCAACCGAGGCGACCTGCACCGGAGGGGCCATGGCACAGCCGTGGTAGGTACGGTAGAGCAGGAACCGCTTGAGGATTTTGGCATCGCCGGCGACGAAACCGGAACGCATGCCCGGCACGTTGGAACGCTTGGACAGGCTGGAGAACATTACCAGCCGTTCGTTCGTCCGGCCGAGCAAGCTGGCCGCCTGCAGGCCACCGACCGGCGGGTTGGCCTCATCGAAATGGATTTCCGAATAGCACTCGTCGGCGGCAATGATGAAGCCGTACCGGTCGGACAGGGCAAAAAGCGTTTTCCAGTCCGCCAACGACAGCACCTTGCCGGTCGGATTGCCCGGCGAGCAGACGTAGAACAACTGTACGCGCGCCCATTCGGCCTCGCTCAACTGGCTGTAATCGAAAGCAAAGCCGTCGTCCGGCAAGGTATTCAGGAAACGCGGCTCGGCGCCGGCCAGGTAAGCGGCGCCTTCGTAGATTTGGTAAAAAGGATTGGGGCAGACGACGATGGGCGTCCCCCGAGTCTTGGCCAATGAGGGATCAATCACCGTCTGGGCAAAGGAGAACAGCGCCTCGCGCGAACCGTTGACCGGCAGGATTTCCGTCTCCGGGTCCAGTTCGATGCCATAGCGGCGCCCGCACCAGGCGGCGATGGCCTGGCGCAACGCCGGGATGCCCAGCGTCGTCGGGTAATTGGCCAACCCCTTGAGGCCGCCAGCCAAGACCTCCATGATGAAAGCCGGCGTCGCGTGCTGTGGCTCGCCGATGGAAAGCTTGATTTCCTTGAGCTGCGGATTGGGCGTCACGCCGGCGAACAGGGCGCGTAGCTTTTCGAAAGGATAGGGTTGGAGTTGGGCGAGATGCGGATTCACGTCGGCAACAGCGGTGACGAAAAAGTCGGATTATCGCCGAAAACAAAAGGCTTGCCCGGTGCCCGCCCGTTTCCAGTGTGCTGTCCCGTCAATGGCTGCACACTAATACAGCGTATGGCGCGGATCGTTGGCCCAGGCGCGCATCGGTTCCAGCGCTCCCGGCAGCGGCCGGTGTTCCATGATGATGCTGCGTTCACGGCAAGTGCGATTCAATTCATCGTACAGCTCGTCGTCGCAGAAACCGATGGCGGCGGCCTCGGCACGGCTGTTGGCGAAGACGATGCGGGCGATGCGCGCCCAGTAGGCGGCCGAGAGGCACATCGGGCAAGGCTCGCTGGAGGCGTAGAGGACGGTGCCGGGCAGATGGAAGGAGCCAAGGGCGGTACAAGCGGCGCGGATGGCGGCAATTTCGGCATGGGCGGTGGGGTCATGGCCGACGACCACGCGGTTCCACGCCTCGGCGAGGATTTTTCCATCGCGCACAACAACCGCGCCAAAGGGGCCGCCGTCGCCGCGCTCGCTGCCAGCGCGGGCCAGTTCGACGGCACGGGCGAGAAAGATATCTTCCGGATCCATGGTCTGCCTGCTGGAAGGGCTGTCGATGGAGCCGATGCTATCATACGACCCCCAACGTGGCGGCCGTTTCCGGCCAGCCGAGATCGCGCATGCGCCTGACCAGACTCAAACTCGCCGGCTTCAAGTCCTTCGTCGATCCGACCGCCGTCGCCCTGCCCGGGCAACTGGTCGGCGTCGTCGGCCCGAACGGCTGCGGCAAATCCAACATCATGGATGCCGTGCGCTGGGTGCTGGGCGAGTCGAAAGCTTCGGAACTGCGCGGCGAGTCGATGCAGGACGTCATTTTCAACGGCTCGACCAACCGCAAGCCGGTATCGCGCGCCTCGGTCGAACTGATTTTCGACAATGCGCTTGGCCGCGCCCTGGGCCAGTGGTCGCAATACGCCGAACTGTCGGTCAAGCGCGTGCTGACCCGGCAGGGCCAGTCGGACTATTTCATCAACAATCTCAAGGTCCGGCGCAAGGACATCACCGACCTGTTCCTCGGTACCGGCCTGGGGCCGCGCGCCTACGCCATCATCGGCCAAGGCATGATTTCGCGCATCATCGAGGCCAGGCCCGACGACCTGCGCGTGTTCCTCGAAGAAGCCGCCGGCGTTACCCGCTACAAAGAGCGGCGCAAGGAAACCCAGGGCCGGCTGGAAGATACCCGCGAGAACCTGCTGCGCGTCGAGGATATCCGCGAGGAACTCGGTCACCAGATGGCGCGCCTGGAAGCGCAGGCCGAGGTGGCGCGCCGCTACCAGGCGCTGAACGAGCAACTGGTGCAGCGCCAGCAACTACTGTGGCTGCTGAAGCGGCGCGAGGCCGAGGCCGAACGGCAGCGCCTGGCGCTCGATATCGAACGCGCCGCCACTGAACTCGAAGCCGAGAACGCTGCGCTACGCGAAACCGAGGCACGCGCCGAAGAAACCCGCGAAGCGCATTTCGCCGCCGGCGACGCACTGCATCAGGCGCAAAGCGACATGTACGTAGCCAATGCCGAAGTCGCCCGGTTGGAAGCGGAAATCCGCCATCGCCGCGAATCGCGCAGCCAGTTGGAAGCGCGGCTGGTGCAACTGGAAGACGAACTCAAACACTGGACACAGACGGCTGAGCAACTGGCCGAGGAGCGCCAGAAGTGGGAGGAGTCGCAGGAAATCACCCGGCTGCGCGTCGAGGAAGCCGAAGAGCGCCTGCGCCAGCAGATGAACATCGCGCCTCAGGTCGAGGAAGACCATGCCCAGGCGCAGGAGGAGTTGCAGCGCCTAAAGACGCGTACGGCCAACGGCGAACAGAAGCTGGAAGTCGAGCAGACACACAAGGCGCATGCCCAGCGCGCGTTGCAGGCCATCGTTCTGCGCCGCGAGCGCTTGCGCGACGAGACCTTTGGCGAGGCGCCGGACGAGCTGGTGCTAGCCGAGAAGGAAGAGGAACTGGAACTGCTGCGCGAGGAACTAGCCGGCGACCAGGAGCACTTGCAGCAATTGCAGGGGGAATTGCCGCAGGTGGAAGCACAACGTAAGGAGGCACAGGGCGAACTGCAGCGGCTGGAACGCGAGTTGGCCGCCGGCCAGGCGCGGCGAGCGGCGCTGGAACAGATGCAGGCCAAGACACAGGCGGCCGGCAAGCTGCCGGAATGGCTGCGCCGCCACAACTTGGAAAAGGCGCCGCCGCTGTGGCAGAAAATCCATGTCGAGGCCGGCTGGGAAGAAGCGGTCGAGGCAGTGCTGCGCGAGCGGCTCTCGGCCATCGCCGCCGACGATCCGATGCAGCTCGACGCCTGGCTGCACGACCGGCCGGAAGCGCGGCTGGCGGTGATGCTGGGCAGCGAAGCGGTGACCGAAGCGCCGCCGGACAAGTCACTGGCCAACTCGCTGGCAGCCCGCGTGCGCGGCGACGATCCGGCCGTACGCTCCGTGCTGGCCGACTGGCTGGGCGGCATCGCCACCGCCGAAACGCTGGCCGACGGCCTGGCCCGGCGCGCCGGGCTGACGCCGGGCCAGGCCGTCGTCACGCGTAGCGGCGACTTGCTGACGCGCACCAGCGTCACTTTCTTCGCCCCGGACCAGGGCGAGCACGGCCTGCTCGAACGCCAGCGCGAGATCGAGGCGCTGGCCGAAGGCATTGCCATGGCCGAGGCGCGCACGGAAAACCTGCGCGAGCAGCAGGCGCTGCTCGATGAGCAGTTGGCCGACAAGCAGGAGGAAATCGACGAAACCCGCCAGTACGTCACCGACCGCCAGCAGCGCGTGCACGCCGTGCAGCTCGACGTATTGAAACTGTCGCAGGCAATCACCCGTTACAACGAACAAAAGGAGCGTGTCGCCGAGCAGTTGGCCGAACTGGCCGCGGAAGAGGAAGGCGAGCGCGAGCGCGAGATGGCCGCCGACGAGCGGATCGAGGAAATCCGCGACGGTTTGAACCGCATCCGCGTGCTGGTCGCTGGCGCCCAGGCGCGGCTCGACGAGTGCGAGCGCGCCGTGCGTGCCGAGCGCGAAAAGAACGCCGATTTCGACCGCGCTCTACGCGAGGCACAATTCTCGGCCCGCGAGGCCGACAGCAAGTTGCAGGACATCTTCGCCCAGCAGGCGCTGGCGCAGCGCGAGCTGACGCGTATCGAGCGCGACCGTGCGGCCTGCGCCGAGCAGGTCGAGGCAGCGCCGGCCGACATCATGGAAGAGCAATTGCAGCAGGCGCTGGAGGCAAGGCAGGCAGCCGAGAAGGCCCTGGCCGGCAAGCGCGATGCGCTGGAGGCGGCAACCCACGCCTTACGGATGCTGGAAGAGCGGCGGCTGAAAATCGAGCAAGGCCTGGAGCCGCTGCGCACACGTATCGGCGAATTGAAGCTGAAGGAACAGGCAGCGGCGCTCAATGCCGAACAATTCGCCCTGCAATTGCGGGAGGCCGGAGCAAACGAGGCGGCGCTCGAAGCGGAGATCGGGGCCGCCCGGCCAGCCGCGCTGCAAGGGGAAATCACGCGGCTCGGCAACGCCATCGCCGAACTCGGGGCGGTCAACCTGGCAGCCTTGCAGGAATTGGAAACGGCGACCGAGCGCAAAGGCTACCTCGACATGCAGGCGGCCGACCTGACCGAGGCCATGGAAACGCTGGAAAACGCCATCCGGCGCATCGACCGCGAAACGCGCGAGCTGCTGCAATCGACCTTTGACACGGTTAACGGCCACTTCGGCCGGTTGTTCCCGGAACTGTTCGGCGGCGGCCGTGCCGAACTGGTGATGACCGGTGAGGAAATCCTCGATGCCGGCGTCCAGGTCATCGCCCAGCCGCCGGGCAAGAAGAACTCGACCATTCACCTGCTGTCGGGCGGCGAGAAAGCGTTGACCGCCATCGCCCTGGTGTTCTCGATGTTCCAATTGAACCCGGCGCCGTTCTGCCTGCTCGACGAGGTCGATGCCCCGCTCGACGACAGCAACACCGAGCGCTTCTGTGGCATGGTCAGGAAAATGTCGGGGGCAACGCAGTTCCTGTTTATTTCCCATAATAAAATCGCGATGGAAATGGCCGAACAACTGGTTGGCGTGACCATGCAGGAAAGCGGCGTCTCGCGCGTGGTCGAAGTGGATATCGAAGAAGCTCTGAAGATGAGGGATGCGGCGTAAATGACCGAACTCCAGTTGGGACTGATCGGCCTGGGCACGGCGGCGGTGGTCGGTGTATTCGCCTACAACAAGTGGCAGGAGCGGCGCCACCGCAAGCTAGCGGAAAAGGTGCTCAAACCGCATCACGCGGACGTACTGCTCGGCGGCGGCCAGCCGGCGGCGGCCGGGCGCAGCGAACCGGAATGGCCGGTCGGCAAAGCGACAGTCGGTTTAGCCGAAACGGAACGGGTCGACCCCATTCTGATCGAACCGGTGCTCACCACGCCGACGTCGGAGTTCACGCCCACAGCGCAACCCACATCGCATTCATTGCGCAACGAGGCGCCGCTCCGTGAATCCGCGCCGAACGACGAGGCGGACGATCCCCCTGCCGGCCCGGTGCCGGCCGAACTACTCGATCCGCGCCTCGAGTTCGTCGTCACCATGGAACTGGTCGAACCGGTATCCGTCGGGCAAATCCTGCATTCGCAACATGACGTGCTGCAGCGCCTGAGCAAACCGGTACACTGGGTCGGCTTCAACGAGCGCAGCCGCGAATGGGAACGCTTGCGCGCCGACAGCGAACAGCCAGTCCGCCGCCTGCGCATCGGCCTGCAACTGGTCAACCGCCAGGGTCCGGTCAGCGAGGCGGATCTGGTTCTTTTCACCGGCGCCATGCAGGTCCTGGCCGACGAACTGATGGCCGTGGCCGACATGCCGCCATCGCGCGTGCTCGACCAAGCGGCCGAAGTCGATCGCTTCTGTGCCGCCGTCGATTTGGAGATCGGTCTCAACCTGGTCAGTTCCGGCCTGCCGTTTCCCGGCACCAAGATTCGGGCGCTGGCCGAGGCCGCCGGCATGGCGCTTAACGTCGATGGCGCGTTTACCCGCTACGACGATGCCGGCCGGCCGCAATTCAGCTTGCAGAATTACGAAGCGACACCCTTTTCCGCCGATACGCTGCGCAACCTGACGACACACGGCCTGACCTTTATCCTCGACGTGCCGCGCGTCGATCACGGCGAGCGGGTGTTCATGCAGATGACCGAACTGGCCCGCCGTTTTGCCGATACGCTGCACGGCACACTGGTCGACGACAACCGTCAGCCGCTGAGCGACAGCCAACTCGAACACATCCGCCGCGAATTCATCGGCAAGCCGCAAGCGACCATGGCCAGCTTCGGCCTGCCGGCCGGCTCGTCCCAAGCGCGCCGCCTGTTCTCCTGATGGCGCCGGCAGAAGCCAGCGCGCGCGCGGTGGCGTTGCGTGTCGAGATCGAACGCCACGACCACGCCTATTACATTCTCGACGCGCCAAGTATTCCGGATGCCGAATACGACAAGCTGTTTCGTGAATTGCAGGCGCTGGAGGCGGAGTTTCCGGAACTGGCCAGCGCCGATTCGCCGACCCGTCGCGTCGGCGGCCGGCCGCTGGCGCAGTTCGCGCCGGTGCGCCACGAAGTACCGATGTTGTCGATTCAGACCGAGACCGACACCGAATCGACCGGCGCTTTCAATTTCGACGCCCGCATCTGCCGTGAACTGGAGCTGGCAGCCGACGCGCCGCCGGTCAATTACGCCGCCGAACTGAAATTCGACGGCTTGGCCATCAGTCTGCGCTACGAGCACGGCATCCTGGTACGCGGCGCGACGCGTGGCGACGGGACCACCGGCGAGGACGTAACGCAGAACCTGCGCACCGTGCGCCAGATTCCGCTGCGCCTCGTGGGCAACGCACCACTGCTGCTGGAAGTGCGCGGCGAGGTCTACATGCGGCGCGACGACCTGGAGCAATATAACGCGGCGGCCGTGGCGCGCGGCGAGAAAACGCTGGTCAATCCGCGCAACGCGGCAGCCGGCAGCATTCGCCAACTCGATCCGGCAGTGGCGGCGAGCCGGCCGCTGTGCTTCTTCGCCTACGGCTTGGGCGCCGTGGATGGCTGGAGCCTGCCGTCGACACACGCCGGCGTACTCGACGCGCTGGCCGCCTTCGGCCTGCCGGTCTGCGAACACCGCGCCGTGCTGGCCGGCGGCGAGGAACTGGCCGGCTTTCACCGGCGCATCGCCGAATTGCGCGAGCGGCTACCGTTCGACATCGACGGCGTGGTGTACAAGGTCAACAGCCTGGCCTTGCAGCAGCGTCTCGGCTTCCGCTCGCGCGAGCCGCGCTGGGCGGTAGCGCACAAATATCCGCCGCAGGAGGCGCTGACCGTAGTCGAGGCCATCGCCATCCAGGTCGGCCGCACCGGCGCGCTGACGCCGGTGGCGCGGCTGCGACCGGTGTTTGTCGGCGGCGTCACAGTGACCAACGCTACCCTGCACAACGCCGACGAAGTGGCGCGTAAGGGCGGCCTATGCGTCGGTGACACGGTTATCGTCCGCCGCGCCGGCGACGTGATTCCGGAGGTGCGGGGCGTCATCGCTGAGCGGCGCCCAGCCGACGCCCAGCCTTTCGTCATGCCCGACACCTGCCCGGTCTGCGGCGCCCACGTGGTGCGCGAGGAAGGCGAAGCAGCAACGCGCTGCTCCGGCGGCTTCTCCTGCCGCGCCCAGCGCACCCAGGCCATCCTGCACTTCGCCGGCCGCCGTATGATGGACATCGAGGGGCTGGGCGAGCGCTACGTCGAGCGTCTAGTCGAATTCGACTATGTGCACGGCGTCGCCGACCTCTATCGCCTGACGCTGGACAATCTGCTCGACATGAAGCGGCGCGCTGACGAGCGTGATGGCACGGTACCGGAAACCGCCAAGGCCGGGCAGATTGCCACCCGTTGGGCCGAGAACCTGCTCGCCGGTATCGCCGCCAGCCGCGCGCCGAGCCTGGCCCGCCTGCTGTTCGCGCTGGGCATCCGCCATGTCGGCGAATCGACCGCCCGGACGCTGGCCAACTGGCTGGGTAGCGTCGAGCGCGTGCGCCGGGCACCGGCGCCGTTGCTGGCAGTACTGCCAGATATCGGTGCGACAGTGGCGGCGGCGATCGCCGATTTCTTCGCCGAGCAGCGCAACGTCGATGCTGTCGACGCGCTGCTCGCCGCCGGCGTGACACCGGCCGACGAACATCCGCCGTATTCCGGCCTAGCCGAGCGCTTGGCCTGGAGCGAGTTGTACGCCGTGCTCGGCATTCCCCGACTGACACCGTTGCGGGCCAAGCAACTGGCGGTGGTTGTCGATGGGGGAACGCTGGCGACCGCTGGCCTGGATGCCGCCGCTTTGTCCGGGGCCGGCATTCCCAGCGAGGTCATCGACGCACTGGGCGACTGGCTGCAACAGCCGGGGTATCGTGGCTGGCTGGCCGGCGTGGCAACGCGCCGGGCAGAACTGCTGGCTGCGTTGCCGACGACGACACCGGCGGACAGCTTACCGGAGGTCTCGCCGCTGGCCGGCAAAACCTTCGTGTTGACCGGTACCCTGCCGACCCTGAAGCGCGACGAAGCCAAGGATTTGATCCAGGCCATCGGCGGCAAGGTCGCCAGCTCGGTGTCGAAGAAGACCGACTACGTGGTGGCCGGCGAGGAAGCCGGATCGAAGCTGGACAAGGCACTGGAACTGGGCGTTTCGGTGATCGATGAGGCAGAATTGCTGAGAATTCTGGGTCAGGGAGAAAAAGCGTGAAAAAAGTTAGAAAAGCAGCATTTAGCTACGGCCGCCATGCTGGTGCATGGCTCAACTCCGGCTGTGCCGGGTTAGCCTGCGCTGAAAACAGCTTTCAAGAGTGTGTGAAATGAAAAAAGTCAGGAAAGCAGTTTTTCCGGTGGCTGGCATGGGAACCCGCTTCTTGCCGGCGACCAAAGCCAGCCCGAAGGAAATGCTGCCCATTGTGGACAAGCCGCTGATCCAGTATGCGGTCGAGGAGGCGGTCGAAGCCGGGATCACCGACATGATCTTCGTTACCGGCCGTTCGAAGCGGGCCATCGAGGATCATTTCGACAAGGCCTACGAACTGGAAAATGAGCTAGAGGCGCGCGGCAAGACCGAGATGCTCGAGTTTGTGCGCAGCATGATTCCAAAGAACATCAATTGCATCTACATCCGCCAGGCCGAAGCGCTCGGCCTCGGCCACGCGGTGCTGTGCGCCAAGCCGGTGATCGGCGACGAGCCTTTCGCCGTGGTACTCGCTGACGACCTGCTCGATGGCCAACCGGCAATCATGAAGCAGATGACCGATACCTACGACTATTACCGCTGCTCGGTGCTCGGCGTGCAGGATGTGCCGCGCGAGGATACCCGGAGCTATGGCATTGTCGATGCGCGGCCGGTGGCCGAGCGCGTCGAGCAGATCAGCGCCATCGTCGAAAAGCCGAAACCCGAGGAAGCGCCGTCGACGCTGGCCGTGGTCGGCCGCTACATCCTGACGCCGCGCATCTTCCATTACCTGGAGAATGTCCGCCCCGGTTCCGGCGGCGAAATCCAGTTGACCGACGGCATCGCCGCGCTGCTTGCCGAGGAGCAGGTGCTGGCCTACCGCTATGCCGGCACCCGCTACGACTGCGGCTCGAAGCTCGGCTACCTGCAGGCGATGGTCGTCTTCGGCCAGCGCCACCCGGAAATCGGCGCCGAATTCAGCGCCTACCTGAAAAGCCTGGAGACCCACTGAATGACGCCGGAAAAAGCCCGTGATTTGTTGGCCAACGCCGAACTGATCTACCCCGAATCGGTCATCCAGACCGCCGTGGCCCAATTGGCCGAGCGCCTGACCGAGTGCCTGGCCGACAAGAATCCACTGGTTCTTTGCGTGATGACCGGTGGCGTGATTTTCTGCGGCCACCTGCTGCCGAAACTGGCTTTTCCGCTCGATTTCGACTACCTGCACGCCACTCGCTACGGGCCGGAAACGCAGGGCGGCAAGATTTCTTGGCGTATGGCCCCGTGGACCTCGGTCAAGGGCCGCAGCGTACTGGTCGTCGACGACATCCTCGACGAGGGCATGACCCTGACCGCAGTCAAGGAAAGTCTGCTCCGCCTCGGCGCCGCCGAGGTGCTGCTAGCGGTGTTCGTCGACAAGCAAAATGGCAAGAACAAGCCGATCGCCGCCGATTTCGTCGGCCTGAACGTGCCCGACCGCTTCGTCTTCGGCTTCGGCATGGACGTCGACGGCGCCTGGCGCAACCTGCCGGCCATCTACGCCATGAAGGAGGCTGGATGAGCGGGAGTGGTGTCAGCCTCGCCGTCGCCGAATTTCTCGGCTACTGGCAAGACGAGGGCGAGCGCTACGCTCGGCACGGCGACTACGCCTGGATGGCCAGCCTGGTGCCTGGTCGGCGCGTGCTCGAAATCGGCTGCGGCCCAGGCTTTTCGACCCAGGCGCTAACGGCGCGCGGCCTGGCGGTACTGGCCCTCGACGCGCTGCCGGAATGCCTGGCGGCGACGCAAGCCCGCGTCGCCGGCGCCGACGTGACCCTGCTGGCGGCCGATCTGGCGGCACTGACCGAGGTCCAGCACGGGCAAATCGCCGCCTTCGCACCTGATACCGTGGCCTGCTGGCTGATGGGGGCGCCGGCCGAAACGACCGGCGCGCAAGCCACCGACGCCGGCCAGGCGGTGATTGCCTACCGCGAAAGAATGCACCGCCTGGTTGCCGAACTGGCCGCCAGCCTGCCGACGGTACGCGCACTACATCTCGTCGACCGCACGGTAATTCCCTGGCAAGCCAAAGACATCGGCCGCGACACGCTGGTCGGCTACCATCTCGGCAAGACCCTACGCGACCTGCCATTCACCACCGAGCGGCGGCAGGCGCTGTACCGCAAGCTCGAAGACACTGCTCCCAACCGGGGGCAACATCCGGCGCTCAAGGGTGCCGTACCCACGCTGGCTTCGCTGCTGGCGGAAAGGAACAACTGACATGCTGGCTATCATCGGCGGCAGCGGCCTGACAACGCTGTCCAATCTCGACGTCGCGCACCGCGAGATCGTCCGCACTCCCTACGGCGAGGCTTCCGGGGCCATCGTCATCGGCCAGATCGGCGGCCAACCGGCGATGTTCCTGCCGCGCCACGGCCACGGCCACACCATCGTTCCGCACATGGTCAATTACCGCGCCAACCTCTGGGCACTACACCGCCGCGGTGCGACCGGCGTCATTTCGGTAGCCTCGGTCGGCGGTATCCGCGGCGACCTGCAACCGGGCGAGATCGTTGTCCCGGACCAGATCCTCGACTACACCTGGGGCCGCAAATCGACCTATTACGAAACCCTCGACACGCCGGTAACGCACGTCGATTTCACCGAGCCCTACGATGCCGACCTGCGCCGGCGCATCGTCGAGGCGGCGACGACCCTGAGCATTCCGCTCAAGATCGGCGGCGTCTATGCCGCCACCCAGGGGCCGCGCCTCGAAACCGCCGCCGAGATCAACCGCTTTGAACGCGACGGGGCCGACCTGGTCGGCATGACCGGCATGCCGGAAGCGGTGCTGGCTCGCGAACTGGGCCTGCCCTACGCGGCGATCAACGTCATCGCCAACCACGCCGCCGGGCGGGGCAGCAGCGCCAACGGCATCCATTTCGAGAGCCTGGAGCGCGTGCTGCACGAGGCGATGGGCCAGGTCCGGGCGATCATCGAGAAACTGGTCGACAGTCCGGACAACTGACCGCCGATGGGGATGTCGGTCTAGCCTCGCCTCGCTGAACTCGGCCGACCCACTACCGCAACGGCGATCTCGACAGGCGGACTCGCAGCCATACCCTTTGCCACGACAACCTGGCCGCGTCCGACTCCGCCGCTCTGTTAAAATCGCGCGTCCGAAATTTCGGGTGCCGGATCGATCCGGCCCCATCCCGTGGAGAATGTCCCGATGTACCAGTCCCCCCTCCTTCAGGATCTGCATGAACGCGGCCTGATCGCCCAACTGACCGACGCGCCGACGCTCGATCAGATGCTGCTCGAGGAGAAGGTGACGCTGTATTGCGGCTTCGATCCGACGGCGGACAGCCTGCACCTCGGCCACCTGGTGCCGGTGCTGATCCTGAAGCGCTTTCAGGAAGCCGGCCACCGGCCGATCGCCCTGGTCGGCGGTGCCACCGGCATGATCGGCGACCCCAGTTTCAAAGCGGCCGAGCGCAAACTGAACACACCGGAGGTAATCATCGGCTGGGTCGACAAGATTCGCGGCCAGGTCGCCCCCTTCCTCCGCTTCGATGGCGATAACGCAGCGCTGATGGCCAACAACCACGACTGGTTCGGGGCGATGAACTGCCTCGATTTCCTGCGCGACATCGGCAAGCACTTCTCGGTCAACGCCATGATCAAGCGCGACGCGGTGCAACAGCGGCTGGTCCGCGAGGACCAGGGGATTTCGTATACCGAGTTTTCCTACGCGCTGCTGCAAGGCTACGATTTCGCCGAGTTGTACAAGCGTCACGGCTGCGTGCTGCAAATCGGCGGCTCCGACCAGTGGGGCAATATCACCGCCGGTACCGATCTGACCCGCCGCCTGCACCACGTCCAGGCTCACGGCCTGACCGTGCCGCTGATCACCAAGGCCGACGGCACCAAGTTCGGCAAGACGGAAGCGGGCGCCATCTGGCTCGACCCGAAGAAGACCTCACCCTACGCCTTCTATCAGTTCTGGCTGAATACCGCCGACGCCGACGTTTACAAGTTCCTGAAATTCTTCACCTTCCTGCCGGTTGCGCGCATCGCTGAGATCGAGGCGGCGGACCAGGCCAGCGGTGGTAAGCCGGAAGCCCAGCGCATCCTGGCCGAGGAAGCGACACGCCTGGTGCACGGCGAAGTCGCGCTGCTGGCCGCGCGGCGCATCACCGCCAGCCTGTTCTCCGGCCAATTGGCCGACCTGACCGAAAACGACCTCGAACAACTGGCCCAGGACGGTATGCCCGGCGTTGCGCTCGACGGTACCGACGGCGGCCTGATCGACGCGCTGGTCGCCGCCGGGCTGGCCAAATCGAAGTCGGAGGCGCGCACCTTCATCCAGAACGGCAGCGTCTCGGTCAACGGCGAAAAGCGGGATGCGATCGACCACCGCATCGCCGGCAGCGAGCGCCTGTTCGGCCGCTTCACCATCCTGCGCCGTGGCAAGAAGCAATACGCGATGATTCGCTGGCAGTAAGGGCCGCGCGATGCGCCAGTTGCTCCTCGACCTGCTGCCCGACAGCTCGCCGTCGCTGGACAATTTCGTCCCCGGCGGCAATGGCGAAACGCTCGCCGCGCTGACCGAGTGGCTGGCCGCAACCCGGCCGGATGCTTCCTTCTGCCTCGTCGGTGAAGCCGGTAGTGGGCGCTCGCATCTATTGCGGGCCAGCGGTTTCCCTTATGTCGACGCGGACAAAAATCCGGGCTTGCTCGGGGTAAAGGGCGAGGCGACCCTAGCGGTCGACAACGTCGATCGGCTCGATGACAACGGCCAGATCGCACTGTTCGCCCTGTTCAACCAACTCAAGGCCGGCGGCGGACGCTTGCTGACGGCGGCCATCCAACCGCCTCGGCACCTCACCCTGCGCGAGGATCTGCGCACCCGCCTCGGCTCCGGCCTGATCTACCGGCTGCAACCTCTCTCCGACGCCGAGAAGGCCGCCGCACTAGCCGCCCAGGCCAGGGAGCGGGCTTTGAAACTGACCCCGGAAGCGATCGATTACCTAATGCGCCATGCCCCGCGCGACATGCGCACGCTATCGGCGCTAATCGTCGCCCTCGACCGCTACACGCTGGAACACCAGCGTTCTGTCACCCTACCGCTGCTACGCGAACTGCTGGCCCGAGAAGCCACGCCGGCCGCCTGAGTTCTGCCGTCACACGTCAACTGGATATCCGCTATGAATCTCGCCCTCTTCGACCTCGACAACACCCTGCTCGCCGGCGATTCCGATTTCGAGTGGATGCAGTTCCTGATTTCCCGTGGCGTCGTCGACCGCGACATTCAGGAAGCCCAGAACCTGGAGTTCTACCAGCACTACCAGGCCGGCACGCTCGACATCGAGGCTTTTCTCGCCTTCCAGTTGCAGCCGCTAGCCCGCCACACGCGCCAGGAACTCGACGCCTGGCACCGCGAATACATGGCGCGGCATATCCACCCGATCATCGGCGATGCCGCTCGCCGGCTGGTCGCCAGCCACTTGGCCAATGGCGATTTGTGCGCCGTGGTCACTGCCACCAACAGCTTCGTCACCGGCCCGATCGTCCGCGAATTCGGTATTCCGCACCTGATTGCCACCATCCCGGCTGCCGACCTGGCCAAAGGCGCCTTCACCGGCGCGCCGACCGGCACGCCCGCCTTCCAGAGCGGCAAGATCGTCCGCGTCGAACAGTGGCTGGAAAGCCTCGGCCTGTGGTGGGGTAGCTTCGCGGAAAGCATTTTCTACAGCGACTCGCACAACGACCTGCCACTGCTGGGCAAGGTCAGCCAGCCGGTCGCCGTGGACCCGGACGACACCCTGCGCGCCCACGCCGGCAAAATGTGCTGGAAAATCATTACGCTGCGGTAGAATCCGCGTTTTCCGCACAACCGGGAAGCGATCGGGACAGACCCCGAGCCGCCCGGCACAAACCGGGAGCTCCCTCCAACCCCAACGGCAATCCGTGATCCGCAAATTCATTTCCCGCGTCTTCAACGGCAAGAAAGCCCGGCCCGGCCAGCATGAGCCGGCGGTCATCCCCGTCGCCACCCACGGCATCACCCGCAATCGCATCAGTTCGGGCAGCCGCCGCGTGTGTACGACCTTGCAGGAGAACGGGCATAAAGCCTACGTCGTCGGCGGCGCTGTCCGCGACCTGCTGATCGGGGCCGAGCCGAAGGATTTCGACATCGCCACCGACGCCACGCCAGAGGAAGTGCGCCGCGCTTTCCGCCGCTCGCGCATCATCGGCCGCCGCTTCCAGATCGTCCACGTGATGATGGGCCAGGAACAGATTGAGGTCACCACCTTCCGCGGCCAGTTAGGCGACGACACCAAGAAGGACGAGCACGGCCGGGTGCTGCACGACAACGTCTTCGGCAGCCATGCCGAGGACGCCGCCCGCCGCGACTTCACCGCCAACGCCCTGTATTACGACCCGAGCAGCGAGGCGGTCATCGATTACCACCACGGCGTCGGCGACCTCAAGGCGCGGACCCTGCGCATGATCGGCGAGCCGCGTGGCCGTTACCGCGAGGATCCGGTGCGCATGCTGCGCGCCGTGCGCCTGGCGGCCAAGCTCGGGCTGGCTATCGATCCCGAGGCGCGGCGGCCGATCCGCGAGATGGCAACGCTGCTGGAAAACGTCCCGGCCGCCCGCCTGTTCGACGAGATGCTCAAGCTCTTGACCTCCGGCCACTCGGTCAAGTGCATCACCCAATTGCGCGACGAGGGCCTGCACCACGGCCTGCTGCCGCTGCTCGACGTCATCCTCGAACAACCGCTCGGCGAGAAGTTCGTGATGCTGGCGCTGGCCAACACCGACGAGCGCGTCCACCGCGGCAAGGGCACCTCGCCCGGTTTCTTGTTCGCCGCGCTGCTCTGGCACGAGGTACTGGCCCACTGGGAAAAACTCAAAGCCACCGGCGAGCCAAAGATTCCGGCGCTGTTCCAGGCGATGGACACGGTACTCGACGTGCAGGGCGAAAAGCTCGCCATCACCCGCCGCATCGCCGGCGACATCAAGGAAATCTGGCTGCTTCAGCCGCGCTTCGACCAGCGCGCTGGCAAACGTCCCTACGGCCTGCTCGAACAGCCACGCTTCCGTGCCGGCTATGATTTCCTGCTGCTGCGCGCCGAATCCGGAGAGGCGGAGCAGGAACTCGCCGACTGGTGGACCCGCTTCCAAAATGCCGACGGCGAGGAGCGGGCGCAGATGCTGCTGCCCGAGCAAGCCGGCGACAAGAAGCGCCGCCGCCGGCGCAAAAAGCCGGCCGCTACCGATAGCCCACCGCCCGCTGCATGAGCCTGGCCTACGTCGCGCTCGGCGCCAATCTCGGCGACCCGGCCAGTACCATCCGCGCCGCCTTCGGGGCGCTGGCCAATCTGCCCGCTAGCCGAGTCGCCCGTTGCTCGTCGTTGTACCGCACGGCGCCGGTCGGCTTGGCCAACCAGCCCGACTTCATCAACGCCGTCGCCCTGCTCGACACGACCCTGGCACCGCCGGAACTGCTCGCCGAATTGCTCGACATCGAATGCCGTTTCGGCCGCCGCCGCAGAGAAAAAAACGGCCCGCGCAGCCTCGACCTCGACCTGCTGCTCTACGACGAGCGCCGCCTCGACCTGCCCGAACTGACCCTGCCGCATCCGCGCCTGCACCTGCGTGCCTTCGTGCTGCAACCGCTGGCCGAAATCGCCCCCGACCTGCGCCTGCCCGGCCGTGGCTATATCGCCGCTTGGCTGCCGGCGGTGGCCAATCAGAGCATCGTCCGGCTATGACCCTGTTTTTTGCATGAACCAGCCGCTCAAGCTGGACACTCTGTGGGCCGCCTTATGTATTCTGGGCGCCGTCTATTTCGCTTTCCGGAGCTAATCCATGTCCGCGCAAACCATCACCCGCCGCCTGACCCAGGCTGATCTGGCCAAGCTCCACCAGGCCGGTGACAAGATCGTCATGTTTACCTGCTACGACGCCAGCTTTGCCCGTCTGCTCGACGGCACCGGCGTCGAGGCGCTGCTGATCGGCGATTCGCTGGGCAACGTCGTCCAGGGTCACGACAGCACGCTGCCGGTCACTGTCGCCGACATCGCCTACCATACTGCCGCCGTCAAGCGCGGCAGCGAGCGCGCCTTCATCCTCGCCGACATGCCTTTCGGCAGCTTCCAGGAATCGCCGGAACTGGCTTTTCGCAATGCCGTAGCGCTGATGGCCGCCGGTGCCCAGATGGTCAAGCTCGAAGGCGGCCGCGAGATGGCGGCCACCGTCCGCTTCCTGGTCGACCGCGGCATCCCGGTCTGCGGCCATATCGGCCTGACGCCACAGTCGGTGCACGCGCTGGGTGGCTACAAAGTCCAGGGTAAAGGCGAGGCCGCCGCGCAGCGCCTCAAGGACGACGCCCTGGCCTTGCAGCAGGCCGGCGCGACGATGCTCGTGCTGGAAGCCATTCCGGCGGTATTGGCCGGCGAAGTCACCGCCGCCCTGGCCATCATCACCATCGGCATTGGCGCCGGCCGCGACTGTTCCGGTCAAGTCATGGTCGTCCATGACGCCTTCGACATTCCGCCGGGCAAGAAGGCCAAGTTCGTCCGCAACTTCATGGCCGACGGCGGCAGCATCGCCGACGCCGCCGCCCGCGCCGTCGCCGCCGTCAAGGACGGCAGCTACCCCGGCCCGGAGCATAGCTACACCGCCTGAGGCAGCTCCTTTCCGACCCCGGCAGCGCTTCCCGAAAATCCGACTATGCACATCCACTCCAGCATTTCCGCCCTGCGCGCCGCCTTGGGCAATCGCGGCCGCATCGTCTTCGTACCGACCATGGGCAACCTGCACGCCGGCCACATCAGCCTGATGGAACAAGCGCGGGCTCACGGCGACACGGTGGTCGCCAGCATTTTCGTCAATCGTCTGCAATTCGGCCCGAACGAGGATTTCGACCAGTACCCGCGCACCTTCCAGGCCGACTGCGACAAGCTGGCGGCAGCCGGCGTCGACGTGCTGTTCGCACCGACCGAGGCCGACCTCTATCCCGAGCCGCAGGCATATTTCATCGAGCCGCCGGCAATCCAGAACGTACTCGACGGCGAATTTCGCCCCGGCCATTTTCGCGGCGTCGCCACCGTCGTCGCCAAGCTATTCAATTGTGTCCAGCCGCAGGCCGCGCTGTTTGGCAAGAAGGACTACCAGCAGTTGCTGGTCATCCGCAACATGGCTCGCCAACTGGCCCTGCCGATCGACATCGTCGGCGGCGAAACGGTACGGGCCGAGGACGGCCTGGCGCTGTCTTCGCGCAACGGCTACCTCTCCGCCGCCGAGCGCGTCGAGGCGCCGCGCTTGTACCGCCTACTGACTGGCATCCGCGATGCCATCCGTGACGGCAACAGCAATTTCGCTGCGCTGGAAGCCGAAGCCATCGCCGAACTGGCCACCGCTGGCTGGAATACCGACTATATCGCCGTGCGGCAACAAACCGATCTGGCCCCGCCACAAGACAGGAATGCGCCGCTGGCGGTCCTCGCCGCCAGTCGTTTGGGGACGACGCGGCTGATCGACAACATCGAGGTCTGAGCCCTCCACCGACGCCCGGTCATGGCCGTTGACAGAGGGTTTTTTGCCGCTACAATTCGCTTCCCTTACCGCCTGGATGAATCAAGCCATGCAGAGAACAATGCTGAAATCCAAATTGCACCGCGTGACGACCACTCACGCCGATCTGCATTACGAGGGTTCCTGCGCCATTGACGAAGACCTGCTCGACGCTGCCGACATCCACGAGTACGAACAGATCGATATCTGGAACGTCAACAATGGCGAACGTTTCACCACCTACGCCATCCGCGCCGAGCGCGGCTCGGGCGTCATCTCGGTCAACGGTTCAGCAGCCCGCCGCGCCGCCCCCGGCGACATCCTGATCATCGCCACCTTCGCCGCCTACAATGAGGTCGAATTGGCCAAGCATGAGCCGGATCTGGTCTATGTCGATTCACAGAACCGCATCGTCCGCCGCGGCCACAAGATTCCAGTGCAAGCTGCCGCCTGATCCGGCAGCCTCCGCCCTGACGACAAAAACCCGCCATTGGCGGGTTTTTTTCTGCACAATATTCTGAGCACCAATACCGCCAATGACCGCCACGCGGCAGAAATCTTGACTCAGCTTTAACTCAGGAGCGTTTTACATGATCGACATTGCCCATTACGCCCGCGCCCGTTACACGGCCAAAGCCTACGACCCGACCCGCAAGATCCCCGCGCCCCTGGTGGAACAATTGCGCACGCTGCTGCGCCTGTCGCCCTCGTCGGTCAATTCGCAGCCGTGGCACTTTGTCGTCGCCGCGACCGACGAAGGCAAGGCCCGCATCGCCAAGTCCACGCATGGCCCGTACTCCTATAACACGCCCAAGATCCTCAATGCTTCGCATGTGTTCGCGCTGTGCACCCGGCACACAGCGGCCGATGCGCACTTCGACACCCTTATCGAACAGGAAGCGCACGATGGCCGTTATCCCAACCCGCAAGACCGGCAAACCCGGCGCCAAACGCTGTTCGGCTACGTAGACATGCACCGCTACACGCAACGCGATGCGCAAGCCTGGATGGAAAAACAGACCTACCTGGCGCTCGGCATGTTGCTGCTGGGCGCGGCGACGCTGGAATTGGATGCCACGCCGATCGAAGGCTTCGATAACGCCGTACTCGACCGCGAGCTTGGCTTGCCCGCCCAGGGCTTTGTCAGCACCGTGCTGGTGCCGGTCGGCTACCACGGGACGGATGACTTCAACACCAATCTGCCCAAATCACGCTTGCCAGCAGAGGCGCTGTTCACCGACATTTGACCGGCATCGGGAGCACTCCGGAAAAACCGCCGACAAAGGCGCACCATCGCAACCAACGCACCGGTGTGCCGCTCCTATTCAAGGCGCGGGAGTAATCCACCCAGCCGCGCAAGTTGAGCGATCCGGCACGAACCGGACAGCTATCGACGCGCGGCTCACGGTCCGGCACGGCGCTGTGCGATGCGGTAAAATCGCGCCCTATCATGCTCTACTCCCTGATTCGCAAGTTCTTCTTCGCCCTCGATGCCGAAACTGCCCACGGCATTGGCATGAGCGGCATCGATTTCCTTGGTGCCGTCGGCTTTGCCGGCCTACTCGCCAAGCCGGTGACGCCCTGTCCGGTCGAGGTCATGGGCCTCAAGTTTCCCAATCCGGTCGGCCTAGCCGCCGGCCTGGACAAGAACGGCGACTACATCGACGGCCTGGCCCGGCTCGGTTTCGGCTTCATCGAGATCGGCACAATCACGCCGCGCCCGCAGGATGGCAATCCGAAGCCGCGCTTGTTCCGCATCCCGGAGGCGCAGGGCATCATCAACCGGATGGGCTTCAACAACGCCGGTGTTGACCGCCTGCTGGAGAACGTACGCCGTGCCGAGTTCCCGAAGAAGGGCGGCATCCTCGGCATCAACATCGGCAAGAACGCGACGACGCCGATCGACAAGGCGGCCGAGGATTACCTGATCTGCCTCGACAAGGTGTACAACGACGCCAGCTACGTGACCGTCAACATCTCCTCGCCAAATACCAAGAACCTGCGCGAACTACAGAAAGATGAGGCGCTCGACGACCTGCTGGCGCAGCTCAAGGCACGCCAGCAGCAATTGGCCGAGCGGCACGGCAAGTACGTGCCGCTGGCGCTGAAGATCGCGCCCGATCTCGACGACACGCAGATTGCCGCAATCGCCGACGCGCTGCGCCGGCACCGCTTCGACGCGGTGATCGCCACCAACACCACCTTGTCGCGCGCGGGCGTCGAAGGCCTGCCGAATGGCGACGAAGCCGGCGGTCTGTCGGGCGCTCCGGTGTTCCGCCAGTCGACCGCCGTACAGAAAAAGCTGGCCACGGCGCTGGCCGGCGAACTGCCGATCATCGGCGTCGGCGGCATCATGGGCGGCGAGGACGCGGCCGAGAAAATCCACGCCGGCGCGAGCCTGGTGCAGTTCTACAGCGGCTTCATTTACCGCGGCCCGGAACTGGTGGCCGAGGTGGCGGCAACCCTGGCGCAGGTGATGGCCCGCAAGTAACCCGGTAGCTGTTCGCCCGATAGCCCTGCCCCCACCCCAACCATGAGCCACTACCTCTTTATTCTCGTCGGCGCGGTGCTGGTCAACAACGTCGTGCTGGTCAAGATTCTCGGTCTGTGCCCGTTCATGGGCGTCTCCAAGAAGCTGGAGACGGCCTACGGCATGGGCGCGGCAACGACTTTCGTGCTGACCATGGCAACCGGGGCCAGCTACATCATCGACCATTACTTGCTGATGCCCTTCGGCCTAGAGTATCTGCGCACGCTGTCCTTCATCGTCACCATCGCGGCCATCGTCCAGTTGACCGAAATGGTCATCGCCAAGACCTCGCCGACGCTGCAGCAGACGCTGGGCATCTACCTGCCGCTGATCACCACCAACTGCGCCGTGCTCGGCGTACCACTACTCAACGTCAGCAACGGCTACAACTTCGTCGAATCGCTGCTGTTCGGTGCCGGCAGCGCGATCGGCTTCTCGCTGGTGCTGATTCTCTTCGCCGGTATCCGTGAGCGCATCGAGGGCGCCGACGTGCCTACCTATTTTCGCGGCACGGCCATCGCCATGGTCACCGCCGGCCTGATGGCGCTAGCCTTCATGGGCTTCGCCGGCCTGGATAAATATCAATGAGCATCCTGCTCGCCATCGCCATCATGGCCTTGGGCGCGGTCGTACTCGGTGCCGCCCTCGGTTTCGCCTCGGTCAAGTTCAAGGTCGAGGGTGATCCGTTGGTCGACAAGATCGAGGCCATCCTGCCGCAAACGCAGTGCGGCCAGTGCGGCTATCCTGGCTGCAAGCCCTACGCCGAGGCCATCGCCAAGGGCGAATGCGACATCAATCGCTGCCCACCGGGCGGCACGGAAGGCGTGCAGCGCCTGGCCGATCTGCTCGGTCGCGAGGTCAAACCGCTCGATGCCGAGGAAAAACCGAAGGCGGTCGCCGTCATCGACGAGAACACCTGTATCGGCTGCACGCTATGCATCCAGGCTTGCCCGGTAGACGCCATCGTCGGCGCCGCCAAACAGATGCACACCATCATCGCCAGCCAGTGCACCGGCTGCGAACTATGCCTGCCACCCTGCCCGGTCGAATGCATCAGCATGCAGCCGATCGGCGAGAACATCGAAAACTGGAAGTGGAAGCACCCTGTATTGGTGATTAAGCCAGTACCGCCGGCGGTCCACACCAAAGAGGCGGCCTGATGCCGATGAACCTGTTCACGTTCAAGGGCGGGGTCAAGCCGCCAACCCACAAGACGCAGTCGGTTGGCCTGCCGATCGCCGTCGCGCCGCTGCCGTCGCGCCTGGTCGTGCCATTGCACCAGAGCATCGGCGGCACGCCACAGCCGGTGGTCGCGGCCGGCGACAAGGTACTGAAGGGACAACTGATCGGCGAGGCCGACGGCTGGATATCGGCCGCCGTGCATGCACCGACCTCGGGCACCGTGCTTGAGGTTGGCCCGCACGTCCAGCCGCATCCCTCGGGCCTCGACGCCCCCTGCGTGGTCATCGCGCCGGATGGGCAGGATCGCTGGATCGAGCGCCAGCCCTTCGACCACGCCGCCGCCAGCCCGGACGAGATTCGCCGCTATCTGCAACGGTCCGGTGTCGTCGGCCTCGGCGGTGCGGTCTTCCCGACCCACGGCAAGCTGACGCCGGCCAAGAGCATGGTGATGGCGGAGCTGGTCATCAACGGCGCCGAGTGCGAGCCTTTCATTACCTGCGACGACCTGCTGATGCGCGAGCGCGCCGATGACGTGGTGCGCGGCATCGGCATCTTCCGCGACCTGCTGCAGCCGCGAAAGGTGTTGATCGGCATCGAGGACAACAAGCCGCAAGCCGTCGCCGCGATGCGCGCCGCGGTCGCCACCGCCGGCGAGGATTTCGCGGTCATCGAGGTGCCGACACTGTATCCGGCCGGCGGCGCCAAGCAGTTGATCCGCGTGCTGACCGGCAAGGAAGTACCGGCCGCCAAGCGCTCGACCGACCTCGGCGTGCAGTGCTTCAACGTCGCCACCGCCTACACCGCCTGGCGCGCCATCGCCCACGGCGAGCCGGTCGTCTCGCGCTTGGTCACAGTAGCCGGCAATGTCCGCCAAGCGCGTAACTACGAGGTAGCAATCGGCGCCCCGATGGACGAAGTGCTGGCCTTGGCCGGGCCACAGCCCGACACCGACGGCATCGTCATGGGTGGGCCGATGATGGGTTTCCTGGTGCCCGATGGCCGGGCTCCCGTGGTCAAGGCCACCAATTGCCTGATCGCCCATTCGGCGCGGCTGTTCCCGCCCAAGGCGCCGGAAATGCCGTGCATCCGCTGCGGCGCCTGCGCCGAGGTCTGCCCACACGAATTACAGCCGTTCGAATTGTATTGGTTCGCGCGTGCCAAGAATTTCGGCAAGACGCAGGAATACGCCCTGTTCGACTGCATCGAGTGCGGCTGCTGCTCCTACGTCTGCCCGTCGCGGATTCCGCTGGTGCATTACTTCCGCTTCGCCAAGAGCGAGATCTGGGCGCGCGAGCGCGAGAAGAACGCGGCTGATGAAGCCAAGGCCCGTTACGAGTTCAAGCAGTTCCGCGACGAGCGCGAAAAAACCGAGAAGACCGAGAAGCTGGCCAAGGCCGCCGCTGCTCAGACAGCCAGGAAGGCGACGGAAAGCAACGCAGCGGCGACGGATACGCCCCCGGCCGCCGCGACAGCAGCCGATGCCGAAAAGGCGGCGAAAGTGGCGGCCATCCAGGCAGCTATGGAACGAGCCAAGGCCCAGCGCGCGGCCGCGCAGCCGAAAAACACCGACCACTTGACGCCGGAGCAGCAACGGACGACCGCCGAAATCGAGGCACGCCGCGTCGCCGCACAACAGGTCGATCCTACGCCTGCCGTCCCGCCGGCCAGCGAGAACAAGGAATGATGTTCGCCCCCGCCCCCTTCTTCCTCAAGGACACCAGTGTCGGCAAGGTGATGACCCAGGTCTGCCTGGCGCTGCTGCCGGGCATCGCCGCCTATGTCTGGCAGGTTGGCACCGCCATCGTCGTCCAGTTACTGGTCGCCAGCCTCGCCGCACTACTCGCCGAGGCGGCGATGCTGCGCGTGCAGAAGAAACCGCTCGGCCTGTTCCTGACCGATGGCTCGGCCGTCGTCACCGCCTGGCTGATTGCCTTGACCTTCCCGCCACTGGCGCCGTGGTGGCTGGTCGCCACCGGCACGGTATTCGCCATCGTCATCGCCAAGCATCTCTACGGCGGCCTCGGCCAGAATCCGTTCAACCCGGCAATGGTCGCCTTCGCCGTGTGTATCGTCGCCTTCCCGGCACTGATGTCGCAATGGCCGAACCTCGGCCTACAATTGCCGCTGCGCGACCAGATCGACATCATTTTCGGCCTGGCGCCGCGCGTGGACGCGCTGACCGGCGCAACGCCACTGGACGCCATGAAGACCGCCCTGAAGCTCGGCGAGGACGGCAGCAACGTCGCCCGCCTGTTGGCCAACCAGGAACTCTACGGCAACTTCGCCGGCCGCGGCTGGGAATGGGTAGCCGGCGGCTACCTGCTGGGCGGCCTGTGGCTGTGGTGGCGGCGGATCATCACCTGGCACGTGCCGCTCGCCTTCATCGGCGCGCTGGTCGCCATTTCCGGCATCCTCTGGCTGCACAACCCGGCCCAGTTCGCCAATCCGCTGTTCCATCTGTTCTCCGGCGGCGCCATGCTCGGCGCCTTCTTTATCGCCACCGACCCGGTCTCCGGCTGCACCACGCCGCGTGGCAAACTGATCTTCGGCGCCGGCGCTGGCCTGCTCGCCTACATCATCCGCGTCTTCGGCGGCTATCCCGACGGCGTCGCCTTCGCGGTGCTGCTGATGAACCTGTGCGCACCGCTGATCGACCTACTCTGCCAGCCGCCGGTGTTCGGCATGAAGGATGCCGACAAGGGGGATAGCGCATGAGTGCCGCCAAGGAATTCACCGCGTCCAGCATGGCCGCGCGTACGGCCGCCATCCTGTTTGTCTTCGTGATCGTCTTCACCGGCCTGCTATCGGCCGCCTACCAATGGACCCAGCCAGCGATCGAGGCTTCGGCCGCCGAGGAGAAGATGAAACGGGTCAACGAGGTGCTGCCACGCAGCGAGTACGACAACCCACTGCTCGACGACACGCTGACGCTACCGCCGACGCCTGAACTGGGCCTGAGCGAACCATCGCTGCTGTACCGTGCCCGGCTAGCCGGCCAGCCGGTGGCGCTGGTATTCGAGGCGGTGGCGCCGGACGGCTATGCCGGCAAGATTCGTCTGATCGTCGCCGTAGACGCCGACGGCCGAGTCGCCGGCGTGCGCGTCGCGCAGCATCGGGAAACGCCCGGCCTCGGCGATTACATCGAGTTGAAGAAGGACAAGAACAAGACCCGGCCGTGGATCACCCAATTCGCCGGCCTGTCGCTGGCCGAAGTCGCGCCGGGGGACTGGAAAGTGAAGAAAGACGGCGGCCACATTGATTACTACGCCGGCGCCACCATCACCCCGCGCGCCGTAGCCAAGGCCGTGCTCAAGGCCGTCCAATGGGCCACCGCCAACCGCGACCGCCTGTTCGCCGAAGGAGCAAGCCATGATCACCCGTGACGAATTCCGTAGCATCGCCGGCAACGGTGTCTGGAAACAGAACTCCTCACTGGTCCAGGTACTCGGCCTGTGCCCTCTGCTGGCGGTAACCACCAACGCGGTCAACGGCATCATGCTGTCGCTGGCCACCATCCTGGTCATGGCACTTTCCAACGCCGCCATCGCCATGCTGCGCAACCTGATTCCGCATGAAATCCGCATCCCGGTCTTCATCCTGATCGTCGCCGCTCTGGTTACCGTCGTCGATCTGCTGTTCAACGCCACCTTGCATGAGCTTTACGTCGTGCTCGGCATCTTCATTCCGCTGATCGTCACCAACTGCATCGTGCTCGCTCGCGTCGAGGCCTTCGCCGCCAAGAACCCGCCGCTGCAGTCGATGTTCGACGGTATCTTCATGGGCGTCGGCATGCTGTGGACCCTGGCCCTGCTCGGCGGTCTGCGCGAATTGATCGGCGCCGGCACGCTGTTCAGCGGTATCGACATGGTGATCCCCGGCCTGCAACCGCTACAGCTGTTGCCGGAAAGCTATCCCGGCTTCCTGCTGGCCCTGCTGCCGCCCGGCGCTTTCATTCTGCTCGGTTGCCTGATTGCCTGGAAAAACTGGCTCGATGCCCGGGCTGCCGCCCGCACCCGCGGCAAGGGCGACGGCCGTAGCCTGGCCGCGGCACCGGCTACCGGCCGCTGAGTTTCGGCACAGCAACCGCGTGCGCCTCGCCGATCTCCGCCAAGTCCTGCGCGACCATGGCGCCCGCCCCGAACACGAGGAGCGCATCCTGCGCGCCTGGACCGCCGCCCGGCCACTGGATGCCGGCCCGCGCCAGAAACCGGCCGCCAACTATCTGCCGCTGGCCCTGCGTAACGCCCTGCCGGCGCTCGGCGAACGACTGGCGGCGCTGGCCCGGGTCCGCTCCGAACACCCCGGCGCCGACGGCTCAGCCCGCCTGCTGGTCGATCTGGCCGACGGCCAGACGGTCGAGAGCGTGCTGCTGCCGCGCGATGGCCTGTGCGTGTCGACCCAGGTCGGCTGCGCGGTCGGCTGCCGCTTCTGCATGACCGGCCGCGACGGCCTGCTGCGCCAACTCGAAAGCGGCGAGATCGTCGCCCAGGTGGTCGCCGCGCGCGCCCGCCGCCCCGTCCGGCGCGTCGTTTTCATGGGCATGGGGGAGCCGGCGCACAATCTCGACAATGTGCTGGAAGCCATCGACCTGCTCGGCACAGCTGGCGGCATTGGCCACAAGAACCTGGTTTTTTCCAGCGTCGGCGACCGCCGGGTGTTCGAGCGCCTGCCGCGCCAGGAGGTCAAGCCAGCGCTGGCGCTATCGCTGCACACCACCGACCCCAAGCTGCGCGCCCATCTGCTGCCGCACGCGCCGCGCATCGACCCGGCTGAACTGGTCGAACTTGGCGAAGCCTATGCCCGCGCCGTCGGCCACCCAATCCAGTACCAATGGACCCTGCTCGCCGGAATCAACGACAGCGAAGCAGAAATGGACGCCATCGTTCGCCTGTTGACCGGCAAGTACGCAATGATGAATCTGATTCCGTTCAACCCGGTCGAAGGCACCGGCTTCGACCGCCCAGCGGCGGAACGGGCAGCGGCGCTGGCGGAAAGCCTGAATCGTCGCCGCATCCTGACCCGGCTGCGCCAGTCGGCCGGCCAGGATGTCGAGGGCGCCTGCGGCCAACTGCGCGCCCGGCTGGCCAGCGGTGCTGAATCAGGCCGGCGTGTCGGCCGGCTCGTCCCAGCAGTGGCTGAGCGCCAGTAGCCCGGCCAGCTCGGCAGCCGGCATGGGCTTGCCGAACAGGTAGCCCTGGAACTGGTCGCAGCCGTGGCGGCGCAGGTAGTCGCGCTGGCAAGCCTCTTCGACGCCCTCGGCGACCACCACCAGATCGAGTTCGTGGGCCATGGCGATGATGGCCGAAGCGAGCTTGACCGATTCGCCGTTTTCGCCGATTTCGCAAACGAAAGCGCGGTCGATCTTCAGCACTTGCACCGGGAACTGCTTGAGGTAGCTGAGCGACGAATAGCCGGTACCGAAATCGTCAATGGCCACCTTGATGTTGAGCCGGCGCAGAGTATCCAGCACCTCGGCGGCACGTCCGGCGTTGCGCATCAGCAGCGACTCGGTCAATTCGAGTTCGAGCAGTTGCGCCGGCAACGCGTACTCGGCCAGGGCACCGGCGACGATTTGCGGCAGGTCCTGCTGGGCGAACTGCTGCGCCGAGATGTTGACCGCCACCGGCACGGCCGCCAGACCGGCATCCAGCCAGGCCCGCTGCTGCGCGCAGACGGTACGGATCGCCCATTCGCCAAAGGTATGGATCAGGCCGTTGGCTTCGGCCATCGGGATGAAGATACTGGGCGACACCATGCCGTGCGTCGGGTGCTGCCAGCGCATCAGCGCCTCGATGCCGACCAGTTGCCCGCTCACTGCATCGACCTTGGGCTGGTAGTGCATCAGCAATTCGCCGCGGTCGAGGGCACCGTACAAATTGTTTTCCAGCAGCAGTTCGCCGAGCGAGGCGGTGGCGATCTCGGCGGAGAAGAAGCGATAGGTATTGCGCCCTTCCTCCTTGGCCCGATACATCGCCGCGTCGGCCTTGCGCAGCAGTTCGGAGACGGTCTGGCCGTCGTCGGGATAGAGCGCGATACCGGCGCTGCCGGTAACCGTCAACTCGTGACCAGCCAGCAGGTAGGGTTGAGTCATCGCCGCCAGGAATTTACGCGCGGCGTGCATGGCATCCTGGCGCTGTTCGAGTTCAGGCAGGACGATGACGAATTCGTCGCCGCCCTGGCGCGACAGCGTATCGGTATCGCGCAGCACCGACAGCCCGCGTTGCGCCGCCTGCACTAGCAGTTGATCACCAATCTCGTGACCAAGCGTGTCGTTGATATTCTTGAAACGGTCGAGGTCGACGAAAATCAGACCCATCGGCCTGCTGCTGCGCTTGGATTTGAGCATCGCCTGGTTGACCCGGTCTTCCAGCAGCAAGCGGTTGGGCAGGCCGGTCAGCACGTCATGATGGGCCATGTGGTGGATACGCGCCTCGCTCTGCTTGCGCTCGGAGATGTCGATGAAGATGCCGATGTAGTGGGTGGTAGCGCCCTTGTCATCGCGCACCGCAGCGATCGACAGCCATTCGGGATAAATGCCGCCGTCCTTGCGCCGATTCCAGATCTCGCCCTGCCAGTGGCCGCGGCCCATCAGTTCTCGCCACATCGTGCGGTAGAAATCCTCCCCCTGCTGGCCGGAACTGAGCAGGGCCGGCGTCCGTCCCACAACTTCCTCGGCCGAATAGCCGGAAATCGCGCTAAACGCTGGATTGACGGCAACGATACGCGACTCGGCGTCAGTGATGGTCATCCCCTCGGTAGCGTTGGTGAACACCGTGGCGTACAGGCGCAACTGGCGTTCGGCGGCCAACTGCGCGGCATAACGCTCGGCCAGATCATGGTGGGCGATGGCTAGATCGTCGTGAGCCAGCCCCAGCTTGCGCCGGTCGCGCTCGAAGCGGACCAGGGCGTACAAGGCGTAAGCGACCAGCAGCACGGTGGCCAGATAGAGCACCTGACGGTAATGGCCGGCTTTGTGCAGCGCCTCCTCGTAGCCTTCTATATAGGTACTGGTCACTTCCTCGAGCAGCTGACTCGACGATGGACGCAGGATGCGCTCGACCAAGGCATCGACTTCCGGCCGCAGCTCAATGATCTGCTCGGCGTGCACCAGTAACTGATTGATCGACAGCGGCCCTTCGACGCGCAGGTTCTGCCGACGCAGATGCGTCAGCTCCGACAGCAACTGCTCGCTGCCCGCGACCAGAGTACCGGCGGACAACGCCATGATGCGGCGGATGAATTGCTCCAGCTCCTCCGGCGGTCGCTTGTCGGCCTGGCGCAGCACGTCCTCAGCCGCCTGCGGGAAATACATTTCGGAATTGCGCAGCACCGAACCGCTGCGCTTGAAGCGGTCGATATCCTCGGCCTTCTCGTGCTGGCTGGCCAGCAGCCGTTCGACCAGCGGTTGCAGGCGGCCGCGGGCGGCCCCCGACAGGCCGTCGGGAATGGCCAATAAACCGGCCTCCTCAGCACGGATGTCGGCGATGTGGCGGACCAACGGATCGTAGTTGTGCAGCAGATTGGAATAGCTGGCCAGCACGGCAGCATTGAGCTCGACGTCTGACTGCAGCACCCGATGCAGCGACTGCATATAGGCATTGTGGGGCTGCTGCGAAACCAGTTCGGCCCGGGTAAACAGCCAGAACAGCAAACCGAGCAACGCGGCAAAGCCGCAGACCAGGCCCAGCCGGCGCAAGGCTTCGCGGTTAACTATGGAGTCCGCGCTCATGGCGTCACCGGCGGCACGGTACCGCTCAGAGTATGCAAGAAGGCGACGATGGCCTCGGTGTCGGCAACCGAGAGGTCGCGGCCAAGCTGGTAACGGGCCATCGCAGTCACCGCTTGTTCCAGCGTCGTCGCCGAACCATCGTGGAAGTACGGCGCCGTCAGGGCGACGTTGCGCAGGCTCGGCACCTTGAACACATGCCGGTCTTCCTCGCGACCGGTCACGTTGTAGCGCCCGAGATCGCTGCTGGTGATGGCGCGACCGGCGAAGTAGTCGCCGAGCACGCCGAATTTCTGGTACATGTTGCCGCCAACCATCATGCCTTGGTGGCAACTGGCACAGCCGAATTCGCGAAAGCGCCGATAGCCGTCAACCTCCAGCTCGCTGAGCGCCTCCCGGTCGCCGCGCAGGTAGCGGTCGAAGCGCGAGTCGACGGTGATCAGTGAGCGCTCGAAGGTGGCAATGGCATCGAGCAGGTTGGCCACCGTCAGGCCGTCCGGATAGAGGCGGCCGAAGCGGGCGACCAAGTCGGCGTCCTGCTCTAGGCGGCCGATCACCTGCGACATGGTGGCTCCCATTTCGACCGGATTATGGATCGGACCAACCGCCTGTTCCTCCAGTGTTGCCGCCCGACCATCCCAAAACTGGGCCAGGTTGTAGGCGCTGTTGAGCACGGTCGGCGCATTGATGTTGCCGACCGCGCCGCCGATGCCGATGGAAAAGCGCTGGCCGTCTACGCCGCCGGCCTTCAGGTTGTGACAGGACGCGCAGGAAACCGTCGAATCGGCTGACAAACGGGGGTCGTGGAACAGGCGCTCACCGAGTGCGACACGCCCCGGATCGAGCCCCTTGATCGGCACCAGCGGTAGGATCGGCTGAAACACTTCGCCCTGCAAACCCAAGGGCGTGACCGGAGGCTGCGGTGGCTCAGGCTGCTCGTGTCCGGTCAGGAACAACCACCAAGCCAGTATGCCAATCAGCAAAATTACGGAAAATACGACAGAGAAGGAGTAGCCGGCAACTCTCATGGGCGAATTATGCCCGGTTTGCCGCGTACCAAGCCGTTCGACGGAAAAAATGGCCGTTCCCGCCCAACAAAATTTTCAACTTTTCTCCAACGACGCCCCACCGGCCATCACCACCCGATTCTTGCCTGCCCTCTTGGCCTGGTAGGCCGCCTCATCGGCCCGCCGCATCAGCGTCGGACCGGTGTCGCCGGGCAGGTATTCGGCGACACCGATACTGACCGTGCAGCACATCGTACGGCCGTCGGCACTCTGCGTCTCGATCGCGGCGAAACTGCCGCGCAGGCGGTCGGCCAACGCATAGGCAGCCTCACCATCAGCCTCCGGCAGCAGCAACACGAACTCTTCGCCGCCATAGCGGTAAGCGCCGTCGGTACGGCGCAGGCACTGGGTGATGACGCCGGCCAGCACCTGCAACACGCGGTCACCCTCAAGATGACCGAAACAATCGTTGATGCGTTTGAAATCGTCGCAATCGAGAACCATCAGCGAAAAAGTACGGCCATAGCGCTCGGCCCGCTCGATTTCAGCCAGCAGGCGTTCGTGCAGGTGGCGCGAATTGAACAGTCCAGTCAGCGAATCGATCAGGCTCAGCCGGCGATAGCGTTCCTCGCTCTCGCGCAGCGCAAACTCGGCCAAGCGGCGCTCGGTGACGTCCTGCACCGTCTCTATCGCTCCGATGATCTCGCCGGCAGCGTTGCGTAGCGCGGCGGCGGTAGCGTAAAGCCAGCGGCCACCGGTACCGCAAGCGGGAAAGAAATCCTCGGTTTCCCAAGCGCCGGCAATCTGCAGCGAGAGACGGCATTTGCCGGGATAAAACTGGCCGACCTCGCCCTCCAGCGCACGATCGACGATCAAATCAGCGAGGATGGGACGCTTTTCGCGGTAGAACGCCCGCCATTGCTCGCGCCGGCCAAGCATATCGGCGGCCGCCACCCCAGTCAGCTCAACGCAGGCCCGATTCCAGTGGATGACATGGTGCCGGGCATCGATGACGATGATCGCAACTGGGCTGCCTTCGACCAGTTGCGCCGGGTCGAAGCTCCCTCCTTCGGGCGTCAGCGACATAAGGGCCACCTCCTTCTCTGCCGGGTAAATTCTTGTCCCGTACAATATCGCGTATTCTGCACAGCCTTTCAATCTTCCCCCGCCGTGAAAAAAAACGACATCGCGCAGTTCTACAGCCGCCTGCGGGACGCCAATCCGGCACCGACCACCGAGCTCGATTACGCCACTCCGTTCCAGTTGCTGGTCGCCGTGATCCTCTCGGCGCAAGCCACCGACGTCGGCGTCAACAAGGCCACGGCACGCCTGTTCCCCATTGCCCCGACGCCGGCCGCCATGCTCGCGCTGGGCGTCGACGGCCTGGCTGACGCCATCCGCACCATCGGCCTGTACCGGACCAAGGCGAAGAACGTCATCGCCACCTGCCAGTTGTTGCTCGAACGCCACGGCAGCGAAGTACCGGCCGAGCGGGCAGCCCTCGAAGCGCTGCCCGGCGTCGGCCGCAAGACCGCCAATGTCGTGCTCAACACTGCCTTCGGCCAACCAACCATCGCCGTCGACACGCATATCTTCCGCCTCGGCAACCGGACCGGCCTGGCTCTCGGCAAGACCGTCGACGAAGTCGAAGCCAAGCTGCTACGTGTCACGCCCCGCGAATTCCGCAAGGATGCGCACCACTGGCTGATCCTGCACGGCCGCTACATCTGCAAGGCGCGCCGGCCGGAATGCCCGCGCTGTATCGTTGCCGACCTGTGTTCCTACCGGGGCAAGACCACGTGAAGGCGGCCAGCGGCTTCGCCAGCGGCCGGCGACCGGACAAGGAGCTGGCGGCGGAAGCCGTGCGCAAAGCTTTGGCCGCGGCCGGCCTGGAGCGTGCCGAGCAGGTATTGCTGTTACTCAGTCGCGAATTCGCCCGCCAGCCGACGCCAGCCGTCCTGGCTGCGGCCAACGCCGCTGGCTGTCTGCAGATCGGCGGCAGTACCGCTAGCGGCCTGCTGACCGAAGCCGGCTGGCTGCTCGACCAGCCAGCTGCTGCCGCTCTGGTCCTCGGCGAACTGCCACCGGCCACGGCAAACGAGGCGCCACTGTTGTCGTTCAGCGGCCACGCCACGCTGCCCTACGACTGGCGGGTGCAACCACCGCGCGCCGGCCTGCTCGAAGCCAATGCCGCCACCTGGAGCCAGGCCCGCCCCGGCGGCGCGGCAGGCGCCACAATCGCGCTGCCCGGTCTCGCTTGCCAGGTGCTGCGGGCCGATGGCCTGCGTCCCCTGGAGGCGACCCTGCACGTCGATCAATGCGCTGGCTACGAACTGCACCGCGTCGCCGGCCAGCCGGCGGCCGACAGCCTGCGCCGTGCTCTGCCAGCTACTCTGCGCGCCACACCACCGCTGCACCAAATCGCCGTGGTCGTCGCCAACGATGCGCCGGCGGTCGGCATTCTCGCCGCCAATGCCGACGGCTCGCTGACGCTGGCCGCACCGCTCGCCGCCGGCCAGCCGATCGCCTGGGCCATGCGCCAGCCGCTCGCCGCCGAACAGGAAATGCGGGCTTTGCTGGCCACCGCGGATGGGCCGGCGCCGGCCTTCGCCCTGCTGTTTTCCTGTATCGGCCGCGGCCCTTTGTTCTATGGCGGCGATGACCGCGACCTGCTGGCTTTCCGCGAACGTTATCCCGGCGTGCCGCTGCTCGGCGCCTACGGCAGCGGACAGATCGCCCCAACCCCCAACGGCAACCGCTTGTTCCAGAATACCGCCCTGACCCTGCTTTATCGGAGCCACCATGTTTAATCCTTCGCGCGAACAAGTTCGCTGTTTCTTCTGCGACACTTGGCGCAAACACCAGGAACGCCTGCCGCTGGTCGGCGCCGAAGTCGCCGCCGCCGACCTGGCCGCCCGCCACCCCGAATACCATGCTTTGCTGGCCGATGCGGAAGGGGCACTAGAAAAGGAATGGACGCCCGAGGGCGGGCAGATGAATCCGTTCCTGCACCTGTCGCTACACCTGGCGATCCACGAGCAATTGAGCATCGACCAGCCGCCTGGTATCCGCGCCGCCTTCGAGCAGTTGGTCCGGCGCATGGACCGCCACGACGCCGAGCACATTCTGCTCGAAACCCTGGCCGAAACGGTCTGGCATGCGCAGCGCAGCGGCGGTCAACTCGACGTCGCCGCCTACGTCGAGGCGGTGCGCCGCCAGGCCGGACTGCCGTAAGCGGCCGCGCTCCGGGAATCCAGCGGCGCTAGACCGGCAACCGGTAATTCTCCTGGGTCACTAGGTCGACGCCGCATTCCATGCCCTCGACCCAAGCGATGAAGTCACTAACCGCCTTGGCGCCAACGAAACGGGCGCCGTGCTGCGGCACGATCTGCTCGATGTCGAGCTGGCGCACCATATTGGCCCAGAAGCGGCATACCTTGCGCGAGACGATGTAGCGGCGGTGAAAGCCTTCCATCTGCCGGGCATGGCTGGCGAAATCACTGACCGGCTCGGCCGCTATCTCGTGCGGCAATATCGAGGCACCGAGATCGCCGGAGAAGAGAATCTTGGCCACCGGATCGTAGAACTGGAAATTGCCCTCGGAGTGCATGAAATGCGCCGGCAGCGCCAGCAACTGGCAGTTACCGAGCCGGATCACGCTGCCCTGGTCGGGAATCCCGAGAATGCGGCCGCTGATGTCGCGGCCGGTGGTGAAGTGCGGCACGAAACGGGTCCACAGGCTGGAAATCATCACCTTGCAATGCGAGGCGACGAACCACTTGTTCACCGAGGCGATGATGTCAGGATCGGGGTGCGAGGCGAGGATGTAGTCGAGATCCTTGGACGAAAAGTACTTCTGCATGTCCATCAACAGACCGGTATAGGTCATGTTGCCGCCCGGGTCGATCAGCGCCCCGTGGCCGTCGTCGACGACCAGGAATTGGTTGCTCTGTACCGCCCCGGCGGCCGAGTCGTCGACCAGATCGTAGAAGGCGTGGACGATGTGCTTTCCATTATTGAACAACTCGACAGCCATGACACCCCCTGCTAAACGAAGGCGACATTATCTTCTGACTACTACTTTTTGACTATGGGTCGAGCGTAAACCTAGCCATTCATGGCGGGATGAGCGCGACAAATCTATCTGGCGCCAAAGGCGCCCCAAACTCGTAGCGAGGAAGCCCCAGGCTTCAGCCTGGGGTGACTCACTACTCCGAATCGGCTTTCACGTGTGTCTGGCCGTCCTTGCTCTGGCTGCCCAAGGTCAATTCGCTGTTCTCGCTCAAAGCGAAGAAGAAAGCATCGACGGCTTTCGGTTCGCCGGAAGCGGCGAAGGTTGTCTGGCCGCAGGCGCATTGACCGACCCAAATAGCCTCGATGCCTTGCAGGCCGCGCGTGCTGACCGGATGAATGTCGGTCACATCGCCGCCACAGCCGTTGCAGACCAGCTTGTCTGGCCGCGTCGCGGCGATCTTGGACTGCGCCTGCGCCATGCGCTCAGCCTGCGTGCCGCGTGCTTTTGCTTGTCCCATATCGTTCTCCCGTCGCTGAAAAGGGCGCAGGATAACGGCCCGGCCGGCACCTGTCGAATGTCCGGCGGCGGCCGCTACTCGCCCTTCCCCCCCTGTGGCACACTGCCGCCATGCATGCCTTTCCCTATCTTGCCATCGTCGACTGGTTCGCCTTGGTCTTGTTCATTGCCTGCTGGAGCGGCTACGCCTGGTTTTCCGAACGCAGTCGTCAGTCAGATTCCGGTTTGATCGGCACCAGCCACCGCTACCGCGAACAGTGGGCCTACCGCATGCTCGAACGCGAGCTGCGCGTCGCCGATTCGACGCTGATCGGCAACCTAGTTAGCAGCGTCAGCTTCTACGCCAACACCACGATCTACATCATCGCCGGCTTGGTCGCCGCGCTCGGTGCTTCCGACACGCTGATCGGTCTGGCCGCCGAACTGCCGTTCGCTGGCCGGGCGAGCCGGGAACTGCTCGAAATCAAGCTGATGCTGGTGCTCGCCTCTTTCGTCTTCGCCTATTTCAAGTTCACCTGGGCCTTGCGCCAGTTCAACCTGCTCTCCATCCTGGTTGGCGCCGCGCCAATCGGCCGCCGCGGCGAGCCCGGCATCGACCGCTATGCCCGACGTGTCGCCGGCACCAACAACCTGGCCGGCGATGACTTCAACCGTGGTATCCGTGCCTATTACTTCGGCCTCGCGGCCGCCGGCTGGATGCTCCACCCACTGATCCTGGCCGGCCTCGCCCTCGGCGTTCTGGTCGTGCTCTACCGGCGCGACTATTGTTCACCAGCGCTCGCCCTGCTGCGCGACGACGATTGAACGATGGCCAGCATCTTCACGGCGCGGCCACCGCTGGCCTGGTCGCTAGTCACTCTCATCGGCCGGGCGCGGCGTGTCGCCGGTGTGCTCGATCCAGCCGCCGCCCAGCGCCCGATACAGATCGACGAGGTTGGTCAAGCGCGCCAGCTTCGCGCTGATCAGCGCCTGCTGCGCCGCGTAGAAGCTTGTCTGGGCGGTGAGCACCGGCAGATAGCTGTCCACGCCGTTCTTGTAACGCAGTTCCGAAAGCGAGAGAGCGCTCTGGTTGGCCGAGGCGTTGCGTTCGAGCGCCACAATCTGCTGATCGTAGGTACCGCGTGCGGCCAGTCCGTCGGACACTTCGCGGAACGCCGACTGGATGGATTTCTCGTAATTGGCGATCTCGATGCGTTTCTTGATGTGTGCCAGTTCCAGGTTGGCGACGTTGGCGCCGCCGGCAAAGATCGGCAGCGAAATCTGCGGCACAAAACTCCATGCCAACGAACCGCCTTTGAAAAGGTCGTGAAACGCGAGGCTTTGTGAACCATATGTTCCCGTCAGCGAGATGCTCGGGAAGAATGCCGCGCGCGCCGCGCCGATATTGGCATTCGCCGCGAGCAGCATCTGTTCCGCTTGCATGATGTCGGGACGGCGAGTCAGCAAATCCGACGGCAAACCCTCAGGAATATCGGCAAGCAGCTTTTGCTCGTTGAGCAGCAGACCCTGCGGCAAGTCCGCTGGCAACGGCGCACCGACCAGCAGCACAAGCGCATTCTCGGCCTGCGCACGAGCGCGCAGGTGTGCTTGCAGGTTGGCTTGCGCCGTCTCCACGACGCTCTGTGCCTGGCGCAGATCAAGCTCGGTGCCGGTGCCGGTTTCAAACTGCACTTTGGTGATGTTGTACGACTCTTGCGCCGCTTTGAGCGTGCCCTGCGTGACTTTCAGCAGGTCGTCGGCGGAAAGCTTTGTCAAATACTGATCGGCAACTTGCGAAACCAGCGTAATTTCCGCTGCCTTGCGCGCATAGGCCGTCGCGAAATACTGCGCCAGCGCCTGATCCTTCAGGCTGCGGATGCGCCCCCAGAAGTCGATTTCCCAGGACGCCTGCAAGCCCACGTTGTACAGGTTGTATGGGTTGGTCGGCGCGGTCTGCATGTCATGCGGCACGCGCGCGCGTGCCTTTGAACCCACCGCGCTGATGGTCGGAAACAGCTCGGCGCGCGTGATCTGATACTGCGCACGCGCCGCCTCGATGTTGAGCGTCGAAACGCGCAGGTCGCGGTTATTCTGTAGCGCCATCTCGACGAGCTGCTGCAAACGCTCATCGACGAAGAACTCGCGCCAGCCGATCTCGGTTGCCGCGACGTCGTTGGCACTGCGCCCCGCCTCGCCGGCGCCGGGCTGCTCGGCATAAGCATCGCCCTGCGGATAAATCTGCGCCACCGGCGCCTCGGGCCGCTCATACCACGGCGCCAGCGAGCAGCCAGCGACCAACGCGGCAGCCACAGCCATTACGGGTAGTTTATGCATCACGTCATCCTTCCTTGCCCGATTCGCCGCTGCCATTGTTGCCGCCGCCGGCATCCTTTATCTCGCCCGCTTCGTCCTCGTCTTCTTCAACCTCGTCGTAATCGTGCGCGTGGTGTTCGTCGTAGTGCTGGAGCGCGACATCAGGGTCTTCCGTCTCGTGCGCGAATTTCGCGCGGATCACGACGAAGAACATCGGGATCATGAAAATCGCCAGGAAGGTGGCGGTCAGCATGCCTCCGATGACGCCCGTGCCGATCGCGTGCTGGCTGCCCGAGCCCGCGCCGGTGCTGATCGCCAGCGGCAGCACGCCGAAGCCGAAGGCCAGCGAGGTCATCAGGATCGGCCGCAAGCGCAGGCGCGACGCTTCGAGCGCCGCCTCGACCGGCCCCATCTTGGTTTCGGCCTGGAGATTGCGTGCAAATTCGACAATCAGAATCGCGTTCTTCGCCGACAGACCAATGGTCGTCAACACGCCCACCTGGAAGAACACATCGCTTTCCAGACCGCGCAACGTCACGGCAAGCAGCGCGCCGATCACGCCGAGCGGCACCACCATGATGACCACGAACGGAATCGACCAGCTCTCATACAGCGCCGCCAGACACAGGAACACGACAAGGATCGAAATAGCGTAGAGGATGGGTGCCTGCGAACCGGATTGGCGTTCCTGGAACGAAATGCCCGTCCATTCAAAACCAATGCCCGGCGGCAGTTTCGCCGCGTGTTGCTCCATGGCTGCCATCGCCTGGCCTGTGGAAATGCCCGGCGCCCCCTGCCCCTGGATCTGCATCGACGAAACACCGTTGTAGCGTTCCAGCTTCGGCGAACCGAAGGTCCAGTACCCCTTGCCAAACACATCGAACGGTACCATTCCGCCTTCTGCGTTACGCACATACCAGAGGTTCATGTCTTCCGGCTTCATGCGGTACGGCGCGTCGGCCATCACATAAACCTTCTTGATCCGGCCGTCGAGATCGAGGAAGTTGTTGACGTATTGCGAGGCCCAGGCGATCGAGAAGGTCTGGTCAATCGCGCTCGCCGACACACCCAGCGCTTGCGCTTTTTCGCGATTGAACTCTACCTTGTACTGCGGCGTATCGTTCAGGCCGTTCGGGCGCACCATCGCCAACGTCGCCTTATCCTGCGCCGCCATGCCAAGCAACATGTTGCGCGCTTCCATCAGCTTGTCGTGACCAACGCCGCCGCGATCCTGCAACTGGAAGTCGAAGCCCGCGGCCGTGCCCAGTTCGGGAATCGACGGCGGATTCACCGGAATCACCATGGCGTCCTTGTAGCCGGCATAGCGCATGAAGATACGGCCGACCAGCGCCGGAATGCTTTGGTCTTGGCGCTGGCGGTAGGCGTAGTCCTTCATCCGCACGAAGATAAGGCCGGAGTTCTGGCCGCGACCCGCGAAGCTGAAGCCGTTGATCGTAAATGCCGACTCGACGATCTCCTTCTCTTCGTTGAGCAGATAGTCCGAAATGTTGGCCAGCGTGCGCGCCGTGGTTTCCTGCGTTGAACCAGACGGCGTCTGCACGATGATGAACATCGTGCCTTGATCTTCAACGGGCAGGAAGGACTTCGGCAGATTCACGAACAGGAAACCGATGGCGACGATCACGCCGAGATAGATGATCAACCAGCGTCCCGAGCGCTTGATCACGTGATGCACGCCGTTGTGATACTTGTCGCGGCTTCTGTTGAACGTACGGTTGAACCAGCCGAAGAAACCCGTTTTGGCTTCGTGGTGTCCCTTGCGAATCGGCTTGAGCAGCGTCGCGCAAAGCGCCGGTGTGAGAATCAGCGCAACCAGCACGGAGAGCACCATCGCCGCCACGATGGTCAGCGAAAACTGCCGGTAGATGGCGCCCACCGCCCCCCCCGACAGCGCCACCGGCACGAACACGGCGGAAAGCACAAGCGCCACACCGATCAGGGCGCCGGTGATTTGGCCCATCGCCTTGCGGGTTGCCTCCTTCGGCGGCAATCCCTCCTCCGCCATCACCCGCTCGACGTTCTCCACGACCACGATGGCATCGTCCACGAGCAAGCCGATGGCCAGCACCAGACCGAACATTGACAACGTATTGATCGAGAATCCCGCCACCGCCATGACCGCGAACGTGCCGAGCAGCACGACCGGCACGGCGATGGTGGGAATGAGCGTGGCGCGCATGTTCTGCAGGAACAGGTACATGACGAGGAAGACGAGCAGGATGCCTTCGAACAGCGTCTTGACCACTTCCTCGATCGACAGCTTGACGAATGGCGTCGTGTCGTAGGGGTATTTGACGACGAAACCGCGCGGATAGTATTTCGCCAGCTCGTCCATTTTCTGGCGCACCAGACTGGCGGTCGCCAGCGCATTGGCGCCCGGCGCCAGCTGGATACCCAGGCCGGCCGTCGGCGAGCCGTTGTACCGGGTGTCGAAGTTATACGTTTCACCGCCCAAGGCGATACGCGCCACGTCCTTTAGACGCACCTGCGAGCCATCGGGATTCACCCGCAACAAGATGTTGCCGAAATCTTCCGGCGTCCGTAGCAGCGTCGATGCGGTAATGGTCGCCTGGAAGGCCTGCCCCGCCGCCGCTGGCGTGCCGCCGAGCTGACCGCCGGCGATCTGCACGTTCTGTGCGGTAATCGCGGCCGTCACATCGGTGGGCACCAACTGGAAGCTGGTCAGCTTATTCGGGTCGAGCCATATACGCATCGCGTACTGCGATCCGAACAGCGTGGCCGTGCCCACACCGTCGAGGCGGCTGATCGGTTCCAGAATGTTCGACGCCGCATAGTTCGCTAGGTCGTACCGCGACATGCTGCCGTCTTCGGACACGAAGGCCAGCACCATCAGGAAACTGCTGCTCGACTTGGTAACCCGGATGCCGAGCTGCTGCACGACCTGCGGCAGGACCGGCATGGCCAGTTGCAACTTGTTTTGTACCTGTACCTGCGCGACATCCGGGTTGGTACCAGCAGCAAAGGTCAGCGTGATGGTGGCCGAGCCCGAATCGTCGGAAGTGGAGGAGATATACAGCAGGTGATCGATGCCGCTCATTTGCTGCTCGATCACCTGCGTCACCGTATTCTCCACCGTCTTCGCCGAGGCGCCCGGATAGTTCGCGGAGATCTGGATGGACGGCGGCGCGATGGTCGGATATTGCGCCACCGGCAGCGTAAAGATCGACGCCGCACCCGCCAGCATCAGGATGATGGCGATCACCCATGCAAAGATCGGGCGATCGATGAAGAAATTTGCCATGAAGCAGGCCCCCGCTTATCGCGCACTACCGGAAGCGGGATGCGCCTCCGCAGCAGGGCTGGCTTTTGGCTCAGGGCTGGCCTTCGCTGCTGTGCTGGCGCTGCCCGTCGCCATGTCCACCGAAGGCGCACCTGGCGGCGGCGGCGGCGGTAGTTGCGCCGCCACGGCTTTGACCGGCGTACCTGGCTTGACTTTTTCGACCCCTTGGACGATGACGCGGTCGTCAACATTCAGCCCACCCAGAACGACCCAATCCTGGCCCTGGGTGCCCGAAATCTGGATCGTCCGCAGTTCGACCTTATCGTCCTTGTCGACGACGAGTACCGTCGCTTGGCCTTTCTGGTCGTGCTGCACGCCAATCTGCGGCACTAGGAAAGCATTGTTGTTGATCCCTTCTTCGATGCGCGCCCGCACGAACATGCCCGGCAGCAACACTCGGTCGGCGTTCGGGAACAGTGCACGCACCGTGACCGAGCCAGTGGTCTGATCCACCGTGACATCGGTGAACTGCAGCTTGCCCTTCTCCGTATAGGTGCGACCGTCTTCGAGGATCAGCGTGACCTTGGCGGCATTCGGGCCGTCGGTCATGAGGCGCCCTTCCTGTATCTCTCGGCGTAGCCGCAGTCCGTCAAGGCTCGACTGCGTCACATCGACATACATCGGATCGAGCTGTTGCACGGTCGCCATCAGCGTCGCCGCGCCAGCCTGCACATAGGCGCCCGGCGTGACCTGCGAGATACCCACCTGCCCCGCGACCGGCGCAACGACATTGGTATAGCCGAGATTGATCTGCGCGGTTTCCACAGCAGCCTCGCCGGCAGCGACATCGGCTGCCGCCTGCCCCTGTGCCGCGATCGCGTTATCGTAATCCTGCTTGCTGACTGCATTGGCCGCCACCAGCACCTTGTAGCGGGCAATCAGCGCATCTTGCGTGGCGAGATTAGCTTTCGCCTTGGCCAATACGGCCCGGGCCGTGTGGAGGGCGGCGACATAAGGCGCCGAATCGATCTTGTAGAGCCGCTGGCCTGCCTTCACCAGCGATCCTTCGGTGAATTCGCGGCGCAGCACCACACCATCCACCCGGGCGCGTACTTGCGCGACCAGATAGGCACTGGTGCGACCGGAAAGCTCGGAGACAACCGGCACGGCGGTCGGCTGGACCGTGACAACGCCGACTTCAGGCGTTGGCGGCGGCGGTGGCGCGGGCTTTTCCCCACAGGCCGAGAGCATGACAGCAACCGCCGTAACACTGATTAGGCGAAACGAAATCCATTCGATACGCATGGAACGGCCTCTATAAATCCAACATGAAAAAACGACACCCCGCCAAACTTAAGGGGCACACGCCAGCATCCGCAAAAAACCATCTATTACGTAGTCCAGCCTCAAAGATTCATCCGTCTGTTCGCATTCAATGCCGAACAGACGCTTCGCCCGATCCTGACCGAGCACCATCGCCGTCAGCAATTCCGCCGCAAACATCGGATCGACACGGCGCAGGTAGCCCTGCTCCATCGCCCTGTCGAGAAACTCCGCCAGCCGCACGATCATCTGGCCAAAGCCATGCTCATACACCTCGCACACCAGCGCCGGGAAACGCGACGACTGGCTGCACACCGTGCGATAGGCAGCAATGCCTTCAAGGCTGAGCGCCTTGTTGCGGTAAGCCTGGGCAAACGTTTTCAGGCTCGCCCGCAGATTCTCCGGCTCACCGTCGAGGTGCACGGTGATTTCGAGAAAACACCCTCTCGCCGTCTCGGCGAACAGGCTTTCCTTGTTCTTGAAATGATTGTAGAACGTCTGCCGCGCCACGCCGGCGCGGCCGATAATGGCATCTACGCTGGCCTCGTAGCCTTGCTCAAGGAATAACTCCCTGGCGGCAAGGAGCAACTTCTCACGATTGTTGGTCAGCGCGTGCATAAGACGGGATTATATTTTAGACTGGATGGTCTAGTCTAGAGAGCGTGCGGGGCCAGCACACGGCGGGATTAACAGGAACGGCGACGGCGAGCTTCGTACAGGCAAACGCCGGCAGCGACCGAGACGTTAAGGCTGGCCACGCTACCGTGCATCGGAATGCGCACCAATTGGTCGCAATTCTCCCGCGTCAGCCGGCGCATACCCTCGCCTTCGGCGCCGAGCACCCAGGCCGTCGCCACCGGCCAGTCGGCGGCATAGAGATCCTGAGCCGCTTCGCCGGCAGTGCCGACCACCCAGATTTCACGCTCGCGCAATTCGCGCAGCGTCCGCGCCAGGTTGGTGACCATCACGTAGGGCACCGTCTCGGCGGCGCCACTGGCGGTCTTGGCAGCCACGTCGGTGAGGCCGACGGCGCGGTCCTTCGGCGCGATCACCGCGTGGACACCGGCGGCATCGGCGACGCGCAGGCAAGCACCAAGATTGCGCGGGTCGGTAATGCCATCGAGCACCAACAGGAAAGCCGGCTCTTCCAGCGTATCGAGCACATCGTCGAGCTGCGCCAACTTGCGCCCACCTTCGACACGGGCGATCACGCCCTGGTGCCGGGCGCCGGGCGCCATGCCGTCGAGCCGCTTGCCATCAGCGGCAATGACGCGCACCCCCTGCAATTCGGCATGGGCCAGCAGATCGCGGGCACGTCCGTCCTGACGGCTGGCATCAATGACGATTTCCTTGACCGCCGCTGGGTCGTGGCGCAGCTTGGCGGTAATGGCGTGAAAGCCGTAGATCAGGCGGAAAGACATGGTGGTTTCCAGAAAAACGAGAGGGGCATTCTAGCGCAGCCCGCAAAGCGGCCCGTTTACCGCCGGCGCACCGCTTTGCCCGTCGCTTCCTTGGCATACTTCGCCGATGCGGCCTTGACAACCGCTTTCCGGGGAGCAGCCGCCTTGGTTACGGCTTCCTTGACCGTCGCCTTTTTCGCCGGAGCTTTCTGGACCGCTTTTTTCGCTGTTGCCTTCTTGGCCGGCGCTTTCTTGCCAGCCGCAGCCTTGCCGGCTGTTCCCTCGGCTACCGCCATCTTGGCAGCCGCCATCTCGACGACGGTTCTTTTTGCGATGCCGGGCGGGGTTTCCGGCGTCGCGGCAACCGCCGGCCGCCGCCGGCCGCCCCCCTTATCGTCGCGCGCCAGCACGAAATCGATCTTGTTGCTTTCCAGGTCGGCACGCACCAAGCGGACGCGGACTCGGTCGCCGAGGCGGTAGCGCTGGCCGGTCCGCTCGCCGAGCATCTGGTGCTTGATATTGTCGAACTGGAAATAGTCCTCGCCCAATTCCGACACATGTACCAGCCCCTCGATATAGATGGCGTCGAGGGCGACGAAAATGCCGAAGCCGGTCACGGCCGAGATGGTGCCATCGAACACTTCGCCGATGCGCTCCTTCATGAAAAAGCACTTCAGCCAATTATCGACGTCGCGGGTGGCCTCGTCAGCTCGCCGCTCGGTCGCCGAGCATTGCAGGCCGATGTCGTCCCAGGCGCCAGCTGGCGTGTATTTTTCCCCGGCCAGCACGGCCTTGATCGCCCGGTGCACCAGCAGGTCGGGATAGCGTCGGATCGGTGAGGTGAAATGCGTGTAGTGCTCGTAGGCCAAGCCGAAATGGCCAACGTTGTCGGGGCTGTACATGGCCTGTTTCAGCGAGCGCAGCATGACCGTCTGCAGCAACTGGAAATCCGGGCGCAACTTGACCTTCTCCAGCAGCGCCGCATAGTCCTTGGCGCGCGGATCATCGCCGCCCCCCAGGGGCAGCCCGAATTCGCCGAGGAAAGTACGTAGGTTCTTCAGCTTTTCCTCGGACGGACCGGGATGCACGCGGTACAGGCAGGTCTGCCGGTGCGCGGCGAGAAAGTCCGAGGCGCAGACATTGGCCGCCAGCATGCATTCCTCGATCAGCCGATGCGCGTCATTGCGCACCACCGGCACGATGTTCTCGATCTTGCCCTGGGCGTTGAACAGCATCTGCGTCTCGGTGGTCTCGAAATCGATCGCGCCACGTGCCCAGCGAGCCTTGTGCAGGGCCTGAAACAATTTATAAAGATTCTTGAGCTGCGGTAGCACCGCCTGCTGCGCCGCGTCCTCTGGCTTGGCCTCGCCGGACAGCCACGACCATACTTGGTTGTAAGTCAGGCGGGCCTGCGAGCGGAACACCGCCGGATAGAAGCGGTAACCGCCGACCTTGCCGCCGGCGCTGATGTCCATGTCGCAGACCATGGCCAGGCGCTCGACATCCGGGTTCAGCGAGCAGATGCCGTTGGACAGTTTTTCTGGCAGCATCGGGATGACCCGGCGCGGGAAATAGACGGAATTGCCGCGCTGCAGCGCCTCTTGGTCGAGAGCCATACCCGGCCGCACGTAATGCGAGACGTCGGCAATGGCCACGATCAGGCGCCAGCCGCGCCCCTTCTTCTCGCAATAGACGGCATCGTCGAAATCGCGCGCCGTCTCGCCGTCGATGGTGACCAGCGGCAGCGCGCGTAAATCCTCGCGTCCAGCTAGGTCGGCCTTGCGCACCTTATCCGGCAGCGCCTTGTTCTCGGCCAGCGCCGTCGGCGAGAACTCAAAGGGCAGGTCGTGCTTGCGCAACGCGATCTCAATCTCCATGCCGGGATCGGCATAGTTGCCGAGAACCTCGACGATGCGCCCGATCGGCTGCGAAAACTTGCTCGGCTGCTCGATGATTTCGACCATCACCACCTGGCCGGACTCGGCTTTGAGCTTGCCCTTCTTCTCCGGTGGCACCAGGATATCCTGGGCAATGCGCCGGTTCTCCGGGGCCACGAAGACGACCCCATGTTCGACGAAGACGCGGCCGACGATGCGCGAATTGACCCGCTCCGTAACCTCGACGATGCTCCCCTCGGGCCGCCCCTTGCGGTCGATGCCCGTGACCCGGACCAGCGCCCGGTCGCCGTGCAGCACCCTGCCCATCTGGCGCTGGTCGAGAAAAATGTCGGCGCTGCCGTCATCGGGAATCAGAAAACCGTAGCCGTCGGGATGGCCCATGATCTTGCCGGCGGTCAAGCTCGCCCGCTCGGGCAGGATATAGGCGCCCTTGCGATTGCGCAGCAACTGGCCTTCGCGCTCCATCGCGCCGAGCCGGCGCAGGAACATTTCGCGCTCGCCTTCGGCGATGTCGAGCAAGCCGGCCAATTCGGCAAAACCAAGCGGACGTCCCTCGTCGGCAAGAATTTGTGCCACGTACTCGCGTGACGGCAGTGGGTGATCGTAGCAGGCGGACTCGCGTTCGAAAAAAGGATCGGCCCGGCGAACTTTCGATAGTTTTTTTGTTGACACTTATTTTTCTTTCTCTAGAATGGCGGCTCTTCGCACCTGTGCCCAGGTGGCGGAATTGGTAGACGCACTAGTTTCAGGTACTAGCGGGTAACTCCGTGGGGGTTCGAGTCCCTTCCTGGGCACCAGCGATTCAGCAAGAGTGAATGCTAACATTGTTCCTCAATTTGCTGAGTTGTTACGCAAAACAAACCGGCCATGAGCCGGTTTTTTGCTTTCTAGCATCGGCCGATTGGCGGCGTCGGTGCTGCCGCCGATCGGCGCGCGCCATCGCTTTATCCACGGCGCACAAGTTCCTGCTGCCATGGATACGACTGGTCTGAAGGATGCCCTTGGTTTGACAAGTTTTCCAGATTTCAGCGACACTGAAACATTAAGCAAAGCGATGAGGGAGGGAAACATGAACGCAAAACTGAAAGTGGCGGCAGCCTTGGCCATGACGGCAATGCTCGCCGGGTGTGCCATTCCAAAGCAGGAGCCAACATCGGTGGCTACGGGCTGCTACCCCTACACCGTGGCTATCTCGGACCTTTCATACGGGGAGAACGATAGCAAGAGGATGTCCGATGATACGTGGACGGCGGCGTGTGACAACAAAACTTACAAGTGCAAACAAGCAAAGGGTGGCAAGGTCGAGTGCACGCGGGGAGCGGAAAAGAAAAACCTCGCCGACAAGTCATCCTCTCCCATTACAGTGAAGGATCTCGGACTTGGCCCCAAACCCTGTGGCGTATCTGAGCGGATTGCGGCAACGGCGTTCTATGCCAAGGTATCCGGCAGGCGGCCACTGGGACAGTTGCTTGAGGACGTGGACAACCAGGAAACCGAGATGTCCGCTCCCTATCCTAATATTGCCCGGGATATTGTTCGGACCGGATATAGCGCCGGGTCTGCGGCAGAAGCGAAAGCGGAAGCAATGAGCTACTGCTTGTTGATGGCAGATCAGGCGCAGTAAGTCAAAAAGGCAAGCCACGTTTAGCGGCTTGCCTTTTTCTATTTCCGCCGGCTGATGCCGGCGGTTTGTTTTTGTCTGCCGCGAAACGTCAGGTGGATCACTTGAAGGGGTGATCCTTGAGAATGGTTTCATCGCGCTCCGGGCCGGTCGACACGATAGCGACCGGCACCTCGCACAGCTGCTCCAGGCGATTCAGATAAGCCTGAGCATTGACCGGCAGATCCTCCCAGCGCTTGACACGGAAGGTCGAGCCTTCCCAACCGGGCATGGTTTCGTAGATTGGCTGGCAGCCGGCCACATCGTCGGCACCGATAGGCAGCAGGTCGAGCACCTTGCCATCGAGCCGGTAACCGGTGCAGATCTTGATTTCGTCGAGACCGTCGAGCACGTCGAGTTTGGTGATGCACAGGCCGGTGAGGCCGTTGATACGCGCCGAGCGACGCAGCAGCGCGGCATCGAACCAGCCGCAGCGGCGCTTGCGGCCAGTGACGGTACCGAACTCCTTGCCGACCGAGAACATCTGATGGCCGGGCGTACCCTCGGTGTCGATGTCCAGTTCACTCGGGAACGGACCGCCGCCAACGCGCGTGCAATAGGCCTTGGTAATGCCCAGCACATAGTGCAGCTGGCCCGGACCGATGCCCGAACCAGCGGCCGCCTGGCCAGCAACACAGTTGGACGAAGTAACGAAGGGATAGGTGCCGTGGTCGATGTCCAGCAGCGTGCCCTGGGCACCCTCGAACAGCATGTTATGGCCGGCCTTATTGGCGTCGTATAGCGCCGCCGAGACGTCGACGACCATCGGCTTGATCACTTCGGCATCGGCCATGGCCTGGTCGTAAACGGACTGGAAGTCGACCGGATCGGCCTTGAAATACTGAGTCAGCACGAAGTTGTGATAATCGAGGACTTCCTTCAACTTCTCGGCAAAACGCTCCGGGTGGAACAGGTCGTAGACGCGCAGGCCGCGCCGCGACACCTTGTCCTCATAGGCCGGGCCGATGCCCTTGCCGGTTGTGCCGATCTTCTTGTCGCTGTTTTTGGCGTTTTCGCGCGCCTGGTCGATGGCCGAGTGATACGGCAGGATCAGCGGACAGCCCGGGCTGATTTTCAGGCGCCCGCGGACGTTGATGCCGCCCTTCTCCAGCTCGGCGATTTCGCCGATCAGGTGATGGATATTGAGGACCACGCCGTTACCGATATAGCAGTCGACACCATCGCGGACGATACCCGAGGGCACCAGATTGAGCTTATAGACGTTGTCGCCGACGACCAGCGTATGGCCGGCATTGTGGCCGCCCTGGAAGCGGACCACGCCCTTGGCGTGATCGGTCAGCCAATCGACGATCTTCCCTTTTCCCTCGTCGCCCCACTGCGTGCCGACGACGATGACATTCTTGGCCATGTT
>JAISPT010000019.1 GCA_031274715.1 Azonexus sp. | reverse complement strand
CCGACCGCAACAAGATCTACAGTTGCCTCGGCAGCCCGCACACACCGGAAATCGAGTTCTCACGCAAAATACCGCTGGAACATGGCGACATCCTGCTGCTGTGTACCGATGGTCTGTGGGGCGTCATTCCCGATCAGATGATGAATGCCGCGCTGAAGGAAGCCAACCTGCTGCAAGCCTTGCCGATGCTGCTCAACCAGGCCGAGACGCGGGGCGGCCCGCATGGCGACAATCTTTCCGTGGTCGCCGCGCGCTGGGAACAGAGCTATGTCGAAGACAGCAGCAGTTCGGTGTCCACCCAGGCCATGGCGCCCGACGAAGTCACCTCGCGGCTCGACGAATTTGGCCGCAACCCGGCCCACAAAACCGATCTTTCCGAAGATGAGATCACCAAGGCGATTGAGGAAATCCGCAGCGCCATCGACAAATACAACCTCAAGAAATAAGGAAGGCTCATGCGCCCCAGTCAGCGCCAGCCGGATCAACTCCGCGCCGTTCGCATCACCCGCAACTTTACCCGCCACGCCGAAGGCTCGGTGTTGATCGAAATCGGCGATACCCGCGTGCTATGCACCGCTTCGGTCGAGGAAAGCCTGCCCGCTTTCCTGCGCGGCAAAGGCCAGGGCTGGGTCACCGCCGAATACGGCATGTTGCCGCGTTCGACACACACGCGCACGGCGCGCGAAGCGGCCAAAGGCAAGCAGAGCGGCCGGACGCAGGAAATCCAGCGTCTGATCGGCCGCAGCCTGCGCGCCGTGACCGACCTCAAAGCGCTCGGCGAACGTCAGGTCACGCTCGACTGCGACGTTCTGCAAGCCGACGGCGGCACCCGCTGCGCCGCCATCACCGGCGCCTGGGTAGCGCTGTACGAGGCCTGCGAGAAGCTGGTGCAGGCCAGCAAGCTGTCGGCCAATCCGATCCGCGATCACGTCGCCGCCGTCTCGGTCGGCATCTTCGCCGGCAGCCCGGTGCTCGACCTCGATTACCCGGAAGACTCCGCCTGCGATACCGACATGAACGTGATCATGACCGGCCGTGGTGGCATCGTCGAAGTACAAGGCACCGCCGAGGGCGAGCCGTTCACCCGCGAACAAATGAACGTGCTGCTCGACTTGGCGCAACTCGGCATCGGCCAACTGGTCGCTACCCAGCAAAGCGCCTTGGCCGGCTGATGATGAAAAAACTCGTCCTCGCCTCGAACAACGCCAAGAAGATCAAGGAATTGAACGCGCTGCTGGCGCCGCTCGGCTTTGCGGTCATCCCGCAAGGCCAACTCGGCATTCCGGAAGCCGAGGAACCGCACGCCACCTTCGTCGAGAATGCCCTGGCCAAGGCCCGCCACGCCGCCCGGCACAGCGGCCTGCCGGCGCTAGCGGACGACTCCGGCCTGTGCGTCAAGGCCCTCGGCGGCGCGCCGGGCGTCATCTCGGCCCGCTACGCCGGCGAGCCGAAATCGGATGCACGCAACAACGCCAGGCTGCTCGCCGAACTGGCCAACCAGCCCGACCGCCGCGCCCATTTCGTCAGCCTGCTGGTGTTGTGCCGTAGCGGCGACGACCCGCAGCCGATCATCGCCGAGGGCGAATGGCACGGCGAAATCGTCGATCAACTACGTGGCGACGGCGGCTTCGGCTACGACCCGCTGTTCTTCGTCCACGAATTCGGCCAGACCGCCGCCGAACTCGACGCCGACACCAAGAACCGCGTCTCGCATCGCGGCCGGGCGATGCAGAAGCTGATCGAGCGCCTGCCCGAATTGTAGGAAGGCCACAGGCCGCCACGCCGGCAACCCCAACGTCGCAGCCCGGCGCCACAACCAAATCCATGTCCCGCACCATTCCCATCTTCCCGGCCGCCGCCTTGCCGTCGGCAAGAGCCGACCAGCCGCTGGAATTCCGCACCTCGCCACCGCTCTCGCTCTATGTCCATATTCCATGGTGCGTACAGAAATGCCCGTATTGCGACTTCAACTCGCATGAGGCCAGCGGAACGATTCCCGAGCGCCAATACGTCGATGCCCTGATTGCCGACTTGCAGGCAGCCCTGCCGCTGATCTGGGGCCGCCCGGTGCTCAGTGTCTTTTTCGGCGGCGGCACGCCCAGCCTGCTCTCTCCGGCGGCCATCGACGAACTGTTGGCCGCCTTCCGGGCGCTGGCGATGCTCTCGCCGGAAGCCGAGATTACCCTCGAAGCCAACCCCGGTACCGTCGAAGCCGGCAAGTTCGCCGGCTTTCGCGCCGCCGGCGTCAATCGCCTGTCGCTCGGCATCCAGAGCTTTGATGACGATCATCTGCAAGCGCTCGGCCGCATCCACGGCAGCGCCGAGGCCAAGCGTGCCACCGCGCTCGCCGCCGAGCACTTCGAGCGCTTCAACCTCGACCTGATGTACGGCCTGCCCGGCCAAACGCTAGCCCAGGCGTTAAGCGACATCGACACGGCGCTGGCCTACGCGCCGCCGCACCTGTCCTGCTACCAATTGACGCTGGAACCGAACACGCGCTTCGCTGCCTTCCCGCCACCTCTGCCGGAAGCCGACCTGTGCGCCGACATGCAGGAAGCTATCGAAGCCCGGCTGGCCGCCGCCGGCTATCGCAATTACGAGACCTCGGCCTTCGCCCGACCCGATCGGCAATGCCTGCACAACCTCAATTACTGGCATTTCGGCGACTACCTCGGCATCGGCGCCGGCGCCCATTCCAAGCTGACCCTGCACGACCGCGTGCTGCGCCAGATGCGCTGGAAGCACCCGCCAACCTATCTCGACAACGGAGCGGCCGGACAATGGTTGCAGGAAGACCGGCCGGTCGAAGCAGCCGGTCTGCCGTTCGAGTTCCTGATGAATGCGTTGCGCCTGGCCGATGGTTTTGCCCCGTCGCTATTCGAACGGCGCACCTCGCGGCCACTGGCAGGAATCCTGCCGCAACTCCGAGCTGCCGCCGACGATGGACTGCTGAGCATCGGCCCCGAGCGTATCGCCCCGACGGCGCGCGGGCGACGCTTTCTCAACGTACTGCTCGAACGCTTTCTCGATACCGGCACCTGACGGCGGCCGAGCCGGCGCATACCGTCCCAATGATCGGTTGACGCGATGCCGCCGACTATGCGCCAATGACAACCGGTTTTTCTCCCGTATCGACATCCTCGCCCCCCAGCCCCCTTACCAATCCCTTCCATGCTGCGCGTCCTGAACCGCCCCGAACACCTGATCGCCACGCTCGCCGCCGCCGGCATCCTGATCGTGACCATGGGCACCCGCCAGTCGCTCGGTCTGTTCATCGCCCCGATCGATGAGAGCACCGGCCTGGGCATCGCCAGCATCAGCCTGGCGCTGGCTGTCGGTCAGTTCGCCTGGGGCGCCATCCAGCCGGTGGCCGGGGCGATCGCCGATCGCCACGGCCCGCGCGCCGTACTGATCGGCGGCGTGCTGATCCTCGCTCTGGGCTGCACCGTCACGCCGTTCATGCACACTGGCTTCGGCCTGATCGTTTCGCTCGGCTTGCTCTCGGCCATGGGTTCCGGTGCGAGCAGTTTCTCGGTGTTAATCGCCGCCATTTCCCATCGCCTGCCGCTCGAAGCACGCGGTGCGGCCTCCGGGGTCATCAATGCGGGTGGTTCGTTCGGTCAGTTCGTGTTCGCCCCGGTTCTGCAAAAGCTGATCCAGGTCGTAGGCTGGATGGGTACGATGTGGGCCATGGCGCTGATGACACTGGCCGCCCTGCCCTTGATCGGCAAACTGACGGGCAGCACGGGCATGGCGCCGGTGCGCCAGGCCCACCAGGCAGGCGGCCTGAAACGGGCCATCGGCGAGGCCGCACGCGACCGCAGTTACCTGCTGCTGCACGCCAGTTTTTTCGCCTGCGGCTTCCACATCGCTTTCCTGGCCACCCACCTGCCCGGCGAGGTGAAACTATGTGGCCTGCCGCCCTCGGTGGCCAGTTGGTCGCTGGCCATCATCGGCTTGGCCAACATCGCCGGCAGTCTCGTTATCGGCGCCTGCATCGCCAAAGTCCGCAGCAAGTACTTGCTGGCCGCCATGTACGCCTCGCGCACCGTGCTGATCGCGCTATATCTGATAGCCCCACGCACCGACCTGACCTTTTATCTGTTCGCCGCCGGCATGGGTTTCACTTGGCTAGCCACCGTGCCGCCGACTGCCGCTATCGTCGGCAAGTTGTTCGGTATCCGCTACCTGGCCACGCTGTTTGGCCTGACTCTGTTGAGCCACCAGACCGGCGGCTTTCTCGGTGCCTGGCTGGGTGGCCTGGCCATCACCCGCTTTGGCGACTTCGGCTGGATGTGGTATGCCGACATGACCCTGGCCCTACTCGCCGCCCTGCTCACCCTGCCCATCCGCGAAGCGCCCGTGGTGCGCGCGCCGGCTCCGGCCGCAGCCTGATTCAACCCAACGAGAGATATCCATGAGCCGCTTGCGCCCCGAACTGACGATCGCTGACTTCAATACTCGCGGCGAGGGCTACCTGCCCGGCGAACTCGGCATCGAGATGACCACCCTGGCGCAGGACACCGCAGCCGGCCGGATGCCAGTACGGCAATTGCACTTTGCGCCAAACGGCTTTCTCCATGCCGCCAGCGTCGTCGCGCTGGCCGACACTACTTGCGGCTACGCCACCATCGCCCACCTGCCGGCCGGCGCCGAGTCGTTTACCACCATCGAACTGAAGAGCAACCACCTCGGCACGGTGCACGAGGGTGCCATCGCCTGCGTCGCCACGGCGCAGCATCTCGGACGCAACACCCAGGTCTGGGACGCGGTGGTCAGTGACGAAGCCAGCGGTCGCCGGATCGCGCTGTTCCGCTGCTCGCAGATGATCCTCTGGCCGAAAGGTTGAACGGCTTCAGCCGATATCGCCGTCGACGTAGTACCAGCGCCCGTCCTGGCGCACGAAACGGCTGAGTTCGCGCAACCGCTGGCCGCGCCCGGCGATGCGATAGCGGGCAACGAAGGCGACGGTGGCATGGCTGTCGTCCTGCTGCTGGTGGCAGCGCACCTCCAGCCCCAGCCATTGAGTGCCGGCCTCGGCGGCCAGATGCAGCGCCAGCGGCCGCGTCGATGGGTGCCAGGTAGCCAGCAGATAATCTTCCAGCCCCAGCACGTAAGCGCTGTAACGTGAGCGCATCAGGGCTGCCGCCGTCGCCGCCGCTTCTCCGCCGTGCAGGCGGGCGCAGCAATCGGCGTAGGCCTGGCCGCTGGCGCAGGGACAAAGGGTCACGTTGCCACGGGCTGCTCGCCGCCGAGTGCCTCGACCAGTTGCGGCAGGAAACGCGAAAGTTCGCCGATCATCAGTGCAAAATCGGCATCGAACTGTTCGTCAGCCCGCTCGGCGTTCTTCTCGGCCTCTTCCTTCAACAGGTCGAGGAAGGCCAGGCGCTTGACCTCCAGCTTATCGCTGAGAACGAAGGAAATGCGGTCGTCCCAGGTCAGCGCCAGCTTGGTCGGCAGCTTGCCGGCGACCAGGTGCGCCTTAATCTCGGCGCCAACCTCGTCGCCGAGCGGATGGCGGACGTAGCGCACGGCGGCTTTCTCCTCGCCAACCGCCTTCAGTTCGCAGTCGCGGTCGATGGTGAAGCCAGCCGGCCCTTCGCCGCCGGCCAGCCAGCCGGCCATCGCCGATTGCGGCGAGGATTGCGTGTGCAAAGGCTTGAGCGGGAATTCATCGAGGCAGTGGCGCAGGTGCTCGATCACTTCCTCGGCCTTGGCCGGGCTGGCGGCATCGATGCCACACCAGCCGCCCACCGGGTCGAGCCAGACGAAAGTGCGGCGCCGGCGGGTGAAGGCGCGCGGCATCAGCTCCTCGGTGACGCGCTCGCGCAATTCCTTCAACTGCCTGCGGCCGGGTGCGTAGCCCTGCTGCTCCTCCATCGCCGCGGCCCGCTCGGCGACTTCCTCATTGATCACCGACGACGGCAACAGGCGTTGCTCGACGGCCAGCGCGATCAGCCACTGGCGGTTGAGCGAGAAGACCAGCGCCCCATCCTGGCGCGGCGACACCCAGCCACGGCTCATCGGCTGGTTGCTCGGGCACTTGCTGAAAGGACCGCGGGCCAGTTGTTCCTCGAACTGGGCGAGGTCGATGTTCCACGGCGTCGGCAAACGGTACAACTGAAGATTCTTGAACCACATGTTTCTGACTCTCAAAAAGAAAAGCCGGCTCCGGCGGAACGCGGCAAGGAAGAAGGACCGCCGTTGCGGCAAAGCAGGCGGCCAGCAAGTTCCGGATCGGGGCCGGAGTTTACCAGCCCGAAAAAAATAGGGCGTCGAATGTGATTGATTTCACGGTTTTATTTTCCGACGCTGTAGTATCCTTCACCCATACATCAGTAAAGCTTTACGGGAGAATTAGTCATGCTACGCACTTTCGCCAAAACCCTGCTCGCCTCGCTACTCTGCGCGGTCGCAATCAGCGCCTCCGCCGCACCGATCCTGATCAAGGAAACCGGCCTCGGCAACGGCCAATGGACCAACAGCCTGACGCTGCCGATACAAAGCACCCCCGCCAACTACTGGGCCGGCCTGCAGACTTTGGTCATCGACAATGTCGACACCGTGCTCGCCTTCTGCGTCGATCCCTGGGAACTATCGCCGACCAGCAACCAGAGCTACGAGATTAACGATCTCGGCAGCATTTTCAGCAGCAGCACGGCGAATTTCATCAACGAACTGTATTCCAAGTTCTACGCCAGCACGCTGGAAAACACCGTTGCCGGGGCCAACGCAGCAGCCGGCTTCCAGCTCGCGCTGTGGGAAATTATCGCCGATCACGACTTCATACTCGACGGAACCGGTTTGGTAGCCACCAACGCCAAAACCAACCAGACTATCGTCGACGTCGCCAACGAGATGCTGAGCCAGCTCAACGGCATCCTCGGTGACGACATCTACAGCTTCACCCTCTACACCAGCGGCAAATCCAACGGCGAAGGCAGCACCAAGGGCTTCCAGGACTATCTGGTGGCCAACAAGGTGCCGGGCAACAAGGTACCGGAACCCGCCAGCGCCCTGCTGCTGATCACCGCCCTGGGTGGCGGCCTGCTGATCGGCCGGCGCCGCCGGCAGCCCCAGGACTGAGGACGCTTGCCGCCGGCTCATTCCATTTATAAATCAATCGAGTACGCGAAGGCAAAGCGCAGACAGTGCTGTTGCACGGCAAGCGAAGCCGACAAAGTAATCGGTTGATTTGGGAATGGAATCAGCGCTTGCGGAAGACGAGATCCCACACACCGTGGCCGAGACGTAGGCCACGGTTTTCGAACTTGGTCAGCGGCCGGTAGTCCGGGCGCGGCGCAAAGCCAGCCAAGCCGGCCGCTGAATCGGCTTCGTGCGCGGCGGCCAACGCCGCGGACAGCGGGCTGGCGACGCTATTTGCCAGGCTCGCTTCGCGGCCAAGCGCGTCGAGCATCTGCAGCGCGTAGTTCTCCCAATCAGTGGCGCAGTGCAGGTAACCGCCAGGCTTTAGACGCGAAGCCAGCAGCGCGACGAAGGGCGGCTGGATCAGCCGGCGTTTTTTGTGCCGCGTCTTGTGCCAGGGATCGGGAAAAAAGACGTGGATGCCGTCGAGCGAAGCTTCCGGCAGCATGTCGCGCACCACTTCGACAGCATCGTGGTGGCCGATGCGCAGATTACTCAGGTTCTTCTCGGCAATCAGCTTGCACAATGCGCCGACACCCGGCACATGCACTTCCAGCCCGAAGTAGTCGTTCTCGGGATGCGCCGCGGCAATCTTCGCCGTCGTCTCGCCCATACCGCAGCCGATCTCAAGGATTTTCGGCGCCTGGCGGCCGAAGACCGCGTCTAGGTCGATCTGTTCCGGCCGATAGGAAATACCGATCTTCGGCAACATCTCGTCGAGGTAGCGTTGCTGCGCTTCCGACATGCGCCCAGCGCGGCGGACAAAGCTCTTGATGTGGCCGTGGCGGCCGGCGATGTACTCGCCTTCCTCGCCCTCGGCAGCAGGGTGGATCAGGGGTGCACCGCTCATGAACCGATCAGCCCGGCGGTTGGCGACGATGGGTCGGCCGAATAGAGTTTCCTCGCCATGCGTCCGGCAAGAAAGGCCTCGCGCCCCGCCTCGACACCTTTCTTCATGGCTGAGGCCATCAGTACCGGGTCCCTGGCGTGAGCGATGGCGGTGTTCATCAGCACGCCATCGCAGCCGAGTTCCATGGCGATGGTCGCGTCCGAGGCAGTACCGACGCCGGCATCGACGATCACCGGCACCTTGGCGTTGTCGATGATCAGGCGCAGGTTCCACGGATTCAGGATACCCATGCCGGAACCGATCAGCGAGGCCAGCGGCATCACCGCAACGCAGCCGATTTCTTCGAGCATCTTCGCCTGGATCGGATCGTCCGAGCAGTACACCATGACCGCGAAGCCTTCCTTGACCAGCGTCGCAGCGGCTTTGAGCGTTTCTGGCATGTTCGGAAACAGGCTCTGTGGGTCGCCGAGCACTTCCAGTTTACATAACGGATGGCCGTCGAGCAGTTCGCGCGCCAGACGCAACGTGCGCACCGCATCGTCGGCCGTGTAGCAGCCGGCGGTATTAGGCAGGATGGTGAAACGTGACGGCGGCACCGCGTCGAGCAGATTCGGTTGGCCAGCATCCTGGCCGATGTTGGTGCGGCGGATGGCAACGGTAACGATCTCGGCGCCGGAAGCGTCGATAGCCGCACGTGTTTCGGCAAAATCCTTGTACTTCCCGGTTCCGACCAGCAGGCGGGAACGATAAGCCTGACCGGCAATGGTGAGCTGATGCATATCTGCGTCCAATGGTTGATGTGAATTGCCGGCTGTCGTTGCCAGGCTTTTTGCCGGCGCCCGGCTAGCCGCCCCCGACGGCGACGACGATTTCCAGGCGGTCGCCGCCGGCCAGCGGCGTGGTCTCATGCTGGCTCCTGGGAACAATCTCCCCGTTGCGTTCGATGGCGATGCGCTGGCCGGCGTAGCCGAGCTGTTCGATCAGGCCGGCAACGGTCAACGGGTCGGGAAACTGGCGGACTTCGCCATTGATCAGGAGGTCGGGCATCGGCTTATTTTAACAAGCCGCGCGGCTTGCGCGGGGCGTGGGTAAACAAGCGGTCGTACACTCCGTTCGGCAATAGGCGCAGCAGCTTGGCGACGATGCCCATCGGCCAGGGAATCACGGTATAGCCGACGCCGCGCTCGATGGCTGCGGCGAAACGCGCGGCGGCCCGCCCGGCAGGCATCAGGAAGGGCATGGGATATGGGTTGACGGCGGTCATTGGCGTTTCGATGTAGCCCGGAGCGATGGTCACTACCTTGATGCCGGCCGGCCGCATTTCCAGGCGCAGGCTCTCAAGGTAGGCGATGGCCGCGGCCTTCGATGCCGAGTAGGCGGCCGCTCCCGGCAGGCCGCGGATGCCAGCAACCGAGGCAATGCCGACCAGCCGCCGCTCGCCACCGGCCGCCTGCATGGCCGGGATGAACGGAGCGAAAGTAGCGGCCATGCCGTAAACATTAATGTCCATGATGCGGCGGAACACCGCCAGGTCTTCCGCGTGCTCGGTCAGCGTGCCGGCTGAAACACCGGCGCTGGCGATGACGATATCCGGCGCCCCGAAGCGGGCGACAAAATCGGCCGCGGCGGCGTGCAATGCCGGCGCGTCGGCGACGTCGAGCGGATAGCAGGCATGGCCGCCACCCAGGCGCTGATCCAGGGCCGCCAGCCGTTCACCGCGCCGGGCCGCCAGACCGAGCCGGGCACCGTGGCCGGCATAGTAAACGGCAAGCGCCTCGCCGATGCCCGACGAGGCGCCCGTGATAAAGACCTTCAACTACTTCTTGCCGGACTTCTCGCCCCGCGCCTTGGCGATCAGCTTGTCGGCATTGGCCAGCATCTCGTCGAAATTCTGCCCGCCGGCCAGGTACTTGCCGTCGATGGTCAGCGCCGGCACACCTTCGATCTTGTAGGCTTGAGCCAGTTGGTCGCCGCGGCGGACCTTGCTGTTGACGCCGAAGGAATTGAAGGCTTCGGCGAATTTCTTCTGGTCGACGCCGTTCTTGGCCACCCATTCCATGATGTTTCGCTCGTCGTACAGATTCAGCCGCTGCCCGTGCACCGCCCGGAACACTTCTCCGTCGAGGCGGGCCAAGTCGCCGGTGACTTCCAGCGCGTAATAGAGCTTGGCGATGTTGCCCCAAGCGGCACGGCCGAATGACACCGGCACCCTCTTGATGACCACATCGGGTCCCTGCTTGGCCGCCCACGGACCCAGCAGCGGGTGCAGGTCGGCGCAGTGCGGGCAGCCGTAGCTAAAGAACTCGATCACTTCGATCTTGGCCGGATTCTCGGTCGGCTGCGCCGGGGTGATCGGAACATAATCCTTACCGGCAGTCTGAGCCTGGGTTACAGCGGCGAACGCGAAAACAGCGGTGCCTGCCAAAGCGCTGATGAAATGGCGACGGTTAAATTCCATGCATGGCTCCTTATTTGGCTAACTGGGCTTCAATACCGGATTTGGCAAGCTCGGCCCGCGTTTTGTTCAATTCATCAATGCGCATGAACGGACCGACGCGGACGCGATACAAGGTCCGGTCTTGAATCATTACCTGCTGCACCACGGCCTCGATGCCCATGAAGGCCAGCTTGGCCTTCTGGTTGTCGGCATCCTGCGCCGTGCTGAAGGAACCGACCTGGAGGAACAGCGGCACCTTGCTGTCCTTGGACTCGTCCTTTTTCTCTTCCTTCTTCTCGTCTTTCTTTTCTTCCTGCTTCGCCTCGGCCGGATCGGGCACGGCGTCAGTCTTGCCCGGCAGGATGTCGTAGAACTGGAAGCGCTTCTCCGGCACCGGATCGCCCGGCTTGCCCGGCAACGCCAACGGCTCGCCCTTGGCCGACGGCGCCGCGCCCTCCGGCTTGCCGGCCGATTGCACCTGCTTGGTAAACGGCAGCGGCGAGCTGTTCAGATACCAGACGACGCCGGCGGCGATGACGACGCCGAGGACGAGGCCGATGAACATGCCGATCAGCGTACCGCCGCCGGACTTCTTCCGGGCCGGCTGGCTCTTGCGGGGTTTCATATCGCGACTCATGGGGATTTCCTTACATCGATTCCGGGCAACTGACGCCGAGGATGGCCAAGCCGTTGCGGATCACTTGGCGCACAGCCAGGGCCAGGGCAACGCGGGCATCGCGCAGGGCTGGATCGTCGACCAGCATGCGCTCGGCGTTGTACCAGCCGTGGAACTCCCCGGCCAGGTCCTTCAGGTAGAAGGCGATCAGGTGCGGCGCCAGGTCGCGGGCGGCGTTCTCGATCACCTCGCGGAACTGCGCCAGCTGGTTGGCGATCGCCAGTTCGCGCGGATGGTCGAGGCGGGCGAGGTCGCTTTCGGCGAGCGCGGCCAGATCACCCAACTGAGCGCCCGACCACTGGTTGAGCACCGAGCAGATACGAGCGTGGGCGTACTGGATGTAGTAGACCGGGTTCTCGTTAGTCTGGCTCTTGGCCAGATCGAGGTCGAAATCGAGATGCTGGTCCGATTTGCGCAAGGCGTAGAAGAAGCGGCAGGCATCGTTACCGACCTCGCCACGCAATTCGCGCAGGGTGACGAACTCGCCGGAGCGGGTGGACATCGAAGCCTTCTGGCCATTGCGGTAGAGCACCGCGAATTGGACCAGCGCCACCTGCAGCTTGTCGGCATCGAGGTTGAGCGCCTTGACGGCGCCGCTGACACGCGGAATGTAACCGTGGTGATCGGCGCCCCAGATGTTGATGATCTTGTCGAAGCCGCGCTCGAACTTGTTCAGGTGATAGGCGATGTCAGAGGCGAAATAGGTATACAAGCCGTTTTCGCGCTGGACGACGCGGTCCTTCTCGTCGCCGAAAGCGGTGGACTTGAACCAGCGAGCGCCGTTCTGCAGGTAGAGATGACCCTTCTGCTCCAGCAGGTCGACACAGCGGGCGACCAGGCCGGTGTCGAAAAGCGCCTTCTCGGAGAACCAGACGTCGAAATGCACGCCGAACTGCTCCAGGTCGTCGCGGCCGTCGGCCAGTTGCTCGGTCAGCGCGTGCTGATGCACATAGTCCCAGTCCGCCCCGAGCAGTTCCTTGGCCCGGGCAATCAGCGCATCAAGATGCAGCTCACGCTGCTGCTTGGCCGCGTCGTCGCTGCGCTCGGCTTCCGGCAGGCCCGGCATGTCGGCCAGCACGGCGGTGGCCGGGCGCAGGTACTTGTCGCCGTGGGCATGCTGCAACTGCTCAGCCATCGCCCGCACGTAGTCGCCCTGATAACCATTCGGCGGGAAAGGCACAGCCACGCCGTACTGCTCCAGGTAGCGCAGCCAGGTCGACAGGCCCAGGATGTCCATCTGCCGGCCGGCATCGTTGACGTAGTACTCGCGGGTGACGTCCCAACCGGCGAAGCTCAGCAGACTCGACAGCGAGGCGCCGTAGGCGGCACCGCGGCCGTGGCCGACGTGCAGCGGTCCGGTCGGGTTGGCCGAAACGAACTCAACCTGGACCTTCTGCCAGCCGCCCAGCGTCGAGCGGCCGAAACTCTCGCCCTCGGCCAGCACGGCGCGAACGACGCCGAGCTTGGCACGCGGATCGAGGGTGAAATTGATGAAGCCAGCACCGGCGACTTCCGCCTTGGCCACCAGCACCGACACCGGCAATTCGGCCAGCAACTGGTTGGCAATCTCGCGCGGGTTTTTCTTCAGCGCCTTGGCCAGTTGCATCGCCAGGTTGGTAGCAAAGTCACCATGCGTCGGGTCGCGCGGACGCTCGAGATGAATCGGCAGGTCGGCGGCAGCCGGGGCGACGCTGGCGAGCGCCTGGCGGATCAGGTGAGTCAGTTGTGATTTAACGTCGTGGGCCATTGATTGACGGCGAAAAGCTCAAAAGGGCTGATTATACGCCGCCGCCGCAGCGTTATCCGGCTCAGCGAGCACCGACCAGGCAGCCAGCTTTTCGGCATAGCCGCGGGCGGCATGGGCCGGGCTGGTGGAAGGCAGGCGGCGGCCCGGCGGCGGCGAGCCGGCAAGCTGCGGCAGGAGTTGTGGCAAAACATGACGGCGAAAGGCCGTTTCGGCAGCGGTGCCGTTGAAATAGAGGCGTGCGATGCCCGGATGGGCAGCGAAGAAGGCGGCAAAATCATTGGCCTGCACCGAGCCGGGAACGATATCGGCATCCAGGCTGCCGCGCCGCTCGCAGCAGGCGATCACGTCCCATAGGGCAATACCGGCCGCCGTCAGGCATTGCAACCGCTCGGCGTAGGGCAGTTCCGGCGCAGCGCCGAACAACGCCCCCATGATCGGCCAAAAGGCGTTGCGTGGATGGGCGTAGTAACACCCAGCGGCAAGCGAGGCCTGCCCAGGCATGCTGCCGAGGATCAGAATCCGCGCGCCGGCGGCGGCCACCGGCGGCAAGCCGTTTGCCAGGGACATCGCCAGCAGCCTCAACCGCCCATGACGCGGTTCTTGCCGGCGCGCTTGGCCAGGTACATGGCGCGGTCGGCGCGGCGGATGGCATCGGCGCCGGATTCGCCCGCCTGCAACTGGGCGACGCCGGCGCTGAAGGTGATCAGGATTTTCTCATTGCCTGACAAGAAGAAAGCCTTCGTCAGCTCACGCTGTAGGCGCACCATCGCCTCGATGCCGTCGTCGAGGCTGGTATCGGGCATCAGGATGACGAACTCCTCGCCGCCGTAGCGGGCCAGCGTGTCGCTCGGGCGCATGTTGGCGCGGGCGACCTTGGCCAGGTGGACCAGCGCACCGTCGCCGACATCGTGACCAAAGCGGTCGTTGAGCTTCTTGAAATTGTCCACATCGAGCAAGCAGAGCGACAGCGGCGAATCCTTGCGCCGCATACCGGCGATCTCGCGCGCCAGCGCCTCGTCCAGCCCCTTGCGATTGAGCGCGTCGGTCAGCGGATCATGGCGGGCCAGCAGGCTGGCATTGTCCAGTTCGAGATGCAGTTGCACTAGCTCGGCCTCGGTAGCCTGCACCTTGTCCTGCAAGCTCTGCAATTCCTGGCGGGAATAGGCGGTCTCCTCGACCATGCCCCGGGTGGCGGCAACGACCTCGTCGAGCAGCGGCGCCAAGTCCTCGACGCGCTTGACCCCGGCAATCTGCCGGGCGCTCTGCTCGACCTTGCCCTGGAAGCTGACGCTCGACGCATTCATCGCCGCCAGGCGTTCGACGAAGGCCGCCAGCATCTTGCGCATTTCCTCCTGGGCCTCGACCGAGCGCTGCTTGGCCTCACCCTGCTTGACCATCACGTCGCGCAGGCGCCGCCCCATCTCGTCGAGGTGACGCAAGGTCAGTGGTGGTGCGACGACGGTCAGCAGGCCGTCGACCTGGCCCTTGAGCCAGCTGTCGTCGAGGCTCAGCTCACCGATATTCCCGATGATCAGGTGCAGCAGCTTGAGCAGCGCGGCCTTGATCTCGCCCTGCTCCTCGGCGGCGAAGCGGATCAGGTGCTGGCAATCGGCCAGCAGGCCCTGCAGCTTCGGCACGTCCACCGGCATCTCATGCAGGACTGCAAGCAGGTCGGCGAACAGCTCGCCGATCTGCAGATTCTCGTCGCCCAGCGCCGGCCGTACGCTTTCGATGAAATGCGTCAAGCGCACCGCCAACTCCGGCGGCAGGGCCGACTCGCCACCCACCTCGCGGACGCTGCCGCAACAGCCGGCGATGAAGGCCAGCAAGGACTCCTGTACGCCCTGCCAACTGCACCGGCCGATGGCCTGGTCGAGGTTCTGCAGCTGGCGGATCTGCTCCGGGTCGCGGGTCGTCAGTTCGTGTGCGATCTGGCGTAGCGGCTGCTCGGGAAAAGGTGCGACATTGGGCAGCCCGGCGATTTCGTTGTAACACGCTTGGTAGTTCGCCGGGGTCGGTGGCACGTGCCCTCGTACCAAACGCTTGAGGGTTTCGCGGGCGATTTCATGGGGTGTTTTCGATTCGTTCATCGCGACATCTGGAAGCTTCGGCAACGCCCGCCAACAGGCAGGACGGCGCACCGGGAGGCGCAATGGTAAGTTTAGCGCATCCCGGCGACGGCACCGTAACGATGTCGGCGGCAAAAACGACGCCGGCTCATTCGCGCGACAGCCGGCACAAGTCGGCGACAGTATTGACGCCAACGGCGACTGCTAGAATCGGCAGTTCATCCTGGAACCGATCGCCTCATGCGCCGCTCCCGCTCCGAACTCCTCGACCTCCCCGGCATCCGTCTGCACCTGCGGCGCTGGGGTGACCCCGCCGCCCCGACGCTGTTCCTGCTGCACGGCTGGATGGACGTTTCGGCTTCCTGGCAGTTCGTCGTCGACGAACTACGCCGCGACTGGAACATCGTCGCCCCCGACTGGCGCGGCTTCGGCCCGTCGCAATGGCTTAACCGGCCATATTTCTTCGCCGAGCACCTGGGCGACCTCGAAGCCATCGTCGACCATATTGCACCGGCCGGTGCGGTACGGCTGGTCGGCCACAGCATGGGCGGCATCCTCGCCGCCCTATACGCCGGCGTCCGGCCGGAACGAGTCGAGCGCCTGGTCTCCTGCGAAGGCTTCGGTATCGCGCCGACGATGCCGGACATGGCGCCGGAACGCTACCGCCAGTGGCTGGATCAGTTGCGCTCGCCACCGCGCATGCACGCCTATCCGGACCGCGCGACCTTCGCCCGTCGGTTGCTGAAGAGCGATCCCTATCTGACGCCCGCCCGGGCCGATTTCCTCTCCCGCCACCTGGCCCGCGTCGGCGGCGGCACGACGCGCGCTGGCGAACACCGGCACGGCGTGATCTGGAACGGCGACCCGTGGCACAAGGCCATGTCGCCCTACCTGTTTCGGCTGGAAGAATCGATGGCCGTCTGGCGCCAGGTACGCTGCCCGGTACTGTGGGTGGCCGGGCGCCAATCGTGGATTGTGCGCGACTACGCCAGCCGTCCCGGCGACTGGGAGGCACGCCGCGCCTGCTTCGCCGAGGTGCGCGAGGAATGGATCGAGGAGGCCGATCACATGTTGCACCACGATCAGCCGGCGGCGCTCGCCGGCCTGATCGAGGGATGGTTCGCCTGAAATTCTCGCCGTCCCCGCGAACCATAGACGAACTGGCATAATCGGGAAATCAATGCCATGCCTACTTTCCGCCTGCGCCCATTCCTGTCGTTGATCAGCCGTCGCTTCCGGCGCAACGGGATCGCCCGTAAACGTGCCGAAGACGCCTTGGCCGAGTCGCTCGGCAGCCTGCGCGAGGTTCAGCGCATCGCCCGCCTCGGCAACTGGACACTGGACTTGCGCCACGACCAGCTGCATTGGTCGGAGGAAATGTTCCGCATCCTGGAAATCGATCCGCAGCAGCAGCCGGCCAGCGCCAGCGGCTATCTCGCCGCCACCCACCCGGATGACCGCGAGATGGTCCGGGCCGCCTGCGAGGCAGCGCAGGCGCAGCGCCGCCCGTGCGAAATCGCCCATCGCCTGCAATTTGCCGACGGCCGTATCAAGTACGTTCACCGCCAAGGCGAGATACTGTTCGCCGACGACGGTACGCCGCTCGTCGCGCACGGCACCCTGCAGGACATCACCGAATGCCATCTGGCGCGCGAAGCGCTGCAGCTCTACACCAGGATCTTCGAGCACAGCGGCGAGGCGATCATGGTCTCCGATCACGACAACCGTATCGTCGCCGTCAATCCGGCCTTCGTCCGGCATACCGGCTACTCACTGGAGCAGATCGCCGGCCAGAATCCGCGCCTGCTGGCTTCCGGGCGCACGCCGCCGGAAACCTACGTCGCGTTGTGGGCCACCCTGCAGGACAAGGGCTACTGGCAGGGCGAACTGTGGGACCGCAACCGCAACGGCCGCATCTACCCGAAATGGACGACCATTTCGGCAATCCGCGACGAGCGCGGGACGACCACCCATTTCATCGCCAGCTTCACCGACATCAGCGAGCAGAAGGCGGCCGAGGAACGCATCGAGCACCTGACTCACCGCGACAGCCTGACCGGCCTGTTCAACCGCCACAACCTGGAAATCCGCCTGTCGCAGGCGCTGCTTTCGGCCCGCCGGGAAAACCAGTTCCTGGCCGTGCTGTTCATCGACCTCGACCGTTTCAAGGTCATCAACGACACGCTCGGCCACCCCGTTGGCGACCAGTTGCTGATCGAAGTCGCCCAGCGCCTGCTCGGCTGTGTGCGCGAAAGCGATATCGTCGCCCGCCAGGGCGGCGACGAGTTCGTGGTCGTGGTCAACACCCTCGACTCGCCAGCCATGGCCTCGCTGGTCGCCGCCAAGATTCTGCAGGCCCTGGCCCAGCCCTACGACATCGGCAACGACCGCCTGCACACCAGCCCGAGTATCGGCATCGCCATTTTCCCCGGCGATGGCGAGGACACCGCAACACTGATGAAGAACGCCGACGCGGCGATGTATTACGCCAAGGAGCAAGGCCGCAACAACCTGCAGTACTTCACCGCCGAACTCAACGCCGCGGCCTGCGAGCGCCTGCGGCTCGAACGCGAGCTGCGCATGGCGCTCGAGCAGAACCAGTTCGAGTTGCACTACCAGCCGCAATTCGCCGGCGATGCCAGCGATTTCATCCGGCCGCAAGGAGTCGAGGCCCTGATCCGCTGGCGCCATCCACAGCGCGGCCTGGTGCCGCCCGACCGCTTCATCCCGGTGGCCGAAGAATCCGGCCTGATCGAGGCAATCGGTGACTGGGTGTTGGACGAGGCCGGCCGCCAGTTGGCCGAGTGGAAGCAGGCCGGTATCGGCCCCCGGCGCGTGGCAGTGAACATTTCCGTACACCAGTTGCGCAATGCCGGTCTAGTCGGGCGGGTCGGCGAGATTATGCAGCGCTACCACTTGGGGCAAGACGAACTGGAACTGGAAATCACCGAATCGGTAGCCATGAGTGATCCGGCCAGCGCCATCGAACAGTTGGATGCCCTGCGCCGGCTGGGTGTGATGCTGGCCATCGACGATTTCGGCACCGGCTATTCCTCGCTGGCCTACCTGAAGCGGCTGCCGATCCAGGTGCTCAAGCTCGACCGGGCCTTCGTCCGTGACATCGAGACCGACGAGAACGACGCGGCGATCAGCGCCGCCACGCTGGCTCTGGCCCACAGCCTCGGCCTCAAAGTGGTGGCCGAAGGCATCGAGACCGAGGGTCAGAGCCGCTTCCTGCGCGCCCACGGCTGCGACCTGCTGCAAGGCTACCTGTACGGCCGCCCGGAACCGGCGGCGACGCTGGCTGCCCGCTGGCAAGCTGCCGCCACCGACCTTTAATCCACTCCGTCCAAAATGTCACTCGAATTTCGTGTCGCTGGCGTCGCTGATGCCGAACAAATTGCTGCTCTCGTAAACAGCGCCTATCGGCCCACCACCCAAGATGCAGGCTGGACACACGAAGCACGCTTGGTCTCGGGCGATAGAATCACGACCGAGCAAGTGCTTGCCCTGTTTGACCAGCAGTCCGCGATTCTGCTCCTGTGTTTCGAATCGAAAATCGTGGCCTGTGTACATGTCCAAGGCGACCAGCCTGGCGCTGCTTACATTGGCATGCTGGCAACCGATCCCAAACTGCAAACCCAAGGTCTTGGCAAGCAAATGCTTCGTCATGCCGAAGCGTATGCCACCGCGCATTTCGCGGCTATGACGCTCAATATGACGGTTCTGTCGTCGCGACCAGAACTCTTGGCCTTCTACGAGCGACGCGGTTACGCTCTAACCGGGGAGGTCAAGGAATATCCATTATCTGCCGAAATCGGGCGACCCTTGGCTCCGGACATTCACCTACTCGCGCTGGTAAAAACATCGCCAAAAGCGTTGGCGTCAGGACTTTAGCAACTCCTCGCGCGCCCCAAGCCAGCGCCGCAGGTGCGCTGCGGCCAGGGTTGGATGGGCGTTGAGCATTTCCTCGGCAACGGTGCGCGCCAGTTCAACCAACTCGGCATCTTGCTCCAGGTCGGCGTAGCGCAGCAGCGGCACGCCGCTCTGGCGGGCCCCGACAAACTCGCCCGGGCCGCGCAACTGCAAGTCCCGGCGGGCAATCTCGAAGCCATCGCTGTGCTCGAAAATGATCTTCAGGCGCTGGCGGGCGATTTCGCCCAACGGTCCGGCGTAAATCAGCACGCAACTCGATTCGTACTGGCCGCGCCCAACCCGTCCGCGCAACTGGTGCAGTTGCGACAGACCGAAACGTTCGGCGTGCTCGATCACCATCAGGCTGGCGTTGGGCACATCCACGCCGACCTCGATTACCGTCGTCGCCACCAGCACGTCAATGTCGCCGGCGGCGAAGGCGGCCATCACCGCCTGCTTGTCGTCAGCCTTGAGCCGTCCGTGTACCAGGCCGACGCGCAGGCTTGGCAACTCGGCCGCAAGCTGGGCGTAGGTTTCCTCGGCGGTCTGCAATTGCAATACCTCCGATTCCTCGATCAGCGGGCACACCCAATAAGCTTGACGCCCCTCCTCGACATGTTTTTTGACGAAGCCGACCACGTCGGCGCGGCGGTTGTCGGCAACCAGCCGGGTCTTGATCGGGGTGCGTCCGGGCGGCAATTCGTCGAGCACGGTAACGTCGAGGTCAGCGTAATAGCTCATGGCCAGTGTGCGCGGGATCGGCGTCGCCGACATCATCAACTGGTGCGGGTTGCCGCCCTTCTTGCGTAGCGCCAGCCGCTGGGCGACGCCGAAACGGTGCTGCTCGTCGACGATGGCCAGGCCCAGGCGGGCGAAATCGACGCTGTCCTGGATCAGTGCATGGGTGCCGACCACCAGTTGGGCTTCGCCTGCCGCAGCCGCTAGTTGCTCCCGTTTAGCCTTGCTTTTCAGGCTGCCAGCCAGCCAAGCGACGCGCACGCCGAGCGGCTGCAGCCAGTCGCACAGCTTCAGATAGTGCTGCTCGGCGAGGATTTCGGTCGGGGCCATGAACGCTGCCTGCCAGCCGGCCGAAATCGTTTGGCAGGCAGCCAACGCGGCAACGATAGTCTTGCCGGCCCCAACATCGCCCTGCAGCAGGCGCTGCATCGGATAGGGCTGGGCCAAGTCGCCGCCGATCTCGGCCAATGCCCGCATCTGCGCCCCGGTCAAACCGAAAGGCAGGCTATCGAGCAGACGGGCGCCAAGATCGTCCCGCGCCTGCAGCACCGGCGCCCCCTGATCGCGGCGGGCGAGATAAGCGCGGCGCAGAGAAAGCTGCTGGGCCAGCACCTCGTCGAATTTGATCCGCTGCCAGGCCGGGTGGTAGCGCTCCTGCAAGGCGTTGCAGTCAGCCTCCGGCGGCGGTGTATGCAGAAAACGCAGGCTGCGCGCAAAGCCAGCCAGCTTCAGGCGCTGGCGCAATTCATCGGGCAGGGTGTCGGCCAGTTCGGCCGCGGCCAGCGCGGCACCGATCAGCTTCTGTAAAGTAGCACTACCGACCCCGGCGGTCGACGGATAGACCGGCGTCAAGGCCGTCGGTAATGGCTCGCCGGCAGTGATCTTGCGCAGGCGCGGATGCACCATCTCCAGCCCGAAGAAGCCGCCGCGCACTTCACCAAAGACGCGGATGCGTGCGCCTTCGGCCAGCATCGCCTGCTGGCTCGGGTAAAAACTGAAGAAGCGCAGCGTGATCTCGCCGCTGGCGTCGGCGGCACGCACCACCAGTTGCCGGCGCGGCCGAAACTGCACTTCGCTGTGCAAGACGGTCAGTTCCAACTGTACCGCCTCGCCACTCAGGGCGCGCTCCACCGGGGTCAGGCGCGTTTCGTCCTCGTAGCGCAGCGGCAGGTGCAACAGCAAATCGGCCTCGCTGTGGAGGCCGATCTTGGCGAGTTTCTTGCGCAGCGCCTCGGCGGCGCGGATCGGGACTGGCGCCCCGCCCGTTTCCATCAGCCGATGAACATCACCGCATCGGCCTCGACCAGCGCCCCGCGTGGCAGTTCCTTGACACCGACAGCTGCGCGGGCCGGGAACGGCTCGCTGAAATAGCGGGCCATGACCTCATTGACCTTGGCGAAATGGCCGAGATCGGTCAGGAAAACGTTGAGCTTGACCACGTCGGCCAGCGAACCGCCGGCCGCGCCAGCGACGGCCTTGAGATTCTCGAAGACGCGAACGATTTGCCCGTCGATACCGTCTACCATCTGCATGGTGGCCGGATCGAGGCCGATCTGCCCCGACAGATACACGGTGTCGCCGACGCGCACGGCTTGCGAATAGGTACCGATGGCGGCCGGAGCGTTCGGGGTGGCGATAATGGTCTTGGCCATGTTGTTTTCCTATGCAGGATGTCGAAAACCCGATTGTAGACCGCAAGCCCATGAACCCACGCATCGCATCCCTGGAGAAAATGCTCGACGGCCCGCGCGACGGCGCTTTACTCCGCTTCTCCCTCGGCAACGAATACCTGAAAGCCGGCGAACCAGCGCGCGCCAGCGCCTGCTTCCGTGCTGCCGTCGACCGCGACCCGGTCTACTCGGCAGCTTGGAAAGCCCTCGGCAAGGCGCTAGCCGAGGCCGGCAACCACGCCGAGGCGTTGGCCGCCTACGAACAAGGCATAGCCGTCGCCGAAAGCCGCGGCGACATCCAGGCGGCCAAGGAAATGAAGGTCTTTGCGCGACGCATCCGGACAGCCCTGGCAGCCGGGTAAGGCAGCTCTGCCGAAAGTGAGTCACCCCAAGCTGAAGCTTGGGGTTGCCTCGTGGTCAGCGCCGCCCAGTCGGCGCGATCAGGATGGTCTGGATGCCCAGTTCCTTGAGCCGTGCCTGGGCCGCTTCCGCTTCCTGGCGGGTATGGAAGGGGCCAACCTGGACACGGGTTTCAACGCTCGACGGCACACCGCTCAGGGTCAATTTGGCGCGTAGCTCCTCGGCGAGTTGCGGACTGGAAAATACGCCGGCTTGCAGCACGAAGCCGGAGAACAGCCGCGCTGCAACGGGCGGTTTGACCGGGGCGGCGGCTGGTGCAGGCGTCGGCGCAACCAGTTGCGGCGGGGCGGTTTCCTCGACCACCGGCGCTGGCCGGGCAACCGGCGCCTGGCGCGGCGCCGGCGGCGTGGCGGGCGCACTGGCCGGACGCTGGCCGACAGGCGCCGATCCAAGCTCGGCCCCAGTCCCTGCCGTCGGCTTCGGCTCAACCACCGGTGCTGGCGGCGCCTCGGCAGCCGGTGTGTCGTCGCTTGCCGGCAGTTCGGGCGGGCTCTCGGTCGGCGTGACCGGCTGCGACACTTCCTTAGGCGGCGCCACCGGCACCGGCTCGGTGAACACTGGCGCTTCCGGCTCGTCCGGGACACTGGCCAAGTGGTCGAAGAAAGCCAGCACGCCAAGCAGGATGGCAACCAGCACACCGGCCATGGCCAGCCGCCGCATCAGAGTGCCACGTAATTCGGCTGCGTTGTCGCTGCCAGCCGTCGTTTCGTCGTTGTCTGCCATCCCCGTCCTCACCGTTCCTGATTGTTCGCCAAGGCCACCATCAACTCCGCTTCGGCGCGAGCGATGCCGCAACGCTCAGCAATCGCCACCGGATCGTAGCCGGCCGCCGCCATCTGCACCGCTTCGCCGTAGATCGGCGACACCGCCTGGGTGGCCCGCAAATGCGCCAGCTCCTGCAGCATGTCCTGGCGCAGGGCGGCCAGCTCGCCGCGCAAAGCATCGACTTCGTCGCGTAACTGGAACACCTCGCGTTCCAGGCGCTGCCGTTCAAATTCCTCGGCCGCCGCGCGCGCTGCCTGTTCCTGGCGCGTTTCGGCGCTTGGCGGCGGTTCCGGCATATCCAGCGGTGCCAGTTCTCGGACCGGCGCTGCCGAGGCTACAGCCGCTGGCGACAACGGCGCCAACTCGGTTGCTGCCGCTGCCCCCGTTTTCGGCGGCTGGCGGCGCAGGCCGAGCATGCGCAGGACGACGACGACGATGTAGAGCGCGACCAGTGCGATCAGCACGATCACACCTTCGCGCATGCCGATCGCCCAGCCGCCGATCTCCATCGCGGGCGCCTAGAAGCCGAGCGAGTACTGGACGCCGACGATGTGCATGCCGTTTTCGTATTTGCCGCGCAACAGGTTGGCGTCGCGGGTCTGGGCGATTCTCGCGTCCCTCATCAGCAGGTAGGAATAACCGGCGTCGAGGCGACCGAAAGCGCCGAGCAACCACTGCCCACCGAATGACAGGCGCAGGCTGTTGCTGTCCGGCAAACGGGCGGTACGGCCGTTGTTACCGATCGGACTGCGCTCCCAGGCCAGGCCGAACTTGAATTTGAAGGTATCGCTGACCCGGTAGGCGGCGCCCCAGGCCAGGCGCCAGGAATTGCCGGAGCTGAACGGTTCGCTGGCGAGCAGCACACCGCTGCCGCGTTCAACGAAATCGATACGCTTGAGCGTGTTCCAGCGCGTGTAGGACAGATCACCCATGGCTTCCCAGCGGTCCGACACCTGCTGCCAGACCGACAGGATGGCGGTATCCGGCAGCTTGACAGCGGCCCGTGCAGCGCTGCCATCGACACGAGCGTCGAGCTTGTGCTCGATGGCGGAGCGATAGGAAAGGCCGACACGCATCGCCGGCGACAGCGTGAACAGCACGCCGGCATTCCAGCCCCAACTGCCGTCGTCGCCCTTGAGGCGCTGACCAGCGCGGCCAAAATCGAGGTCGATAGTCTGGTAATTGATGCCAAAGCCGAGCGCAACGCGGTCGCTAACGCGATAGGCGATGGCCGGGTTGATATTGAGAGTGCGAATTTCCGAACGCTGCGCATGGACGCGGCCAAGCCAATCGGCGTCGTAGTCGAGATCGAGGGCGAACGGCCGGGTGATGCCGATGCCCAACGCCAAGTCGGAACCCAGACGCCAGCTCAGGCTGGCATTGGGAACGGCCAGCCAGCTGCCGGCATCGCCGCCGTCACCAACGCCGAGCGCCGGCCCGGTCGAGCCCCGGTTGTTAAATTCGAACTGCGGGCGCAAACCGGTAAAGCCGGCAGAAAACTGCACGCCGTCGAGGCGTACGAGGCCAGCCGGGTTGTAGTAGAGCCCGGCCGCGGTATCGGCGATGGCAGCCGAACCGGCATGGGCAACGCCAAGGCCGGCGGCATCCTGCTCCCAGTTCTGGAAGGCGGCAGCGCCGGCGGTGCCGCTGAAGGCGGCGAACAGGAGGACCGGCAGGGCGCACCGCGGCAGCGTGTTCAGTACTTTTTTCATGGAAGGCTGAATATCTTGCATAACCGCGTGATTCTATTACATTTTGCCTGCCATTTCCGGCGGCAGCGGACGTTTATTACCGTTGTCATCAATTGCGACATAGGTCAGCTCGGCCTCGGTGACCTTGACGGCAATCGGCGCATCATGGTTGCGCTCGGCATAGACTTCGACGCGGACAGTGAGCGAGGTGGTGCCGACACGGATGATCTCGGCATAGAAACTGACGATGTCGCCGACCGAGATCGGCTGCTTGAACAGGAAGGAATTGACCGAGACCGTGACCACCCGGCCGCGCGCCCGACGCCAGGCGGGAATGGCGCCAGCCACGTCAACCTGGGCCATGACCCAGCCGCCGAAGATGTCGCCGTTCTGATTGAGGTCGGCCGGCTTCGGCACCAGGCGGAGCGTAAGGTCACGGGACGGCAGTGAACAGAATTTTTCAGCCACGCGGATTTCCAATCGAAAAACAAAAGCGGATTGTCCCGGAAAGCGGCGGCTTTTCATATACTGGGAAGTTCTGAATAATTCCCCGCGAGTCGGCGCGCTCGGATTGGGGATGGGATGAGAGGCGCAAAGCGCAGCAATACCGGGCGGTATTGCCAGCATTTGCAACGAAGCAGACCGCCCCAAGCCAGGATGCGACGACCGCGAGGGAGTTGTTCAGAGCTTCCCTTTACGCCCCATTTGTCCTCCCTCCACCATGCGCCGCTCCACCGCCCTCGCCAAACCGCCCGCCGGCCAGCCCCTACCCGAATCGCACGTCTGGCTGACTCTGCGCACCCTGTTCCCCTATCTCTGGCGCTACCGCCTGCGTGTCGTGCTGGCGCTGGCCTGCCTGGTCGGCGCCAAGGTCGCCACGGTCGGCGTGCCGATATTGTTCAAGGAAATGATCGACGGCTTGGCGCCGAGCGGCCAGGCACTGGCTCTGCCGGTACTGCTGCTTCTGCTCTATGGCGCTCTACGCTTCTCGTCGGCCTTGTTCACCGAACTGCGCGAACTGCTGTTCGCCCGCGTCACCCAGCGCGCCGTCCGCCAGGTGGCGCTGGAGGTATTCGGCCATCTGCATGCGTTGAGCCTGCGCTTTCACCTCGAACGCCAGACCGGCGGCGTGTCGCGCGACATCGAACGCGGCAGCCGCTCGATCTCCAGTCTGATTTCCTACACCCTGTACTCGATCCTGCCGACGCTGGTCGAGATCGGCCTCGTGCTCGGCGTCCTGTTCGTCAAGTACGACGCCGGCTTCGTGCTGATCACCGCCGTGTCGCTACTGGCCTACATCGTGTTCACAGTCAAGGTCAGCAACTGGCGTATCGACATCCGCCGCCAGGTCAATGAAAGCGACTCGGCGGCCAACACCCGTGCCATCGACAGTCTGCTCAATTACGAGACGGTCAAATACTTCAACAACGAGGCCTGGGAAGCGCGGCGCTACGACGAGCAGTTGCTGCGCTGGGAAGAGGCGGCGACGCACAGTCAGAAAACGCTGGCCTACCTCAACCTCGGCCAGCAGGCGATCATCGCCTTGGGCGTCACGGCCATGATGTGGCGGGCCGCCGCCGGCGTCGTCGACGGCCACATGAGCATCGGCGACCTGGTGCTGGTCAATGCTTTCCTGATCCAGTTGTACGCACCGCTCAACTTCCTCGGCATCGTCTATCGCGAAATCCGCCAGGCGCTGGCCGACATCGAGCGCATGTTCAACCTGCTCAAGGAACACCGCGAGATCGCCGATACCCCGGATGCCCGCGACCTGCCCGACGGCCCGCTGGATATCGAATTCGCCGCCGTCGATTTCGCCTACGAGGCCGACCGGCCTATCCTGCACGACGTCAGCTTCCGTATTCCGGCCGGCCGCACCGTCGCCGTCGTCGGCCATTCCGGCGCCGGCAAGTCGACGCTCTCCAGGCTGCTATTCCGCTTCTACGACATCGGCGGCGGCGCCATTCGCATCGGCGGCCACGACCTGCGCCAATTGCGGCAGGGCAGCCTGCGCGCGGCGATCGGCATCGTGCCGCAGGACACGGTGTTGTTCAACGACAGCATCTTCTACAACATCCAATACGGTCGGCCGAGCGCTAGCCACGATGAGGTCATCGCCGCCGCGCGACGCGCCCAGTTGCACGAATTCATCGCCTCGTTACCGCAAGGCTACGAGACGCGTGTCGGCGAGCGCGGCCTGAAGCTATCCGGCGGCGAAAAACAGCGCGTTGCCATCGCCCGCACCCTGCTCAAGCAGCCGCCGATCCTGATTTTCGACGAGGCCACCTCGGCCCTCGACTCGGCCACCGAGCGTGCCATCCAGGCCCAACTGGAACGAGTGGCGGTCGGCCACACCACGCTGATCATCGCCCATCGGCTGTCGACGGTGATGAACGCCGACCAAATCCTGGTCATGCACGACGGCCGCATCATCGAGCACGGCCGGCACGGCGAGTTGCTGGCCGCCGACGGCGCCTACGCGCGCATGTGGCGCTTGCAGCAACAGGAGGAAGCCGGCGGCGCCGTGGTAGGATGACCGCCGCCACAGGGTCGGCGGCAGGGGGAAGCGGCCGGTTTTCAATCCGGCTTGGCTGGGCGACCGGAGAAAAACAGTGAAGGTGTCGATGAACAATCACGGCGGCAAGATGAAAATCCTGGCGGTCGACGATAACCGGACCAACCTGCACATCCTCCAGGTCTTCCTGAACAGGCTCGGGCACGAGGTAGTCCTCGCCGAGAACGGTGTCGAGGCTGTCGAGCGTTTTGCCGCCGAACAGCCGGACCTGATCCTGCTCGACATCATGATGCCGATCATGGACGGCTTCGAGGCGGCCCGCCGAATCAAGGCGATGAACCAGGAGCGGTGGACGCCGGTGATCTTCCTGTCGGCCCTGAACCGCGAGGAAAACCTGGTCGAGGGCCTCGACGCCGGCGCCGACGATTACCTGGCCAAACCGATCAACTTTATTGTGCTCGAAGCCAAGCTGCGCTCGATGCAACGTTCGCTGGCCCTGCAACAAACCTCGGGCGACGCGCTGGAACGGATCAGGGCGATTTCCAACAGCGTCCTCGACGCCATCGTCACCCTCGACGAAAGTGGCACCGTCATCGCTGGCAACCGGGCAAGCGAACGCATCTTCGGCTGGAGCACGACGGAACTGGTCGGATGCAACATCGACCTGCTGCTGCCGGAACCGCAAGCCAGCGAGCATGACAGCTTTCTCCAACGTCACCTCGGCGGCGACAACGCCCTCGGCGCCAACCGCGAAGTCATCGCCCAGCGCCGCGATGGTCAGCGCTTTCCGGCGACGCTCGGCGTCACCGAGGCAACGCTCGACAACCAGCGCATCCTCGTTGGCGTCATCCGCGACATTTCGCAGCAAAAGGCCGCCGAGCAAAAACTGCGGGAAAACGCCCGGCTGCTGCAGGCCTATTACGATCAGACGCAGAACGAGCAGCAGTTGGCCGCCCAACTGATGGAAATGCAGCTGCATCGCGCCGGCCTCAAGGATCCGCGGCTGCACTACATGGTCATTCCGGCGGCCAGCTTCAGCGGCGATATCATCGCCGCCGCACGCTCAAACCACCGCTTCTACGCGCTGCTGGCCGACGCCACCGGCCACGGCCTGACCGCAGCGATCAGCATGCTGCCAGTGCTGACCTTGTTCTATCGCATGGCCAAGCTCGACTTCCCGGTGCGCGACATCATCGGCGAACTCAACCAACAGTTGAAGGAATCGATGCCGGTCGGCCGCTTCGTCGCCGCTACCCTGCTCTGTCTCGACGAAGAGCGGCGGCACGGCGAAATCTGGATCGGCGGCACACCGGAAGCCTTCCTGTTCGACCGCTGGGGCCGCTGCACCCGCAGCTTCCCGTCGGCAAACCTGCCGCTCGGCATCCTGCCCAGCGACGAGATCAATTGCACGCCAGTGGAGCTGAACTGGGAGCCGGAAAGCCAGTTGATTCTCTGCTCCGACGGCCTGCTCGAAGCCACTGACGCAACCGGCCGCCAGTTCGGCAGCGCCGGTATTAGCGCCGCCGCAGCCAACATCGCACCGGCGCAGCGCTTCCAGCAGATCGAGAGCGCCCTGGCCCGGCATCTGGCAGGTGCCCTGGCCGCCGACGACATGTCGCTGATGGTCATCGACTGTCTGTGATCTACCGGCCTTTGCCGGGGCGTAAAAACAAAAAGGCCGGGACAACCCGGCCTTTTCATTCGCTGCCTTGCGGCAAACCGAGCTGAACTTATTCGCCAGCCGTTTCCTCGACTTCCACAGCCTCAGTCGGCTCCGGACGGTCGACCAGTTCGACGAAGGCCATCGGCGCATTGTCGCCAACGCGGAAGCCACACTTCAGGATGCGCAGATAACCGCCCGGACGGGTGGCATAGCGCGGCCCAATCTCGGCGAACAGCTTGACCACGATGTCGCGGTCGCGCAGACGGTCGAAAGCCAGACGCTTGTTGGCCAGGGTCGGGGTCTTGCCGAGGGTGATCATCGGCTCGACGACACGGCGCAGTTCCTTGGCCTTCGGCAGCGTGGTCTTGATGGCCTCGTGCTTGAGCAGGGAAACGGTCATATTGCGCAGCATCGCCAGGCGATGGCTGCTGGTGCGGTTCAGTTTGCGAAGTCCATTGCGGTGACGCATTTCAATTTCCTTTTATGCGGCCTCCGCGCAATGCAAGCGGCCGGTTGATTGTTTTTCGTTGTGGGTTGATTAACCAGAGGCTAGAGATTAGGGGTTAGAGGTTTTTAGCCTCTAACCCCTGCTTTCTTTAGACCTTCTCCAGGCCAGCGGGCGGCCAGTTTTCCAGTTTCATGCCGAGCGTCAGGCCGCGGGCGGCCAGCACTTCCTTGATCTCGTTCAGCGACTTGCGACCGAGGTTCGGAGTCTTCAGCAACTCGTTCTCGGTGCGCTGGATCAGATCGCCGATGTAGTAGATGTTCTCAGCCTTCAGACAGTTCGCCGAGCGAACGGTCAGTTCGAGATCATCAACCGGGCGCAGCAGCACCGGATCAACCTGGGCCGGCTTCGAGGTCTCGGCAACCGGCGCGGTGCCTTCCAGGTCGGCGAATACCGAGAGCTGTTCCATCAGCACGCGGGCGGCGTAGCGGATGGCTTCTTCCGGCTCGACGACACCGTTGGTTTCGATATCGACGATCAGCTTGTCGAGGTCGGTGCGCTGTTCGACGCGAGCGCTTTCAACGGCGTAGGCAACGCGGCGGATCGGGCTGAACGAGGCGTCCAGCACGAGCTTGCCGATGGTCTTGGCATCGCCGAGGTTGCGCACGTTGCCCGGCACATAGCCGCGCCCCTTCTCGACCTTGATCTCCATGGCCAGCTTGCCGCCGGGAGAAAGGTGAGCGATCACATGCTCCGGATTGATGATTTCCACATCGTGCGGCAACTCAATGTCGCCAGCACGGACGACGCCATCGCCTTCCTTACTCAGGTTCAGCGACACGGCTTCGCGGCCGTGCAGCTTGAAAACGATCCCTTTCAGGTTGAGCAGGATGTCGACGACATCTTCCTGCACACCGTCCACGGTCGAGTATTCGTGGAGCACGCCGTCGATGCCGACTTCGGTCGGCGCGTAACCCGGCATCGACGACAGCAGGATGCGACGCAGCGCATTGCCGAGGGTATGGCCGTAACCGCGTTCGAACGGTTCCATGACCACCTTGGCCTGCACGGGCGAAACGCTCTGCACATCGATGATGCGGGGCTTGAGAAGTCCACTGCTTTGCATGGGCTGGTTTCCTCTGCTCAGTGATTACTTCGAATAAAGTTCGATGACCAGGCCTTCGTTCAGGGTCGGCGACAGCTCGGAGCGCTGCGGCATGGCCTTGAACGTGCCCTTGCCTTCCTTGACATCGACCGCGACCCATTCCGGGAAGCCACGCGACTCGGCGGCCTCGAGGGCGGCCTTGCAACGCAGCGAGGCGCGGGAACGATCAGTCAACTGGACGACGTCGCCCGGCTTGACGATGTAGGACGGGATGTTGACACGCTTGCCATTGACCAGCACGCCATTGTGGCGGACCACCTGGCGCGATTCGGTACGCGAGGCGCCGAAGCCCATGCGGTAGGCGACGGAATCCAGGCGGGCTTCCAGCAACTGCAACAGGTTTTCGCCGGTCTGGCCCTTGCGGCGCTCTGCTTCGGCAAAGGTCTTGCGGAACTGGCCTTCGAGCACGCCGTAGACGCGGCGGATCTTCTGCTTGGCGCGCAGGTGGACGCCGTAGTCGGACAGACGGGCGCCGGACTTCTGGCCATGCTGGCCGGGCGCGTAGGCGCGGCGCTCAATGGCGCACTTGTCGGTGAAGCACTTTTCGCCCTTCAGGAACAACTTTTCGCCTTCGCGGCGGCACTGACGGCATTTCGGATCGAGATTACGAGCCACTTGTCTTTCTCCTTAGATGCGGCGCTTCTTGGGCGGACGGCAACCGTTATGGGGGACCGGCGTGACGTCGGAAATCGCGGAAATCTTCATGCCCAGCGCATTCAGTGCGCGGACGGAAGATTCGCGGCCGGGGCCGGGGCCCTTGATGCGCACTTCCAGATTTTTCACGCCGCATTCCTGAGCAGCCTTGCCGGCAGCCTCGGCGGCGACCTGGGCAGCGAACGGGGTGGACTTGCGCGAGCCGCGGAAGCCGGCACCGCCGGAAGTCGCCCACGACAGAGCATTGCCCTGGCGGTCGGTGATGGTGATGATGGTGTTGTTGAACGAAGCGTGAATGTGGGCGATGCCCTCGGCGACGTTCTTCTTGACCTTTTTGCGAACTTTGGTAGCAGTCTTAGCCATGTTCTGTCCCTATTACTTCTTGCCGGCGATGGCCTTGCGCGGACCCTTGCGGGTACGGGCATTGGTGCGGGTGCGCTGGCCACGGCAGGGCAGGCCCTTGCGATGGCGCAGGCCGCGGTAGCAACCGAGGTCCATCAGGCGCTTGATGTTCATGGTAACTTCGCGGCGCAGGTCACCCTCGACGGTGAACTTGCCTACTTGGTCACGCAGACGGTCCATGTCCGCATCGGACAGGTCCTTCATTTTGGTGGCACGACCAACGCCGGCGGCGTCGCAGATCTTCTGCGCGCGCGTACGGCCGATGCCGTAGATCGCGGTCAGGGCGATCTCGGCATGCTGATGGTTCGGAATGTTTACCCCTGCAATACGGGCCATTGAATCACTCCACTATTTCTAAAAATTGACAAATGCCGGACTCGTCGGGGAATCAACCCTGACGCTGCTTGTGACGCGGGTCCTTGCAAATGATGCGCACGACACCCTTGCGACGGATAACCTTGCAATTGCGGCAAATGCACTTCACCGAAGGTTGCACTTTCATTTCTTACTCCTCGTCTGCGAGAGCTTGGAAGCAGCCGTGACTCCTTGCCCTGCGGTTTATTGCGTAGAGACTGTTTACTTGGCGCGGAAAACGATCCGCGCCTTGGTTAAATCGTATGGGGTCAGCTGAACGGTGACCTTGTCGCCGGGCAGGATGCGGATGTAGTGCATGCGCATCTTGCCGGAGATGAAGCCGTGCACGATGTGCCCGTTTTCCAGCTTGACCTTGAAGGTCGCATTCGGGAGGTTCTCGACCACCTCCCCTTGCATCTCGATGTAATCTTCCTTGGCCATCGCGCCTTACTTGAGCATGGGGGCACCCTTGAAGTTCGCTTTCTTCAAGAGGCTTTCATATTGATGGGACATGATGTAGGCCTGGACCTGGGACATGAAGTCCATGGTCACGACCACGATAATCAGCAGCGAGGTGCCACCGAAGTAGAACGGGACATTCCACTTCAGAATCAGGAACTCGGGCAGCAGACAAACCAGGGTGATGTAAGCAGCGCCAACCAGGGTCAGGCGCATCAGGATCTTGTCGATATAACGCGCCGTCTGCTCGCCCGGACGGATGCCCGGCACGAAGGCGCCGCTCTTCTTCAGGTTCTCGGCGGTTTCCTTGGAGTTGAACACCAGGGCCGTGTAGAAGAAGCAGAAGAAAATGATCGCTGCAGCGTACAACATGACGTAGATCGGCTGACCGGGCGACAGCGTGCCGGCGACGTCCTTCAACCAGGTCATCGATTCGCTGGAACCGAACCAGCCGGCGACGGTGGCCGGGAACAGGATGATCGACGATGCGAAGATCGGCGGAATGACGCCCGACATATTGAGCTTGAGCGGCAGATGCGAACTCTGGCCACCGTAAATCTTGTTGCCGACCTGGCGCTTGGCGTAATTGACCAGAATCTTGCGCTGGCCGCGCTCGACGAAGACGACGAAAGCGGTGACCAGGACAACCAGGATGCTGATGAAAATCGCTGAAAGCGGGTGCATGGCGCCGGTACGGACCAGTTCGAGCAGGCCGCCGACAGCATTCGGCAGACCGGCGGCGATACCGGCGAAAATGATAATGGAGATGCCGTTGCCCAGACCGCGCTCGGTGATCTGCTCGCCGAGCCACATCAGGAACATGGTGCCGGTCAGCAGCGTAGACACCGTCGTTACCCGGAACAGGAAGCCGGGGCTGAGAACCAGGTTGGGCTGCGCCTCCAGCGCAATGGCGATGCCGATGCCCTGGAACAGCGCCAAGACGACCGTACCGTAGCGGGTGTATTGCGTAATCTTACGCCGCCCGGCCTCGCCTTCCTTCTTCAGGGCTTCGAGTTGCGGACTGGCCACGCTCATCAACTGCATGATGATCGATGCCGAGATGTACGGCATGATCCCCAGCGCGAAGATGGTGAAACGCGACAGGGCACCACCCGAGAACATGTTGAACATGCCCAGGATGCCGCCCTTCTGCGAATTGAAGAGGTCGGCCAGAACGTTGGGATCGATACCCGGAACCGGGATGTGGGCGCCGATACGATAGACGACCAGCGCGCCGAGCAGGAACCACAACCGGCGCTTGAGATCGCCAAACTTGCCGCCCTTGCCAACCGTTTTGGAATTTGCTGCCAACGTTCTAACCTCTTCCTGGCTTACTCGGCGATAGAGCCGCCGACGGCCTCGATAGCGGCCTTGGCGCCTTTGGTGGCGCCGATGCCCTTCAACACGACCTTGCGCGTGATCGCGCCGGACAGGATCACCTTGGCCGACAGCGCGTCGCCCGGGATGATACCGGCAACCTGCAACGACAGCAGATCGATCTCATCGACCGGCAGGCGCTCCAGATCGGTTAAGCGCACTTCGTAATTGCGGGCACGGGTCAGCGAATTGAAGCCGCGCTTCGGCAGGCGGCGCTGCAGCGGCATCTGGCCGCCTTCGAAACCGACCTTGTGGAAGCCGCCGGAACGGGATTTCTGACCCTTGTGCCCGCGGCCACAGGTCTTGCCGAGGCCCGAACCGATGCCGCGACCGACGCGCTTGGCGGCCTTCTTGGAGCCTTCACCCGGCTTGATGGTATTCAGACGCATGGCTTAACCCTCAACCTTCACGAGATACTGCACCTTCTGGATCATGCCGCGGATTGCCGGCGTATCTTCCAGTTCGGCACAGCTGTTCAGCTTGCGCAGACCCAGGCCGCGCACGGTGGCGCGGTGGTCCTGCTTGGTACCGATGATGCTCTTGACGAGCCTCACCTTGATTTTCTTGTCAGCCATCGCTTACCCCAGAATCTGATCCACCGACTTGCCGCGCTTGGCAGCAATCTCGGCCGGCGTATTGACCTTCGACAGACCGTCGATGGTGGCACGCACGATGTTGTAGGGATTGGTCGAGCCATGCGCCTTGGCAACCACGTTGGTCACGCCGACGACCTCGAACACGGCACGCATGGCGCCGCCGGCGATGATGCCCGCACCTTCCGGCGCCGGCTGGATCATCACCCTGGTCGCGCCGTGGCGGCCGATCACGGTGTGATGCACGGTACCGTTCTTGAGGCTGACCTTGGCCATCTTGCGCCGCGCCTCATCCATTGCCTTCTGGGCGGCAACCGGCACTTCGCGGGACTTGCCCTTGCCCATACCAATGCGGCCGTCGCCGTCGCCGACCACGGTCAGTGCCGCGAAACCGAGAATACGGCCGCCCTTCACCACCTTGGTGACGCGGTTGACCGCAACCATCTTTTCGCGCATGCCGTCGTCGCGCTCTTCAGCGTGCTGCGGCTTCTTGTTTCTTTCAGGTTTAGCCATTTTCTAACCTAATCCTTTCGCGGCGATCAGAACTTCAGGCCGGCTTCACGCGCGGCTTCCGCCAGCGCCTGAACGCGACCGTGGTACTGCAGCCCGGAGCGATCGAAAGCCACCTGCTCGATGCCGGCGGCCTTGGCGCGCTCGGCGATCAGCTTGCCCACGGTCGTGGCGGCAGCCTTGTTACCGCCGTTCGGGACGTTCGTACGAACGTCCTTGTCCAGCGTGGAAGCCGAAGCCAGCACCTTGCCGCCACAGGGCGAGATGATCTGGGCGTAAATGTGGCAGTTGGTGCGGTTGACGCACAGGCGCACCGCTTTGAGCTCGGCGATTTTGGCCCGGGTTTTGCGGGCACGGCGCAAACGCGCTTCTTTCCTGTTAAACATATGCCACCCTTACTTCTTCTTGGTTTCCTTGATAACCACCACTTCGTCCGCGTAACGCACGCCCTTGCCCTTGTACGGCTCCGGCTTGCGATAAGCGCGCACTTCGGCGGCGACCTGGCCGACCTGCTGCTTGTCCGAACCCTTGATCAGGATTTCGGTCTGCGTCGGGCACTCGACCTTGATGCCAGCAGGCATCTTGTGCGCCACCGGATGCGAGAAGCCCAGCGACAGGTTCAGGACTTCGCCCTGGGCCTGGGCGCGGTAGCCGACGCCAACCAGCTGCAGCTTGCGCTCGAAGCCTTTCGAGACACCGGTGACCATGTTGTTCAGGTTGGCGCGCATGGTGCCCCACATGGCGGTGGCGTTGACCGCCCCGTCAATCTTGGACACCTGGATGTTCTGGCCTTCGACGGCAACTTTGACCGACGGATGGGCAGCGGTCTTGAGCACGCCGAGCGGGCCCTTGACGACGATCTGCTCACCGACGGTGATTTCGACACCGGCCGGCAGAACAATGGGATTCTTACCAATACGAGACATGCTTCCTCCTTACGCCACGATGCAGAGGACTTCGCCGCCAACCTTGCTGGCGCGAGCCTTGCGATCAGTCATGACGCCCTTCGGGGTCGACACGATGGCGACGCCCAGACCGTTCATGACGCGAGGAATATCTTCGCAGCCCTTGTAGATACGCAGGCCCGGCTTGGACACACGCTCGATGCGCTCAATGACCGGACGACCGGCGCAATACTTGAGCGCGATATCGAGCGTCGGCTTGCCTTCGCCATCGCGGACAGCAAAATCTTCGACATAACCTTCGTCCTTGAGCACGGCGGCGATAGCCACCTTGAGCTTGGACGAGGGCATGGAGACAGACGCCTTCTCGGCGAGCTGGGCGTTGCGGATGCGGGTCAGCATGTCCGCGATCGGATCGCTCATAGCCATTTCTGAATCTCCTCTTACCAGCTAGCCTTGACAATCCCCGGGATTTCGCCGTTGAAGGCAAGCTCGCGGATCTTGTTACGGCACAGGCCGAATTTACGGAAAACACCACGCGGACGGCCGGTCAGCTGGCAACGGTTACGCAGGCGCGACGGGCTGGAGTTGCGCGGCAGAGCCTGCAGCTTCAGACGGGCGTCGTAACGCTCCTGGTCGGAAAAGCTCACGTCATTGATGATCGCTTCCAGGGCGGTACGCTTCTTGGCGTACTGGGCGACCAGCTTACGGCGCTTCTCTTCGCGGTTGATCAGAGCAAGTTTTGCCATGATTGCCTCAATTCTTGAACGGAAACTTGAACGCGGCGAGCAGGGCTTTCGCCTCCGCATCGGTCTTCGCGGTCGTGGTGATGCTGATATTCATCCCCCGCAGAGCATCGATCTTGTCGTACTCGATTTCCGGGAAAATGATCTGCTCTTTGACGCCCATGTTGTAATTGCCCTGGCCGTCGAAACCCTTGCCGGAAATACCGCGGAAGTCGCGCACGCGCGGCAGGGCGACAGTGACCAGACGATCCAGGAACTCGAACATGCGCGGACCGCGCAGGGTGAGCATGCAGCCGATCGGATAGCCGTCGCGGATCTTGAAGCCGGCGATCGACTTCTTGGCCTTGGTGGTCACCGGCTTCTGGCCGGCGATTTTCTGCATGTCGCCGACAGCGTTTTCGAGAACCTTCTTGTCGGCCACCGCCTCACCAACACCCATGTTCAGGGTGATCTTGGTGATGCGCGGCACTTCCATCGTCGTCTTGTAGCCAAACTGCTTGACCAGATCGGCAACGATGGTGTCTTTGTATACTTGTTGCAAACGCGCCATGACTGCCCCTTATGCGTTCACCAGTTCGCCGTTCGACTTGAACACGCGAACCTTGCGGCCGTCTTCGAGCACCTTGAAGCCGACGCGATCAGCTTTCTTGGTTGCCAAATTGAACAGCGCAACATTGGAGAGATGAATCGGCATGTCCTTGTCGACGATGCCGCCGGCCACACCCTTCATCGGGTTCGGCTTGACATGCTTCTTGGCACGATTGACACCCTCGACGACGACATGCTCGTCGTCGACGCGGCGCAGCACGGTACCGCGCCTGCCTTTGTCCTTACCGGTAATGACGATGACCTCGTCACCCTTGCGAATCTTTTCCATCACGCCTTCCTTACAGCACTTCAGGAGCCAGGGACACGATCTTCATGAAGCGCTCGGTACGCAGTTCGCGGGTCA
>JAISPT010000005.1 GCA_031274715.1 Azonexus sp. | reverse complement strand
GCCCATCTTGCGGGCGGTCTTGATGACGCGGCAGGCGATTTCACCGCGGTTGGCAATGAGGATTTTCTTGAACATGTTCTATTCCTTCCTGGCGCTTACAGCGGGATATTGCCGTGCTTACGCCACGGATTTTCCAGTTTCTTGTCGCGCAGCATGGCCAGCGAACGGGCGATACGCTTGCGTGTGGCATGCGGCATGATCACATCGTCGATGAAGCCACGGGCCCCGGCAACGAACGGATTGGCGAATTTTTCCTTGTATTCGGCTTCGCGCTGGGCAAGCTTCTCGGGATCGTTCTTTTCCTCGCGGAAGATGATCTCGACCGCGCCCTTCGGACCCATGACCGCGATCTCGGCGGACGGCCAAGCCAGGTTGACGTCGCCGCGCAGATGCTTGGACGACATCACGTCGTAGGCGCCGCCATAGGCCTTGCGGGTAATCACGGTGACCTTGGGCACAGTACACTCGGCAAAGGCGTAAAGCAGCTTGGCGCCGTGCTTGATGATGCCGCCGTATTCCTGGGCGGTGCCCGGCATGAAGCCCGGCACATCGACGAAGGTCACGACCGGGATGTTGAAGGCATCGCAGAAGCGGACGAAGCGGGCGGCCTTGATCGCCGACTTGATGTCCAGGCAGCCAGCCAGAACCAGCGGCTGGTTGGCGACGATGCCGACCGGATGGCCATCCATGCGGCCGAAGCCAATGATGATGTTCTTGGCGTAATCGGCCTGTAGCTCGAAGAAATCGTTGTCATCGACGACCTTGACGATCAATTCCTTCATGTCGTACGGCTTGTTGGCGTTGTCCGGCACCAGCGTGTCGAGCGAATAGTCGAAGCGGTCGACCGGGTCGTTGGTCGGCGTAACCGGCGGCTTCTCCCGGTTGTTGGCCGGGATGAAGTTCATGAAGCGGCGCAGCATCGACAGCGCCTCGACATCGTTCTCGAAAGCCAGGTCGGCGACGCCCGATTTGCTGGTATGCGTCATCGCGCCACCCAGCTCCTCGGCGGTCACTTCTTCATGAGTCACGGTCTTGACCACGTCCGGACCGGTCACGAACATATAGGACGAATCTTTGACCATGAAGATGAAGTCGGTCATCGACGGCGAGTACACCGCGCCGCCGGCGCAGGGCCCCATGATCATCGAAATCTGCGGCACGACGCCGGAGGCCATCACGTTGCGCTGGAACACGTCGGCATAGCCGCCGAGGGAAGCGACGCCTTCCTGGATACGGGCACCGCCCGAGTCGTTGAGGCCGATCACCGGGGCGCCGACCTTCATCGCATGATCCATGACCTTGCAGATTTTCTCGGCGTGGGTTTCCGACAGCGAGCCGCCGAACACCGTGAAATCCTGCGAGAAGACGAAGACCAGACGGCCGTTGATGGTGCCATAGCCGACCACGACGCCATCACCCGGTGTTTTTTCGGCCTTGTCCATGCCGAAATCGATACAACGGTGCTCCTTGAACAGGTCCCATTCTTCGAAGGACTCGGGGTCGAGCAACAGTTCGATGCGCTCGCGGGCACTCAGCTTGCCCTTCTTGTGCTGGCTGTCGATACGCTTCTGGCCACCGCCGAGGCGGGCCAGTTCACGCTTTTTTTCCAGCTTGCGGATGATGTCGTGCATAGAAAACTCCCTAAGTGGGTCGAGTAATAATTCGTCAGTGTTTCAGATAGTCGAGCAGGGCATACGCGGCGGTGGCCGGCGTCGTGTGCCCTTCTTCGACGGAACGGGTGAAGGCCGGCAGATTCTCCTGGACGCGCGGGTGGTGGCGGAAATGCCGGCGCAGGCCGGAGTCGATCAACTGCCACATCCACGCCAGCGCCTGGTGCTGGCGCTTGGCGGCGAATTCGCCGGTCGGCTTCAGGGCTGCTTGGTATTGCTCGACCTGCTCCCAAAAATCGGCGATCCCCTGCTTGTGCAGCGCCGACAGCGCGATCACCGGCGGCGCCCAGTTGGGCGAGGCCGGACGCAGCATGTGCAGCGCGTTGCGCCACAGGGCGCGCACCACGGCCGTCGCCCGAGGATCGATGTCGGCCTTGTTGATGACCACCAGGTCGGCGATTTCGACAATGCCCTTCTTGATCGCCTGCAGGTCGTCGCCGGCGTTCGGCAATTGCAGCAGGCAGAACATGTCGACCATGCCGGCCACCGTCGTCTCCGACTGGCCGACGCCGACCGTCTCGATGATGATCACATCGTAGCCGGCGGCCTCGCACAACAGCATGGCCTCACGCGTCTTTTCGGCGACACCGCCCAATGAACCGGCCGACGGGCTGGGACGGATGAAGGCTTCCTCGCGCTGGGCAAGCTGCTCCATGCGCGTCTTGTCGCCAAGGATGGAACCGCCGGTCACCGAGGACGAGGGGTCGATGGCCAGCACGGCCAGCTTCTTGCCCTGCTCGATCAGCCAGACGCCGAGCGCTTCGATGAAGGTGGACTTGCCCGCCCCCGGCACGCCGGAAATGCCGATACGGATAGCCTTGCCGGTCTGTGGCAAGAGCGTTGTCAGCACTTGCTGCGCCCGCTGCTGGTGGTCGGCGCGCGTCGATTCAATCAGCGTGATGGCCTTGGCCAACGCCCGGCGCTGGCCAGCCAGCACGCTGGCGACCAGTTGCCGGTCGGCATCGGACAGCAGATTGGCACGCACGGGCGCTTCGTCCAGCTTCATTCGGACTTAGCCGCGCGCCTGCCTGATTTCTTCGAGCACCTTGCGCGCCGAATCCTCGATGCGGGTACCGGGACCGAACACGGCCTTGGCGCCAGCAGCAAACAGCGCGTCGTAATCCTGAGCCGGAATGACGCCACCAGCGAACACGATGATGTCGTTGGCGCCTTGCGCCTTCAGGGCCTGGATCAGTTGTGGCACCAGGGTCTTGTGGCCGGCGGCCAGCGACGAACAGCCGACGGCGTGCACGTCGTTCTCGATGGCCTGACGGGCGGCCTCTTCCGGCGTCTGGAACAGCGGCCCCATGTCGATGTCGAAGCCGAGGTCGGCATAGGCCGTGGCAACGACCTTGGCGCCGCGATCATGGCCGTCCTGGCCGAGCTTGGCGATCATGATGCGCGGCCGGCGGCCTTCTTCTTCGGCGAACTTGGCAACATCAGCCTTGATCTGTTCCCAGCTTTCCTGACCTTCCACGACACCCCCGTACACGCCCGAAATGGTCTGGTTATTGGCACGGAAGCGGCCGAAAACCTTTTCTAGCGCATCCGACACCTCGCCGACCGTGGCGCGCAGACGAATGGCCTTGACCGACAGGTCGAGCAAGTTGCCTTCGCCGATTTCGGCACACCGAGTCAGCGCCGCCAGCGCGGCATCGACCGCGGCCGTGTCGCGTTTGGCGCGGATTTGCTTGAGGCGGGCGATCTGCGCCTCGCGCACGGCATGGTTGTCGATGTCCAGGATATCGATCGCGTCTTCCTTGGCCAGCTTATATTTGTTGACGCCGACGATCACATCCTTGCCCGAATCGATGCGCGCCTGCTTGTCGGCGGCACAGGTCTCGACCTGCATCTTGGCCCAGCCGGATTCGACGGCCTTGGTCATGCCGCCCATCGCCTCGATTTCCTGGATGATGCCCCAGGCCTTGTCGGCCATGTCCTGGGTCAGCTTCTCCATCATGTAAGAGCCGGCCCACGGGTCGACGACGTTGGTGATGTGCGTCTCTTCCTGGATGATCAGTTGGGTGTTGCGGGCGATGCGGGCCGAGAACTCGGTCGGCAGCGCGATCGCCTCGTCGAGCGCATTGGTGTGCAGCGACTGGGTGCCGCCGAAAACCGCCGCCATCGCCTCGATGGTGGTACGCACCACGTTGTTGTACGGGTCCTGCTCGGTCAGCGACCAGCCTGAGGTCTGGCTGTGCGTGCGCAGCATCTTCGACTTGGCGCTCTTGGCGTTGAAGCCGGTCATGATGCGGTCCCACAACAGGCGGCCGGCGCGCATCTTGGCGATTTCCAGATAGAAGTTCATGCCCACCGCCCAGAAGAAGGACAGGCGGCCGGCGAAGGTATCGACGTCCATGCCGGAAGCGACCCCGGTACGCACATACTCCATGCCGTCAGCCAGCGTGAAAGCCAGCTCGATAGCCTGGTTGGCGCCGGCTTCCTGGATGTGATAGCCGGAAATCGAGATCGAGTTGAACTTCGGCATGTGCTGCGCCGTGTAGCCGAAAATATCGGCAATGATCTTCATCGACGGCTTGGGCGGATAGATGTAAGTGTTCCGCACCATGAACTCTTTGAGGATGTCGTTCTGGATGGTGCCAGACAGTTGCGCCTGCTGCACGCCCTGCTCCTCGGCGGCGACGATGTAGCCAGCGAGGATGGGCAGCACGGCGCCATTCATCGTCATCGACACGGAAATCTTGTCGAGCGGGATGCCGTCAAACAGAATCTTCATGTCCTCGACCGAGTCGATGGCCACGCCGGCCTTGCCGACATCGCCCAGGACGCGCGGATTATCGGAATCGTAGCCGCGGTGGGTGGCTAGGTCGAAGGCCACCGAGACGCCCTGACCGCCGGCGGCCAGCGCCTTGCGGTAAAAGGCGTTGGAAGCCTCAGCGGTGGAGAAGCCGGCGTACTGGCGGATGGTCCACGGCTTGACCGCGTACATGGTCGGCTGGGGACCGCGCAGGTAGGGCGAGAAACCGGGCAGGGTATCGGCGAAGGCTAGGCCCTCGACGTCCTTCTTCGTATACAGAGCCTTGAGTTGCAAGCCTTCCGGGGTGTTCCACACCAGGTTGCCGACATCGCCGCCGGGCGCTTGCTTGGCAGCAGCTTTCTCCCAAGCATCCAGGTTGTTGGAATCAAAGAAATTTTCAGACATGGCACACCCCTCGCCGATTCGATTTTTTCAGGCCGATGATGCAGAATTCTACGCGCTCACGCCCTGCTTGACATGGTTAGCCCTACATAATACGTTATACATAATTATGGAAGCAAGCTGGCAGGTACTGGCTCGCTCATTCTCACCACACCCCAACCATGAACCGCATCGCACCCACCGCGCTCTACCAAGAAGTAGCTGAACGGCTGCGCCAGCGCATCTTCGCCCACGAACTGACGCCGGGAACCTGGATCGACGAGCAGAAGCTCGCCGAACAATACGGCATCTCCCGGACCCCGCTGCGCGAAGCGCTCAAGGTGCTGGCCTCGGAAGGCTTGGTCGAACTCAAGCCACGGCGCGGTTGCTACGTCACTGAGATTTCCCGCCAGGATCTCGACGACATTTTCCCGCTGATGGCCATGCTTGAAGCCCGCTGTGCGGTGGAGGCGGTGCACCGCGCCAAGCCGGCCGATATCCTCGACCTGGAAGGCATCCACGAGCGCCTCGAAGCCGCTGCCCGTGATAGCCGCATCGACGCTTTCTTCGAGGCCAACCAGGCATTTCATCGGAAAATTCAGGAGTTGTCCGGCAACCGCTGGCTGCTGTCGGTGACCCAGGATCTGCGCAAGGTGCTAAAGCTGTCGCGCCTGCACTCGCTGTCGCTGGAAGGCCGCCTGCAGCAGTCACTGGACGAGCACCGGACGATCATGGCGGCCCTCACGCGTGGCGACGCCGCAACGGCGGAAAAAGCCATGCACGATCATCTGCTCTCCGGCCGCGACGCGCTGGCCCGCATCCAGGACGTCGGCAGCAAGGCGGCCTGAGTGGCCGCCGACCAGGCGGACCTTGGCAAGCGACGTTGGTAAAAAAGAAAAATCCCCGTTCAGCATAACTGCGGAACGGGGATCGGGCCGGACATCTCAAATGCCCCGGCTGTCTGGGCAGCGGGGCTTTGGGATAGCGAAAGACGGCTTAGTGGTTGGCGGCGGCTGCCGCGCCGAAACCAGTCTGGGCGCGCACGTACTGGTCTTCGAAAGCTTCCTTTTCCTGGCCGGCCCGGACGCTGTTGTCGCTCTTCGAGAAAATGAAGGCCAGCAGGAAGGCAATTGGCATGGCGAACAACGCCGGCTGGGTGTAGGGGAAGGGGGCTGCGGCGAAACCAAACACGTCGACCCACACCGATTTCGACAGGACCACGAACATCACCGCCGAGACCAGGCCACCGTAACCAGCCCACAACGCGCCACGGGTGGTCAGACCCTTCCAGTACATCGACAGGATCAGCACCGGGAAATTGGCGGCGGCGGCAACGCCGAAGGCAAGGCCGACCATGAAGGCGATGTTCTGCTTCTCGAAGGCAATGCCGAGGACGATGGCAACAAAGCCGAGGCAGACCGTGGCGATCTTGGAAACGCGGATTTCCGCCGCCTCCGAAGCCTGGCCCTTCTTGATCACGCGGGCATAGATGTCGTGCGAGATGGCGGAAGCGCCAGCCAGGGCCAGCCCGGAGACAACGGCCAGGATGGTGGCAAAAGCCACGGCAGCCAGGAAACCGAGCAGCATGTTGCCGCCGACGGCCTTGGCCAGGTGCATGGCGACCATGTTGCCGCCGCCGATCAGCTTGCCGGCGATATCACCGCCCTCGAAGAACTCCGGATTCTGGCCGACGATCAGGATGCCGGTCAGGCCCATCAGGAAGATCACGTTAAAGAAGTAAGCGACGAAGCCGGAGGCATAGAGCACCGACTTGCGGGCTTCCTTGGCGTCGCTGACGGTGAAGAAGCGCATCAGGATATGCGGCAGGCCGGCGGTGCCGAACATCAGGCCGAGACCGAGCGAAATCGCGGTGACCGGATCGGCCAGAAAGCTGCCCGGTTGCATCAGCTTGTCGCCGAGATTGTGCACGGACATTGCCTTGTCCAGCAGATTGGTGAACGAAAAGCCGAATTCGCTCATCGCCAGGAACATCACCAGCGTACCGCCGAACAGCAGCATGCCAGCCTTGATGATCTGCACCCAAGTCGTCGCGACCATGCCGCCAAACGTGACGTAGACCATCATCAGGATGCCGACGGCGAAGATGGCGACCTTGTACTCGAGGCCAAACAGCAGCTTGATCAACTGGCCGGCGCCGACCATCTGGGCGATCAGATAGAAGCAGACGACAGTCAGCGAGGAAACCGCGGCCATGGTCCGCACCTTGCCTTGATCGAGGCGGTAGGCGGTAATGTCGGAGAAGGTGAACTTGCCCAGATTGCGCAGGCGCTCGGCCATCAGGAACAGGATGATCGGCCAGCCGGCGAAGAAGCACATCATGTAGATATAGCCGTCATAGCCTTGCAAATAGACCATCGCCGTCAGACCGAGCAGCGTGGCCGCCGACATGTAGTCGCCGGCAATCGCCAGACCGTTCTGGAAGCCGGTGATGCCACCGCCGGCGGTATAAAAGTCCGCCGTTGACTTGGTGCGGCTGGCCGCCCAATAGGTGATGCCCATGGTCAGCGCAACGAAGATGCAGAACATGATGATGGCGTGCCAATTGGTGGCCTGCTTCTCGGTGACGCCGACGGCATCAGCGGCAAGAGCCAGCGAGGCAAAGCCGAGCAGGCCAGTGGCGGTAATCAGATGGCGCATCATTTCTGCCCCTTCCAGGCTTCCTTGACCACTTCCTGGGTCAGGACATCGAATTCGGTGTTGGCGCGACGCACATACAAGGCGGTCAACACCCAGAAGAAAATGAACATGAAGAGTTCGACGGCCACCCCAACGGTGACTTTTGAACCTTCGGCGATTGGCTGACCCAGCGTGGCCGGGCTGAAGGCGACGACCATCACGAACCCATAGAACATGGTCAGGACGATGATGGCCAGAATCCAGGCAAAACGTCCCCGCCGCGTCACCAGCTCCTGGAATTTCGGATTAGCCCGCATCCGCTCATACATGGCGCTGCTCATGGCTTGCTCTCCCCATTTAATTAATAATTACCGAAAATCGGCGCCAGCATTCTATCTTATATAAGACACAAATGTGCTCGAAATTACGATAAGTGCACTTCGATTACGCACACTGGTCACCCAATTTTCTCAGGAAAGTACCGAACATGAGCCACATCAGCCTCTCGACCACGGACGGCATCGCCACACTGGTCCTCGATAACGCGGCCAAGCTGAATGCCATCGACCTCGCCATGTGGCAGCAACTGGCGGTACACATGGCGACCATCGGCCGCGATGGCGAGATTCGTTGCATCGTCATCCGCGGGGCCGGCGACGAAGCCTTCGCCGCTGGCGGCGATCTCGAGGAATTCGTCGACGGCCGCGCCACACTCGACCAAGCGCTGCACTACCACGCCCAAGTAGCGGCAGCGCTCAACGCCATCGCCGACTGTCCGCATCCCACCGTGGCCATGATCCGCGGCACCTGCATCGGCGGCGGCCTGGAAATCGCCGGCGTCTGCGATCTGCGTATCAGCGGCGAAAGCGCCCGTTTTGGTGCGCCGATCAACAAGCTTGGCTTCTCGATGTATCCCGGCGAAATGGAGGGCCTGCTCAAGCTGGCCGGAGCGGCGGTGATGAAGGAAATCCTGCTCGAAGGGCGCATCCTGACCGCCGCCGAAGCCTATGAGAAAGGCCTGGTCACCCGTGTCATACCAGACGCCCAGATCGAAGACGAAGCCTATGCCACGGCCCGCCGCATCGCGGCCGGCGCACCGCTGGTGGCGGCCTGGCACAAGCAATGGATTCGCCGCCTGCAGAATGGCAAGCCACTCAATGACGAGGAAAAAGCCGCCTCCTTCGCCTTCCTCGACACCGAGGATTACAAGGAGGGACTAGCGGCCTTCCTGGCCAAGCGCAAGCCGGTGTTCAAGGGGCGCTGAACAGGCCCCACAGCATCTTTACCGCCAGCGCCAGCAGGATCGCGGCAAACACCCTTTTGAGCGAGGCCACCGGCAGGCGGTGGGTTTGGCGGGCGCCGATCGGGGCGGTCAACACGCTGCTGACGACCATCGCCAGCACCGCCGGCGTGTAGACAAAACCGAGGCTGCCAGCCGGCAGCCCGGACACGCCCCAGCCGTTCCAGATGTAACCGAGAGCACCGCCAAGCGCGATCGGGAAACCGATCGCCGCCGAGGTGCCGATGGCGTGCTGAATCTTGACGTTGCACCAGGTCATGAACGGCACCGACAAAGCGCCGCCGCCGATCGCCACCAGGCAGGACAGCGCCCCGATCCCCACGCCGATGGCAGACGTGCCGAACAGCCCCGGCATGTCGCGCTGCGGCCTGGGTTTGGCGTTGAGCACCATCTGTACCGACACGTAGCAGATGAAAACCGTGAAAATCGTCGCCAGCGCCTTGGTCGGCACCCGGCTAGCGATATAGGTACCAAGCACGGTACCGAGGATGATGCCCGGCGTGATACGCGCCACGATCGGCCAAATCACCGCGCCGTGGGCCTGGTGGGCGCGCACGCTGGAAATCGAAGTGAAAAAAATGGCGGCCATCGACGTACCCAACGCCAGATGCATCACTTCGCCCGCCGCCATGCCCTGCGCGGCAAATAGCATCACCAACAGCGGCACCATTACCGAGCCACCACCGATGCCGAGCAGGCCGGCGAAAAAGCCGACGAAAGCGCCAAGCGCGAGATAGGCGAGCAACCAAGCGGTCATGACACGCCCAGCAGATGGTCCGGCACCATCAGATCGTCGACCGAGACCTCGCCAGGCTCCGATTTCATCAACCAGTAAGGCATGCCGCGCGGCTCCACAAATAAAAACAGGCGGCAGAAACTCTGCCACCTGTCTGAAGAAAGGCCCCCGCGAGTGCCGTCAGGCCGGCATCCTGAACCGGAGTTCAGAGTGGCTGCTTTCCTTCCGCCTCAGGCACTCACGACGAAGCGAGCGCACAACAGCGGTTTCGTGGTCCACAACCGATGCCTAGGCATTGGTTCAAGGAATGTATGGCCTTGACAAACACCGCAGGGGACGCTCGGCGGGCTTGCGCCGGAAGCAGTGGCTCAGATGTCAAGTCGCTGCTGGGGCGCCAGCACGGAGTCAATCCGCGCTCCCATGGCATCGATTCTACGCTTTGCGTCAGAAGTATCAACCACCTCGCCAACCGTACCGGCAGCTGCCCCGGAAAGGTGCTCGTGGGCGATGTGCAGCGCCGCCATCACCGCCACCCGCTCGGCGATGGTGCTCTTGGTACGCTGGGCAACCTCACGCATCTTGCCGTCGACCATATCGACCGCCGACAGCAGCGCCGGGCGCTCTTCCGGCGTGCAAGCGACGCGGTACTCGCGGCCCATGATCTTGACGTCGAGAAAATTCGGCTCGAGATTCATCTCAGGCATCCTCAGGCACCTTGTCGATCAGGACTTCGAGCCGTTCGCGCGCGGCAGTCATTGTCTGCCGCAGATGCAGGCGCTCGGCCTCGGCCGCCGCCATCTGGTTCTTCAGGACATCGTTCTCGGCACGCAACTGGTGGACCAGAGCAACGACCTGTTCGATTTTAGTTTCGAGCGCGGCGAGTTCGCTATTCATGGCGCGAACTATAGAGGGACAAACATCGCCTGGTCAAGGACTAAGCCCCTATTCTGAAAGTGCTTTATCGCAAATCAACGCGACGTTTCGGATGCGCTCCCCAGCCGGCCGATATAAAATGCGCGCCGTTTCAGGTGCTGCGCACGGCTTGGCCAGGCGCAGTAAAGGAAGCTCTGAACAACCTCCTCGCGCCCGCGCCGCACCCTTGAAGCGGAAAGCTCCCCCATGCCCAGCCGTCGTCGCGCCGCCCTGATTCTCGCCAGCCTGACCCTGCTGGCGCTGCTCAGTTTCGCCCTGGCGTTGACGGTAGGCAGCTACCGGGTGGCTCCGGCCGAAGCGCTGGCGGTACTGTTCGGTGGTACCGGCGGCGGCGCCGATGTCGTGCTGCAACTGCGTCTGCCACGGGCCCTGGCCGGTTTCGCCTGCGGTGGCCTGCTGGCGCTGGCCGGGGCACTGATGCAGGTGCTGTTGCGCAACCCACTGGCCGAACCGTACGTGCTGGGCATTTCCGGCGGCGCCGGGGTCGGCGCCATGTTCGCCATCCTGATCGGTTTGCCGACGTTGGGCATCGATGGACTGGCCTTCGCCGGCGCGCTCGGCGCCATGCTACTGGTGTTCGGTCTAGCGCACGGCGACGGCAGTTGGACGCAGACGCGCCTACTGCTGACCGGCGTCATCGTCGCTGCCGGCTGCGGCGCTTTGGTCGCGCTGATGCTGGCGGTCGCCGATGACCACAAGCTGCGCGGCATGCTGTTCTGGCTGATGGGCGATCTGGCGCAGACCAGCAGCCCATGGCCGCCGCTGCTGGCGTTGCTGGTGGCACTGGCGGCCGCCATGCCTTTTGCCCGCGAGCTGAACCTGCTGGCCCGCGGCCTGATGCAGGCACGCGCCCTCGGCGTCGCCGTGAACCGGCTGCGCTACGTGGTCTACTTGCTGGCCTCGCTGGCCACCGCCGCCTCGGTGACGACAGCCGGCTCGATCGGCTTCGTCGGTTTGATCGTGCCGCACCTGGTCCGGTTCGCCACCGGCAACGACCAACGCCTCCTGCTGCCGGCCTCGGTGCTGGCCGGCGGCTCGCTGCTGGTGCTGGCCGATACTGCGGCGCGTACCGTGATCGCCCCGCAGCAGTTACCGGTCGGCGTGCTGACGGCGCTGATCGGCGTGCCGGTGTTCCTGTTCCTATTGTCGAGGCAACCGCGATGAGCGCGCTGCTGGAAACCCGCGCTCTGGCAGTAGACATCGGCGGCCGCCGCGTCATCGACCGCCTCGACCTGATCCTGCTGCCCGGCGAGCGGCTGGCCATCCTTGGCCGCAATGGCGCCGGCAAATCGACGCTGCTGTCGACGCTGGCTGGTCTGCGGCCACCGGCCGCCGGTACCGTGCTGCTCGGTGGCACCGACTGCGCCGCCCAGCCAGCCCGTGAAGCGGCGTTGCGCCGGGCCTGGCTCGGCCAGTTTCAAAACGACCCATTCGGCTCGACGGCGCTGGAGACAGCCCTGACCGGCCGCCATCCGCATCTCGGCCGCTGGGCCTGGGAATCGCCAAATGACGCTGATCTGGCGCGGGCAGCGCTGGCTGCGGTCGGCCTGCAGGGCATGGAAAACCGGCAGATTCACACGCTCTCGGGCGGCGAGCGTCAGCGCCTGGGCATCGCCACGCTGCTGACCCAGGCGCCGCCGCTCTATCTGCTCGACGAACCCTTGTCGCACCTCGACCTCAACCACCAGATGGCAGTACTCGAACTGTTTGCCGCCACTGCCCGCGAACAGGGAGCTGGCGTCGTCATGGTCTTGCACGATCCAGCGCTGGCCCACCGCTTCTGCGACCGGGCGCTGCTGATCTACGGCGACGGCCGTACCGAGAGCGGCGACGTCGATACCATCCTGACAGCAACGACGCTATCCCGACTTTACGGTTACGGCCTACACCAGCTTGAAGACGGCGGACGGCGCTGCTTCATTCCAGAGTAAACCGCGATTTCGCGCGAACTGGCCGGCCTGATAACTTTCCGGTTTTATCGAAGTCTTTTGTAGCGATACGGTGTTTTTTCAGAAAAGCCCGGTTACGTACAATGCGCGCACAACTTTGTCCGAAGGGAACATCCATGAACAAATTCCTTGCCCTGGCCGCCGCGGTAGTCATCGGCTTCACCGTGAACATCAGCGACGCCGAGGCCAGGCGCCTTGGCGGCGGCAGTTCGCTCGGCATGAAGCGCCAAGCCACGCCGCCGGCCCAGAACAATGTCAGCCAAGCCCCGCGTCAGCAGCAGGCCGCCGCCGCGCCGCAGACCCAGCCGAAACGTTCATGGATGGGCCCGATCGCCGGCCTCGCCGCCGGTCTCGGCCTGGCCGCGCTGGCCTCCCACCTCGGCTTCGGCGAGGGATTCGCCAATTTCCTGATGATCGCCCTGCTGGCCGTGGTTGCCATTGCCGCCATCCGTTTCTTCCTGCGCAAAAACACGACCGCCCAAGGCCACGGACTGCAATACGCCGGCGCCAACCCGGGCGGCCAGACGGGCAACGGCATCCGCCCGGAATTCACACCAGCCAGCGGCCCGGCCTTTGCTACTGGGGCGGCTGACAACGCCCGTGGCAGTATTCCGGCTGATTTCGACGCCGAGGGCTTCGCGCGTAGCGCCAAGGTCAACTTTATCCGCCTGCAGGCCGCCAACGATGCCGGCAACCTCGACGACATCCGCGAATTCACCTCGCCGGAAATGTTCGCCGAGATCAAACTGGCCATCGCCGAGCGTCAGGGCGCTAACCAGGAAACTGACGTCGTCCATCTCGACGCGCAGGTCATCGACGTCGCCGAGGAAGCCAGCCGCTACATCGTCAGTGTGCATTTCAGCGGCCAGATCCGCGAGGAGAAGAACGGCCCGGTCGAGCAGTTCTCGGAAATCTGGCACATGACCAAGCCAACCAACGGCAGCCACGGCTGGGTCATCGCCGGCATCCAACAGGTGCAATAAGCTACCAGCTCCCGAACGAATGCCCACTCGCATTGCCATGACGACGCGCCGCTATCCCCTGTCCTTCCTCGTCCTCTCCACGCTCGGCATTCTCTGCGCGCTGCCCGGCCTGATCAGCATCGCCGGCTTCGGGGCAGCCATCCACCCGGTCCTCGCCGATCCGATGGCCGGCCTGGCCTTCATCGTCTCGGCCGTGGCGCTGCTCGGCTCCGGAGCCTTTCCGCTGGTCATCGCCAACCTCAAGGAAAACGGCTGAGCGGCTGAGGCCAACTTGGCAGGCGGCGGCGGTACTCAGTCGCGGTAGCGCGTTGGATCGGCGAGGCCGGCGGCAGTGAAACCGGCGGCGCGCAGGCGGCAGGAGTCGCAGACGCCGCAAGCGCGGCCCTGCTCGTCGGCTTGGTAGCAGGAGACGGTCAGCCCGTAATCGACGCCGAGCGCGTTGCCAGTGCGGATGATGTCGGCTTTGGAGAGATCGATCAACGGCGCGTGGATGGACAATTTGCTGCCCTCGACACCGGCCTTGGTAGCCAGATTGGCCATCGTTTCGAAGGCGGCGATGTATTCCGGGCGGCAATCGGGGTAACCCGAGTAATCGACGGCATTGACGCCGACAAAGATGTCACGACTACCAAGCACTTCGGCCCAGGCCATGGCCAGCGACAACATGATGGTGTTGCGTGCCGGCACGTAAGTGACCGGAATGCCCGGCTGGATACCGCCGGTGGGTACGGCGATCGAGGTATCGGTCAGGGCCGAGCCACCGAACTGGGCCAGCCCGAAAGGAATCACGCGATGCTCGGCAGCACCGAGCGCCTCGACAACGCGCGCGGCAGCCTGCAATTCGGCGCTGTGTCGCTGGCCGTAGTCGAAAGACAAGCAATAGCAGGTGAAGCCCTGGCTACGGGCGATGGCGAGACAGGTGGCGGAATCGAGTCCACCGGACAGGAGTACGACGGCTGGCTGTATCATGGGGCGCGAATATACTCGAACTTGCCCCGTTCCGAGCCGGGTTTGACCCGTAGCAGCTGAGGTTCAACCCAAGCCTGGTTTCACGAAACTCGAAACCAGGGAATCAAGCCCCGACCAGCAGGCCGATTTCGCGCTCCAGCAAAGCCTCGTCGCCGAGATTGAGGGCCACCAGCTGACGCAGGTGGGTGACGCTGTCGATGTCGATTTCGCGGCAGGCAAGGCCGTAGCACGGGCCCTGGTGATGGACGACGGTGACCTCCATGCGGATGCTGGCGGATGCCTTGTCGAGCCGTATCTTCAGCACGCCGTTGTTGCCAACGGTGACGTAGAGCGGATCCTGCGGCTGAATCAGGGCGCCTTTCAGCGACAGGTCGACGACCCCGACCTTGTATTCGCTGCTGGCCAGCAAAAGGCTGGCTTCCGCCTGGAACGGAATACGTGTGAACTGGCGGCGATTGCGGGCCATGGCGATCTCCCTCCTATTTCCCCTTGATGTTACCCCAAAGCACTTTGTGTAACTGCAACTGGAAGCGAACATTGAGCCCGTCGGCGAGAATCCACTCGGCCAATGCCACTGCTTCAATCAAGCCCTGAGCCGGCGACAGCAGCACCGGGCATAGCGCGTCGAGGCGCCGCTCGGCGATCACAGTGCGCGCCCACTCGTAGTCGGCGCGCGAAGCGATGACGATCTTGATCTCGTCACGGGCATTGAGGAACGTGAGATTTTCCCAGTGATTGCGCGTGCATTCGCCGGAATCTGGCGCCTTCAAATCCATGATCCGCGATACGCGCGGATCGACGGCGGCAATGTCGAGCGCGCCGGAAGTCTCCAGCGACACGTCGTAGCCAGCATCGCACAGCGCCGTCAGCAAGGGCAGGCAATCCTTCTGCGCCAGCGGCTCGCCGCCGGTGACGCAGACTTGGCGCGCCGGATAGCGGCCAACCTCGGCTAGCACGGCAGCGATGTCGGATGGCTCGCCACCGGTAAAGCTGTAGGTCGTGTCACACCAGACGCAGCGCAGCGGGCAGCCGGTCAGGCGCACGAACACGGTCGGCAGACCAACGCGCGAAGCTTCTCCTTGCAAGGAGAAGAAAATTTCCGTCAGACGTAGGGCCACAAAACTATTTTTTCAGTCGCTGCTGCGCCGTCTCGGCGGCCGGCGTTCCGGGAAAGCCGTGGATCACAGTCTCCAGCGAGCGCTTGGCCCCGGTCGGATTGCCCAGTTCCTTCTGGCAAGTGGCGATGGCCAGCCAAGCGTCAGCCGCCTTGGGATTGTCGGCATACTTGGTGGTAACCACGCTTTGCGCCTCGATCGCCTTGGTGCAGTTGCGCTGGGCGTACCAAGCATTGCCCAACCAGTACTGGGCATTGGGCGCCAGGCTGCCGGCGGGGTATTTCTGCACGAAGGCGGCGAAGGCTGCCGCCGCTTCCTTATAACGCCCGGCCTTGAAATGGCCGAGCGCAGCTTCGTATTCCTGCTCCTCGCTCGCTGTGTCGACAGTCGGGGTAGCAGCTGTGCCAGACGTCGCACCGGCACCTGAGCCAGCCGGCGTCTCGAACCGGCGCAAACGGCTGTCGAGGTCGAGATAGAAATCCTGCTGACGTTTCTTGGCCGTTTCCAGCTCGTAGCTCAGAGTCTCGACTTGGCCGCGCAGGTGGGCAATCTCGTCCGCCTGGCGCTGGATCAGGGCTTGCAGTTCGAGTTGGGCGCGGGCCATTTGCTCGGCCCGCGCTTCGGTTTTGATGCGCAGGTCGACAATCTGGCGACGCGCTTCTTCGTCGTCGAACATACCGGCCTGGGCGTGGTTCACACCCAAGGCAGCCAGCAGCAGGGCGATACGGAGCCGGCGCATGTTCAGAACTCGCCGCGCAGGTCGGGGGCCCGGTAGAGGATGTCGGCGCGACGGTTCTCGGCCCAGGCTTCTTCACCGGTGCCGGGGTTTTTCGGCTTTTCCTTACCGAGGCTGACCGATTCGAGCTGGTCTTCACGGGCACCGAGCAGGAGCAACGAGCGCTTGACGGCATCGGCACGCTTCTGGCCGAGCGCGAGGTTGTATTCGCGGCTGCCGCGCTCGTCGGTGTTGCCTTGGATCAGCACTTTGAAGCCGCGATTGTCGACCAAGTATTTGGCGTGGGCAGCGACCAGACCTTGGTATTCGCCCTTGATTTCGTAGCGGTCGAGGTCAAAGTAGATGCTGCGCTGGGACAGCTTGCTCTGCGGATCGGTCAGCACACGCGGCAGGCCGCTGGCGTCGAGGTCGCCGGCCGTCACCGGAGTTACGGCCCCGCCGCTGCGTGTTTCGACCGGAGCACCGTCAGCGCCATCCTCCGGCAGCGGCGTGGTGCCGCAGCCGAGAATCAAGGCGGACAGAAGAGCGGGAATGATCAGCTTATTCATGATTTTCTCCATTGGGTTTTTTACTTCAAGAAGGGTCCCCAGGCCGGCTCGCGCACATCGCCGGCGGCAACCGACAGACGCTGCTTGATCCGGCCGTCGCTGGACACGGCGGATAACACACCGCGCCCGCCAATTTCGGTGGCGATCAGGATCATGCGGTTGTTGGGGGCGAAACTGGGCGATTCGTCCTTGCTGGAATCGGTCAGCACCTGGACCTGGCGGCTGGCCAAGTCCATCACGGCGAGCTGGAACTGGCCGTTGCGCCGAGTGATGAAGGCCAGCGTCTTGCCATCGGCGGAAGGACGCGGAGAGACGTTATAGTTCCCCTCGAACGTGATGCGCTGCGGCTCGCCGCCCCCTGGCGGCAGGCGGTAAATCTGCGGGCTGCCGCCGCGGTCAGAAGTAAAGAACAGGCTGCCATCCGGCGCGAAGCGCGGCTCGGTGTCGATGCCGGCCGAAGTGACGAGGCGCTGCGGCGCACCGCTGCCATCGGCATTGACGGTGAAGATCTGCGAATTGCCATCCTTCGACAACACCACGGCCAGCTTGCGGCCATCCGGTGACCAGGCCGGAGCCGAGTTCGATCCCTTCTGGTTGGCGACGATATGGCGCTGGCCAGAAGCCAGCGAATGGACGTAGACGATGGGTTTTTTCTTCTCGAAGGAAACGTAGGCGAGCTTGCTGCCATCCGGCGACCAGACCGGCGAAATGATCGGCTCGGACGAAGCGAGCGCGGTAGCCGCGCCCTGGCCGTCGGCATCGGCGATCTGCAACAGGAACTGGCCACGGGATTTGACGACGTAGGCGATACGGGTCGAGAACACACCCTTCTCGCCGGTCAGTTTTTCGTAGATGAAATCGGCGATGCGATGGCCGGCGGCGCGCAACTGGTCGTTACCGGTGACATAGGCAGCCCCGCCCAGGGAAAGCTCCTTCTGCGTGTCGTGGAGCCGGAAGCGCGCTTCGACGCGGCCATCAGCCTTGCGTGTGACGCTACCGGCAGCGACGGCGTCGGCGCCGCGCGCCTTCCAATCGGCATAAGCGATGGGCGAATCCTCGTCAAGGCCGGTCTCATTGGCTTCGATCAACTGGAACAGGCCGCTGCGCTCCAAGTCGGAACGCACCGTTCCGGTGATCACCCGGGCGGCGACGCTATCGCCGGAGAAGTCTGGAATGGCGATCGGAATGCGGTTGGCGCCAGCGCCGGTAATCTCGATCGACAGTTGCGCCTGGGCGAAGGTAGCGGCCAGCAGGCAGCAAAGCAGGAAGAAATGGCGAAAACCTCGGTACATAGGGCTCATCTCGGCAAATTTTGCGGAATTTTACTCTTCAAATGGTCGGTATCTGATTTCCAACACACGTTGGAACAAAGACGGATCATCCGGCTTGGGCAGCGGCGAGGATTTCAGGAGCGCCCGCTCGATAGCGGCGTCAAGCGCCGCATTGCCACTCGACCGCTTCAGGCGGACCGCCAACACCTCGCCGGTCGGCAACTGGGTAACGTCGAACACCGCTTCCGGATTGCCGGCGATGCTCGGCGGCAGCACGATGTTGCCACGTACCTTGCCGCGGATCTTCGCCGCGTAACTTTCCAGGCCGCGCCGTGCCGCCGCTGCCTGCTGCTCCTTCTCGGCCAGCGCCGCGAGACGATTCTGCTCGGTGGCGACCTGCCGCTCACGATTTTCCCGTTCGAGCATTTCCTTGAACGGATCGACCTTCGGCGCCGGCTTCGGGTCCGGTTTTGGTGGCTCGACCTTCTTCGGCTCCGGTTTCTTTTCTTCCTTGACGACGATCTCCGGCTTCTTCGGCACTTCGATCGGGGGCGGCGGCGGTTCCGGCTTGGGTTCTGGTTTCACCTGCGGCGGCGGAGGCGGCGGCTCAACACGCGTCGGCTTGACCGGCACCGGCGACCACAATTCAACCTGCATCGCGTCCGGCTCGCTGCGCTTCCACTGGACGCCCAGGAACAACACCCCGGCCAGCGCCAGATGTACCAGCAGCGTGAGGGTCAGCGCCTTCTTCCGGCCGGGTTCTACGGGACGTTCCGGGATCATCGGCTTACTTGACCGAGGTTTCCAGCGCAACGCGCGAGTAGCCCTGTTTCTTCACCTCGTCGAGCGCCTCGATGACCTTGCGATAGGCAACTTCCTTGTCGGCAGCGACCAGTACCGCGATCTCAGGCGTCTTGTCGCGCTGGGCAACCAGGGCGCTGCGCAGGTCGGAGAGGCCATTGAGCTTGCGTTCCTTGCCGTCGGCGTCGAACAGCGACAGCGCGCCGTCCTGGTCGACCTGGACGCGCAGGAACCGATCCGGCTTCTGCGGCGCCGTACCGGCGGCCGGCAGTTCGACCGAGCCGGTGGTCATCATCGGCGTCGCCACCATGAAAATGACGAGCAGCACCAGCATCACGTCGATGTAGGGGACAACGTTGATCTCGTTTTTCAGACGGCGCTGGCGCATTACCGCATCTGCCGCTGGAGGATATTGGAGAACTCCTCCATGAAGGATTCGTAGCGCGTCGCCAAACGGTCAATCTCGTGCGAGAAGCGGTTGTAGGCGAGCACCGCGGGGATCGCCGCGAACAGGCCGATGGCGGTAGCAACCAAGGCTTCGGCAATGCCCGGAGCGACGGAGGCCAGCGTCGCCTGACCGACATTGGCCAGGCCGCGGAAGGCGTGCATGATGCCCCAGACGGTGCCGAACAGGCCAACGTAGGGCGAGACCGAGCCGACCGAGGCGAGGAAGGCCAGATGCGCCTCCAGCGCATCCATCTCGCGCTGATAGGTAGCGCGCATGGCGCGGCGCGAGCCATCGACGACGTCCTTGGAATCGAGGTTTTTCTGGCCGCGCAGCTTGGTGAATTCGCGGAAACCGGAGGCGAAGATGCGCTCCATCGAGCCGCTGTGGTGGCGGTCGGCGGCGGCGCCCTGGAACAGCACGTTGAGATCACCGCCGGACCAGAAGTCGCGCTCGAAGCCTTCGGTCTTCTCGCGCGCCTGGCGCACGGCGAACCACTTCATGAAAATGTAGTACCAGGACATGATCGAAACGATCACCAGCAAGGCCATGACGGCCTGGACGACGGCGCTGGCCTCCAGGATCAGGTGGAGGATGGAAAGATCCTGGGTGACATTCATTTGAGGGCTTCCAACTGTTGATATAGGTATTGGGGAATCGGCGCCGGCCGCATCGAAGCCATGTCCACGCAGGCGATCTCGACCGCTCCGGTGACCAGCTCCTCGTCGCCACGGCGCACATGCTGGCGGAAAACGACGCGCACCCGGGTCAGCTTTTCGACTTCGAGGCCGACCGTCAGTTGATCGTCGAGACGGGCCGGACGCAGATATTCGCAACTGGCCTTGCGGGCCACGAAGCCGACGCCGGCCTCGGCGGCCAACGCCGACTGGTCGTACCCGGCCTGGCGCATCCACTCGGTACGGCAGCGCTCGAAGAATTTCAGGTAATTAGCATAGTAGACAACACCGCCGGCGTCGGTGTCCTCGTAATAGATGCGGACCGGAATGGTGAAGGCGTTGGGGCTGGGCGCAAATTTCATCGCGGGATTTTAGCTTGCGACAGGGCCTCCATTTGTAACAGCGTGTTCCGGGCGAGTCTTCCATCGCTTGCGGCAAGCACCACGCAAGCGGTCATTCCCGGCCCTCCGGCTTTTGACGCCACGGCTTGTTGGCTGTCCATCCCTCGCTTGCTGAAGGAATAGCATCATATTTTGGAATATAGGGTTTGATGTCCAAGAGCGGTGTTTCGTCCAGCATGTCTACCCCCTCGACGATCAAGACACTGCCCTCTCTGCGAATGAGCTTGACGATTGACATTCCGATTCCGCTTGGTCTGCACGGATGCCTTGAGGCAAAAATACCGTGTGGGGTATCGTCCAAAAAGGTAGAACGCACCAAACTGATCGCATCGGCTCGGTCAAACAGATAAAGCAGATGGATGTGGGAGAAGGTTTCTATATCCTTCAGTCCTTCGGCGTATTGCTCCGATACCTCTACGCGCCCCAAAACGCCGGACGTATAAAGCGGCTGAATCGGACAATCCTGCTTTGTTTTGTAGGGAGTACGAATGGTGCCGATAGCTTCCATGGACTGATACTTTTGGGGCCTGACGCCAAAGTTAACCGGCGGCGAAGCCGTCCGGATTGAATTCAATGTTAGGCGCTATGGCCTTGTTGATGATCTGTTCCTGCATAAATCCACATCGGCACCGTTCGGCCCGCTCGTACGAACCCCATTGCTTCGTAGAAATGCAGCACATCACCATCGGCGGTGAGCATGAGCTGGTGGAAGGAACGATAGCGATTCAGCATCGCTTCCATTAGCGCGCGACCTATGCCTCGACGATACACATCTGGATGAACCAGCATGTGCGGAAAGTACACGACCAGATAGCCATCTGATATCGCGTTCGCCAGACCGACGAGCCTGTCGTCAATCCGAGCAGTCGCAAGCGAATGCGAGTTTCTCAAAGCCGACATCAATTCGCTTGGTTTGTTCGCCGCCGACCAACCGTTCGCTGTGTAGAGTTCGACTACCTCATCTGCTTTGATCGAGTCGTTCAAACTCACGACAAAATTCATCGCCTCTCCATGTTTTGCCTGACGACGTTTCGGTGACCAAACAGTGCCCTATTCGTCGGCCAGCAGATCGCGCACTGCGGCGCCGGCTGGCTCGGCCAAGCCGAGGTGGCGGTAGATGGCCGGCGTGGCGATGCGCCCGCGCAGCGTGCGCTGCAGGTAGCCCTGCTGGATCAAATAAGGTTCGAGCACATCCTCGATAGTGTCACGCGCTTCGCCGATCGCCGCCGCCAGGTTGTCCACGCCAACCGGGCCGCCGCCGAATTTGTCGATGACCGCCGACAGGAGCTTGCGGTCCATCAAATCGAGGCCGGCGGCGTCGACGTCGAGCATCGACAAGGCACGATCGGCCACCGCCCGGCTGATGTTGCCATCGGCCTTGACCTCGGCGTAGTCGCGCACACGGCGTAGCAAGCGGTTGGCGATACGCGGCGTGCCACGCGAGCGGCGGGCGATTTCCAGCGCCCCGTCCGGGTCGATGGGGGCGCTCAGGAGCATCGCCGAACGCAGCACGATGCTGCGCAATTCCTCGGCGTTGTAGAACTCCAACCGGGCGACGATGCCGAAGCGGTCACGCAACGGGTTGGTCAGCATGCCGGCCCGGGTCGTCGCGCCAACCAGCGTGAACGGTGGCAGGTCGAGCTTGACCGAGCGGGCAGCCGGGCCTTCGCCGATCATGATGTCGATCTGGAAATCCTCCAGCGCCGGGTAGAGGATTTCTTCGACCACCGGGCTTAGGCGGTGGATTTCGTCGATGAACAGCACGTCGTGCGGTTCGAGGTTGGTCAGGATCGCCGCCAGGTCGCCGGCGCGCTCCAGCACCGGGCCGGAGGTCTGGCGCAGGTTGACGCCCATTTCGGCGGCGACGATGTGGGCCAGCGTGGTCTTGCCCAGACCCGGCGGACCGAACAACAACACGTGGTCGAGTGCTTCGCCGCGCCGCCTGGCCGCCTGAATGAAGATTTCCAGTTGCTCGCGGATTTTCTGCTGACCGGTGTAATCGGCCAGACGCTTCGGGCGTAGCGCCCGTTCCAGCGCTTCCTCCTGGGCCGATTTGCTGTGCGGGGCAATCAGGCGGTCGGTCCCGATTGGCGCACTCGCGGCCAGCTTGTCGGTTTCGATCATGCGGCAGGCTCCTGGCCTATCCAGCGGCTGAACAGCATCTGCCCGAGGGCCAGCAGCACCGGACCGAGGAAGATGCCGATGAAGCCGAACACCAGCACGCCACCCAGCACGCCAAGTGCGACCAGCAGGACCGACAGGCCGGCGCCACGGGCCATCAGGATGGGCTTGACGAGGTTGTCGATGCTGCTGATGGCGAACACGCCATACAGCACCATGAAGATCGCCCAGGCGGTCTGCCCCTCGCTGTACAGCCAGATGGCGACGCCTCCCCAGATCAGCGGCGGGCCGACGGCCGGCATCATCGACAGGAAGAAGGTGGCGAAGCCAAGCACCATTGCCCCCGGAACACCGGCGATGAGAAAGCCGATAATCGCTACCGTCCCTTGGGCAGCGGCGGTACCGACCAGACCGACCATGACGCCGAGCACGGTGTCGCGCGCCCTGACCAGCATGCCGGCCCCCAGTTCGCCGCCCAGTTTGCTGGCGGCGACGGCCAGCGTCTGGCCGAGTATCTCGCCGTCCCGAAACAGGAAGAAGGCAACGAACAGCACCAGCAACATCTGCAACAGACCGTTGGCGGCGATGCCGGCGGCGGCGAGGATCAGGCCGCGGGCCGGGGCAATCAGTTGCTTGAGGGCGACATTGAGCGCCTCGCGGTCACCCGCCATTTGCTGCCAGAAGCGATCGATATCGTCACCCACCAGCGGCAATCCGGCCAACCAGGCCGGCGGATGTGCGTGCAGGCCAGTGTCGATATGGAATTTGATGAAAGCGATCACGCCATCCGCGCCGCTGGCGAGCGAACTGGCGAGAATGAGCGTCGGCAGAATCAGAATCAGCGTCAGGATCAGCACCATCAGCGAGGCGCCGAGCGAACGGCGGCCACCCAGGCGCGGCAGCAAGCGGTTGCGGTAAAAATTCCAGGAGCAGATCCAGATCACGAAGGCGAACAGAATGGCGCCGACGAAGGGCAGCACCACGGCAATGCAGCCGACGATGAGCAGCACCACCAGCGCGATCTGCGCCAGCCGCTTGGGGTCGAATTCGGTCAGCATCAGACTTTGGACAGCAGCTTGAGCGCTTGGCGGATGCCGTCGGCGGTGGCGACATCGGCCGGCAGTTGCTTCAGCGCCGCGTTTGCCTCCTTGTCGTTGTAGCCGAGGGCCAGCAAGGCGTTGAGAATGTCGTCGCGGACAGTGTCGGCGACGACACCGGGCGCCGCGCCGCCAACCTCGGCCAGCTTGCCTTTCAATTCGAGCAGCAGGCGCTCGGCGGTTTTCTTGCCGATGCCGGGAATCTTGATCAGGCGCCCGATTTCCTGGCGGGTGACGGCCGCCGCCAAGTCACCAACCGACAGGCCGGACAGCACCGCCAGCGCAGTGCGCGCGCCGATACCGGAAATCTTCAGCAACAGGCGGAAGGCAAAACGCTCCGCCTCGCTGAGGAAACCGTAGAGGAAATGGCCATCCTCACGCACCGCAAGGTGGGTCAGCAGCGTCGTCCGCTCGCCGGCACCCGGCAGGTTGTAGAAGGTGCTCATCGGCACGTCCAGCTCGTAGCCAATACCGCCGACGTCGAGCACGATCTGCGGCGGGTTCTTTTCGGCGATCAGGCCGGTGAGTCTGCCAATCATGGGCGATCCGGATACTGTATGTTCAAACAGCCGCTCATCCTATCAGCCGGCCGCCACGAATGCGATACCCCGCCGTCGCCAGCGCACCCAACCCCTGCCCGCCGTGCGCGTGGCAAATGGCGCAAGCCAACGCGTCGGCGGCGTCGGCGGCTGGCATGCCGGCCAGGCCGAGCAGGCGCACAACCATCGCCTGCACCTGCTCCTTGGCCGCCTTGCCCTGCCCGACCACCGCCTGCTTGACCTGCAGCGCGGTGTATTCGGCCACCGGCAAGCCGCCATGCACCAGGGCGCTGATCGCCGCGCCGCGCGCCTGGCCGAGCAGCAGCGTCGATTGTGGATTGACGTTGACAAACACCTTCTCCACCGCCGCCTGGTCCGGCCGATAGGTGGCGATCACCTCGCCGATGCCGGTAAACAGCGTAGCGATGCGCTCCGGCAACCCCTGCTTGTCGTTCGACTTGATGCAGCCGCTGGCGACATAGCGCAATTGGTTGCCGTGCTTTTCGATAACACCGAAGCCCGTTACCCGCAGGCCAGGGTCGATACCGAGCAGGCGTACAGGCAAAGTATTCGGAGACGAGGCGGCGGCAGGCATGGCGCCATTGTACGGGGGCCCGCCGTGCGCTGATTGCTAGAAGCACAATTGATGCGGATTAAAGCCATTACTGATGGCCAGGGATAGTGTGTAGGGCACGATCCTTGGCGCAGGGGGTGCTGCCATGTCTTTATTCAAGCAATTGTTCAATCTGCTATTCGGTCAACGCCACGAGCCGACGGTCGAAGCGCCGCCGGTCGCTGTCCATGAGGAATCAGTCGCTCCGGGCACGAACATTCGCTTTCACCCGGAACTCATCGAAAAACTGACCGGCGACCATCGCTTGTTGCTCGGCTTGTTCGGTGAAACGAGCGATGCCGCCGCGCGGGGTGACGTGGCGGCCGCGGCCGAACGGCTCGAAGCCTTCCGCACGGCGTTGCAGGGCCATCTGCTGACCGAGAATATCCGCCTCTACGTCTATCTGGAGCACCTGTTCGCCGACGATCCCTCAAGCCATTCGCTGATCCACGAGTTCCGCCACGAAATGGACGGCATCGGCAAGGCGGTGATCAGCTTTCTCCTCAAATACGAGGAACTCGCCACGCATCCCGAACTGGCCGAAGTTTTTGCCAACGATTTGGCCGCCGTCGGCAAGGTGTTGGTGAACCGTATCGAGCGCGAAGAAGGAACGCTGTACCCGCTCTACACCGGCTAATTCTTGCCAGTCAGTTACACGTGGCGCGACAGGCGGCGGCGTTGTCGGCGCAGGCCTCGGCATCCGCTACAGTGCAGGTTTCGCGGGTACGGTAGGTGAGATTGATGCCTTGCGGATAACTGCAAACCACCTTGCTGATCTTGCCCTGCATCGCCAGCGCGATGCCGGTTGGCTTCTGTGTCCGCCACTCTGCCTCGGGCAGATCGCAGGAAAGATAGCCGGTGAACTTGCCGTCGGCCGATTCCCACAGCGCCTGATTCTTCAGCTTGCGATAATCGGCGTAGTCGACGCAGGGGTCCGTCTTGTTGCCATAGGCGTTGGCGTCATGGCTGCAATAGCCGATGTAGGTGGTTTGCAACTCCTCCTCGGTCGGGCAGCCATTGACCTGCACCAGGGCCGCCAGGTCGGGACAGGAGAGTTCCGTGGCCGACACTGGCAAACTCAGCACACCTAACGCACCCAACAGAAAGAAACGACTCATCATCGGGGTTCCTTACCGGCGCATCGCCGTTTATTCGTCCACCACCGCCGTGGTATAGATTTCCTGCACGTCGTCCAGGCCTTCCAGCGCATCGAGCAGCTTCTGCATCTTGGCCGCATCCTCGCCGGCGAACAGGTTCTCGCTCTCCGGCTTCATCGTCACCTCGGCAAATTCCGGCGTAAAACCTGCGGCTTCCAACGCGTCCTTGACGGCAATGAAATCGGCCGGGCTGGTAATCACCTCGATCGAACCATCATCGTTGCTCGCCACGTCCTCGGCGCCAGCCTCGATGGCGGCGTCCATCAGCGCCGCCTCGTCGGTGCCGGGCGCGAAGATCAACTGACCGCAGTGTTTGAACTGGAAGGCGACGCAGCCGTCGGTGCCCATGTTGCCACCGTGTTTGCTGAAAGCATGACGCACTTCGGCGACGGTACGGGTCTTGTTGTCGGTCAGGCAGTCGACCATGATCGCCGCGCCGCCGATGCCGTAACCCTCGTAGCGAATCTCGACGTAATCGACGCCTTCGAGTTCGCCGGTGCCCTTCTTGATCGCGGTGTCGATCTTGTCCTTGGGCATGTTGCTGGCCTTGGCCTTGTCGACGGCAACGCGCAGGCGCGGGTTGAAGCCAATGTCGCCACCGCCCATTTTGGCGGCGACGGTGATTTCCTTGGCAATCTTGGAGAAGGCGGCACCGCGCTTCTCGTCCTGGCGACCTTTACGGTGCTGGATATTGGCCCATTTGGAGTGACCGGCCATGATGATTTCCCGAATGCAAATAACGAAGAAGCCGGGATTTTACCCATCCGGCGGCTTCCCGTCAGGCCCGCATCACTACCCATATCACTGCCCGGCGGATGCGCCCGGCCCGGCGCCCGGGCGCTAGAATGACCAGATAAATTTTCCGAGGAGCCTGCCGCCATGTCCGTCCCCCTGTACCTCGCCAAATCCGAAGACGGCTACCCGGCCCTGCTGCCACAGATGGCCAACCGCCACGGCCTGATCACCGGCGCCACCGGCACTGGCAAGACGGTGACTTTGCAGTCGATGGCCGAGCGCCTGTCATCCATCGGCGTGCCGGTGTTCATGGCCGACGTCAAGGGCGACCTGTCGGGCATGGCTGCTGCCGGCCAACCGTCGGAGAAGCTGCTGCAGCGCATCGCCGAACTCGGTCTGGACGGCTTCCAGCCCTATGCCAACTCGGTCGCCTTCTGGGATGTCTTCAGCCAGGGTGGCGTGCCGGTGCGGGCCACCATCTCCGGCATGGGGCCGTTGTTACTGGCCCGCCTACTCAACCTCAACGACACCCAGACCGGCGTGCTGCAACTGGTGTTCAAGATCGCCGACGACCAGGGCCTGCTGCTGCTCGATCTGAAAGACCTGCGCGCCATGGTCCAGCATATCGGCGACCACGCCGCACAGTTCAGGACCGAGTACGGCAATATCACCACCACCTCGATCGGCGCCATCCAGCGCGGCCTGCTGACGCTGGGGGAACAGGGTGGCGACATTTTCTTCGGCGAGCCGATGCTCGACATCGCCGACCTGATGCGAGTAGACGGCAACGGTCGCGGCGTCATCAACGTGCTCGCCGCCGAAAAGCTGATCAATGCTCCGGCGCTGTATTCCACCTTCCTGCTCTGGTTGTTGTCCGAGCTGTTCGAACGGCTGCCGGAAGCCGGTGACCTCGACCAACCCAAGCTGGTGTTCTTCTTCGACGAGGCCCACCTACTGTTCGCCAACGCGCCACAGGCGCTGGTCGACAAAGTCGAGCAGGTGGTGCGCCTGATCCGCTCGAAGGGCGTCGGCGTTTTCTTCGTCACGCAGAACCCGCTCGACGTCCCGGAAAAAATCCTCGGCCAGCTCGGCAACCGCGTCCAACACGCCTTGCGCGCCTTCACCCCGCGCGACCAGAAGGCGGTGCAGGCAGCCGCCCAGACCATGCGCGCCAATCCCAAGTTCAACGCCACCACCGTCATCACCGAACTGGGCGTCGGCGAGGCCCTGGTTTCCTTCCTCGACGACAAAGGCCGGCCCAACGTCGTCGAACGCGCCTTCATCTTCCCGCCCGCCTCGCGCCTCGGGCCACTGACCGCCGCCGAACGGCAGACCATGATCCAGGCTTCGCCGCTGCTCGCCACCTACGGCCAAGCCATCGACCGCTACTCGGCCTATGAGGCCCTACGCGGCGAGTCAGCAGCCAAAGCGGTCCCCAAGCCGGCTGGCCCCGGCGCCATTCCGCCGCCCCCGGCGGCACCCGATCCGAGCACCTGGAGCAGCAGCACCGGCGCACCCCGGCCGGCGCCCACCGCGCAGCCGCGGCAAAACACCCCGCCGGCGCAGGAAAGCGGCGGCCTGCTCGGCGGTCTCAGCGACATTCTGCTCGGCAGCACCGGCCCGCGCGGCGGCAAGCGCGAAGGCGTGCTCGAATCGGCGGCCAAGAGCGCCGCCCGCGGCGCCGCCGGCACCGTCGGCCGCGAATTCGGCAAGCAGATCCTGCGCGGCGTGCTCGGCTCCATACTCGGCGGAAAGCGCTAGCTGCCACGGCGGGGCGAGCCACTCTGAAAAAGCCTGGCCATGCGCGACCTGCCCCCGCTCCACGCCCTGCCGGCTTTCGAGGCCGCCGCCCGCCTGGGCAGCTTCCTCGCCGCCGCCGAGGCCCTGCACCTGACGCCATCGGCGATCAGCCATCGCATCCGCCTGCTCGAAACCCACCTCGGCCAGCCATTGTTCGAGCGCCGCCACCGTGCCGTTGCGCTAACAGCGGCCGGCCGCCGCTACCTGGCCGTGGTCCGCGACAGTCTGTTTCGCCTCGACGAAGCCAGTGCCCTACTGCGCGCCCCGCGGCGCGAGCGCTTGCGTCTGTCGGCGGCGCCGGCACTGGGTAGCCAGTGGCTAGTCGGCCGCATCGCTGCCTATCAGGAGCAGCATCCCGATCTCGAATTCGTCATCGGCAGCGCCACCGGCCTGGGCCCGCTACTCACCGGCGAGGCCGATATCGGCGTGCGCTACGGCGAGGAGGAATGGCCCGGCCTGCTCGCCTGGAAGCTGTTCGAAGAGCACATCTTTCCGGTATGTCGCCCGGCCTTGGCCGAGCAATTGAAAACACCGGCCGACCTCGACCACCAGCGCCTGCTGCGCCACCCGCTGCTGTCCTGGTCACGCTGGTTCGCCGCCACTGGCCTCAAGCGCGACGAGCCAGCGCACGGCCCACTCTACGAAGACGCCCGACTGATGCTCGAAGGCGCCATCGCCGGCCACGGCGTGGCGTTGATGGCCGCCAGCCTCGCCGCCCCCTACCTGGCCGCCGGCCGCCTGGCCCGTCCTTTCGTTGCGGATTGTCCCGACCGCAGCTTCTACATCGTCGCACCGCCGGCGATCCAGGAACGGCCAGCAACGATGGCCTTCATCCGCTGGCTGGTGCAGGGCGCCCGCACCTAATTCTGAAAGTCGTCGGCTGCTATTTACCCTGGCTGGCGCCGCTCCGGCGCAATAGAAACTCAGGCAACCTGATCAATCCGGTGCACCGTGATGCCCGCCGCTTCGTTGAGCCGCTGCTGGTTTTCCAGCAACTGCCCGAGCATGTGGCTAGCATAGGCCTGCAGGCCACTCGGGGCGTTTGCGCTGTTGATGATTTCGCTGGCCGACGCGATGTCGCGGATATTCCGCGCCGCTTGGCCGATCTGTTCATTGCGCCAGGCATCCCTGGCCCGCTGCTCCCGCTCACGGGCGTAAATCAGGTCGGGCAAGGCCGAGGCCATGCCTTCCAGCGAGGCATTGAAGGGGGAGTGGGTTTCCAGGCGACGCACGACCAGCGCTTCCGCCTCGAGATAGTCGTAGAGCGGCAGACAGGCATCGCTATCGCCCTCGGCGACGAAGACCATCGGGCGGGAATGGCGGCCGATGATTTTCCAGAACCGTTCGGCCATTTCCGGACTCTCGCCAAGCGCCACACGACCCTTGAAAACGGCAAGGGAAATCCGTTCCCGGGGAAAAATCTCCGCCGACTCGGTAGCCGCCACCAGACGCCCCAGATCGTGCCCTCGCGCGGCATAAGCGCAGATTTCCTGCGTCGTCACGAGACGCAGATAATTCACTTCCGTTTGCTGCAGATAGTGGGTAATCGCCCAATTGGGCAGCACCCGATCGCTCTCGATGGCGACAAGGACTCTGGGTTTCATGGCAAATCCATGCATCAATGGCTGTCTAGCCATTATCCATGGCCAATCCCTCGCCCAACAAGGCGTTGTCTTAGTCACTCGGAGAGAAAACCATGGCTGGCACCCGATCCGTCCTCCAGAAAACGATCGTAATAACGCGCGCCACCGGCACGAAGTCGCACACAACCGGCGGTCCTGGCCTGAACCTAGCCTTGGCATGAAATTAATTCATTCAATGCACCATCAATTCGTTTGAATCAACCTCAAACGCATCGCATCCTCTCCTCACCGCTCCTTTCCGCCGTCCGCCTGCCCGCCTACCCGGCAGGCATCACGCCGGACTCCGCTACGCCCACCCGGCGTGCCTTACCAGCCGCCCTGGCGGCTGTTCCATGAATTTCGAGGAGAACATCATGCAAGACCGCGACGGTTTCATCTGGCTGAATGGGCAATGGCTGCCCTGGCGCGAGGCAAAGGTGCACGTGCTGAGCCATACCCTGCATTACGGCTACGGCTGCTTCGAGGGTCTGCGCGCCTACGCCACGGCCAGTGGCCCGGCCATCTTCCGGCTCACCGAGCATTTGCAGCGGCTGGAAGATTCGGCGCACATCCTGGCCATCGACCTGCCATTCGACCGCGCCACGCTGGCTCAAGCCTGCCGCGAGGCGGTGACGCGCAACAACCTGGCGAGCGCTTACATCCGGCCACTGGTCTTTCTCGGCCCCGAGAAACTGGGCGTCGATCCGGCCGGAGCGGCGACGCACGTGGCGGTGGCAGCTTGGGCCTGGGATGCCTATCTCGGTAACCGGGCGCTGGATGAGGGCATCCGTGTGCGCGTCTCGTCCTACGCCCGGCATCATCCGAACGTGCAAATGTGCCGGGCCAAGGCTATCTCGATGTACGCCAATTCCATCCTCGCGGTACGCGAGGCGAGGCGCGACGGCTACGACGAGGCGCTACTGCTCGACACCGAAGGCTACATCGCCGAGGGCTCCAGCGAGAATCTGTTCCTGGTCCGCGACGGCGAACTGCTGCAGCCGGAAACCACGTCGGCACTCGACGGCATCACCCGGCGCTCGGTGTGCACGCTGGCCACCGAGCTTGGGCTGGCGGTGCGCAGCAAGCGCATCACCCGCGACGAGTTGTATTGCGCCGACGAGGTATTCCTGACCGGCACCGCCGCCGAAATCACGCCGGTGGTCGAGGTCGATCGCCGGCGTATCGGCGACGGCCGCCCGGGCACCGTAACGCGCCGCCTGCAGCAAGCCTTCTTCGCCTGCGTACGTGGCGAGGACGAGCGGCACGCCAACTGGCTGAGCCGCGTCTAACGCGGCGGGCGGCTCAACGCACGCCGGCAGCGATCAGGAACGGGGCGTAGGCGCGGTCAACCTGGAGGATGTGGTGCTGCAGCCACTCCTTGAGGAAATCGAGCATCGGGGCACCGATGTTTTCGCCGGCCTCGAACCTCAGCAACAGGTTCATCGCCGTCGCGGTGAAGGCGTCATGCTCGGCCTTGTGCGCCGCCGTTTCGCTGTAGCCCAGGCGCTGAAACAGCTCTTCTTCGAGCACGAAGTGATTCATCGTGTAATCGACAAGCCCTTCGAGGATTTCTCCGAGCACGGCGCGCTGCGGCTCGGGCTTGCTGATTTCCGCGTGCAGGCGGTTGGTGGCGTCGACCAACCAGCGGTGCTGCTGGTCGATGGTTTCGATGCCCAAAACAAAGGCATCCGTCCACGGCATGAAAGACATCCAGTTCCCCTCAAAATCATATTCATGGCCTGTTCCCTGGCCAATGGTGTGATCATGCCACGGGCAAATCAGTTGAATCCAGCGTATTTATCGGATATTCACCGGTGCGCCACTGCCGGCCAGATGCATGAGCAGGGCGGTCGCCGCCGGCACCGCCGAGCGCGGCACCATGCCGATGCTAACCATTGGCTTCGCGTGGTGGCTGCTCGACGAGTCGATTTCGCTAGCGCAGACGGCCGGTACGGCGCTGGTGGTACTCGGGATTCTGAGCATCAGCCGCCGGTAAGCACCTAGGCTTCGGGTTAAAATCCCGCGCATGATCGGAATCCTGCTCATCACCCACGGCAGCCTTGGCGAAGCACTCGTGCAGAACACCTGCCACGTGCTGAACAAGCGCCCGGCGCAACTCAATCAGCTCGGCGTCGCCGCCCAGGACGATCCACTCGACCTGTTGCCGCTGGCCCGCCAGATGCTCGATCTGGTCAACAATGGCCAGGGTGCGCTGGTGCTGACCGACGTGTTCGGTGCAACACCGTCGAACCTTGCCCTCAAGCTGCTCGAACCCGGCCGCGTCGAGGGTCTGGCCGGGGTCAACCTGCCGATGTTGTTGCGCGCCCTGACTTATCGCGACAAAGGTATGGAAGTCCTGCTGCAACGCACCCGCGACGGCGGCCGCGACGGCGTTATCAATATGCTGGATCACTGACATGCTGACCCGCGACACCGAAATCATCAACAAGCTGGGCCTGCATGCCCGCGCCTCGGCCAAGCTGACCCAGCTCGCCAGCAAATACCAGTGCGAGGTGTGGATGGCCAAAGGCAGCCGCCGCATCAACGCCAAGAGCATCATGGGCGTGATGATGCTGGCCGCCGGCAAGGGTTCGACGGTCAGCATCGAGACCGACGGGCCGGACGAGGCCGAGGCAATGGCGGCGCTGCTGGCGCTGATTGCCGACTATTTCGGCGAAGGAGAATAGCGGTATGAGTTTCACCTTGCACGGGCTTGGCGTCTCCGGCGGCATCGCCATCGGGCGGGCGCTGCTGATGTCGCACGCGACGCTGGAAGTGTCGCACCTGACCGTCGGCCCGCGCATGGTGGACAGGGAAATCGCCCGCTTCGACCAGGCCGTGGCGACAGTCAAGAGCGAGCTGGCGGCGATGAAGGAGTCAACCGAGCATGCGCCGGCCGAACTGTCCGCCTTCATCGACATCCATACGATGTTCCTGGAAGACCCGGAGCTGATCGACAAGCCACGCGAGATCATCCGGGCCCGGCGCTGCAACGCCGAATGGGCGCTGGTCCAGCAGATGGAGCAACTGGTCGCGCAATTCGAGCAATTCGACGATCCTTACCTGCGCGAGCGCAAACTCGATGTCCGCCAAGTGGTCGAGCGGGTGATCAAGGAGTTACTCGGCCACCCCAGCCGGGCCGTGATGAAGGCCGACAAGGGCCTCAAGGAAGAAACGCTGGTCGTGGTCGCCCACGATCTGTCGCCGGCCGACGTGATCTCGTTCAAGGAACATCGCTTCGCCTCCTTCATCACCGACGTCGGCGGCGCTACCTCGCACACGGCGATTCTCGCCCGCAGCATGGCCATTCCCTCGGTGGTCGGCCTGAGCAATGCCCGCTCCCTGATCCGCGACGGTGAGGTCTTGATCGTCGACGGCATGCGCGGTGTCGTCATCATCGATCCGGACGAGCGCGTGCTTGAGGAATACCAGCTACGCAAGAACCAGATCGAGCTGGAGAAAACCAAGCTCAAGCGGCTAAAGAATGCAAAATCGCAGACGATCGACGGCATTGACGTAGCGTTGTACGCCAATATCGAGCTACCGATCGATACCCCGGAAGCCTTGGAAGGCGGCGCCGAGGGCATCGGTTTGTTCCGTACCGAGTTCCTCTTCCTCGACCGCGGCGACATGCCCGACGAGCAGGAGCAGTACGAGGCCTACAAGAAGGTGGTCAAGGGCATGGGTGGACGGCCGGTCACCATTCGCACTTTCGATCTCGGCAACGACAAGGATCTGCATCCCGATTCGAGCGTCCATGACCGGGTCAAGACCAACCCGGCGCTCGGCCGCCGCGCCATCCGTCTGTCGCTGGCCGAACCGCAGATGTTCCAAACGCAGTTGCGGGCCATCCTGCGCGCCTCGAAGTTCGGCCCGATCAAGCTCTTGATCCCGATGCTGGCGCACGCCCACGAGATCGACCAGACCCTGGCTGCGCTGGAGCAGGCCAAATCCAGCCTGCGTGGCGAGAAGGTTGCCTTCGACGAAAATATCCAGGTCGGCGGCATGATCGAGATTCCCGCCGCCGCGCTGGCCATCGGCCTGTTCCTGCGCCGCCTCGACTTCCTGTCGATCGGCACCAACGACCTGATCCAATACACGCTGGCCATCGACCGCTCCGACGAACAGGTCGCCTCGCTCTACGACCCGCTCCACCCAGCGGTGCTGATGCTGCTCGCCCATACCATCTCGAGCGCAGAGAAGGCCAATATCCCGGTTTCGGTGTGCGGCGAAATGGCCGGCGATCCGCTATTGACCCGGCTGTTCCTCGGCATGGGCCTGCGCATCTTCTCGATGCATCCCTCGCAGATCCTCAAGGTCAAGAATCGCGTGCTCAAGGCCAATGCGGGCGAGCTCGCCCCCACCGTCCGCCGCATGTTGCGCCAGGAAGAGCCGGGCAAGCTGCGCGAGGCGCTGGAAAAGCTCAACGCCTGACGCCGGCCTCGCCTCGGCCTGCCCGGCCGGCCGGGCGCGCGACAATATGTCACATTCCAGGCAGCCACTCAGCCGGGCAGAATCGTCCCTTATTTCTAATAAGATCGAGGGAGCATTTCATGGGGGTTCGCATCCGCCCGCTGGCGGCAGCCGTGGCCATGCTGTTCGCCGGCGTCGTTCCGGCTGGCGCCGAAACGCAACAACTGGACGATGTCGTGGTATCCGCCGATCGTATCCGTCCAATGCCGGAGGCCAGCCCGGTCGCCCCCTCCCGACAGCAGCAATTGCGCGCAGCCAGCAGCGATACCGCCAGCCTGCTGCGCGACGAGCCCGGCGTCAGCCTCTACGGCACCGGCGGCGTTTCCAGCCTGCCGGCCATCAACGGCCTGGCCGACGACCGGCTGCGGGTCAAGGTCGACGGCATGGATCTGATCGCCTCCTGTCCCAACCACATGAATCCGGCGCTCTCCTACGTCGACCCGAGTAACGTCGGCAAGCTGACTGTCTATGCCGGCATCACGCCGGTCAGCGTCGGCGGCGACAGCATCGGCGGCACCATCGTCGCCGAAACCCGTGCGCCCCAATTTGCCGCCCCCGGCCAGGGCACCATCACCAATGGCGAAATCGGCACGTTCTATCGCAGCAACAACGATGCGCGAGGCGCCAACCTGTCGGCCACGCTGGCCACCGAGAATTTCAGCCTCTGGTACAACGGCGCCTACAGCAAGGCCGACAACTACACCGCCGGCCGCAATTTCAAAGACTACACGGCAACCGGCCGGGCCGGCAGGACACTCAGTCGCGACGAGGTCGGCTCGACGGGTTACGAAACGACCAACCATGTTTTGGGTTTCGCGCTGCGCGGCGAAAAAAACCTGTTTGAAGTCAGCCTCGGCTTTCAAAACATGGCGGAGCAAAACTTCCCCAACCAGCGCATGGATCTGCTCGACAATCAGCAAAAACGCTTCAACCTCCGCTGGCTCGGGCAGTTCGACTGGGGGCAGCTGGAAGCGCGCGCTTACCGCGAGAAAGTCGATCACCTGATGGATTTCGGACGCGACAAGCGCTACTGGTATGGCATGGACAGCGGCGGTCCCGGTGCGCTCAACCCAACCCCCTGTTGGCCGCTTGGCCCGAACTGCGCAGCCGGAATGCCAATGCGTACCAAGAGCGACACCACCGGCGCCAGCCTCAAGGCCGACATCACGCTGGGCCAGAACGATCTGCTGCGCGTCGGCGCGGAAGCCCAACGATATGAATTGGATGACTGGTGGCCGCCATCTGGCGGCGGCATGTGGCCAGGCACCTTCGCCAACATCCATAATGGCGAGCGCGACCGCAACGCGCTGTTCGCCGAATGGGAACGCGTGTACAGCCCGCAATGGATGACCCTGCTCGGTATCCGCTACGAGCATGTGCGCATGGATGCCGGCAAGGTACAGGGCTACAACCCGGCCGGCGCCGGCAATCAGGGGCGCGATGCCGACGCCTTCAATGCCCGCGACCGTTCGCGCCGCGACGACAACTGGGATCTGGCCGCACTTGCCCGCTACACCGTCAGCGCCAACCAGGACATTGAAATCGGCATCGCACGCAAAGTCCGTTCACCGGGCCTGTACGAAACCTATCCCTGGTCGACCTGGCAAATGGCAGCGCTGATGAACAATTTCGTCGGTGACGGCAACGGCTATGTCGGCAATCCGGATCTGAAACCCGAGAAGGCATACACCCTGTCGGCCACCTTCGACTGGCATGCCACCGACCGCCGCTGGGAATTCAAGGCCATGCCGTTCTATACCCATATCGCTGACTACATCGACGCAATCCAGTGGGATGGGACCACCAACAGCCCCCGTTCCGTTCCATTGCGCGACCAGTTCACGGTGCTGCGCTATACCAACCAGTCGGCCCGCCTGTACGGTCTCAATCTGGCCGGACAAATGCCGCTCGCCAGTACCGACTTCGGCGCCCTTGGATTGAAAGGCGTGCTCAACTACACCCACGGCAAAAACCGCGACACGGGCAACGGCCTGTACAACATCATGCCGCTCAACGCCAAGCTGACCCTGACACAGAAGTTTGGCGGCTGGGACAATGCACTGGAAATCATCGGCGTCGCCGCCAAGAACAGAACGTCTGATCCGCGCAATGAGATGAAGACAAGTGGCTACGGCCTGGTCAACCTGCGCGGAAGCTATTCCTGGCAGCGCCTCCGGCTGGATTTCGGCATCGAGAACCTGTTTGACCGCTATTACGAAATGCCACTCGGCGGCGCCTACCTTGGTCAAGGGACAACGATGTCGGCCAGCTTGAATAACGTACCCAACGGTCTGGTGCCGCTGTGGGGTACACCGGTGCCGGGCATGGGCCGTTCTCTGTATGCTGGTGTCAACCTCAAGTTCTGACCCCGGCTATCGGAAAAATCCCCGGTCGCGCCGATCGGGGATTTCCCTTTACCGCAACTCGAAGGAAGTTGAAAAATGTCATTTCCCACCTCCCTCTTAACCGGCATGATGACCGCCTGACGCAACAAGACCATTTCTCTGATGGCCAGCGCCGCCGCACAGCAACCAGGCCGGCGCTCGTAAAATGCAGCGATGTCTAAACGATGCCTCGACCGCCCGCCTGAACTGCCCGAATGGCGCAGGAGCGGGCCTTTTTTTCTCATCGCGGCAGCGCTGCATCTGATGGTGCTGGCCTGGCCACGTACTCCGGCCGTGGCAGCTACACCGCTGCCGTTGCAGGTGCAATTGATTGAGGTCCAGCAGTCCATACCGGAACTGCAGCCGGTCAGCGCCCCGCCGCCGGCACCAGCCAAGCCTGCTGCCGAGCCACCAGTACGGCAAAAGAAGCGGTCGGTGCTAGCCATGTCGCCGGAACAACAGCCGCCAACCTCGGCCACACCGCTCGTTGCCGCACCGCCCGAGATCGTGGCCGAGCCGGCTCAGGCCGCCCCAATAACGGCCGTTGCGACGGCTCCCGCCGCCGGGCCGGTATTGATCGCCGCCCGCTACAACGCCGCCTACTTAAATAATCCGGAACCGAAATATCCCCCTCTGTCGCGACGTTTCGGCGAGGAAGGCAAGGTGTTGCTCCGGGTTCAGGTGACGATCGACGGCCGGGCCAGCACGGTGGAACTGGAGAAAAGCAGCAACTACACCCGCCTCGACGAAGCCGCCCGGCAGGCCGTCGCCAGCTGGCGCTTCGTGCCGGCCCGGCGCGGCGATGAAGCGGTCGAAGCTTCGGTGATCGTGCCCATCGTCTTCCGGCTGGACAGTTAAGGAACCTCAACGGAAAGCGGAAATGACGACGGGGACCGAAGTCCCCGCCGGCTGTCTTGGGTAATAAGGCTTCAGCGGCCCCAGCTATGCCGTTTAGGCGGCAACAGCGAAACGCTCATCGTTGGCGTTTATGGATTTGTGCGGATTACGTCCGTCACCTTTCGGGTTGCCTGCGCACCTTCGCCCGCCCTGTCGAAGCCAGTACACCCCCAACTCAACCCACCGCGATGGGTTCAGGTGGAGGTGAGGGGAATCGAACCCCTGTCCAGAACGCCTCCAGATTGCCGGAATTACAACCATGCTTTCCATTATGGGGGTGTTGGCATGAGCTTTCAAGAGGCTGGGCTTTATGGCTTTTACCTGACAGCACGGGGATCAGCCGCCAGGGCCTCATTTCTTGGCGTTTTCCAGGGCTTTGGCAAGGATTTCCTGGTATAGATCGATCCCCTTGACGACCATCGGCTCCATTTCCGGATGGCGGGTGATCAGCGGCTGCATTTCACGGATGTCTTCGTCGACCAAGGCCAGGTATTCGACCTCCATGTCGTTCAATTCCTCTCCCCGGTCGACCTTGGCCTTCAGTCCCAGCGCCCGGGGCAGGCGCTGGTTGTTGAAACGGTCCAGCAAGGTCTGGATGATGCCTGCGTCTTCAGCATTTGCAGTCATGTGGCTCTCCTCAAAATGAGATGGTGGAACGCTGCTGCCGGCGACGGGAAAGGCCGCCTGGGGCGCTGCGGGCGAATTGATGGTAACCGCAAAATCCGCTGCGGGTAATTTGAGTGACATATCGCGCCACTTCCCGGCCCTTCCCTCTGCTATTCTGCCTGCTCTCCGATTTTCAAGCATCTCCCCTCCAACAGCACATGCATGATTTTCAAGGAGTTGAGCATGGCGACTAAAGCAAGCAAGTCCAGCCCGAAAGCCCCCTCCAGCACCGCACCGGCAGTGGCCGACTCCAATCCGGCGCAGGCTTGGGGACCGCTCGCCGAATACCTGGTGGACATCACGCAGCGCTCGATCCTGTTCATGGACGTATTGCGCCAACGTAGCGACCAGTACTACGTGCAAAAAGCCAAAAAGGCGCCGAATGTGCTGAGCTTTGCAGCGGAGCCGGTGCTCGACGGGCGCACCCTGCCCCGCCCGGTGAATTACGGCATCGCCCACATCAAGCCGCCGGCCGGCGTCGTCATTGACGAACGCAAGCGCCCCTTCGTCGTCGTCGACCCGCGCGCCGGACAAGGTCCCGGCATCGGTGGCTTCAAGGCCGACAGCGAGATCGGCGTCGCCCTACGCGCCGGCCATCCCTGCTATCTAATCGGCTTCTCGGCAGAGCCGGTGCCGGGACAAACGCTGGAAGACATCATGCGAGCTGAGGCGGCCTTTCTGGAGAAAGTCATCGCCAACCACCCCAAGGCGGACGGCAAGCCGTGCATCATCGGCAACTGCCAAGCCGGCTGGGCGGTGATGATGATGGCCGCGACGCGGCCGGAACTGTGCGGACCGATCATCATTGCCGGCGCACCGCTGTCGTACTGGGCGGGAGAGATCGGCAAGAATCCGATGCGTTACTCCGGCGGCCTAGCCGGTGGTTCGTGGATGACAGCCCTGGCCAGCGATCTGGGCAACGGCAAGTTCACCGGCGAGTATCTGGTCAAGAATTTCGAGAACCTCAATCCGGCCAACACGCTGTGGAGCAAGAATTACGACATCTGGGCCAATGTCGACCAAGGCGCGCAGCGTTTCCTCGATTTCGAGAAATGGTGGAACACCTGTATCAACCTGAACGGCGAGGAAATCCAGTGGATCGTCGACAAACTGTTCGTCGGCAACCGTCTAGCGACCGCCGAGATCACCACTAGCGACGGCACCCGTATCGACCTGCGCAACATCCACTCGCCGATCATCTGCTTCTGCTCCAAGGGCGACAACATCACGCCACCACAACAAGCGCTCGGCTGGATCACCGATCTCTACAGCAAGGACGACGACATCCGTGCCGCCGACCAGACCATCATCTACATGGTGCATGACAGTGTCGGCCACCTAGGCATCTTCGTCTCCGGCGGCGTGGCCAGGAAGGAACACCGGGAATTCGCCTCCAACATCGACCTGATCGATGTCCTGCCGCCGGGCCTGTATCAAGCGGTACTGACTCCCAAGACCGCCGATACGGCCAATCCCGAACTGGTCACCGGCGACTGGATCGTGCGCTTCGAGCCGCGCAAGCTCGACGACGTGCGCCAGATCGTCAAGCCCGATCCGGAAAACGAACGCCGCTTCGCCACCGTGCGCCGGGTTTCCGAAATCAATCTCGGACTTTACCGTGCCGTGCTCCAGCCTTTCGCCCGCGCCATCGCCAGTACGGGAATGTTGGAACCTCTGAAAAAATTCGATCCGGACGAGCTGTTGTTCGAGTTCTTCTCCGACCGCAACCCGATGATGCAGCAACTGGCCAAGCTGGCTGAACAGGTGCGCGTCCAACGCCGCCCGGTGCCTGGCGACAACCCCATGCTGCAGTGGCAGACCGCGTTCTCTGACAGCATCGTGGCTGCCCTCGACAACTGGCGCAACCTGCGCGACCACGGCATGGAACAGCTATTCCTCGCCACCTACAGCTCGCCGCTGTTGCAGGCGCTGGTCGGCCTGAGCGGCTCCGATGAGCCGCCACGGCGGCGTCCGGGCACCGACCCCGAGCGTCTCGCCTTCGTCCATCAGTGCATCAGCGAGACCCGCGCCGGCATTGCCAAGGGCGGCGCCCGTGAAGCGGTGATCCGCAGCATGGTCTATATATGCATGGCCAAGACCGGCGTGGACGAGCGTACCTTCAACATAATCGAGAAGATTCGCGCCGAACACCAAGGCATGACCCTGCAGGAATTCAAGGTCGCCCTGCGCGAGCAGTTCTTCGCCCTGCTGCTCGACCAGGAAGCCGCACTCAAAGCTATTCCGGCAATGTTGCCGGCCGACTCGGCGGTACGCAAGAAACTGCTCGAGGCCGTGCACCGCATCGTATCGGCTGCTGGGGAAGCCGCCGACGAGCGTGCCAAACGGCTGGCGGTGATCGACCAGCTATTCGCCAGCCCACCCCCGACCCAGGCCGCCTGAACGGCAGGCGACCGAATTTCAAGCAGACAACGGCCTCACGAACTCAACTTTGAGGCCAGGAAATCGTCGTAGCCCTTTTGCACCAAATCCCAAGTCTGCTGAATGCCGTCCGCGATGCCGCCCTTCAGAACACCAAGGCCGTCGAGGATTTTCTTTGCCTCGTTGAATCCTTTTTCAAAGCCACCGCGAATCAGGGCAACGAAATCGTTTGCCAATTGATCGCGATCTTTGCCCGGATTTTGGGCGGCATATCTTTCAAAAAACGCGGTTGAAAACGAAAGAATGCGATTCGCCGTAGCTTCCGGTGAGGTATCCACACCCGATGCGATCGCGTTCTGAATCGCGTTCGGCCCCAATTGTGGCGCCAACGCGTCGTTGATCCGGTCGATGGCCGAGCGATACAGCAAAGTCAGCGATTGCTCGCCCGCTATCAGCGAAACCCGGGCGGAAGCTTGCAAAATCTGCATGTTGACCGATTGCTGCACAGCTTGGCTGATACCCGCCGACGTGCTTGGCAACCTTGCGTCGCTCACGTTCGCGTCGCTGTTTTGCTGTACGGCCTTGCGGCCGCTTTCGGTAGTAGCGACGGAGTTGGCGGCGTAAAGCGAGGCACTTGCATTCTGGATAGGCATTGGCATGATCTGCCTCCTGGGAAAATGACGACGAAAAACGACACTGCTTACTTATAGTTATAGCGTCCCAGAGAGAAAAAGCTTTAGAAAAGCTCTTCAATACCACCCTGTTCCTTCATCATTCTGCGCAATTGCGAAATGACACGAATAGAGGAAATATTCCGATCAACTGAATCGAACCGCGCCAGAAAAACTCTGAATAACTCCCGCGAATTGTCGCGCCCGGCTTCGGAATGGGCTGCAAGGCAGCAGCCGTAGTGGTGCTATGGCGAGCATTTGCAACACGGCAGACCGCCCGAAGTCGGGATGCGGCAGCCGCGAGGGGTTGTTCCGAGTTTCCCTAAGCTTGGCCGGCACTGAGCATGCGCTCGACGTAGCGGGCGATCAGGTCAACTTCGAGATTGACCCGGGCGCCCGGCGCCAACCGGTGCAGCGTAGTGTTTTCCAGCGTATGCGGAATCAGGTTAATGGTGAACACCGGGCCGTTCACATCGTTGGTCGTCAGGCTGGTGCCGTCGACGGTGATCGACCCCTTGCGTGCGATGTACTTGGCGAGTTCCTCGGGCGCCCGAATTTCCAGCAGGCGGTTGTCGCCAACCGGGTCGAAACGCAGCACCTCGCCGACGCCGTCCACATGGCCGGAAACCAGGTGGCCGCCGATGACGTCGTTGAGGCGCAGGGCCTTTTCCAGATTCACCGGTCCGGGCACATCAAGGCCGACAGTGCAAGACAGAGTTTCCGGCGAGACGTCGACCATGAACTGGTTGCCTTCCTTGCCGACGACGGTCAGGCAGACGCCGTTATGAGCGATAGAATCGCCGAGAGCGACATCGCCAAGACCGAGCGTGCCGGCGTCGACATGCAGGCGGAACCCAACCTCGCGCGACGTCAAATGGGTGATGCGGCCAACCGCCGCGATAATTCCAGAGAACATGGCTGAGCCCGCTGTGCGTAAAGGGAAAGCGGACTTTAGCACGCTCGCCGGCAGCCTTCTCGAACCCGGTTGACTGCCCGGCTGTTTAATCCAGCAGCGGGTAGATTTCAGTGGACCTTACTGAAGAACAGCCGAGGAAAACCCTTCTGTGACAACAGGTTATGAAACCCGTTGGATTTCCATGAAAGCTGTTGTGGAGCGGGCGATGGGAATCGAACCCACGGCTCTAGCTTGGGAAGCTAGGGTATTACCATTATACGACGCCCGCTCTGGGCAAGAGGCTGCATTCTAAGCGCAGATGCCGGGCGCTTCAATGCTCGCGCGCTCAGGCGAGTTGTCGGTACTGGCCGGCGTGGAACAGCAACGGGGCGAGATCGGGAGTTTCGGCGAAGCGCTCGACACGGCCAACGAAGATGGTGTGGTCGCCGCCGATGTGGGCGGTTTCGTTGGCGACCTCGAACACCGCGCAGCAACCGGGGAAAACCGGGGCGCCGCCGGCGCCGGGTTGCCAGGGCAGGCCGACGAAACGGTCGGCCGGCCAAGTGGCGAAGCGATTGGAAAGATTGACCTGATCGGCAGCGAGGATGTTGATCGCGTGGTGGCTGGCACGACGAAAGGCTTCGAGACTATTCGAGCCGTTGTCGAGGCACCAGAGCACCAGCGCCGGATCGAGCGAGACGGCGGAGAAGGAATTGACGGTCAGGCCGATCGGCCGGCCGTCGGGATCGAGTGCTGTGACGATGGCGACCCCGGTGGCAAAGCGCCCCAGGGCATTGCGCAAAGGTCGGGTCGCGATGGTGGTGTCGCTCATGGCGAGTATTCGGGAGACGGCAAAAAACCCCGTATTATCCGTCCTCCCGCAGTCCACGTCGAGGCAGAATTTGACTGACTCCCCCTCCTTCGCCGACCACCTGGTCGCTTGGCAAAAGACCGCCGGACGCCACGACCTGCCCTGGCAGAATACCCGCGATCCGTACCGGGTCTGGCTGTCCGAGATCATGCTGCAGCAGACTCAGGTGACGACGGTGATCCCCTACTATCAGCGCTTTCTCGCCCGTTTTCCTGACATTCAAGCGCTGGCCGCGGCACCGGTCGAAACAGTGATGGAGCACTGGGCCGGGCTCGGTTACTACGCCCGGGCGCGCAACTTGCACCGTTGCGCGCGGGAGGTCGTCGCCCACCACAGCGGCCGATTTCCGGCCAGCGCCGCCGGGCTGGAGGAATTGCCAGGCATTGGCCGGTCCACGGCAGCGGCCGTGGCTGCCTTTGCCTTCGGCGAGCGGGCGGCGATTCTCGATGGCAACGTTAAACGCGTGTTGTGCCGCTATTTCGCCATCGACGGCTTTCCCGGTACGGCGGCAGTACACCGCCAGCTTTGGCAACTGGCCGAAAGCCTGCTGCCGCAACGCGATATCGAGGCCTATACGCAGGGGTTGATGGATCTCGGCGCTGGTACCTGCACGCGCAGCCGTCCGGCCTGCGAACGCTGCCCGCTGACGGCGGGCTGCCAGGCACGCCAACAGGGACGGCAGGCGACGCTGCCGACGGCGCGGCCACGGCCAGCGATACCGGAACGCACGGCAACCTTCGTGCTGTTGCGCGATGGCGCCCGGCTGCTGCTCGAACGGCGGCCGCCAGTCGGTTTGTGGGGCGGCTTGCTGGTGCCGCCGGAAGGCGCCGTCGACGCGGTCTTGGCCCGGCTTGGCCTACGGGCCAGGGACTGCCGGTCGCTGCCGCCGCTACGCCACAGCTTCACACACTTTCGCCTGACGCTGGAGCCGGTGTTGTGCGATGTCGAGGCAGCGCCGCGGCTAGCCGAACCGGGCTGCGAGTGGGTAGCGCTGGAACAGGCGGCGACGGCCGGCGTGCCAACGCCGATCCGCAAGCTGCTCATTTCATTTATAAATCAATCGAGTACGCGAAGGCGAAGCGCAGACAGTGCGGTTGCACGGCAAGCGAAGGCGACAAAGTAATCGGTTGATTTAGAAACGAAATCAGGCAGGTTGCCAGCGTAGCGGACTAAGCCCCCAGCGCTCGAAGGTATCGGCGTGTACGATGCGACCATAGTGGTTGCCAACGCTGCGCGCCAGGTCGACCACCACCGGCGCCACGTACAGGCGACGGGCGCCATGGTAGATGACGCGGACCACCGGGCACAGGAGGTTGTCGTGGCGGATTTCCTCGACCACGGCCAGATGGCCGCTTTCGAGCATGACCAGGGTACCGACCGGGTAGATGCCAACGGTGCGGACGAAGGCGGCGACCAGTTCGGGGTCGAAATGGCTGCCGCCCTGCTCGTACAGCAGGCGCAATGCCTGCGACGGCGAAGCGGCCGGGCGATAGGGGCGATCCGAGGTCATCGCGTCATAGGTGTCAACGATGGCAGCCATGCGCCCAGCGGCGGAAATGCCAGCGCCGGCCATGCGATAGGGATAGCCGCAGCCGTTGAAGCGTTCATGGTGTTCGAGCACCACGGCGACCGCCGTCTCGGGCAGGCGGGCTGTGGCCTGGAGCACCGCCAGTCCTTCCTCGACATGGCTCTGGACGAGGGCGTATTCGGATTGCGAGAGCATGCCCGGCTTGCCGATCAGGCGGGTGTCGATAGCCGCCTCGCCGATGTCCTTGACCAGGGTACCGAGGGCCAGCTTTTCCAGTTCCGGTTCTGACAATTCCTGCTGATAACCGAGCGCAGCGATCAGTGCAGTGGTGGCAACGGCGTGTTCGCTGGCGTAGGCATCGCTACGCTTCAGGCGGGCCAGCGGCGCCAAGGCGTCGCGGTTGCGCCGCACCGATTCAAGCAGTTTGCCGACCATCGGTTCGAGGCGGGCGGCATCGACATCACGGCCATCGCGAACGGCCAGCATGAGATCGCCGACGACAGCCCCGGCCTCAGTGATCAGCCGCGCCGCACGGCGCCGCTCCTCGCCCAGCGAGACGGTAGCCGGCTTGGCTTTCAAGCGCTCCAGGCGACTGATGAAGTGGCGGGCGATCTCGTCATCGGTGGCAATCAGTGGTTCGACGGACGGCAGATCGAGGCCCTTGTCGGTATCGATGCTGACTTCGGTAACGCCCTCCTCGACCAGGCGGACGATCTGTGCCGTGTCGCCGACCATGAACCTGCCCCGCCAGAACGAATGCGCCAGCCAGGGGCGATGCAGGTCCACGATGTACATGCCGGGTTGCAACTGGTCGATGGCGATCGTCCGGATCACAGCGGTTCTACCTATTTCTGCTCGGCTTGCTGTTTCTGTTCGGCCCGCTGTTTCTTCTCGGCGACGCGGGCGGCGTGCTCGGCCTGCTTTCGGCGCTGTTTCTCGGCCTCGGCCACCTTGCGCCGGGCGCCTTCGGCGGCCTTTTTTTCCTTCTCGGCCAAATGCTGGGCGGTGGCCTCCTCGGCGTTCTGTCGCTCGGCCGCAACCCGGGGTCCGCGCTCCGCCCGGTCGGCCTCGCGTTGCTCGGCCTCGGCCGCCCGCTCAACTTCGCGCTGCGCGGCGTCCTCACGATGAATTTCGCGCTCGATGGCCTCACCCTCGCTCTCCAGGCGCCGCGCTTCGAGGATGGCTTCCAGGTGTTCGGCCTTGGCATCGTCGCGACAATCGTTGACCAGAAAGCGCTTGGTGCAATCGGCTTGTTGGTTTTCGAGCAGGGCATTGGCCCGCTGACGCCGCGCTGTTGCATCGGCTTTCAGCGCTGCGGCGCGGTCGAGCCGGCTTGCCCGGTCGGCATCGGCGGCGGCGTCGCCTGCGGCCGCGAGCGCCGGCAGGCTGCACAGCAGCAGCGCCACCAGTGGAAAAATCAGCCGGGCAGCCATTGGTAGGGGTCGATTTTCCACTTGTCGAAACTTTCGAAACTGGCGATGCGATCCATCGATCTGGCGAGATCGACGTTTTCCGGGGGGATGTAGTGCCGCTGGCCAGCGTGGTAGAAGACACGGACGACCGGCGCCAACAGGTTCTTCTCATTCTGCTCGACGACCACGCCGAGGCGCTTGCTTTCGAGCTGAACCAGCGTCCCGGTCGGGTAGATGCCGATGGCGCGGATGAAAACCTGCACCAGCCGCGGATCGAAGTGGTGACTGCTCCATTCGAGCAACTTCTTGAGCGCCTGTGTCGGCGACATTCCCTTGTGGTAAACGCGGTCCGAGGAAATCGCATCATATACGTCGACAATCGACGCCATCTGACCGTAGAGGCTGATTCCCTCGCCGCTCAGTTTGTACGGATAGCCGCTGCCGTCGAAGCGCTCGTGATGCTCGGCGGCGACCCGCTGCGCGATATCGGGAATACCGGGGGTCTGCAGGAGCGATGCGATGCTGAGGTCGACGTGCGATTTCATTTGCACGAATTCGTCGTCGGTCAGCTTGCCCGGCTTGTTCAGAATGGCGTCCGGAATGCGCGCCTTGCCGACGTCGTGCAGCAGGCCGCCGAGCGCCATGTCCTTGATCACTGGCCGCTCCAGCTTCAGACCACGACCGAAGGCGACCAGCAGCGCGCAGACGCTGACCGAATGTTCGAAAGTATAGTTGTCGTGCTTCTTGAGCAGGGCCAGCGGCAGCAGGGCATCTTGGTTGCGAAAAATGGAATCGACCATGTTCTCGACCAATGGCTCCATGCGATCGACCTGGATCTGCTGGCCGAGGCGGACGTCGTCCATGATGTTGCGGACGATCTTGTGCGCCTCGCCATGCAGCCGCCGGGCACGCGCCACCTCTTCCTTGAGCGCCGTGGTTACCGGCTTGTCCGGTCCCTTGCTGGCGATCTCGTTCAAGCGCCGGTCGAGATCGGCGCTGACCTCCTGTTGCGTGCGCCCCGCCCAAACATCGGCCCCTTTAACGGTGTCGATGTACACCTCGCGGATACCGAGGCCGACGATCTTGTCCACCGTCGCCTGGTCGCGGACCTGGAAGGCGTTGGACAGGAAGGGATGATCCAGCCAGCCGCAATTCAGGTCATGGATGTACATGCCCGGCTTGAGCTGGTCGGTGCTGATTTGCTTAATCATCCTGAAAACCGCAGTTGAACGCGCTTGTCAGCGCCGTGATCGTTGTGCCAGGCAAGGCGCGACGACGCAGCAGGCTCACGCCTGCAAGAAGGAGCAACGCCGCATGGCGCGGCGAGCATGGTGCTGGCGAGCGCGTAGCGACTTCACCTATGGTGTGGCACCCACCAAAGTCATGAAAGTCAGTATTCATGCGGTTCTCATAAAGATCACAAGCGGTCAACTGCGGTTTTCAGGATCAAGGCGTCATCGGTTGGAATCTCGGGGAATTCTAGCGCATCGGCGCCGCTATAATCGGCGCCCTCATGATCGCCCTTCGTCAAGTCACCTTCGCCCGCGCCGGCCGCCCGCTGGTCGTCGATGCCAGCGTCCAGTTACATGCCGGCTGGAAAGTCGGCGTCGTCGGCGCCAACGGCTGCGGCAAATCCAGCCTGTTCGCCCTGCTCGCCGGCGAACTACACGCCGAATCCGGTGACGTAGAGCTGCCGGCCAGTTGGCGGATCGCCCGCGTCGCCCAGGAAACGCCGGCCTTGCCCGACGCCGCCATCGATTTCGTGCTCGACGGCGACCACGAACTGCGCCGCATCGAGCGCGAGCTAGCGGCTGCCGAAGCCGCCGGCGATGGCGAGGCGATCGGCCACCTGCACGCCCGTTACGGCGAGATCGGCGGCTACTCGGCCAAGGCCCGTGTCGCCGAAGTGCTGCACGGCCTGGGCTTTTCCGATGCCGACTTCGGGCATCCTGTCGCCGATTTTTCCGGCGGCTGGCGGGTCCGCCTCAATCTCGCCCGCGCTCTGTCCTGTCGCGCCGACCTGCTGCTGCTCGACGAGCCGACCAACCACCTCGACCTCGACGCCGTGCTGTGGCTCGAACAGTGGCTGAAGAATACGTCGGCGACGCTGCTGCTGATCTCGCACGACCGCGATTTCCTCGACGCCGTGGTCGGTCAGATCCTGGCCATCGAACAACAGCGCCTGACGCTGACCAGCGGCGGCTATTCCGATTACGAGCGCGCTCGCGCCGCCCGCCTGGCCAACCAGCAGGCCGCCTTCGCGGCGCAGCAGCGCGAGATCGCCCATCTCAATAGCTTCATCGAACGCTTTCGCGCCAAAGCCACCAAAGCCCGCCAGGCACAGAGCCGGATCAAGATGCTGGAACGCATGGAAACGGTTGCCGCCGCCCATGTCGACTCGCCCTTTCATTTTTCTTTCCGCACTCCGAACGCCCTGCCCGACCCGCTGCTGGTCATCGACAAGGCGGCAGCCGGTTACGCCGGGCGGCCGCTTCTCTCTAACATCGCGCTGACCCTGCGCCCCGGCTGCCGCATCGGCTTGCTCGGCCGCAATGGCGCCGGCAAATCGACGCTGGTCAAGCTGCTGGCCGGCGCGCTGGCCCAGCAGGGCGGTGAAAGGAAGGAAGCCAAGGCGCTGAACATCGGCTACTTCGCCCAGCACCAGCTCGAACAACTACGCCCCGACGAATCGCCGCTGCAGCATCTGCAACGCCTGGAACCAGCGACGCCGGAGCAGGAATTGCGCGACTACCTGGGCGGCTTCGATTTCCGCGGTGATATGGCGACACGCGCCGTCGAGCCCTTCTCCGGCGGCGAGAAATCGCGCCTGGCGCTGGCCCTGCTGATCCGCACCAAACCGAACCTGTTGTTGCTCGACGAGCCGACCAACCACCTCGACCTGGAAATGCGCGAGGCGCTGACCTTCGCGCTGCAGGATTACGAGGGCGGCATGGTCGTCGTCTCGCATGATCGCCACCTGCTGCGTACCTGCGCCGACGAATTGCTGCTCGTCGCCGCCGGCCGGGTCGCCGCCTTCGATGGCGATCTCGACGACTACGCCGCCTGGCTGGCCAGTCAGCGCAACGCCGAAAAAGCGCCGCAACCGGAAATCGCCGCCGAGAAAAGCGAACGTCAGCAACAGCGAGCTGAGGTCAAAGCCAGCAGGCAAGCCCTGCTCGCCCAGCGGCGGCCGCTGCTCAAGGAAATCGAGCAACTGGAGAAAAAGCTGGCCCGGTGGAACGAAGACAAGGCAGCGCTGGAAGCGCAATTCGCCGATCCAGACTTCTACGCCCGCATCGACCGGCTACAGAGCGAGGAAATGCACCGCCAAGCCGCCGCCTTTGGCGAACAGATCGAGACGGCGGAACTGCGTTGGCTGGAAGTACACGAGGCGCTGGAGGCTTTGCCCGAACCGGATTGATTGAGGTGAAGGAAGAGCTAGAACACCAGCCAGAGCAAACCAAAAACCAGCGCGACAAAGAGCGGGATGACAACGAACGCAAAGACAGCGAACTGAATGGCAACGGTGGTTTTGGGGCGATCAGATAGCTGGAACACCTGAGAGATACGGAACGCAATGGCAGCCGCGAATTCTTGTAGCAATTCAAAGATGGCTTCTATTACACCCAACGCGAAGAATCAGAATCAGGCGACCGCCAGGCGCTCCCAGTCGGCCCGGCCGCGCCCCCCCGAGCGACCGCCGCGACACTGGCCGTGGCCAGCACCGGAATCGAGATAGCGGCTCACCCGGTCGACGTCGGGAATGGACACGCTACGCCCGGCAACGGTAATCATCCCGGATTCCGACAGTTGCCGCAGCAGGCGGGAAAAATGTTCCTGCGTCAGGCTCAGGCGGGAGGCGATGATCGACTTCGGCAGCGACAGCTCGACCGTCGCCGAACCGTCCCCCTCGATGCTATCGACCGCTTGTATCAGAAAATCGAGGATGCGCTCGGTGCCCGACAGCAGCGACGACGATTCGACATCCTGCAGCAGGACGTGCAGCTTGCGGGCGATGCATTGCATCTGGCAGTAAAGGAAATCCGGGTTGGCCTGCAGGCATTCGCTCAAGGCCAGCCTGGGCAGGAAGGCCAACTGGGAATCGCGTAGCGCCTCGGCATGAAAAGGGTAATGCTGGCCCAGCGACAAGCAGGTTTCGCCGATGCTCTCCCGGACAACCGCGATGGTGACGATTTTTTCCGCCCCGTGCGGCGAGGTGAAGGCCAGCTTGAGCTGCCCGGTAGCGACGACATGCACGCCGGCGCAGGGCTGTCCCTGTTCGAACAAGGACTGTCCCCGTTCCACCCGAACTATCCGTGCCGCGGCCGCAAGACGCGACAAGGCTGCCGCGTCGAGAACCGAATAGGGTTCGATGCCGCCGAGAAAGGCCTGCACGTCGATCCACTCCTTGCCGCTCATGCGCTGCTCCTATAAATCCACTACCAACAGGCGACATTTGGGCACAGACCGGACGGCAAAATTTGACCTTGATCAAATTCATCCTAATACCCGATCCGGACTACTCCCGATTATGTAGTCTAAATGACTAATTAACTAGCCTGCTGGCCAGAGGTACCACCAATCTCCTTTCCCCACCTTGGCGCCTACCCGGCTGCAAAGCCCCTGGCGCAATCGGGTAAAATCTGGGGTTTTCGCCGTCTTAGGAGCCGTCCGTGCAAATCGTCTGTCTCGACCTCGAAGGGGTGCTCGTCCCCGAAATCTGGATCGAATTCTCCAAGCGCACGGGCATTCCCGAGCTGATGCGCACGACCCGCGACGAGCCGGACTATGACAAGCTGATGACCTACCGCCTGAATATCCTGCGCGAGCGCAAGCTCGGCCTGCCGGACATCCAGAAAATGATCGCCGAGATGGGTCCGATGGCGGGCGCCCGCGCTTTCCTCGACACATTGCGCGAGGCTTACCAGGTCATCATCCTGTCCGACACCTTCTACGAATTCGCCCACCCGCTGATGCGCCAGCTCGGCTGGCCGACGCTGTTCTGTCACTCGCTGGAGGCCAACGCCCAAGGCATGCTAGTCAATTACCACCTGCGCATGCCGAACCAGAAACAGGAGGCAGTCAAGCGCTTCAAGGAATTGAAATTCAAGACCGTCGCCGCCGGCGACTCGTACAACGATACGGCGATGCTCGGCGAGGCCCACGGTGGCATCCTGTTCCATCCGCCGGAAAACGTCATCCGCGAATTCCCGCAATTCCCGGTGGTATACAACTACGACGACCTGCGCCAGGAAATCGATAAGGCTTTTGCCAAGGCCTGACACGCCTTCGGCGCGACCTGCCGTTCCCGTCCCCCCCACCCGTCGCCCTCAGAACGACACAGTTGTCATAATCCATGCATAGCGACCGCTTCTACACGCTTTCCGCCTCCTGCCCCGACCAGGTCGGAATCATTGCCCGGGTGTCCGGCTTCATCGCCGGGCACGGCGGCTGGATTCTCGAATCAAGCTTTCATTCGGATGCGCTGACCGGCCGCTATTTCATGCGCATTGAAATCAAGGCCTCATCGCTGCCCTTCCTGCTCGCCGAGTTTCGCGAGCGTTTCCAGGCCGAAGTTGCCGAACCGCTGGCGATGACCTGGCGGATCAGCGACAGCGCCGTCAAAAAACGTGTCGTCGTGCTCGTTTCCAAACAGGAGCACTGCCTGTACGACCTGCTGGCGCGCTGGCAGGCCAAAGAGCTCGACATCGAGATTCCCTGCGTGATCTCCAATCACGGCACCTTCCGCGGTTTCGTCGAGTGGCACGGCATCCCCTTCCATCACGTGCCGGTTGACGCCGACAACAAGAAGGCCGCCTATGCCGAGATCCAGCGCATTTTCGACGACGTGCGCGGCGATACCATGGTGCTCGCCCGCTACATGCAGATTCTCTCGCCGGAACTGTGCACGGCACTGGCCGGCCGGATCATCAACATCCACCACAGCTTCCTGCCCAGCTTCGCCGGCGCCAAGCCCTACCACCAGGCCTACACGCGCGGCGTCAAGCTGATCGGCGCAACCTGCCACTACGTCACCAGCGAACTGGATGCCGGGCCGATCATCGAGCAGGACGTGATCCGCATCGATCACTCCGATTCGCCGGAGGACATGGTGCGCTACGGCAAGGACATCGAAAAGACGGTGCTGGCCCGCGGCCTGCGCTACCACCTGGAAGACCGGGTGCTAGTGCACGGCAACAAGACGGTCGTCTTCCGCTGACGCGATGCTAATCGCCCGCGACAACTCCCTGCTGCTGATCGTCGATATCCAGGAAAAGCTGGCGCCGGCGATCCACGACGCCGACACGGTGGCCACCAACTCGGTGCGTCTGCTCCGCGCTTCAGCCCAGTTGGCCGTGCCGGCCTTCGTCTCCGAGCAATACGTGCGTGGCCTCGGCCCCAGCCTCGCGGCCATCCGCGAAGCGGCCGGACATGCCCGTTTCTTCGAGAAAACGCATTTCTCTTGCGCCGCCGAACCGGGCGTACTCGATCTGTTGCGCACTGCCGACCGCCGCCAAGTCATCCTGACCGGCACCGAGACCCACGTCTGCGTGTTGCAGACAGCCTGCGGCTTGCTCGAAGCCGGCTTCCAGGTCTTCCTCGTCGCCGACGCCTCGTCGTCGCGCACGCCGGCCAGCCATAATGCCGCCGTCGAGCGCCTGCGCGCCCTCGGCGCGCAGGTGGTGACCACCGAGATGGTGCTGTTCGAATGGCTGCACCGGGCCGGCACCGACGAATTCCGCGCCCTGCTGCCGCTGATCAAGTAAGCGCCTGCCCGGGTGGCCAGTCGTGCACCAGTCAAAGGCACGTCAACAGCGCTATGCTAAACTGCTGCTCCCACGGAGGAACAGCATGCTCGACCCTAAATTCCTGGAAGACATCGGCGCCAAAATGAGTGCCCTGCTGGCCAATTCACCGGTCAAGGATATCGAAAAGAACGCCAAGGCCCTGGTCAGCGGCGCTTTCGCCAAACTCGACTTGGTGACCCGTGAGGAATTCGACGTGCAGGCTCAGGTTCTGGCTCGGACCCGCGACAAGCTGAAGGAACTCGAAGCCCGCGTCGAAGCGCTGGAAAAGGCCCGCGGCGGACAGTAACTAGCATGGCCCTGGCCATCGCGCATAGCCGTGGGCTGGATGGCCTGAATGCGCCGCCGGTCACGGTCGAAGCCCACCTCGCCAGCGGTCTACCGAGTTTTACCCTAGTCGGCCTCCCCGACACCGAAGTCAAGGAAGCCCGCGATCGGGTACGGGCAGCGATCATCAATTCCGGCTTCGAATTCCCCACCAAACGCATCACCGTCAATCTAGCGCCAGCTGACCTGCCCAAGGAATCTGGCCGCTTCGACCTGCCGATCGCCCTCGCCATCCTCGCCGCCAGCGGCCAGTTGCCGGCCGGGCCGCTTGGCGAATACGAATTCGCTGGCGAATTGTCGCTGTCCGGAGAACTGCGCCCAGTGCGCGGCGCGTTGGCGATGGCCCTGGGCGGCGCTGAGCACGGCCGAACCTTCGTCCTACCGGGCGCGAGTGCTGGCGAAGCGGCACTAGCTGGCAGCGGCGCCATCCTTTCGGCGGTTTCACTGCTTGCCGTCTGCGCCCATCTGACCGGCCGCGAGGCGTTGCCGCCCGCCGTTCCGGCCAGCGGTGAAGCCGCACTGCCGCCGCCCGACCTGGCCGAGGTCCGCGGCCAGGCTCAGGCCAAGCGCGCCCTCGAAATCGCCGCCGCCGGCAACCATTCGCTGCTGATGATCGGCCCACCCGGCGCCGGCAAGTCGATGCTGGCCACCCGCCTGCCCAGCTTGATGCCGGATCTGGAACCGGCCGAGGCCCGCGCCTCAGCTGCCGTGCTGTCGCTGGCCGGGCAGTTCCGGCCGCATGGCTTCGGCCGCCGCCCCTATCGCCAGCCACATCATTCGGCCTCGGCGGTAGCCATGGTCGGCGGCGGCAATCCGCCGCGGCCGGGCGAGATCAGCTTGGCCCACCAGGGTATTTTGTTTCTCGACGAATTGCCCGAGTTCGACCGCAAGGTGCTGGAAGCGCTGCGTGAGCCGCTCGAGACCGGGCGCATCCACATCGCCCGCGCCGCCCGCCAGGCCGAGTTTCCCGCCGATTTCCAGCTGGTCGCGGCGATGAATCCTTGCCCCTGCGGCCATCATGGCGCGACGACCGGGCGCTGCCGGTGCACACCGAACCAGATCGCCCGCTATCGCGGCAAGCTGTCCGGCCCTTTCCTCGACCGCATCGACCTGCTGATCGAAGTCCCCGCCCTACCGCCCGAAGCCCTGCTCGACCGACCGACGAGCGAAAACTCGACCGCGATCCGGCACCGTGTCGTTGCTGCCCGCACCCGGCAATTGGCGCGCCAAAATAAGACTAATGCCCGCCTGACGAGCGCCGAGGTCGACGCTTGCTGCGCGCCGGACGAAACCGGCCGCAAGCTACTCGAACAGGCCAGCCGCAACCTCGACCTGTCGGCCCGCGCCTGGCACCGCATTCTGCGCGTCGCCCGCACCATCGCCGATCTCGCCGGCAGCGACGCGGTCGCCGCCGCACACGTCGGCGAAGCCATCCAGTACCGGCGCCTGGCCCGTGGCTGAGGGGGACAAGCCGGCCAGCACCCACGGTATCGCCCTGTTGCTGGCAGCGCTGTCGGCGCTCGGACCGTTTTCGATCGACGCCTACCTGCCGTCCTTCCCCGACATTGCCACCCAACTCGGCGCCAGCCAATTGCAGGTGCAGCAGACGCTATCGGCCTATTTGCTCGCTTTCGCCGTGATGACCCTGTGGCACGGAACAATCGCCGACCGCTTCGGCCGCCGCCGGGTGATCCTCGCCGCGCTGGTGTTGTTCGCCATCGCCTCGGCCGGCTGCGCCGCTGCCACCAGCATCGGGCAACTGTGGTTCTGGCGCGCCATGCAGGGTGTTACCGCCGGCGCCGGCATCGTCATCAGCCGTGCCATCGTCCGCGACTTGTTCGACGGCGCCGCCGCGCAGCGGCTGATGGCGCAGATCACCATGATGTTTGCCCTGGCCCCAGCGCTGGCCCCGGTCATCGGCGGCTGGTTGCAAACCTGGTTCGGCTGGCGGATGGTATTCGCTTTTCTGGTACTGATGAGCGCCGCCCTGTGGCTGGCCTGCTGGAAACTGCTGCCGGAGACCCTGCCGCCGGAACGGCGCCAGTCGCTGCAACCGGCCTACCTGCTGCGCGCTTACCGGCACGTGCTGACCTCGCCCGCCTTTCTGTTCGCCTGTGCCGCGCTGTCGCTCAATTTCGCCGGCTTCTTCATCTACGTGCTATCGGCGCCGGTATTTCTGATGCGCCATCTGGGCCTGCCGGAAACGGCCTTCCTATGGCTATTCGGTCCGGCCATGTGCGGCCTGTTGTGCGGTTCCTGGCTGTCCGGGCGGCTGGCCGGCACGCTGTCGCCAGCGCGGACCATCGCCCTCGGCTACGCGGTGATGGCCACCGCCGCGACCCTCAACATCGGCATCAATCTGGCGCTACCACCTAGCCTGCCGTGGAGCGTGCTGCCGCTGTTCGTCTACACCATCGGCATGGCGCTGGCGATGCCCTGCCTGACCCTCCTGGCGCTCGACCCGTTCCCAGTCCAGCGCGGCCTCGCCGCCTCCTGCCAGACCTGCCTGCAATCGACCTTCAACAGCCTGGCCGCAGCGGTGATCGCGCCGGTGCTGTGGGGCGCGACACTCAACCTGGCACTCGGCATGATCGGCCTGATGCTGCTCGGCGGCTTGGCGGCCCTGGCCCACCGTCGCTTACAACAGCTACCAGGGTAGGCAGCGGAAACGCCAGCCACCCAGAAGGTCCGCGATGGAAATCACTCGTCGAGTGGTCCCGCGAAGCCTTCGCGCACCTTGGCGACGCCGGACACTTCTTTGGAACAACAATCCCGGCTACAGTTGTTCGCTTACCTGACTACCGGAATTCGTCATGGCCAAGACTGGATTGTTCGCCGCTCTCGTCAGCCTGCTGGCGGCAGCCCTGCTGCCCGCCTGCGACGCGGTCAACCTGCCGCACATCCAGCCGGGCATCACCACCGCCGCCGAAGTACTGGAACGCATGGGCGAGCCCGGTTACCGGTATAGCAATGAGGACGGCACGGCGACCTGGGAATATAGCCGGCAGCCGAATGGCGTGCATTGCTACATGATCAGCTTCGACCGGCAGCAGGTAGTCAGCCGGCTAGAGCAGGTGCTGAACGATGCAAATTACGCCCGCGTCCACCCCGGCATGAGCCGCGACGAGATTCGCCGCCTGCTCGGCGCACCCGGTTCGCGCACGGTCTTCCGCAATTTGGGCGAGGAGGTCTGGGAGTGGCGGATCGAAGGCGTGCCGGTGATGGACGAAACCTATTTCATGGTGCATTTCGATGTCGAAAGCGGCCTGGTCAAGAAGACCTCGCGCCGGGTGGAGCCGAAAGGTTAGCGTGCTGTCCCATAAATATCTTCTGGAGACTCTGCAATGAAATGGCTTTCCGTTTTTCTCGCCGTTTTCTGCCTCTCGGCCTGCACCCATCTCGATCCGGGCTACGACGATGACACCCCCAAGACCGCCACGGCCCAGGTCGGCATCGTCAATCACACCGGCAACTACATCCACTCGGCCAGTGTGAATGGGGCGGGCGGGGGGAATATGTCCAAATGGGGCGCTGGTGGAGCCGATATCTGCTGCGCCTCCATCCCCCGTGTCTGGTATCCCGGCATGAAAGTTCGCGTCCGCTGGAACATGCCGGTCAATGGCAATGATGTCATCAAGGAGAAAATCGTTGAAGTGGAGCAATACGGCCGCCCGGGAAGTATTTACATGCACTTTTTCCCCAACGATGAGGTTCGTGTAGTCGTAAGTCCGGTGGGACCGAGAAACCCAGAGCATCCGATTCCTCTCCCCGTCAAGCCCGCCACCGCCAAGTAATCGCCATGTCCTCCATCGAAGCCCCGCCACTCAAAGCGCCGTATCCCGCCTTCGAATTCCTTGGTTCTCTCACGGTGATGGAGAGCTACAGCCTTTACCGCGGTTGCACCAGCGGCATGTGCGACATCCCGGTCCGGGTCGGCTTGTTCTTCGACGGCACCAATAACCATATGAGGCGTGACCGCGACGGTCAGCGGGTGCCGGTGCCGCTGACGAAGGAGGAGAAGTGGGCCAAGCAGCGGGAAGCCCGTGCAGCCGGTCTGCCGGCCGGCGAGTCGGAACCCGACCCGGTGCCGGCCATTCTGCTGACCCCGGAGCAGTGCTTCAACACCAATCACTCGGAGACTTTGCAATGAAGTGGCTTCTCGCTTTACTCGTCGCCTTCAGCCTTTCCGCCTGTGCCCATCGTGATCCAGGCTATGGCGATGAGGCCCCCAAAAACGCCCCGGCCCAGGTCGGCGTCGTCAACCACACCGGCAACTACATCTATTCAGCCAGTGTGAATGGAGCGGGAGGTGGAGGCATGACAGCTTGGGGGGCCGGGAGCGCCAATATCTGCTGCGCTTCCATCCCGGAGACTTGGTACCCCGGCATGAAGGTTCGCGTCCGCTGGAACATGCCGGTCAAGGGAAACGATGTCATCAAGGAAAAAATCGTCGAGGTGGAAAAGTACGACGAACCGGGCAGTATTTACCTGCATTTCTTCCCTAACGATGAAGTTCGCGTAGTTGTTTCAAATATCGCCGGTTGGGGAAAGGAGCACCCAATCCCTCCTCCCGTCAAGCCCGCCACCGACAACTAATCACCATGTCCTCCATCGAAGCCCCGCCACTCAAAGCGCCGTATCCCGCCTTCGAATTCCTTGGTTCTCTCACGGTGATGGAGAGCTACAACCTTTACCGCGGTTGCACCAGCGGCATGTGCGACATTCCTGTGCGGGTCGGACTGTTCTTCGATGGCACCAATAACCATATGAGGCGTGACCGTGACGGCCAGCGGGTACCGGTACCGTTAACGAAGGAGGAGAAGTGGGCCAAGCAACGCGAAGCCCGTGCAGCCGGTCTGCCGGCTGGCGAGCCGGAACCCGAGCCGGTGCCGGCTATTCCACTGACCCCGGAGCAGTGCAGCCACAGCAACGTGGCGCGGTTGTTTGAAGCCTATCCAAGAGATAAGCAGGCGCAAGGCTTTTATCCCTTCTACATCCAGGGCGTCGGCACTCCCTTCCCGGAAATCGGCGAACCGACCGAAAGCCAGGCCGGCAAGGCTTTCGCCAAGAGCGGATTGCCGCGTATCGTTTGGGGACTCCTTCAAATCATCAATGCGATTCATCAAACCGTCTATGGGGGAAGATTACTTTACAGCGACAAGCAAGCCGGCCAACTCGCCCAAGCCTACGGCAACGAAGTCGGCCGCACAGATCCCAGCAGCGACCGGCAGCAGGCAATGACGCACGAGGACTGGTTCGCCCCGCATCTGGACAAACTCAAAGCCG
>JAISPT010000060.1 GCA_031274715.1 Azonexus sp. | reverse complement strand
CGTTGTGTGACAAAGGCAAACCGCCTTTTATTTAATCCAAGGAGCAAAAGAGATGAAGAAGATTTTGGCAGCAGTTCTGGTTGCATTGTTGGCCGTCAATGTTGCGTATGCCGAGAGCGCGGCTGATTGCGAAGCCAAGGCAGTCAGCAAGAGCGGCAAGCCGCTGGCCGGCGCGGCGAAGAAAACATTCATGAAAAAATGTATGCGGGCCGACAGCGCCGTCGTTACCGCTTGCGAAGGCAAGGCGGTCAACAAAAATGGCAAGCCGCTGGCCGGCGCGGCAAAGAGATCGTTCATGAAGAAATGCGAGGCCGAAGGCGGCAGGTAAGCTGTTGCCCGCCTGATAGCACAGCCGGCCGCGAGCCGGCTTTTTGTTGGGTGTGTCAGCCGGCACGCCGGACGGCAGCGCGCAGGCGGGCGATGGTTTCTTCGACGGTCGCTCGTTTTGAGACTTCCAGTCCGAGATTGCGGGCCACGGCGTTGACCCGCGCCGGGTTGAGCGGAATGCCGCCGCGGTCGATTGCAGCGATCAGGCGGCGCGCCTGTTCGATGTCGGAAACGGGTTCCGGCGGCGGCAAGAACAACGCCTTGAACCAGCCGAGAATTCCTTTCCGCTGCCGCGATCCCATACACTTGTGCTTTGCCATACTCGAAGGATACCGCGATGGCTGTCAGAACCATCTTGCGCATGGGCGATCCGCGCCTGCTGGAAAGCGCCCGCCCGGTCATCGATTTCGCCACGCCGGCGCTGGCCGAGCTGATTGCCGACATGTTCGACACCATGGCCGCGGCTGATGGCGTCGGCCTGGCCGCGCCGCAGATCGGCGTTGGGCTGCAACTGGTGATCTTCGGTTTCGAGCACAGCGAGCGCTATCCGGTGGCCGAGGCGGTGCCGCGGACCATCCTGATCAATCCGGTGGTCACGCCGCTGACAAGCGAGGAGGAACTGGGCTGGGAAGGTTGCCTGTCGGTACCTGGCTTGCGCGGCGAGGTGCCGCGCTGCACGCGCATTCGCTACCAGGGATTCGACCCGCATGGCGAGCCGATCGATCGCACGGTCGAGGGTTTCCATGCCCGCGTCGTGCAGCACGAGTGTGACCACTTGATCGGCCGCTTGTACCCGATGCGGATGCACGACTTGACGCGCTTCGGCTTCACTGACGTGCTGTTTCCCGATTTGACGGGAAGGGAGTGAGCATGAGCCACGAACTGGAATGCATCGAGTTGCTGCATGGCGCCGATCCGCGCTACGCGGTGATTTGGCTGCATGGCCTCGGTGCTGACGGTTCCGACTTCGTGCCGGTGGTGCCGGAGCTCGGACTGGCGGCGCAGCCCGGCGTGCGTTTCGTTTTTCCCAACGCGCCGGAAATGCCGGTCACTTGCAACGGCGGCTATGTGATGCCGGCCTGGTACGACATCGTCTCGCTCGATCCTGACAGCCGGCGCATCGACGAGGCCGGCATGATCGCATCGTGTGCCGCCATCCGTCGTCTGATTGCCCGCGAGAACGCCCGTGGCATTCCCTGCTCGCACATCTTCTTGGCCGGCTTTTCACAGGGCGGCGCGGTTGCCTACGCCACGGCGCTGATGCATCCGGAAGCACTGGCTGGCCTCATCGCACTGTCTGCCTATCTGCCGGTCGAAGCGCTGGTCGAGCGCGAGGCCTTGCCGGGGCATGCTGCGCTGCCGGTCTTCGCCGCACACGGCAGCGAAGACGACGTAGTGGCGCCGGCGCTCGGGCGGCGTGCCCGTGACTTTGCCGAGGCCCGCGGCCATGCCGTGCACTGGCACGAATACCCGATGCCGCACACGCTCTGTCTGGAAGAGGCCGAAGACATCGGCCGCTGGCTGCGCGAGCGGCTGGTCTGAGCGATGTTGTGCTCCAGCGTACCGGGGCGTCAGCGGCGTACGCCGCCAACGATGCCCTAGCTGGCGTACCCTCTGATTCATCGTCAACCCGAACCGGAAAGCTGATCCCGCCATGACCGCCTCCCTGCCTGTTCTGACCCTGGCCGAAACCCGCGTGCTCGGCACGCTGCTGGAGAAGCAGCGCACCGTGCCCGATACTTACCCGCTGTCGCTCAATACCTTGGTCGCTGGCTGCAACCAGAAGACCAGCCGCCAGCCGGTACTCGATCTGAGCGAGGCAGACGTTGCTCAGGCACTCGATGCGCTGAAGGAAGCGGGCCTAGTGGTCGAGGTCAGCGGCAGCCGCGTGCCGCGCTTCGAGCACCGGCTGGAGAAGGCGCTGGCCGTGCCGGGGCAGGCGGCGGCGCTGCTGGCCGTGCTGATGCTGCGCGGTCCGCAGACGGCCGGCGAACTGCGCCTCAATTGCGAGCGTCTGCATCGCTTTGCCGACATTTCCTCGGTCGAGGCTTTTCTTGACGAGTTGGCCGGGCGCGGTCTGGTGGTTGAACTGCCGCGCCTCCCCGGCGCCCGCGAGAACCGCTGGAGCCATTTGTTGAGTGGCCGGCCGGTAGTCAGCGAGGCGCCGGTCGCCATCCCTCGCGGTTGCCATGAGGAATTGTTCGAATTGAAAGCCCGCGTCGCCGAACTTGAAGCCGAGGTCGACGAATTGCGCGGGCTGCTGGCCGGGCTGCGCGCCGACCTCGGCGGTTGAGCGAGCTGGCTGGCCGGCGCTCAGTCGGTCAGTTCGATCTGGCCGCTGATGTTGGTCGTGACCTGGCTTTCGCCGGCCTCGATCGGCATGGGAACCGCATCGGCCGCCTGCATCAGACTGGCGGCGCGGGCCATCGGCACCAGCGGCTGAAACGAGCCCTGCTGGTGTACCCTCAACTGATTGATCTTGTAGGGCTTGCCGAACTGCTCGGCGATTAGCCCGGCGCGGGTATGGAAGGCGCTGATCGCATCGCGCGTTGCGGCGTCCTCCGCCGCCGTGCGCGTTGCTGGCGACGGTGATTGGCTGAAGTGGCCGAGGGCCAGGTGCATCGCCTGCAGCTTGCCGAGCAACTCCGACACCGCCGCCGCATCCTTCGTTTCGAGCAGCAATTCGGAGCGCATGCGCCAACCTTCCAATTTCTGCTTCTGGCCATAGAGTGGAAAGGTATTCTGCTGGCCGCTCTTGACCGTGACCGCCGGATAGCTGCGGATCAGCTTCAGCGCCTCACCGATGTCCTGGTTGATCTGGCGCGCCAGTTCGGCCGGGTTGCCACCGTTGGTTTCGGCAAAGACACTGGCGCGCAGCAGGTCGTTGGCGGCCGGCCGGCTGGCCTCGGCGCTCAGTTCGATCAGCGGGCCGGCGTGGGCGGTAGTGAATAGGGCGGCGGTGAGCAGGGCGGCGAGGGTGGGCAAACGCATGGCGGATTTCCTCTGGTGGTTGGGGTGGGGAAAAATGACAATGGCCGACGATGCATATTAGTCCGGGATGGCGCTGCCGGGGAGGAAGATTTGTCGCCGGCCAGCGTTACGGCTACCGCCGGTTGAGCCAATAGAGCAGGGTGGCGAACAGGGCGTCGGGATCGACCGGCTTGGCGATGTGATCGTTCATGCCGGCGTCGAGGCAGGCCTGGCGGTCCTGAGCGAAGGCGTTGGCGGTGAGTGCCAGGATCGGCGTTAGAGCGTGGGCGGGTAGTGCGCGGATTTGCCGGGTGGCATCGATGCCGCTGAGCAGTGGCATTTGCATGTCCATCAAAATCAGGTCGTAGGAGCGTTGCCGGCACAGGGTCACGGCTTCGACGCCGTTGTTGGCGACGTCGACGGCGAGACCCACTTCTTCGAGCAGACTGCGGGCGATTTCCTGATTGATTGGCTCGTCCTCGGCCAGCAGTACCGCCATACCCGCGCATTCCTCGCGCAAGCGGTCTTCCGGCGTGGCCGAGGAGGCTGCTGGCAGGCTTGCCGTATGCATGCTTGCCGGCAGGAAGCGGGCGGTGAACCAGAAGGTGCTGCCGACACCCGGTTCGCTGTCGACGCCGATGGTACCGCCCATCATTTGCGCCAGGCGTTTGCTGATCGCCAAGCCGAGGCCGGTGCCGCCGTAACGCCGGGTGGTTGAACTGTCGGCCTGTTCGAAGGCCAGGAACAGGCGCTTCTGGTCGGCGGTGGCGATGCCGATGCCGGTATCCTCGATGGCGAAGCGCAGGGTCGTGCCTGCGTCGTCCTGTTCGACCAGTCTGGTGCGGATGACGATGCCGCCGGTCGCGGTGAATTTGATCGCGTTGCCAATCAGGTTGACCAGGATCTGCCGCAGCCGTAGCGGATCGCCGCGCAATTCCAGGCCGGCCAGTTCCGGGGCGGTGTCGAAGCGCAGGTGGAGCCCTTTCTCGGCCATCTTGTGGACGATCAGATCGTGCAGCTGGTCGAGCACTTCGGCAAGGCGGAAGTCGACACATTCGAGCGCTAACCGCTCGGCCTCGATCTTGGAGATGTCGAGAATGTCGTTGATGATCGCCAGCAGGTGCTGCGCCGCCTGGTCGATCTTGCCCAACTGGTCCTGTAGCCGCGGGTCGCCGGCGCGGCGCAGGGCGAGTCCGGTCATGCCCATGATGGCGTTCATCGGGGTACGCAGTTCGTGGCTCATGTTGGCCAGGAAAGCGCTTTTCGCCCGGTTGGCTGCCTCGGCCGCCTCCTTGGCTAGAGACAGGTCACTGGTGCGTTGCGCCACCTGGCGTTCGAGGTGGTGCTGCTGCTCTTCTAGTTCGTGCTGCAGGCGTTTCTGCTCGGTAATGTCGCGCCAGGACACATGCACCAGGTTACGACTGTGGTCGATGATGCGGGTCAGCATCGCCTCGACCTGGAAGCGGCTGCCGTCAGCCCGGCAATGCTCCCACTCGAACAGACTCTTGCCGTCGGCGATCAACTGCTCGGCCACGGCGACGGCAGCATCCGTTGACAGCCGGCCGTCCGGCTGGCGGACGGGAGAGAAGGTCAGTGGTGTGCAACCGTGGATCGCCGCCCGCGTTTCCAGGCCGAGCATCTGCTGGGCGGCACGGTTGCAGTCGATATAAGTGCCGTCTTCCACCAGCAGGAAGGGCACGGCCGATTCCTCGTAGAGCCGGCGCCAACGGGTTTCGCTTTCGCGAAGTTCGTTCTGGATCCGTTTGCGCTCACTGATATCGACATGCGTGCCGACCAGGCGTTTCGGGTGCAGGGGTTGCCCGGCATCGTCGCTGGCCAGACGGGCGCGGCAGAGAACGTATTGCCAGTGGCCCTGGCGGTGGAGCAGACGCAGCTCGTTCTCATAGATCGGCCGGTTGCCGGCCAGGTAATCCTTGAGCAAAGCCTCGGCGACCGGCCTGTCCTCGGGGTGCACCAGCTTCTCCCAGGTGCTGATGTCCGGCGGAAATTCATCCGGTCCGTAGCCGAGCATTCCCATGAAGCGTGGCGAGTAGTACATCGCGCCGCTTTCCAGGTTCCATTCCCATATGCCGTCGTTGGCGCCCTGCAGGGCGAATTTCAGGCGCTCGTGGGTTTCGGCCAGACTTTGCTCGACTGCATGTCGTTCGGTCTCATCGGTCAGGTAGCCGCGTAGGCGTTCGACACGGCCGTTGTCATCGCGTTCGGCGACGTTGAAATCGTACAGCCAGTGCACGCTGCCATCCGGCCAGACGATGCGATAGCGACATTCCCAGTTGCGCCGGTTCGGATCGGTGATGCCAGCTTGCATTTCCTCGAGGACCCGAGGCAGATCCTCCGGGAAAATACAATTTCTATAGATGAAGCTGGACGCCAGCATGGTTGCCGGGTCGCGGCCGAATACGTTGCGGATGTTCGGCGAGGCATATTCGATCGGCCAGTTGGGCTCCGCGCGCCAGACCAGGACTCCCACCGGACCGTCGATGAACAGGGCGCGTTCGGCGGCCAAGGCGGCTTCAGCCGCCTTGCGCCCGGAAATGTCGCGCGAGGAAAAGAACACCAGCGGCTGGCCGCCGATCTGCAGCGTGTAGCCGCCGACCTCGACGTCGATGACGCTGCCGTCCTTGCGCCGGTGCCGGGTTTCAAACACCGAACGGTCACCCTGCGCGAACTGCTCGCGGACTATGCGCTCGATTTCGGTGGCCTTGAAATGAACATCCCATTGGCCGATTTCCATGCCGATCATCTCGTCGCGCCGGTAGCCGAGCATGGCGCAGAAGGAGTCGCTGACTTCGACCAGCTTGCCGCTGGCGTCGACGATATGGACGCCATCGCTGGCGTGCTGCAGGAATTCCCGGTTCTTTTCGCTCTCGCGCGCCAGTGCCGCGTCGGCCTTGTGGTGCTTGGTGATTTCCTGTTTCAGCTGCAGGGTATTGGCCGACAGCTTGGCGAAGATGTTGAGGATGATTTCAGTCAGGACCCGCGTTGCCCCGGTCATCTGCCGTTCGGCCTGGGCGCGGGCGGCCTCGGGCGCCAGCCCGGATTCGAGGGCGAGCACGATGTAAGCCATGTGGCGGTCGGACTCGAGAATGTGCGAGGCCAGCCAGCGCGTCAGGTAGGACAGGGCTTCCTCGGCGGTGTGGCGGATACTTCCTTCGTCCAGGCTGTTGCGAAGCCGCACGGCCTGGGCAGCGAATTCGGCATGGCTGTGGCGATGGGCGACGGTCTCGTCGGCGTCGGGTAGATAGCGCTGCCAGACGGCTTCCTCAGTATTGAAGTGATAGACGGCGTAATCCAGCACTTCGTCGAAAACGCTTTCCAGGTCGGCGCGTTGCGCGTTGTTGGTGACCTGGTCGGCCAGCCGATTGACCAGCCGGACCAACTGACGATGCTGTTCGTCCACCGCCGGCAGGCCGGTATTGAAATGCTCGTCCCAGGGAAAGAGGTCGATCGCAGTTGTCATCGGAAAGTCGTAATCGGCTCGGCCGTCAGCATCGGTGCATTGTAGGACATTCAGAAGCGCACGGTAGGGTGGGCGCGCAGTCAAGTCTCAGCGTGAACGGGAAGGGCCGCCGGAGCGCCGGCCGCGACGGCCGGCCGGGGTGGCGAAGCCGACCCAATTGGCCGGCACGCCCTGGCCGCCACGCCCGCCGCTCTTCGCCTTTTTCGGCTTGGCCGCAGCAGCACCGGGGCCGGTTGCCGGTAGCCGGTGGTCCGGTTCGAAACCCGGTTCCTCATCACGGGACAGCGGTTTCTTCAGCAAGGTTTCGATGGCCGCCAACAGCGGTGCTTCGTCGGCGCAGACCAGCGACACCGCCTCGCCGCTGGCACCGGCGCGGCCGGTACGGCCAATGCGGTGGATGTAATCCTCGGCGACCAGCGGCAAATCGATATTGACCACCAGCGGCAAGTCGTCGATATCCAGTCCGCGGGCGGCGACGTCGGTGGCGACGAGAATTTGCACCGTGCCTGCCTTGAAGTTTTCCAGCGCACGCAGGCGCGCGGCTTGCGGCCGGTCGCCGTGGATCGCATCGGCGGCAAGCCGCTTCGTTTGCAGGTGGGCGACCAGATCATCGGCGCCCTTCTTGGTCTTGACGAAGACCAGCGCCTGGCGCCAGCCGCGGTCCTTGAGCATGAACAGGAACAGCTCGGTCTTGCGCTTCTTGTCCACCGGCACGACCCACTGCCTGACCGCCTTGGCAGTGCTGTTGCGCGGCGCGGTCTCGATCGACAGGGGGTCGTGCAGGCGGGCCTTGGCCAGGCTGCGGATCGCGTTGGAAAAGGTGGCCGAGAACAACAGCGTCTGCCGCTGCTTTGGCAGGGCGGCGAAAAGCGTGGCCAGTTCCTGGGCGAAGCCGAGGTCGAGCATGCGGTCGGCTTCGTCGAGCACCAGCGTCTCGACCTGCCTGAATTTCACCGCGTTCTGCCGGAACAGGTCGAGCAGACGGCCTGGGGTGGCGACCAGCAAGTCAACGCCGCGGCGCAAACGCATCATCTGTGGGTTGATGCTGACGCCGCCATAAGCCGCGTAGGTGCTGACCGGCAGGTGGGCGCCGTACTGGCGGCAACTGGCATGCACCTGTTCGGCCAGTTCGCGGGTCGGCACCAGAATCAGGGCGCGTACCGCGTTGCTGCTGGCCCGTTCGCCCTCGCTCAGGCGTTGCAGCAGCGGCAGCGCGAAGCCGGCGGTTTTGCCGGTGCCGGTCTGTGCTGCCGCCATCAAGTCGCGGCCGGCCAGTACGGCGGGAATGGCCTGGGTCTGGACTGGCGTTGGCGTCTGGTAACCGAGGCCGTCGAGGGCCTGGAGCAGCGGTGCGGTGAGGCCGAGGGCAGCGAAAGTCATGGCGGCGTAGTGGTGCGGCGAAGCAGCAAGTCTAACCCGGCGGCGCCGGTGGGCCGGGTGTAACATCGCCGCCATGAACGACGATCTGGAAATCCTCGCCGCCGAACTCGGTACCGCTTTGTTGGCCCGCGGCGAATGGCTGACGCTGGCCGAATCCTGCACCGGTGGCTGGCTGGCCCAGGTGGTGACGGCTATCGCCGGCAGTTCCACCTGGTTTGACTGTGGTTTCGTGACCTACTCGAATGCCGCCAAGATGGACATGCTGGGCGTACCGGAAGCGACGCTGGAGCGCCACGGTGCGGTATCCGAGGCGACCGCCCGGGCGATGGCCCAGGGCGCGCTGGTCCACAGCCGCGCCGACTGGGCTGTGGCCATCACCGGCGTCGCCGGCCCGAGTGGTGGTTCGCCGGACAAGCCGGTTGGTACCGTCTGTTTCGCCTGGGTGGCGAAAGACGGTGGCTGCGAGGCGCAGACCCGCCATTTCGCCGGCGACCGTGCGGCGGTGCGCGAACAATCGGTACGCTACGCACTTCAAGGGTTATCGCAGCGACTGGAAGCGAGTCCGCTGCTGGCTTGAATGCCGCTATTCTGGCTGCGGCTCAAACAGCGCGGCAGGCGGGCATGAAACAAAGCAAAATCCCGGCATGCCCAAGGCTGAAATTCCGCTGCACACCATCCCCGCCGCGCTGAATATCCAGGAACCATGACTCCCATCGGCTTTGACAACAGCTACGCCCGCGATCTGCCCGATGCCTATGTGGCTTGGCAACCCCGCGCCGCGCCAGCCCCTCGGCTGCTGTTCTTCAACCGTGCGCTGGCTGACGAACTTGGGCTGGATGCGCAGGGGCTTGATTCGCTTGAGGGCGTGTCGATCTTCGCGGGCAACGTCGTGCCGCCAGGCGCGCAACCGCTGGCGCAGGCGTATGCCGGTCACCAGTTCGGGGGGTTCTCGCCGCAACTGGGCGATGGCCGGGCTGTGCTGTTGGGCGAGATCGTTGACCGCTCCGGTCGGCGGCGTGATCTGGCGCTCAAAGGCTCGGGGCGTACGCCGTTCGCACGCGGCGGCGATGGCAAGGCAGCGGTTGGGCCGATGTTGCGCGAGGCGCTGCTCGGCGAATCGATGCACGCGCTGGGCGTGCCGACCTCGCGGGCGCTGGCGGTGGTCGCTACGGGCGAGCCGGTGCAACGCGAGCACAGGTTGCCCGGTGCTGTGCTGACGCGGGTCGCGGCCAGCCATCTGCGCGTCGGCACCTTGCAATTTTTCGCGGCGCGCGGGCAGATCGATACGCTGCGCCAAGTGGCCGATTATGCAATCGCCCGGCATGATCCGGCGCTGCTCGGCGATCCCGACCGCTACGTCGGCCTGCTGCGCGCAGTGGCGCAGCGCCAGGCGGCGCTGGTCGCGCAATGGATGAATCTTGGCTTCATCCACGGCGTGATGAACACCGATAACATGACGCTGTCTGGCGAGACCATCGATTACGGGCCGTGCGCATTCATCGAAGCTTACGACCCGCATGCGGTGTTCAGCAGTATTGATGAAGCAGGCCGCTATGCGTTTGGCAATCAACCGGCCATCGCGCGCTGGAATCTGGCGCGCTTGGCTGAGGCACTGCTGCCCTTGATTGCTGACGGCGGCGATGGTGATCATGGCCGCCACGGCGATGCCGAGGTCGTCACCCGGCACGCAATCGATCGCGTCATGCCGGTCATCGACGCCTTTGCCTCCTGGTACGACGCGCACTGGCGCGCTGGGCAGTGGGCCAAGCTTGGTTTGAGCCAGTCTGTCGCTGCCGAGGCCGCCGGTTTGGCCGACGATTGGCTCGAGTTGCTGCACGTCCACGTCGTCGATTTTACGCTCGGCTGGCGGCGGCTGGTCGATGCCGCCGCTGGCGACGAGGCACCGTTGCGTTCGCTGTTCGCCAACACGCCTGCACTTGCGCCGTGGTTGGCGCGCTGGCGCACCCTGAGCGAGCACGACCTTGCGGCCAGCGGCTTATCGCCGGCGGAACGTGTACGGCGTATGCGTGTGGCCAACCCGGCGATCATTGCCCGCAATCACCAGGTCGAACGGGCGCTGGCCGCCGCCACCGATGCCGCCGATCTGGTGCCATTCGAGCGGCTGTTGGCGGCGCTGCGTCATCCCGATGACGAGGTGGGCGAATTCGCCGCCTTTGTCGAACCGGCGCCCCGCTCGTTTACTGCTGCCTATCGGACTTTCTGTGGCACCTGATGATTGCCGGAAAGGCAATTATTCCGGTAGCGGCTCGAACAACGCGGCCAAGTCGTCGTTGCCGAACTTGACCTCGATGCCGCGGTCCTCGGAAAGAATGCCGGCGGCCAGTTCGGCTTTGCGCTCCTGCAGGGCGAGGATTTTTTCCTCGATGCTGCCGCGCACGATCAGCTTGTAGACGAACACCGGCTTGTCCTGGCCGAGGCGGTGGGCGCGGTCGGTGGCTTGATTCTCGACTGCCGGGTTCCACCACGGGTCGTAATGGATCACGGTGTCGGCGGCGGTCAGGTTGAGGCCGACGCCGCCGGCCTTGAGGCTGATCAGGAAGACCGGCACCTCGCCGTCTTGGAAGCGGCGGATCGGCGTTTCGCGGTCGACGGTGTCGCCGGTCAGCGTGACATAGGTGATGCCGACGGCGTCGAGATCCTGTTGGATCAGCGCCAGCATGCTGGTGAATTGCGAGAAGACGAGAATCCGCCGGCCCTCGTCCACCAGTTCCGGCAGCATGGCCATCAGCAGGTCGAGTTTGGCCCGTTCCTTGACTCTCTTGGCTGCCTGCGCCCGTACCAGGCGTGGGTCGCAGCAAACCTGGCGCAGCTTCAAGAGGGCGTCGAGGATGACGATCTGGCTGCGGGCGAAGCCCTTCTGGGCAATCTCGTCGCGCACCTTGGCGTCCATTGCCGCACGCACCGTCTCGTAGAGATCGCGCTGGCTGCCTTCGAGCTCGACGCTGCGGATGATGATGGTCTTCGGCGGCAGTTCCTCGGCCACGTCCTCCTTCTTGCGGCGCAGGATGAAGGGCCGGATGCGCCGGGCCAGCAAGCGGCTGCGCTGGGTGTCGCCCTGCTTCTCGATCGGCGTCCGCCAGTGGCGGGTGAATTGCTTGGCGGTGCCGAGGAAGCCGGGCAGCAGGAAGTCGAACTGACTCCACAATTCGCCCAGGTGATTCTCCAGCGGCGTGCCGGTCAGGCACAGGCGGTGGCGCGTGTCGATCTGGCGTACCGCCTCGGCGCTGCGGCTCTGGGCATTCTTGACCGTCTGTGCCTCGTCGAGGATCAGCAGGTGGTAGTGGTGCTGCATCAACTCCTCGGCGTCGCGCCACAGCAGCGGATAGGTGGTCAGTACCACGTCGTGCGCTGGAATCTCGGCGAAACGGCTCTTGCGCTCCGGGCCGTGCAGCGACAGCACGCGCAGGTCGGGGGCGAAGCGCGCCGCCTCGTTCTTCCAGTTGAAGATCAGCGAGGTCGGCAACACGATCAGCGCCGGCCGATCGAGGCGGCCGCCTTCCTTTTCCAGCAGCAGGTGGGCCAATGTCTGTGCCGTTTTGCCCAGGCCCATGTCGTCGGCCAGGATGCCGGACAGGTTCTGCGCGCGCAAGAACTGCAACCAGGCCAGACCTTCTTTCTGGTATGGGCGTAGGGACAGGCGCAGGCCGGCCGGCGGCGCGATGTCGGCGATGCCTTGAGCCGCCTGCAGGCGTTCGGCCAGTGCCAGGACGTCGCCCTGGCCGCGGAACTGCCAGCGGCTAACATTGTTCAACTCGGCCAGGCGCGGTGCATCGAAGCGCGACAGGCGCAAGGTCTCGCCGCCGCTGAAGCCGTCGAACAGGTCGATCAACGTTGCCGCCAGCGGCTTGATACGCCCGGCCGGCACGCGCAGCCGCTTGCCGCTGGCAGTGTGCAGCTCGACCCCTTCGTCATCGGGCACGCACGCCAGCTCGCCGGCTTCCAGCCAGCGCGGGTCGCGGCGGAACAGTCCGGCCAGCAGCGGCGCCAGCGGCAGACGCTCGCCCTCGACGATGATGCCCATGTCGAGGTCGAACCAGCCGTTGTCGACCGCGTGCAGTTCAGCTTCCCAGCCGTCGACCTCGATCACGTGGTGGCGGAAGTCCTCAGGGAATTCGACCTGCCAGCCGGCCTGCTTCAAGAGGCCGATGCCGGTTTGCATGAAGGGCGTCCAGGCGGCCTCGTCGGCCAAGCCGTAGAGGCCTTCCGGGGAACTGCCGAAGGTGTACAGGGTATGCCCCGGCACTTTGCGCAGGCCGCTGGCCAACAGCGCTTCCAGGGCTTTGGCCTCGGCTTCCGGGCGGCGTTTCAGGCGCACCGTCTCGCCTTCGGGCAGGGTGATGAACTCACTCTTTTCCTCGGGCCGGATGTCGGCGTCGGCATAGCGGAAAATCACCCGGGCAACGTCGAAGAGGCCGCCGGCAAAGTTCGCTGGATAGTTGCGCCAGGAGCGCTGACCGTGGGTATGCAGGGTTTCCAGTTGCAGGACGGCTTGTAACGGAGCGTCTACCAGACGTAGCTGGGCGCTGGCGTCCTCGGCCGGCAGCGGCAGGTCGGGCGCCAGTTCGGACAGGGCCTCGGCGACCAGCGCCGCCCCCTCGGCCGAGAGCGGTGGCAGTGAGAACAGGCGGCTGACCACCATCGGGCTACCGGCAACGTCGATTGGCCCGGTCTCGCCTTCGTTGAGATCAACGTACCAAGGTGGGGCGACGCCGATGATCATCGATGCCGCCGGTTCCGGTTTCAGGCAGGGCCGCTGGAGACCTTGGCTGTCGATCTGCCAGCCGATGCTGGCCGGGCGCGTGGCGCCGACGGCCAGCGGCAGGCCGAGGTCGTCCTCGGGGTAGAGACGGTGGCTGGCGGCCATGCGTTGCAGGATCTGGGCGCCGTGTTTCGGCCCCAGGCCGAAGGCGCGCAATCCCATTTCATGGCCGCGTTCGGCCCAGATCAGGCGCAGGATGCCGAGGTCTTCCTCGCCGACGAACTGCGGCGGGGTGATCAGGGCGCGGTCGACCTTCCACCATTCCTCGGCGCTTTCCGGATACTTGCCCTTACGAATTTCGACGCCGAAATGGCGGCGGTCGGCGGTCCATTTCAAGATGTAGAACAATTGCTGGCGGGCACCGGCCGGCCGCGCCTTCTTTTTGGCCACGGCGATCGAGACGCGGCGCAGGTCCTCGGCCCAGGACAGCACACTGCCGCTGACCCGCTCGGTCGGCTGGCGGGTGGCGACGCCCTTCAGCAGCATCGCCGCGACATGCTTGCAGTGGCGGCCGATTGGGCAGGTACAGCGGCTGACCACCATCATTTCGCCACTCTGGCTCTGGCTCAGGTAGGCCTGGGCGGTGTAGGGCGCGCGCGCCGAGCCGGGCACGGTGGCGCTGATGCGACCGTTGGCGATTTCCAAGTCGCAGATCAGGTCGACATAGGGGCGCGCCTTGGCGATGTCGCGGCTGGTGAACCACTCGGCGATATCGCTTTCGGTGTAGGTGTCGAGGGTGACGGCCGCCATCGCGGATCAGACGAAGCGGAGGCCGAGGAGCACGGCGAGCAGTACGGCGATAACCGCCAGCCAGAAGTTCTGCCGGTTCTGGGCGGCGATCAGGCGCTCGATCTGCGGCCGTGGGTCGGGCGCTGCTGGCCGGGCCAGCGCCTGGTGCACCAGGCGTGGCAGTTGCGGCAGGCTGCGTGCCAGTTGGGGCAGTTCCTGGCCGAGGCTGTTGACCAGGCCGCGCCAGCCGAGCTGTTCGCTCATCCAGCGTTCGAGGAAGGGCTTGGCGGTTTTCCACAGGTCGAGTTCCGGGTCGAGTTGGCGACCCAGGCCCTCGATGTTGAGTAGTGTCTTTTGCAGCATCACCAGTTGCGGCTGAATTTCGACATGGAAGCGGCGCGAGGTCTGGAACAGGCGCAGCAGCACCTTACCGAACGAAATATCTTTCAGCGGCCGGTCGAAGATCGGCTCGCAAACGGCGCGAATGGCCGCCTCAAACTCGTCGACCCGCGTGTCCCTGGGTGCCCAGCCGGACTCGATGTGAGCCTCGGCGACGCGCTTGTAGTCGCGGCGGAAGAAGGCGAGGAAATTCTGCGCCAAGTAGTTCTTGTCGCTGTCGGTCAGCGTGCCGACGATGCCGAAGTCGAGCGCGATGTAACGCCCATCCGGGGCGACGAAGATGTTGCCGGGGTGCATGTCGGCATGGAAGAAACCGTCGCGGAAGACTTGGGTGAAGAAAATCTCGACGCCGGCCGCCGACAGCTTCTTGAGGTCCACGCCCGCAGCGCGCAGGCGCTCGGTCTGCGACACCGGCGTGCCGTGCATACGCTCCATGACCATCACCGTCGAGGTGCACCAGTCCCAGTGCACTTCCGGCACGATCAGCAGCTTCGAGTCGGCGAAATTGCGCCGCAGTTGCGAGGCGTTGGCCGCCTCGCGCATCAGGTCCAGTTCGTCGCGCAGGTATTTGGCGAACTCGGCGACCACTTCCCGTGGCTTCAGGCGCTTGCCGTCGGCCCACAGCTTTTCGAGCAGCAACGCGAAATTATCCATCAGCGCCAAGTCGTGCTCGATGACCGAGAGCATGTTCGGGCGCAGGATCTTGACTGCTACTTCGTGGTGGCCGTCCTCCTCCTTGAGGCGGGCGAAATGGACTTGGGCGATCGAGGCGGAAGCCACCGGAACCGGGTCGAATTCGGCGAATACCTCGCTGGCCGGGCGGCCGTAGGCTTTCTCGATTTCCTGCAGGGCCAGCGCCGAATCGAAGGGCGGCACGCGATCCTGCAGCTTGGCCAGTTCGTCGGCGATGTCGGGTGGCATCAGATCGCGACGGGTGGACAGCACCTGGCCGAACTTGACGAAAATCGGCCCCAGTGCCTCCAGCGCCAAGCGTAGCCGCTCGGCCCGCGGCGTCGACAGATCGCGCCAGAACTGCAGGGCATTGCTCAGGCGGACCAGACGTCCCGTCGGCTCGTGTTCGAGCACCATTTCATCCAGCCCGAAGCGGCTGGCGACGGCGGCGATCTTGAGCAGGCGGAAAAGGCGCATGGCGACGGGGCAGACCCGATAATTCGGGAAAAATGGCAAACGACCATGCTAACACGCTGCTGCCACCGCTGCTTTCGCGTTTTGCCAATAGTCGCGCTATGGGCGGTACAAAGCAGACAGCAAAAAGGCCGGGCTTCTTGCGAAGCACCGGCCTTGGCGATGAAACGGCTGCGGCTTAGTGGCTGGACGCGGCGGCGGCGCCGACCCCGGTTTCCGAGCGGATCAACTGGTTCGGATACAGAGCGCGTTCCTTCTTCGCCTGTTCGCTGTTGTCGAGCAGGGAGACGATCCAGATCACCAGGAAGGCGGCGGTCATCGAGAACATCGAGGCCGACGCGTACGGGAACAGCGCGCTGCCCTTCGGGTTGCCGAGCGCGGCTTCCCAGACGCCCGGCGAAACCACCGTCAGCACCACCGACAGGATCAGGCCGACCGTGCCGCCGGCGACGGCGCCGCGGGTCGTACAGTTCTTCCACAGCACCGACATGAACAGCACCGGGAAGTTGGCCGAGCAGGCGATGGTGAAGGCCAGCATGACCATGAAGGCCACGTTCTGCTTCTCGAAGATGATGCCCAGCAGCACGGCGATGACGCCGAGAGCCAGGGTGGTCAGCTTCGAAACGCGCAGTTCGGTCTTCGAATCCGCATTGCCACGACGCCAGACGGACGCGTACAGGTCGTGCGACACGGCCGAAGCACCGGACAGCGTCAGGCCGGCCACGACCGCCAGAATGGTGGCGAAAGCCACGGCCGAGATGAAGCCGAGGAACAGGTTGCCGCCGACGGCGTTGGCCAGATGCACCGCCGCCATGTTGCCGCCGCCCTTGAGGCCTAGGGCGAGGTCGCCGTCAACGTAGTAGGCCGGGTCCAGGGGCAGCATCACGATGGCGCCAAAGCCGATGATGAAGGTCAGGATGTAGAAATAGCCAATCCAGGTCGTCGCCCAGGCCACCGATTTGCGGGCTTCCTTGGCATTCGGCACGGTGAAGAAGCGCATCAGCACGTGCGGCAAGCCGGCGGTGCCGAACATCAGCGCCAAGCCGACCGAGATGGCCGAGATCGGGTCGGTGATCAGGCCACCCGGAGCCATGATCGCATCGCCCTTGGCATGGACCTCGACCGCCTTGGCGAACAGCGCCTCCGGCGAGAAGCCGAACTGGAACAGCACGGCGACGGCCATGAAGGTAGCGCCACAAAGCAGCATCACCGCCTTGATGATCTGTACCCAGGTGGTGGCGGTCATGCCGCCGAACAGCACGTACATCATCATGATGATGCCGACCAGAACCACCGCGTAGATGTACTCCAGGCCGAACAGCACCTTGATCAGTTGGCCGGCGCCGACCATCTGGGCGATCAGATAGAAGGCCACGACGACCAGGGTGCCGGTGGCGGCGAAACTGCGCAGCGGGCCCTGGGCGAAGCGATAGGAGGCGACATCGGCGAAGGTGAACTTGCCGAGGTTGCGCAGCCGTTCGGCCATCAGGAAGGTGATCACCGGCCAGCCGACCAGCCAGCCGATCGAGAAGATCAGGCCGTCGAAGCCGCTGCCGAACACCAGGCCGGAGATGCCGAGGAAGGAGGCGGCCGACATGTAGTCGCCGGCGATCGCCAGACCGTTCTGGAAGCCGGTGATGCCGCCGCCGGCGGTATAGAAGTCGGCGGCTGTCTTGGTCTTGCTGGCCGCCCACTTGGTGATCCACAGCGTGGCGCCGACGAAAATCGCGAACATCGAGATCGCGGTCCAGTTGGTGGCCTGTTGCTGGGTCTGGCCGAGATCGGCGCCGGCGGCGAAGGTCAGGCCGGCGACGCTGGCCAGGGCGATGGCAACGACGGCGTGGGAGAGTTTGGCGAAGGTTTTCACTGTTGGCTCTCCTTGATGATGGCTTCGGCTTCCGGATCGAACTCGGAATTGGCCCGGGCCACGTAAATCCAGGTCAGGACGATCGTGAACAAAATGACGCCGAGACCCAACGGGATGCCGATCGAAGTGACGCCGCCGGCGCTGAGCTTGGTGGCCAGCAAGGCTTTGTCGAAGGCAATCAGCACGATGTAACCGTAATAGGCAACGAGGATCAGAGTGATCATGACGATCGAGAACCTGTTGCGCTTGCTGACGAGCGCCTGGAATTTCGGGTTTCCCCGAATACGTTCATAGATTTCTTGAGACATTGTTTCCTCCTATTATTTTATGACTTCGGGGTCTGTCGAACCGGCCGTCGTTGCAACGTCTTGGACAAAACGATCGAACAGCCCCAGCCTGAGTGTAAATTGGAAGGTCGGGTGGGGCGAACTAGGGAAGCCCCTAGTTTGTTATCTTATAGATGAGTCGTAAGAAAAGAATGCGCGCGATGCACCAGACAACTGACGACCATATTGTCGATTACACGCCGCCCGGGCTGTTGCTCGACCGCCTCGGACGGCGCGCCAGCCTGTTCCTGGCCGGTGCGCTGCTGCTGGTGATCGGTCTGGTCGACTACGCTACCGGTTACGCCCTGCACCAGTCGCCGCTCTACCTGGTGCCGATCGCCATCGCCGCCTGGGCCGGTGGTGCGCGCGGTGGCCTGGTCGCGGCCTTGCTGGCCAGCCCGCTGTGGCTGGCCGCTTTTCGTACCGAACACCTGACCACGAACTACGGCGTTTACCTCTGGGAAACGCTGGGTACGCTCGGCGGCTTCGCTGTCGTCGTCTGGCTGGTTGTCCATTTGCGGCAGGCGCTGAGTCAGGCCGATGCGCGTTTCGTGCGCATGCTGGAAGGACTGCGCGCCGCCATCTACGTCGTCGATGAGGAGCGGCAGCGCCTGCTTTACGCCAATCCAGAAATGCAGCTTCTCGACAGCAGTCTGGCCGAGATGGGGCCGCGCGCCTTTGAGGCTCGCTTTGCCCGCGAACCGGCCGCCAGCAACGCCAGCCAGCCACCGACGGGCTTCGTCTCTGGCGCCTTGCGGCATCCCGCCACCAGACGGTGGTATCGCCTGCAGGAAGTGTCGATTCCGTGGGGCCGGCGGCGTAACGTCAAGCTCAAGGTGCTCAACGACGTGACCGAGGAAAAAAACGCCCAGATCTTGCGTGAACAGCGGCGCGAATCGGTACATCAAGCCAGTCGCCTGAGCACCCTGGCCGAAATCACTTCGACGCTGGCGCACGAAATCAACCAGCCGCTGACGGTTATCGCCACCTACACCGACGCCTGCCAGCGCCTGTTGCAGGAGCCGCAGGTCGACCATGCCGAAATCATTGCCGTGCTTGGCAGGTGTCATGCCCAGGCGGTGCGCGTTTCGTCGATCATCGAGCGGCTGCGCGAATTCATTCACCAGCGCCGCCATCAGCCGGCCGCCTGGTCGGTTGCCGTCCTCGTCGCCGAAGCGCTGGATGTCAGCCGTTCGCTGCTCGAAGAGGCGGGCGTGCGTGTTGATAGCGAGCGGGTTGAGCGCAATCTGGTGCTACTCGGCGACCGGATTCTTTTGGTGAAGCTTCGGGTCAACCTGATCCGCAACGCCATCGACGCCATGCGCGCCACACCGGAAAGCGAACGGCGGCTGACCATCGCCGCCGCGCCCGATGCTGCGGGAGAAGAAATCCTGATCTCGGTGGCCGACCGTGGTTGCGGTCTGACCACAGCCGATAGCGAAGAACTGTGTCGCTCCTTCGACACCACCAAGAGCGATGGACTTGGCCTGGGCCTGGCCATCTGCCGCTCGATCGCCGAAAGCCACAGAGGCCGCCTGTGGGCGACCGGCAACCCGGAAGGCGGAGCCACCTTTTTCCTGGCTATTCCTGTCGAAACGATGAGCGCATGACGACATCCACCGTTCCCTCACAAGTCGTCTACATCGTCGACGACGACGCCGATATCCGCGATGCCCTGGTCTTGCTGCTGCGCTCGGCCGGCCTGTC
>JAISPT010000047.1 GCA_031274715.1 Azonexus sp. | reverse complement strand
TTTGCCCGATTCATGGAACTGCTGCTGTACGCCCCCGGGCTCGGTTACTACGCTGCCGGCGCGCGCAAGTTCGGAGCGGCCGGCGATTTCGTCACGGCGCCGGAAATGACGCCGCTGTTCGCTCGGGCGCTGGCCCGCCAAGTTGCTACGGGGATGGCCGCGTCAAGTCTGGCGGTGCTCGAAGTCGGTGCCGGTTCCGGGCGCCTCGCCGCTGATCTGCTGCTTGCCCTGGAGGCCGACCAGGCCTTGCCTGAGCACTACTACATCCTCGATCTGTCGGCCGATCTGCGGCAACGTCAGCAGGCGACCATCACCCGGACGGTGCCGCATCTGGCCGAGCGCGTCATCTGGCTCGACCGCCTGCCGGAAATATTTTCCGGCGTCGTGCTGGCCAATGAATTGCTCGATGCCCTGCCGGTGGACATCGTCGCCTGGCGTGAAGACGGTATTTTTTCCCGGGGCGTCGGCCTGGCGGCCGATGGTGGTTTCACGTGGAACGAACGGCCGGCCGGCGGCGCCCTGCTCGCCGCCGCCGAGGAAATCGGTGAGCAATGTTGCCTGCCGCCGGGCTACGAAAGTGAAATCGGCCTGGCCAGCCGGGCGTGGACGGCGGAATGGGGACATCGCCTGCAACGCGGCCTGCTGCTGCTGATCGACTACGGTTTTCCGCGCCACGAGTTCTACCACCCGCAGCGTGGCCGCGGCACGCTGATGTGCCACTACCGCCACTACGCCCATCCTGATCCCTTCTACCTACCTGGCCTACAGGATGTCACCGCCCACGTCGATTTCACCGCTATCGCTGCCGCTGCCGACGGTGCCGGCCTCGATGTGCTCGGTTACGCTAGCCAGGGGCGTTTCCTGCTCGATTGTGGCATCCTCGACCGTCTCGGCGAAATTCCAGCCGACAGTGCTGACTACTTGCGCGCTGCCGGAGCGGTCAACAAACTGTTGCTGCCGCACGAGATGGGTGAACTGTTTAAGGTGCTTGCCCTCGGCCGGGGGCTGACCGAGCCGCTGTGCGGCTTTGTCGCCGGCGATCAGCGGCATCGCTTGTAAACGCCAAAGATTTTAAAAATTGCAATTCCCGGCTTGGCCGCTATACTGAAATAGTCATGGTTTCATTGTGGAGCGAAAGCAAAATGGACATCGGATCGATCGTTAGCCAGAGTTCGGCGCTGTCGCAAGCGCGCACGGGCGACGCGGTGGCTATCCTGGTGATGAAGAAGGCCATCGACGCTCAGGCTCAAACAGCCTTGCAATTGCTGGAGGCTTTGCCGCCCGTGACCAACAATCCCCCCAATTTGGGTATCAGTATCGACGTCAGAGTTTGAGCGTCGCCAGCCAGTCGCGCACCGTGGCCGCTACCAGCGGCCATTCTTTTTCGTGGGTCACGGCGTGGCCCATGCCGCGGAAGATATGGCAGGGTAGGCCGTAGGTATGGGCCGTGCTTTGCACCAGGAAGGCCGGCACCAGCGCGTCATGCTCAGCACCGAGAATTAGCATCGGCGGGCGGTGCATGGTGAACAGGTTGGGCAGGTTGAACATCGACATGTCCCACAGCGCCCGCTGCGACTCCGATTGCATCTTGCCCAGCCAAGTCTCCAGCATGGCTTCGTCGACCTCGCTGGCGAACAACGCCTCGTGCAGCGTGGCGGTATCGGTGTGATGGCCGGCCAGGATCTGGTTGAGTTCGGCGAATAACTGCGGTTTCTGCAACATCAGGTGAAATTGCGAGGCGATCAGGCCCTGCGGCGGCACCGAGCAGAGCAGCGCGGCGCCTGGAGCGTCGTGCCGCTCCAGGAATTTCTGCACCACGAAACCGCCCATCGAATGCCCGATCAGCACCGGTGTTTCGTTCAGCCAGGTGACAGTGGTGGTCACGTCATCGACGTAATCGGCTATCGAATGCCAGTCGATGCGCTCACCGCCGTGGCTGCCGCCGTGGCCGCGCAGCGACAGCGCGTGACAGGCGTAGCCGGCGGCGGCAAAAAAGGGCATGAAGGTTTCGCTCCACATCCAGGCACCGGCGAAGGCGCCATGAATGAACAGCAGCGGTGGGTGGGACGAGCGCCGCCGGGGCGAGCAGGAGAGAAGCTCGAGTCCTTCGATGGTGTGGTGCTGGATCATGGCAGTCAGTCGGGGGTAAGGCGTGATTAAATGCGACTTTCCCCCCGCAAGGCAAGGTAAATCATGGCGAAGTGGATCCTGACGCTGGTCGTTGCCATCTTCCTGCTCGGCATCCTGACGCCGCATCTCGCCCGCTTCATCCGCTTTGGCCACCTACCCGGCGATCTGACTTGGCGCTTGCGCGGCCGTAGCTATGCTTTTCCCTTTGCTTCGATCCTGCTGCTGTCCTTGCTGTTATGGCTGCTGACCCGCTTGTTGTAGCGGAGGCTGCGGCTAGCCGATGCCGAGCGCCTGGCTGACGGCCTTGATGCGGGCCGCGTGGATGCGTTCGGCGATTTGCTGCGGCGTGTTGCAGGCGCGAGCGATTTCACCCGCCTTGACGGTGTTGACCGCTGCCAGCGCCGTGCGCAGCTGCTCCGGACTGGCGTAGGGCCGGTCTTCCCAACCGCGGCGGCCAGTGTGGTCGCAAAGGCAGGCCTGTAGTAGTTGCTCGAAGCGTTGTGGTCGGCGCAGGGCGTCGCATTTCTCGAGCAGGCCGACGATGGTGGCGGCGCGCAGGTCGCCGGCGCGGTGGATGTTGCCGTGGTGGTGGGCCATCAGCAGCGCTAGTTCGCGGCAGTCGGCGGGTACGCGTAGGCGTGCCGCCAGTTGCTCGACCAGGCGCACGCTACGTTCCTCGTGGCCGATGTGGCGAGGCAAAATGTCAGCCGGCGTCAACGCCTTGCCGAGGTCGTGGGTCAGTGCAGCGAAGCGCACCGGCAACGCGTAGCCGCGCCGGGCCGACTGGGCGACGACCATCATGGTGTGGCTGCCGGTATCGATTTCCGGGTGATAGTCGGCCCGCTGCGGCACGCCGAACAGGGCCTCGACTTCCGGCAGCAGGCGGGCCAGGGCGCCGCATTCGCGCAGCACTTCGAACATCCGAACCGGCTCGGTTTCCATCAGGCCTTTGGCCAGTTCCTGCCAAACGCGCTCGGCGACCAGATGATCGACCTCGCCGTTGGCCACCATGCCGCGCATCAGTTCCAGGGTTTCCGGGGCGACCGTGAAATCGGCGAAACGGGCGGCGAAGCGGGCCAGGCGCAAGAGGCGCACCGGATCTTCGGCGAAGGCTGGACCGACGTGGCGCAATACCCTGTCAGTCAGGTCGCGGCGGCCGTCGTAGGGGTCGATCAACTGGCCGGCCTCGTCGCGGGCCATGGCGTTGATGGTCAGATCGCGCCGGGCGAGATCCTCGGTCAGTGTGACGTCGGGCGCGGCATGGAAGGTGAAGCCGTGGTAACCGCGACCGCTTTTGCGCTCGGTGCGGGCCAACGCGTATTCCTCGCCGCTCTGCGGGTCAATGAATACCGGGAAGTCCTTGCCGACCGGCCGGAAGCCGCGCGCCAACAGGTCTTCCGGCGTCGCGCCGACGACCACGTGATCGCAGTCGGCGCTCGGCCGACCGAGCAATTCGTCGCGGACGGCACCGCCGACGACATAGATCTGCATCGGCTGTCCGCGGGGTCAGCGTCCGGCGTGGTAGCGGAAGCCGTCGAGCTTGCCCTTCGGCGTTTGCCGCCCGATGTAGGCTGGGGCTACGGCTTCCAGCGCCGTCGGGTGCCAGGCGGCCGGCAGTTGGCAGTCGCCGCCTTCGCAGACGCTGTCGACTTGTAGCGAACGCAGGTTGTCTGGCGACAGCTTCGGTTTCGGCGCCAGCCACATCAGGCCGGCTTGCAGGTAAGCCAAGCCTTCGGGCAGGGCGACGATGCGGGCCTTGCTGCCGCACAACTTAGCAGTATATTCGACCAGTTCGCGCAGCGTATAGACCTTGGGGCCGACTAGGTCGTAGGTCCGAGCGAAGCTGGCGGCAGCGCCGAGGCTGTCGACAAAGGCATCGGCGACGTCGGCAACCCACACCGGTTGAAGGCGGGCGTGGCCGAAGCCGAGCGGGAAGACCGGCGAGGCCTTGAGAACCTTGGCGAACAGGCTGAGGAAGGAATCGCCGAGGCCGAAGACGACCGACGGCCGGAAGATGGTCACGTCGAGTTCGCCCTGGGCGGCGCGGACGATGGCCTCGCCCTCGCCCTTCGAGGCGAGATATTCCGACGGCGCCTTGGGATCGGCCTTGAGCGCGCTCATGTGCAACAGACGGCGGACGCCGGCGGCTTTGCAAGCGGCGATGATGGTTTTCGGCAGTTCGACGTGGGCTTCGGCGAAATCGTGGCTGAAGGGGAACTTGACGTCGCGGCTGTTCAGGATGCCGACCAGGTTGATCACCGCGTCGTGGCCGCGCATCAGCTCGGTCAGCGTCTTTGCGCAGCGGATGTCAGCTTCCAGCATGTCCACGCCGGGCTGCATGATCAGGGCCTTGGTCCGTTCCCGGTGGCGGGTCGGAATGGTCACCTCGATGCCGCGTTGCGACAGGCGATTGGCGATGTAGGTACCGATAAAACCGCTACCCCCCAGCAGCAAGACCTTTTTGATGTCCATCTGGAATCCCGGAAACGTGTTTTTGCAAAAGCCCGATTTTACGGCAAATGGGTGTGGCCGGGCAGTCGTTGCTGGCTGGGGAGGCACTGAACAACTTACGGGGACTTATTCGGCGCTTCCTCGGATACCGCTTTCACACAGGGCCTGGGTGGCGGCCGCCTCGAACAGGTTGCTTTGGCCGAGCCGTATGGCTTCGCCGGCACTCAATTGCTGTTTGAGCAACTGCGGGTGGATGGCCAGCGCCAGGTCGAGGTCCGGGTTGAGCAGCAGCGAACGTCCGCTACGCCGGCTTTGCCGGCAGACGCGCAGGGCGCAACGCTGGCCGGCGACCGGCAGCTCCAGCCAGTCGCCCGGTTGGCAGGGCGGCTGCGGTGCTTGGGCGAGGTCGGCAGCGGCCAGGTCGAGGGTATGCAGCACCAGCGTGCCGGCTTTCAAGATATTGGTCGTCACCGGTGGCAGCGGCCGCTTGGCCGGCGGCACCGGGGCGACGGGTTGCGGCTCGGCGGTGGTCTGGCGCAGGGCTTCGCGTTGCCGCGATAAACAGGCGTCGAGAACACGCGTCCGATCGTCCGGCGACATCTTCATGCGCTCCATGCCGACATTGATCACCTGCAGCACACCCGGTAGTTTCTGCGCCATGCGTTTGCGGTCGGCCAGTTCCAGCTTGGGCTGGAAACTCCACAGCAAGGTGTCGAGCGCTTGCACGTGCTGCTGCCAGGCGGGGCTGTCCGGCCCGTCGTGCAACCAAATTCGCGCAAGCAGGTGGCGCCAGATCCGTTCGAGAAAACTGCGAATTTCCGCCGGTTCCCGCTCGACCCCCAAGCGGGCGAACAGGGCATTGACTTCGTGGTCGGCCTGGTCGCGGCGGTCGAGTTGGGCGAACAGCGGTAGGTAGGCGGCCGCGGCACGGTCGATCGCGGTTTCGCGCTCGTCGATCGCCACCCGCAGTTCACGCAGCGCCGCCACATAGCTGGCGGTACCGCCGGAACGATCCTGGCGTAGCGTCTTGACGATGGCGGTGAGGCGTTGGCACAGCGGGTGTTGCGCCGAGACGTCGAGCGGCAGGCCGAGCACGGCGCGGCCGAGTGCGTTGATGAAACGGCGGCAGGGATGTTCGGCGTTGGCGAACAGGCTGGCATCCTTGATGGCGATGCGGACGATGCTGACTTCCAGCGAGGCGACCAGGGTTTTCAGGACTTCCGGCAACTCCGGGGCGGCGGCGATGGTTTGGCAAATCATTGCCGCCGAGTCGATCGCCAAGCCTTCGGCTGTGGTCGGTGAGACGCGCAGTTCGTGCGAGTTGAGTGGCCGGCGCGGGGCTGCCGCCACCGGGGCCGGCTGGTCGGCGAACAGGCCGGGCAGCAGCGCTTCGAGCGCCGGAGCGTTACTGCTCAGGAAATCATCCTCGACGATAGTCGGTTGCTCGAAGGCTTCGAGACGGAACAACAAGTTATCGATCGCCGCTTGGCTGAGCAGTGTTGAAGCGCCATAGGAGCTGGCGGCGGTGCTGTCGCGGTTGCTGGACTGGCGGGCGAGCAGGCCGGTGTGCAGGGTCTGCGGGGCGTTCTCGGTACTGCGGACGACCGTGTCGCGATGGTCGCGCGGGCTTTCCGGCGGCTTGACGATGCCCGGCTGGATGGTGGCGACGCCGGCCTGATCGAGGAAATTGCAGACTTCGCCGTAGACCCAGGGCAAGCCTTCGCGCAGCTGGTTTTCCAGGCAGTCGATCAGATTTTGCTTCTGATCCAGCGAACTGGCGTCGGCGGCTGCGAACATGGCGCGCAGCCCTTCACTGATGCCGCGCGGGCCGACCGGATTGTCCCCACGCTGCATGTCCAGCCGGCCGAGCAAGGTCATGAAGCGCTGCTGGGTTTTCCACAACTCGCCGGTGGCGCCTTCCTCGAACAGGCGGCTGGTGACGTGATCGAGGAGAATGCCCAGTTCCAGTTCATCGTCGGCGATCAGGGTGATGCGCGACGAGGTCAGGCCGCGCGCCTCCTCGCTGAAGCTGCCGCGCTGCGGGTTGTTGACTATCTCGTCGTAGTGCTTGCCGACGCCGTCGAGCAGCGCCTGGCAGGCCTTTTCCGAAAGCAGGCCGCCGGAACGCAGCAGCCAGCCTAGGCGCTCCAGGTAGTAGGCCCGGCAGTCGCGGGTGATTTCGAAACGGTCGGGAGCGGGCATGATGGGCAGCGTGGGCGAGGTCAGAACGGTCGGATGTCGATCGAGATAGCGGTTGCCTGCCGGCTGTGCCTCGCATTCCGGGGGAAAGGCAGCAGCCAGCCGGTCGGCTGCCAGTCTAACCGCCGTCGGCAGTGGTAGCAAAGGGGGCTGCGGTTCACGGCAGGTCGGCATCCTTCATCGGCTGGGCGCCGGCCGGCCCGATGGTGCCGAGGCGGGCTTTCAGCGAATCGGGCTTGCCGTTGAACAAGGTCGAATAATAGACAGCGTTGCTCATCACTTTCTTCACGTAGTCGCGGGTTTCGCTGAACGGAATGGTCTCGGCGTAGATCGCTCCTTCCAGCGGTTGTTCGGCGGGGCGCCAGCGCTTGGCCCGGCCGGGGCCGGCGTTGTAAGCGGCGGAGGCGAGCACCGGGTGGTTGTCGAGATTCTCCATGACCAAGCGCATGTAGCTAGTGCCCAGCAGCAGGTTAGTCTCGGTGTCGTTGACGCGTCCGTGGTGGTAGTCGCGCAGGCCGATTTTGTTCGCCACCCATTTGGCGGTGGCCGGCATCAACTGCATCAGGCCGGAGGCGCCGGCCGACGACTTGGCGTTGGTGACAAAACGGCTTTCCTGGCGCATCAGGCCGTATACCCAGGCATCGTCGAGCGTCTGGTTGCGGGCAGCGGCGCGGACCTGCTCGTCGTAGGGGGCGAGGAAGCGCAGCGTGTAATCGTGCTCGTCGCGGGTGCGCTCGGCGGTGTTGATGGCGCGGTCCCAAATTTGGTTGTGCCGGGCCAGTTCAGCGGCGGCCAGCAATTGCCGATCATTCATACCGCGTAGCGACCAGTTCCACTCGCGTACCCCCTCGATACGCATGTTCAGGCGCAGGAAGACGAGCGCCCGGCGCAAGCCGGGATTGTCCTTGGCCTCGCGCAATTCCTCGGCCGACGGGGCGCGGGCGCGCGGCGGTGGCGTCACGCTGCGGCCGAGTTCCTCGTCGGCCAGATTGCCGTAGAAATTGGCCTGACCGGCGATACGGGCGAACAGCGCGTCGGCCTCGGCGGTCCGGCCGCCAGCCTTGTACGCCCGGCCGAGCCAGTAAATCCATTCGGGTCGCGCCGCCAGTTCGGCTGGCATCGCCTGGATGGTGTCACGCACGCTGCTCCAGTCCAGTTTGCGTAGGGCGGCGCGCACTTTCCACTGGAATCCTTCATCGGACAGCGGGATGGAACCGGCGCGGGCGTACCAGTCGAGCGCCTCCGGCAGGTGGCGGCGGGCGCCCTGCTGGGCGATCTGGCTCCAGGCCCATTCCCGTTCCGGCTGGCGCAGCAAAGACTGACGCTTTTCCAGCTCGCCGGCGGCCAGGCGCGGGTCGCTGACGGCTAGGCGCTGAATGGCGATGGCGACCAGTTCGCGCGATGCTCGTTGGTCCTGCCAGCGGGCGGGCAAGCTGGCCAGTTGGCGCTGCGGACCGGCGATGGTCAACTCGTAGCGGCGGCCTTCCGGCATCTCGCTGTCCGGTAGGTAGTTCAGCGTGGTTCGCGCCGGACCTGTCCGGCCGGCTTCAAGCTGGCGGCGTACGCGATTCCAGATGTCGTCGGGGCTGACCCGCTGGGCGTAGACCAGCGCGTCGAGCAGTGGTTGGCAGGCCGCCGGAGGATCGAGCATCTCCTGCCACAGGCGGTCGACTTCGTTGAGCACGCTGCGGTCGCCACGGGCCAGGCGGGCCTGCTGGTAGAGGCAAGTGACTTCGGGTTCCGGTGCCAACAGCTTTGGGTATTCGCGCTCCACCTCGCTCCACTGGGAGCGCTTGCCGAGCCAGCGAATCCAGTCGGCGCGCAGGCGCTCGGCGACCGAGCTGCCTTCCTGGCGGGCGAGGAAGGCGCGCAGCGCTTCGCTGTCCCCATCGTCCATGCGCATGCGCAACTGGTAATTCTCGACGTAGGCGGCTAGCTCGTGATTGCCAATGCGGGCGGCGGCATTATCCAGGCGGATGCGGTCACCGTTGCGGAAAGCGTCGCGAGCGGTCAGGAAAATATCGTCGCGCCCCTCCTGGGCGACGCCGGGCAGGGACAGGAACAGGCTGGCGAGGCCGGCGAAGACGAGTGGTAACTTCATGTTAGATTTGATTGATGGTTGGGGTATTGAGCAAGACAAATGAGAATAGCACGGCCTGGAAACGGGCGTTGCGGCGCGACATGGCGGCCCGCCGGGCGGCGCTTGCCGCGGCCGAACATGCCGCCGCCTCGGCGCACATCGTCGGCCACCTGTTGGCCGCCCTGGCGGCGCCGCAAGTGGTCGCTTTCTGCTGGCCGATCAAGCACGAGCCGGATGTCCGGGCGATCGTCGCACACTGGCGGCAGGCCGGGAGCCGCGTAGCCCTGCCGGTGGTGGTCGGTACAGCGCAGCCGCTGGCCTTTCGCGAATGGTCCGACGCGACGCCGCTGCAGGCCGACCGCTACGGCATTCCGACACCGACTGCCGGCGACTGGCTGATTCCCGACCTGATCCTGCTGCCGCTCAACGGCTTCGACGCGGCCGGCTACCGTTTGGGCTACGGTGGCGGCTATTTCGACCGCACCCTGGCCACCTTGACGCCGCGGCCGCTGGCAGTCGGCGTCGGCTTCGAAATCAACCGCCTGCCGAGCATTCGTCCCGAGGTGCACGACCAGCGGCTCGACTGGATTGTTACGGATGCGGGGGCATTCAGGCCCGTTATGTGAGAAGGCAAGCGACCGGGCCGCCGCGTCCCCGTTGATCCCATTCAAGGAAAAAAAGGCCAGAAATGGCCGTTTGTCGGCTGCTTTCGGCCTCTTATCCCTTTGCTCTTTGCCCTTTCACTTTTTTGCTGATACTCATGGCGTACAAAAGTTCCTGAATTCTTCCATGCGCACGCATTCATGCCATTGCCCTGTACGGGGATTCACTTTAATTGAATTGATCGTCACCATCGCGGTGATGACGATTTTGTTGACGATCGCTGTTCCATCTTTCTTGGATCTGGTCAGAAACAACCGTCTCGAAAGCGCCCTCGGCGAAGTGCAATACAGTCTCACCTATGCGCGTTCGGAAGCCGTTACGCGCCGCCAGTTGATTACCGTATGCCCAACGACGAATGGCTCCACGTGCAACGGCGCTGCCTGGCAAGACGGCCTGCTCATCTTCGTCGATCCAAATTTGCCCAATACCCTGCCGGCAGCGCGACAGCAACCGAATGCCAACGATATCCTCAAGCACATCCAGTTTGGCGCATCCGGCCTGCAGATCACAGGGTCCAACGGTTTATTCATCAGCTTCCTCCCTTCGGGCAACGCGGTGGGGAACGGCGATACCTTGCGCTTTTGCGACGCGCGCACGGGGTCCTACGGGCGGCAACTGCAGCTATTTCTGGTGGGGCGCACGGAATCGAGTAGAGGAACCAACTGTTGAGGCCCATGAAGATGCAAATATTTTCCTGTTCCCGCCAACGCGGCGTCAGCCTCATCGAGGTGCTGATCACCGTCGCCATCCTCGCCTTTGGCTTGATGGGCGTGGCCGGGCTGCTCATCAAGAGCGCCGCTTACGCCAACATATCTTATGCCCGTACCGCCGTTACCCAGAAAATCTATTCTCTGGCCGACCGCATGCGCGCCAACCCGACGGGCGTCGACGGGGGCGATTACGATGCCATGCCCGATTGTCCTGCGGGACAGAGTTGCAGCGACGGCAGTTGCGATCCCGGGCAGATGGCCACCTACGATCTTTGCCAATGGAAAGACGAAGTCAATAAAACCCTGCCCAACGGCGCCGGAACGGTGCAGAGAATTGCAGGTACCCGGGCATTCACCGTCGGGGTTACGTGGAACAACCCGAATGGAACCCCGTTGTCCTACTCACTCAACGTACAGCCATGAAACAACGTGCCATGACTTCTGTTTCCCGGCGCCACGCGGGGCGTGGTTTCACCTTGGTCGAACTGATGGTTGCTGTTGCCATCGGGCTGTTTCTCGTTGCCGCCATTGGCGGCGTCTTCGTATCCTCCAAGCGCAGCTTTTGGGCTACTAACGCCATCACCACGATGGACGACACCGCCCGCGCCGTGTTCGACCTGATGGGCACCAGTATCCGGCAGGCTGGTTTCAACGGCTGCCAGCGCATGGTCGGTTCTGTCAATGGCGACACCCGTGCCGTTGCTTATGACCCGGCGGCGGGATGGTGGACGAAAGTCGGTACTCCCGTGCAAGCCTATGTCGCGCCGGCAGTTGATGGCAATTTCGCGGCTTCCGTCGCCACCCCCGTGCAGGGGACCGAGGTGCTCAGGCTCATCGGCGTCGACCCCACGCGCGAAGCCAGCGTCATTAGCGACGACCCCGATTCCGCCACCATCACCACCGGCAACCACCCCTTCCAGAACGGCCAAACCCTGCTGGCCACCAGTTGCCTGTTCAACAGCTTTTTCACCATGACTGGTGGTACAGCGACCACCATCACCTATACCGCTGCCGGCGGCAATTGCAGCGCCAACCTTGCCGCCGCCGCCTGTGATGATGTTGCCGGCGCCGAGGCCGACGCTGCCAGTGCGCTGCCAGTAGGCGCTTCCATCCTGCCCGTCGTGGCAACCGTTTGGTTTGTTGCGCCCTCTTCAGCGGCCGGCAAGGGCAATTCGCTATGGGGGGGCAGCACCGGACTCCAAACCCGGCCTGAGGCTGCCGCTACCGAACTGGTCAACGGCGTGGAAAACCTAGCCTTTGAGTTCGGCGTGGATACCATAGGTGACGGTTCCAGTTTGCAGTGGCAGACGACAGACAGTGTTCCAGACTGGAATCTGGTACGGGCTGTACGGGTGCACCTGCTGCTCTCTACCCTGCCGGATTCCGGCGCATCCGCCGTCGGCGACAACGCCACCGTCCGCTTCAACGACCAGGATTACACGAGCAGCACGACGCCAGCGATCGATCCCCGTCGCGTCTACCGTGAATACACCGCCATATTTACCCTCAGAAACAAAATGTGAGCTGAAATGAAAGCCGCCCGCATGTTCCCTTTTTCATTCTGCCCAGTTCCCTTCCCGCCAAGGCGCGCGCGTGGTTTCTCGCTCGCCGTCGCCATGATCTTCCTGCTCGTGCTCAGCATGTTGGCTCTTGTCGGAATCCGCAGCGTCATCATGCACGAACGCATGGCCGGCAACACGCAGGACTGGAACCTTGCCTTCCAGGCCGCCGAGGCTGCCCTGCGCGACGGCGAGGCTGACGCGTTCGCCCGTGCCGCGCTTCTCGCCCTCGCCGACCTGTCCCCTTATGCGGCTGATGGCTGTGGCGCGGTTGCCGGCGTGTGCCTGCCCTCTGGCAACGGTACCCCTCTCTGGGTCCGCATGGTTGATGACGACCCGTGCTGGAGAAGCGGCACCGGCGCATGTCAGGTCAGCCAGCAATACGGCGCACATACCGGCAAACCGGCACTGACCGATCCCAACGCCGACGGCTCGGCGCTAGCGCTGCAACCGCGCTACGTCATCGAAAACCTTGGCGTCATCAACGGCGGCGGCAGTCTTCCCTTGAAGCCCGGTCACTATGGCAGTACCGAAGATGCCTCGCCCCAATATGCCTTTCGTGTTACAGCCGTTGGCTTTGGCAAAATCCGCACGCCGGCCGACACTCCCGCCACCCGTGTGGTTTTACAAACAACCATTGGGATGAACTAGGAGAATTTGATCATGTCCATCATCCATACCATCTGCGCATCGCCCCGGCAAAAAATGACGGCTGGCAGCAAGCCATCGCGCAAGGCGGACGCGGGTTTGGGGTCTATCCTGCCCGTTGGCCCGGTCATGGCGCGGGTCGTGGCAAATTTCCTGAAAGTGCTGATGGCCGCCGGAATCTGCCTGGGCATCTCGGCGCCGAGCGCAGCTTTTGATATGACGGGATGGGATTGCACGGGCAACTGCGGCACGTTGGGCGCCAATGGCGTGGTGCCGCTTGCACCGCCGATAACAGGTATGCCGGCATCGACTCAATACGGGTGGGTGTCGACAAAAAGTGGGGTGGTAGGAGCTGTTCCAATAGCTATTGGGAACGCGGTAGGTGCTTCGATAACGAACGGCACAAAAATACTGTCCCCAAAATTTACAGCTAATGCGGGTGAGAAACTGTCTTTTTACTTCAATTACATTTCCTCGGATGGCGCTGGTTACGCCGATTTTGCCTGGGTGCGTCTGCTGGATGCAGCGGGAAATCAAAAGGCCATCCTCTTTACCGCACGAACCAACCAGACAGCAGGGGGCAATACCGTACCCGGATTTGGCATGCCACTGATAACTGGAGGGACGCTGACACCGGCGACCACGCCTATTCAAGGAGACTATACGCTATATTCCACGAATGGGGCTGCCAAAAATGGCACCGGACCTTTGTGGGCGCCGCTGGGGCCCAACCCCGAATGGAGCGGAACGTGTTACAGCAAGGGCTGCGGCTATACAGGCTGGATCAAGATGGAGTACGACGTACCCGATGCGGGCGAGTACCAACTGGAGCTGGGGACGGCTAACTGGATCGATCAGATATGGGATTCCGGGATGGCTTTTGATGGTTTCATGATTGGCGACAAGCCCATAAAAGTTCCCTGCATCTCGGATAAATTCGTGCCGGCCACGCCAGCCTCGAACGTCAATCAGATCAGCACCGACACCGTCGTGTACCGGGCCACCTACGATACCGCCAACTGGACCGGACACCTCTTTGCCTACCCTTACGCCCTGAGCGGCGATTACGTTAACCTGGCCCTCACCCACACGTGGGATGCCGCAACCAAGTTGCCTGTTTACTCAAGCCGAAAAATCTACACCTGGCGCCCTTCCCTGAAGGCAGGCTCCCCGTTTGCCTGGGCCAGCATCGACGCCGGCCAGCAGGCGATGCTGCGCACCAATAATCTCTTGGAGACGCCCAACCCCATCTATTACGACGGGCAAAAGATGGTCGCTTACCTTTCTGGCGACCAAAGCAACGAAAGCCCCAATGGCGATAAATACCGCAACCGCCTCGGCCTCCTGGGCGACATCATCGGCTCCGGTCCGGTGTATGTGGCCAAGCCCGAGTTGTCGTACCCGGACAGCTTTGAATCGGCCCCCTACAGCGTCTTCAAGAGCAGCAACGCCAGCCGCGAGCCGATGATTTATGTGGGCGCCAATGACGGCATGTTGCATGCTTTCCGGGCCAGCGACGGCGTAGAACAATTCGCCTATATCCCCTCGACGGTATTTCCCCATCTTTCGGATTTGGCTGCGCTCAACTATGGGCACCAGTTTTACGTGGACGGCACGCCTCTGGTGACCGATGCTTTCTGGGATTCCGCTTGGCACACGGTGCTGGTCGGCGGGTTGAATGCCGGCGGCCAGGGCATTTACGCGCTGGATATCACCGATCCCGGCAGTTTTGGCGCCGCTTCCGTGCTGTGGGAGTTCGGCGACCGGCAAACCGCCACCGCCCTTCCGGCCTCGGGCATTACCAATTTCGACGCCGATCTGGGCTACACCTACGGCACGCCCTATATCGCCCGTGTGCGCGCCGGCGCCGGCGCCACCCAGTGGGTCGCGATTTTCGGCAACGGCTATAAAAACACCGAGGCCGACGGCAGCGCCAGTACCACCGGCAACGCGGTGCTGTATGTGGTGAATTTGAAAAATGGCAATCTGATCAAAAAGTTGAATACCGGTTCCGGCACGGTGGGTGGAGTCCCCAACGGCCTGATGTCCCCCACCCCGGTGGATAAGGATGGCGACGGAACCGTGGATTACGTTTATGCGGGCGATTTGCATGGGCATATGTGGAAATTCGATCTGACCAACAATAACCCCGCGAGCTGGGCAGTGGCTTTCAGTGGTGCCCCCCTGTTTACCGCCTCGGGCCCAGATGGCAAGCCGCAACCCATTACCGGAGCGCCGGAAGTCGGCCCCGGCCCGTCTGGCGGCTTGATGGTTTATTTCGGCACCGGAAAGACTTTTGAAACACTGGACAACACCGTGACGTCCATCAACACCTTCTACGGTGTTTGGGACAATATGAGCAGCGCCGTCACGCCAGCACCCAACCGGAACAAGCTGGCGCAGCAACAGTTGATCGAGATCACGGTCGGCGGTGAGACGTGGCGGGCCATCGCCAACAATAATCCAGTGAATTGGGCGACGCAGCGCGGCTGGTTCCTGGATTTGACGACGGATCCCAATGTGCCGACGACGGAAAGGTCCATCAGTCCTCCGCAGCTCAACAATGGCCGGATCATTTTTACGTCGGTCATTCCCTCCACTTCCGGGGATGGCTGCAGCGTGGACGGCACGAGTTTTCTCATGGAACTCGATCCGCTGACCGGCGGTGCGCTGCCGGGGTCGCCTTTCGACGTGAATGATGACGGGGTTTTCACTAACGCCGACGTAATTGTCGGCCCCGACGGGAAAAAGTATGTTCCGGTGGGAAAGAACATTGAAGGGCTGGCCTCGGATCCGAAGATCCTGGATGACGGAGACAAACAGCGCAAGCTCCTGAATACCACCGAGGGTTTGAAAGAAGTGCTCGAAAGCAAACCCGGAGGAAGCGGGCGGCGTTGGAGTTGGCGCGATCTGTCGCCTAGCCAATGAAATCATTGATGCCAGGAGGAATACAGACCATGCGGATTATTCGCGCCACGAGCTGCCACGGCCTGTCAATGACCAGGCGCTTTGAAAAACGCGGCTTCACGCTGATTGAAATGATGGTGGTTATCGTGATCGTCGGTATTCTCGCCTCCTTCGCCTACCCGTCCTACATGGAAAGCGTCCGCCGCGCCCGGCGCACCGACGCGACCCGCGCCCTGATGGAAGCTGCGGCGGCGATGGAGCGCTATTTCAGCCAGCACCAGAGCTACGCCGACGCAACGCTGGGTACTGGCGCCAACGATGTGTATCGCAACACATCGCAGGATGGGTTCTACACCTTGAGCTTTGGCGCCAACCCGACGGCGGCGGCCTATTCCCTCGTTGCCACGCCCGTTGCCGGAACGACTCAGGCAAGCGACCAGTGCGGCAATTTCATGCTCAACAATCTTTCGGTACGCAGCGTCAGCGGCACCGGTGTCACGGCGCAGGAGTGCTGGCGGATGAATTAATCGCCGCGCGCGCTACCGCCGCCAGCAGGGCGTAGATGGCCAGTGCGTAGCTATTCATGCCACTTTGTTCATGCCGCGCAGGCCGTGGCGAAACGGCGCAGGGCTTCGTCCAAGGTGGTGCGCGGGCAGCCGAAATTGAGGCGCAGCCAGCCGGGGGCGCCGAAGTCGGCACCGTCCGACAGGCCCAGGCCGTGCGCCTCGAAATGCCGGGCCGGATCGGCCAGGCCGAGACCGCGGACGTCGATCCAAGCAAGATAAGTGGCCTCCACCGGACTCATGCTGACCTTCGGGCAGGCGGCCACGGCCGTCGCTACGCGGTCGCGGTTGCCGGCCAAGTAGGCGATCAACTCGCGCCGCCAGGCTTCGCCGTCGCGGTAGGCAGCCTCGCAGGCAGTCAGCCCGAGCACGTTGACGTGCGGCACGATGCCCTCCATGGCGTGGCGGAAGCGGTGGCGCAACGCGGCGTCGGGAATTACCGCCAGAGCGCAGCCCAGTCCGGGAATATTGAAGGTCTTCGACGGCGCGAGCAGCGTGATGCTGCGCTGGGCGGCATCGGGCGACAGGCTGGCGAAGGGAATGTGCTGCTTGTCTTCGTCGAGGATCAGGCCGCAGTGGATTTCGTCCGAGCAGACGATCAGGTCGCGCTCGGCGGCGAAATTGGCCAGCGCCTGCAGTTCGTCACGCTGCCAGCAGCGACCGACCGGATTGTGCGGATGGCAGAGCAGGAACAGCCGGGGGCCCTCGCCCGCCGCCGTTGCCAGGGCGGCCATGTCCCACTGCCAGCGGCCGTCACGCCGTACCAGGTCGACTTGCCGCAGCAGCCGGCCGGCCAAGCGCGGCGCTGACAAGAAGGATGGATAGACCGGCGTTGCCGTCAGCACCTCGCCCTCGACGGCGCGGCAGGCGATATTCAGGCCGCTGACCAGGCCAGGCAGCCAGACGATCCAGTCGGCGTCGATGGCCCAGCCGTATTCACCGGCCAGATGCTCGACGACTGCGGCTTCAAGCGATGGCCAGGGCTCACCGTAGCCGAACACGCCGGCGTCGACGCGGCGCCGCAGTGCCGCGAGCACCGCCGGCGGCGCCGCGAAATCCATGTCGGCGACCCACAGCGGCAGGATGTCGCGGCCGGCGTACTTGCCCCATTTGACCGAATCGGTGCCGCGTCGGTCGAGCGGCGTGTCGAAAATGCTCAAACTTCGAGGTGCTGGTAGAGGGCGGTCGACAGGTAGCGTTCGCCGTAGGATGGGATCACGACGACGATCAGCTTGCCGGCATTCTCCGGCCGCCGTGCCAGTTCCAGCGCAGCCCAGGTGGCGGCGCCGGAGGAAATGCCGACCAGCAGCCCCTCCTCCGTCGCCATGCGGCGGGCGATGGCGAAGGCGTCGTCATTGGTGACGCGGATCACCTCGTCGTAGATCGCGGTATTCAGTATCTTCGGAACAAAACCGGCGCCGAGACCCTGGATCAAGTGCGGGCCCTTGGCGCCGCCAGAGAGCACCGGCGAGGTGTCGGGTTCGACGGCGATGATGCGCACGCCGGGTTTTCTCGCCTTGAGCACTTCGCCGACGCCGGTTACGGTGCCGCCGGTGCCAACGCCGGCAACGAAGATGTCGACCTGGCCGTCGGTGTCGCGCCAAACCTCCTCGGCCGTGGTGTTGCGGTGCACCTCGGGATTGGCCGGGTTTTCAAACTGCTGCGGGATGAAATATTTTGCATCGCTCTCGGCCAGTGCCTGGGCCTTGGCGATGGCGCCGCCGATGCCTTCCGCTCCCGGCGTCAGAATCAATTCGGCGCCGTAGGCCAGCAACAGCAGCTTGCGCTCGCGGCTCATGGTTTCCGGCATCACGAAAGCGGCCTTGATGCCGCGTGCGGCGCAGACCATCGCCAGGCCGATGCCGGTATTGCCCGAGGTCGGTTCCAGCACCACGGTATCGGGACCGATCTTGCCGGCGGCGATGGCGGCGTCGAGCATCGATACCGCGATGCGGTCCTTGACGCTGTGGCCGGGGTTGAAATACTCCAGCTTGGCGACGACGGTAGCGGCGTAGCCGGCGGTGATGCGGTTGAGCTTGACCAGCGGCGTGTTGCCGACCAGTTCGGTAACGTTGTTGGCGATTTTCATGGTCGTTTCTCCGAGGATAATGACGGCAGTCTAGAACGCTCACCCGGGTGGACAAAGAAGAAAAAGAAAAATTCTTATTGCCGTTGACGATTAACCCAGGAACAACTGATAGGCCGGATTCTGACTCTCGTCCCAATGGGCGTAGCCGAGCTTGGTCAGGAAGCTGCGGAATTCGCCCATCTCGTCCGGCGGCACCTGCATGCCGACCAGTACCCGGCCGTAGTCGGCGCCGTGATTGCGGTAGTGGAACAGGCTGATGTTCCAGCCGGCGCTCATCTGGGTCAGGAAGTTCATCAGCGCTCCCGGCCGCTCCGGGAACTCGAAGCGGTAAATCAGTTCGCGCAGGCCGTTCTTGCAGACTTCCGGGGCATGGCCGCCGACCATGTGGCGGACGTGGTTCTTGGCCATCTCGTCATCGCTCAAGTCGAGCGTCGGATAACCGTGCTTCTCCAGGCTGTCGGCCAGCTTCAGCGATTCCTTGCGGTCGGCCACCTGAACGCCGACGTAAACATGGGCCGCGGCCCCAGTGTGGTAGCGGTAGTTGAATTCGGTGATGTTGCGTTTGCCGAGCAGCGCCAAGAACTTCTTGTAGGCGCCCGGCTTCTCCGGCAGCGTCACGGCGAACACCGCCTCGCGCCGCTCGCCGAACTCGGCCCGCTCGGCGACGAAGCGCAGACGGTCGAAATTCATGTTGGCACCGGAAGTCACTGCGATCAGATTCTTGTCCTTGAGCTTGTGCTGGCGGGCGTATTCCTTGGCCCCGGCGACGGCCAGCGCGCCGGCCGGCTCAAGGATCGAGCGGGTGTCCTCGAAAACGTCCTTGATCGCCGCGCAGATGGCGTCGGTGTCGACCAGCACGATGTCGTCGAGATATTCCTGGCACAGCCGGAAAGTTTCTTCGCCAACATACTTGACCGCGGTGCCGTCGGCGAACAGGCCGACCTGCTCCAGGCGCACCCGCTTGCCGGCGGCGATCGACTGCTTCATCGCGTCGGCATCGAAAGTTTCGACGCCAATGACCTTGATATTTGGGCGCAGGCGCTTGATGTAAGCGGCCACTCCGGCGGCCAGACCGCCGCCGCCAATGGCGCAGAACACGGCGTGAATCGGCCCATTGTGGCGCGAGTGCTGGCGCAGGATTTCCATGCCAACGGTGCCCTGGCCGGCGATCACCTCGGGATCGTCGAAGGGATGGACGAAAGTCAGCTTCTCGTGCTTTTCCAGTTCCAGCGCATGAGCGTAGGCTTCATCGAAAGAATCGCCGTGCAGTACGACCTCGCCACCGCGCTGGCGAACCGCCTCGATCTTGATGCCCGGCGTCGAGGTCGGCATGACGATGACTGCCCGACAGCCGACCTGCGCCGCCGACAGCGCCACGCCCTGGGCGTGGTTACCGGCCGAGGCGCAGATGACACCACGCTTGAGCTTGTCGGCCGAGAGGCTGGCCACCTTGTTGTAAGCACCACGCAGCTTGAAGGAAAATACCGGCTGCATATCCTCGCGTTTCAGGCAAAGCGTATTGCCGATCCGCGCCGACAGGTTGGCTGCCCGGTCCAGTGGCGTTTCGACGGCGACATCGTAAACCTGGGCGTTGAGGACTTTTTCGAGATAATCCGGATGCATCGCGGGAACTCATGGGGGAAAAACGATGATTCTACGGGGGGAGCGGCCAAACGTCACGGTGTAACGGATCGCGTATCCGTCTCGGTCGCGCCTTGGTAGATTAGCGACTAGGATATTCAGAACTGACTTTGTAGACTGGAATGAAACTAAGTGGAATTCCAGCTTCAGGACTACAGTGAGTAATGCAAACGATTTTAGCTAGATTTATGGAGCTTTGATGAACGAGATAATTGCCGAACTTTCTAGGCCTGCTTGGTGGGTAAGCGTTGTGTTTGCCGGCGTAATTATTAACTTGCTTTCCGCATACCTTAAATCGCCATTGGATAAAATTGTCAGTAAATCATTTTCGTTGTGGCGAAATAAATCAGAAGCTAGAAAAGCTGCTTGGCATGCGCGTATCGAAGGTATTCGGCAAGATGACCGTTTTAGGGATAGTGCGGTTGCCTATGAGATAAGACTCCGTTTTCAATCAGTTTATCTACTGCTGATGGGCATAGTAGCTTTGGCCCTTTCATCGTTTATGCTGGGAGCGGGACTTGAAATAACAAAGCTGTTCGTGGGCATCATTTTTGGGTATTCATCTTTAATGTTTTTTGGATCATTTCTTGCATATATAAATGCAACCAATGTTGCAAACGAGTTGAAGGAAGGTTACAGCCGTAGGCCGGAGTAAAACGAAGTCAAATTCCAGCTTCAAGAATCATCGACCAATCCGATAGCTTCTGACGTGAACGACACACTCACCCGCTAGCCCTGCCACCACAAGGGTATGCCGATTGGCTGGCCGAACTCAAGAGCCGCATCCACTGCGCCCAGTAACGAGCTGCTCACAGCGAATACCACGTAGCCCGAGCCTTCCCCCATTGCCGCACCCGCCTCTGCGCAACCAGTTCGCGCAGCCGTACTTTCAGCGCGTTGCGATTTGCGCCAGTGATCTCTACAAGCTGCGCAATCGTCAGCCGCTCTCTCGCCCGTAGCGTCTTGAGAATCTGGAGCGATAGCTCCGACAAACTGGTCTCGTTGCTTTGAGCGATCCGCTCGCGGTTCAGTCGTGCCGCAAGGCCATCTTTCTGCTTCTTGAGGGAACGCAGAAAGAAACCTACCCAAGGCTCCCAATCCGGCGTTTCGCTGTCGAGTGTCGTCTGCGTGCGCCGTAGCGCTTTGTAGTAGAAATCCTTGTTTTCTTCGATCGCGCGTTCCAGCGAGGCGTAGGGTACATAGGCGTAACCTGCTCGCAGCAAGAGAAGCGTGGTGAGTATGCGCGAGAGCCGTCCGTTGCCGTCCTGAAAAGGGTGGATTGCCAGAAATACCACGATAAATACGGCGATGATGAGCAGAGGATGCAGGGCTTCTTCGTCCAGCGTCTTGCGCGTCCAGGCGACCAGCGCCTCCATTTCGCGTGGGGTGTCGAAAGGCGAGGCCGTTGCGAATACGACGCTGGTCTCCCGCCCGTCCGCATCGAAGGCCACGACGTTGTTGGGGAGCGTCTTGTATCCACCGCGATGGCGCTCGTCCTTGTCGCTGTGGCGCAGCAGGGTTTGGTGCAGTTGGCGGATATGGTTTTCGGTAAGGCGCAGGTCGGCATGGGCCTCGAACACGAGGTCCATCACTTCGGCGTAGCCGGCCACTTCCTGCTCATCGCGCGTCTTGAAGGATTGGATGGAGAGCGCCCGCGAGAGCAGGTCCTCGACCTCGGCATCCGATAATTTCGCTCCCTCGATACGCGTGGAGGAGCCGACGCTCTCGACGGTGGCCACTCTGCGCAGGGCGCTCAAGCGGTCCGGCGAGAGTGTTTTGAGGGCCTCCCAGCGGCCTTTGAACTCGTCGATTTCGGCGATGAGTTTCACAAGGTCGGGGCCGGGGGCAAGCTTGGGTTCCCTCATGCTGGACTCTCCATACCCGATAATACCCAATTACACCCGATTTTCTTTGTTTCCATAGCTGCCAGGAACGAAGGTATGGGAATGGTTGCGCTCCTACATCTGCAATAATCTCGACGAAAAGCTGGCCGTAGGTAGCCGTCCGTGACCAAAACCACGCAGTCCCTCGGAGAAGCACGATGCTCGCAGCAAACAACTGGTTCTTCTGGGCAGCCCTGTCTGCCTGCTTCGCGGCGCTTACGGCCATCTTCGCCAAGATCGGCATTCAGGGCGTCGACTCCGACTTTGCCACGCTGATTCGTACCGTAGTCATCGTCTTTGTTCTGGCGGCATTCGTTTGGGCTGCGGGCAAATGGACCGATCCGCGCACGTTGCCGCCGAGGACGCTGCTGTTCCTGTCGCTGTCGGCGCTGGCAACGGGCGCGTCGTGGGTGTGCTACTTCCGTGCCCTGCAGATCGGAGATGCCTCAAAGGTCGCTCCCGTGGACAAATTCAGTCTTGTCCTTGTCGCGGTATTTGCGTTCATGTTTCTTGGCGAGCGCCCATCTGTGCGCGAATGGATCGGCATCGGCCTCGTCGCTGGCGGTGTTCTTGTCTTGGCGATCAAGCGTTAACCGCTATCAGCCGTGGAAGCCGATGAACCCTTCTGCGTAATCGCATCCAGCAACGCCTGATTGACCTCGATTTGCTGGCGTTGCCAGCGTGTCAGATCGTCGGGGGCGATGTCGGGCTGGTTGTCCAATGCGCTGAGCCAGCGTTTCCAGGGGGTGCGATAGCGGTGAATGGATACTTCCCCGGTGATATCGCTCCCCGTGATGCGCGGTGCGGCAGCATCGATGATGGCGAGCAGGTCATCGAGCAGCAGGCGCCCTTGGTCCCAGTTGGTATGCGCTACGCTCTCGCATAGGACATCCTTGTCGATGGAGAGGTACAGAGGTGCGCGCGTGCCGGAAAGCTCACGCCGCAATGCACAGACGAGGCTTGCGGCATCGGCGAAATTGCGCGCGGCATCGCGCAGGCCGAGAGCGCGCATCCAGCCGAGTTCCGCGCCGATCGTCCAATACCGGATTCGTCCGCGAAACAGCGGCCATAGGTGGTTTTCCCAGGCATGCGTCCAGCCAACATCCGGGGAACAGATACCGATGACGTCGACACGGGCGACGTGCGGCATGCGTGCGACGTGGGCGCCCCACGACCCGCAGTGGATACCGAAGGGAAAGCGCATGTTGTCCGGGTGGTTGTCGCAGACGACAACATGCAGACCGGCATGTTGGCGCTGCCGTGCGATCAGGCAGGCGCTGACATGATGAAAGTCGCCGCTGCCCATCAGCACGGGGCCGTGTGCAGCGGGAAGCAGGGCTGCGAGATGCGTCGAGAACGCCTGCCAATCACGTTCCGTGCATCCGAAACGGATGCGCTCCTGCCAGTCGGCGAGATCAATTCGCGCAAGGTCGGAACGTTCCATCGCGCCTAGCGAACCGTCCAGATCGAGCACGAGAGGGGGAAGGTTTTCGCTCATTGACCTGGTAGCGATGGCGCATTCGAGCCGTGGTCGAACCATTGCTTGTCCGGTTCAAAACGTCCGGCAATGCGCCGAAGAAGAGAGCGCAACAGGGGATTGCGCACATAAACGGCATGGCGCGTTGGGGTGAAGCGCGCGCCAAGAGCAGCCTTGACGGCGGGGTCTGTCCAACCTGCGATGTAGTAGCGCAGTCCCTCGCGCTGCGCGAAAGCAAGGTTCTCCATCCAACTCACGAAATACAGATTGCACTCGCGCGCTATCGGGTAACGGAAACCGATGGTCTTGTCGACGAGCATGTCGTCATGAATGAAACACAGGTTGTGCCCGATGAGTCTGTCGTTCAGGTAGTACAGGAAGAGACGCCCTTCGAGGGAGGAGTCGTTTAATACCGCCCTGAAAAAATCCGGAGGCAGCAGATCGAAATGCATCGTGCTCTGGTTGTAGACCTCCAAGTATTGTGCGTAGAGTTCTTCCGTGAGGGCCGGTTGCGTGAGGCACGGATCGCCCGTGGCGACGATTTCGACGCGCAATTCCGCACGACTGCGCAGTTTGCGGCGAATGTCGCGGCGCCGGCTGGCGGACAGCCGTGCCAGATAAGCGTCTTCATCGGCAAAGTCGATGGGAATCCAGGCCAGGGCCTGTCCTTCGACCATGAAAAATCCATTGGCCTTGCAGGCATCGACGAGTTGGTCGGCCAAGCGGTTGGCATGCTCGGAGAGAAAAGGCGCGTTGCAGGGAATGTCCTTGACGAGCAACAAGGCGGTTTTTCGCTCCCATGCCTGGAATATGCCCTGGACGAGCGAGGTGGCTTCTTTATCCGGCAGCGGACAATATTCGCTGACGGTGCTGCCCATGAAGCAGGTGCGCCATTGCAGCCAGCGGCGCAGATGCCGGTTGCCGGGTATCTTCCCGATCATGGCCAGTGTCCGTTCGTCCGCCGTGGTCAGCAGATCGAACGTCGTCCAGAAGCCGGGCATACCAGTGGCGCATGCGAACGGTTCGAACCCTTCTGGCGGATGGCGCATGAAGTGATCGACCAGCGCATTGGGTTCCGCGCTGGTCAACCAACGTGGTACGCCTGCTGCGGGAAGCATTTCCGGCATCAATGGCTCCTACTTGCCGTGCCTCCCAGAGTGTAATTTGGCCTGCCATACGCCAAGCAAAACACGCCGGCCACGATCGATGCCGCGCCAAGATATTGAATCCAGGACAGGATTTCGCCGAAGACAGGAACGGAAACCACCATCACTCCGACCACTTCGATGTGCGAAGCGGCAGTTGCCGGGCCGATGGGAATGTAGCGCAGCAGCGCCATCCAGGTCACGAACGCGCCAAGATAGCCGATGATCGAGCAATACACCCACGGCGTGGTGAATGCACGAATGAACCACGGTAAATCGAAGGTCAGCGGCGCAGCATGCAGGGCCGTGAGCTTGAAACATACTTGCGCGAAGGTGTCGAAAACGAGCAAGGCCAAAAAACCGATGACGATGGAGGTGCGTGAACTCATGTGCTCATCTCCCCAAGCCGACCAGCGCCACACCGATCAGTATCAGGCTGACTCCGATGATGCGTGGGCGTGTGAGGTGTTCCTTGAACCACAATCGCCCACCCACCATCACCGTGACGGTACCGGCCATGCCTAGCAGTACGCCTTCGGCCAGCGCCACCGTCGAAATGAACGCCAGCCAGAGGACAAATTCGAAGATATACGCCACTGTGCCGACGTAAATCCACGGACGGCGCAGCATGCGCCGCCAGTATTCCCACCCTCTTGCTTCCTTGTTCTCAATGGCAGCCGCCTTGAACGCCAGTTGCCCGCAAGTGTCGGTTGCCAGGACGAAAACCCATAACAGAACAATCGTGACAGCGTTCATTGCGTCGAACTCAGCAGACTCGATAAGACAGGTTTGTGAAAACCGTTAACGATAAAATGGAAACTGTTCTCATGTTTTACGTATTTCCAACAAACGCGGCCTCCGACGAGGGGTAGAGGTAGACCAAACAAGGTGCCTCCCGCGTAGAAAAATCCCATGGTAACTCCACGCATAATCCCTCCCGGCAGTGCCGGAGTTTTATTGATTCACGGCCTGACAGGAACCCCGAACGAATTGCGCTTCGTGGCGCGCGGCTTGCGGGCAGCGGGCTTTGAGGCCGAATGCGTGCGTCTGGCCGGACACTGCGGAAGCGAGGCGGATTTGCTCGCTACGGGCTGGCAGGATTGGTTCGCCAGCGTCGAACAAGCTGCCGACGTGCTGCGCCAAAAAGTGAAACATCTCTTCGTGGCGGGACTCTCGATGGGAGCTGTGTTGGCGCTGAAATATGCCATCGAGCACCCCGACAAGGTCGATGGGCTGGGCCTGTATGGCACGACCTTCTTTTACGACGGCTGGAGCATTCCCTGGTATGGGCGACATCTGGCCTTTCTGTTTCCGCTGATCATCGGTCTGGGGTTCGGGCAGCGCAAATGTTTCATGGAAGCCCATCCTTTCGGACTCAAGAATGAACGGTTGCGGCAGGCGATTTCCAGCAAAATGCACGCGGGAGATTCCGCAGCCGCCGGACTGCCCGGCAACCCTTGGCCCTCGCTGGAGCAGTTCTATCGCCTGGCCACCGACGTGCAAAAAAATCTGCATCGTGTGCATGCCCCCGCCCTCGCTGTCCACGCTCGCGAAGACGATGTTGCCAGCCTGCGCAACGTGCATCTCATCGAACGCCACCTGCGCGGACCGGTCGAAACGGTCATTCTCGCCAACAGTTACCACATGGTGACGCTAGACCAGGAAAAGGGCACCCTGGTCGAGCGTTCGGTGGATTTCTTCAGCCGTATCGTTACGCGTGCGGCCATGAGGGAAAAGCCCGAATAGCCCGTCCCCCCGCGCTGACGATCATCCCCGCTTGGCGCGTGTAAGGAGTTGATCGAGCAATACCATCGCCAGGTTGATTTCCTCCTCGGTGATGTGCAGCGAAGGCGCGAAAGTAATGACGTTCTTGTGGTAGCCGCCGACGTCCAGCACCAGGCCCGTCCGTTTGCCCTTGTGTTCCAGTCCGCCCGCCAGGCCGATATCCACCATCTTGTCGAGCAGGCGCTTGTTGGGCGTGAAACCGTCGGCCTCGCAAATCTCGGCGCGTAGGGCGAGACCTAGACCATCGACATTGCCGATTTCCGGATGACGCTTTTGCAGGTCGCGCAGGCCGGCGAGAAAAAGCTCACCCTTGCCCATGACCATAGTCTCGTAATCCGTCTCGGCCAGCATCCGCATCGTCTCCAGGCCCACCGCCGTACCCAGGGGATTGGAGGCAAACGTCGAATGCGTCGATCCGGGCGGGAAAACCTGCGGGTTGATGAGTTCTTCGCGTGCCCATAGACCGGCCAGCGGATTCAGTCCGTTGGTCAACGCTTTGCCGAAGACCAGCACATCCGGCGTCACGCCAAAGTGCTCGATCGACCAGAGTTTGCCGGTACGGAAAAATCCCATCTGGATTTCATCGACCACGAGCAGGATGCCGTACTTGTCCAGGACACGCTTGAGTCCCTTGAAGAAGTTGGGCGGCGGAATGACATAGCCTCCCGTGCCCTGAATCGGCTCGACATAAAAGGCAGCGTACTCCGACTGTCCCACCTTCGGATCCCACACGCCGTTGTATTCCGACTCGAACAGGCGCTCGAAGTGCTGCACGCAATGCTCGCCGTACTCTTCCTTGCTCATCCCTTTGGGACCGCGGAAGTGATAAGGGAAAGGAACGAAATACGCACGATCCCCGAAATGCCCATAGCGGCGGCGATAGCGATAGCTCGACGTGATGGCCGAGGCGCCCAGCGTGCGGCCGTGGTATCCCCCCTCGAACGCAAACATCAGGCTCCTGCCCTGACTGGCGTTGCGCACGAGTTTCAACGAATCGTCGATGGATTGCGAACCGCCGACGTTGAAATGAATGCGCCCGTCAAGGCCCCATTTTTTCTTCGCGTCCTGCGCGATTATCTTCGCCAGTTCGATCTTGGTGGGATGCAGATACTGGCTCGCGACCTGCGGCAATGTGTCGATTTGTTGCTTGAGCACGGCATCCAGGCGCGGATTGGCATAGCCGAAATTGACGGCCGAATACCACATTTGCAGATCGAGAAAGGGTGTGCCCTCGCCGTCGTACAGATAGCTGCCTTCACAGCGGGTAAAAATCTTCGGGTCGGAATAATGAACGGTGTCGCCAAACGAGCAATAGCGGGCCTCATCGGCCAGCAAGGCTGCTTCATCCATGGTCGGTGTAACTCCAGGGAAAATCAAACAAGCAGGGAAGGTTCAGCTTCGGCCAGCGCGGGAATCATGCGCAAAGCATCATCAAACCCGGAAATAGGAACGTGGGGCAGACGTTTGTCGAAGCAATGCGTGATGAGACTGCCTTTGGCAAATACCCAATCTGCGCTGCCCGCGACGCAAAAATCGGAACGGCCATCGCCGATCATCAATACTTTATTGCCCGCTGCCTGCGCCCGGCACGCGAAAGCGCATTTGCACATGCCGGAAGCCGAGCGGCACAACTCGTTCGCGTAAGGAGAATCGAGCCGCCAGGTCCGACCGTCGGTCTGCACGAGGCGATTGGCGTAGAACGGTAGTGCGGGCAAACGGTGCCGGTGCAGGATGCGCTCGATGGCGTAATCAAGCCCATCACTGACGATGGACAAATCCCATCCACGCGCGCAGACGGCATCAACAAACGCCGCGAAGGCTTCGTCTACGCCAATGGCGTCAATGGCTTCATCGAGTTCTTCCTTTGAAGCATCGAGGCAGGCAATCTGCTGCTGCATGCACACGCGGGAACCAATGCGGCCGGCGCGCCACTCGGCCTCAAGTTCCTGCCAGCCCGGCTTGCCGAACGCTTCCAGCAAGGTATCGGTGACATCTCCCGTCGAGATGGTTCCATCGAAATCGCACAACACAGACCACACAGTCAAACCGTACTCCCTCCGGAAGAACGCCAAGCAAAGCGGCCAGGATACTATCGCAATTTGCTGCGAAAATCCTGACCGACTTTACCCTTGAGAAAGGTATTCCTTAGGTTTCTCAGGGGCAAGCTTATTCCCTGCTGCATCCACTCGCCGTGGCCGGTAAAATGACTGGCCCCCACGCGGTTGCCGCATGGCACACAACCAGGAAGCGCAATGCAAATGGCCTCAGAAATCGTTCGCGAAAACCCGCCCCCCTACCGGTTGCGCGAGATTCCGTACAACTACACCTCGTTCTCCGATCGCGAGATCGTCATCCGCCTGCTCGGCCCCGATAACTGGGCGATTCTCGACAAACTGCGCGGCGAGCGCATCACCGGCCGCTCGGCGCGCATGCTCTACGAGGTGCTGGGTGACATCTGGGTGGTGCAGCGCAACCCCTATCTGGAAGATGACCTGCTCGACAACCGCGAGCGCCGCGATGCGCTGGTCGACGCTCTGCGCCACCGCCTGCGGGAAGTCGAGAAGCGCCGCATCGAGCGCCAGCAGGACGACCCCGCGCGCTCGGCCAAGGTCCGGCTTCTGGTCGAGGCGGCCCACCTGGCGGTGGACCGCTTCGCGGCGCACTTTCGCGAAACCTTCGATCTGCGCCGCAAGACCTTGAAGACGCTGGGCCGGCATACCCGCCGCGACAACATCGCCTTCGACGGCTTGGCCCGTGTCTCGCATGTCACCGACGCGACCGACTGGCGCGTCGAGTATCCCTTCGTCGTCCTCTACCCGGATACGGAAGAGGAGATCGGCCCGCTGGTGAAAAGCTGCATCGAGCTGGGCCTGACCATCATTCCGCGTGGTGGCGGTACCGGCTATACCGGCGGCGCCGTGCCGTTGTCGCCGCTATCGGTCGTCATCAATACTGAAAAATTGATCGATATCGGCCCGGTGGAGGAAATCGTCCTGCCCGGCTCCAACGGGCCAATGAGCCAGCCCTACGCCACCATCCGCACCAGCGTCGGCGTCGTCACCGAGCGCGTTGCCGAGGCTGCCAGCGCTGCCGGCCGCGTTTTCGCCGTGGACCCGACCTCGGCCAGTGCTTCCTGTATTGGCGGCAACATCGCCATGAATGCCGGTGGCAAGAAAGCCGTGCTGTGGGGTACCGCGCTCGACAACCTGGCCTGGTGGAAGATGGTCGACCCGGATGGCAATTGGCTGGAGGTCGAGCGGCTGAACCACAACTTCGGCAAGATTCACGAGCAGGAGAAGGTCGAGTTCCGCCTCAAGCGTTTCGACGCCAGCGGCAGGAAGCTGCTCAAGGAAGAAATCTTGACCCTGCCCGGCGCCGCCTGCCGCAAGACCGGGCTGGGCAAGGACGTGACCGACAAGTTCCTCGGTGGCGTGCCGGGCGTGCAGAAGGAAGGTACCGACGGCATTATCGTTGCCGCTCGCTGGGTGCTGCACAAGATGCCGCCGGTCACGCGCACCGTCTGCCTGGAGTTCTTTGGCCAGGTGCGCGAGGCCGTTCCCTCCATCGTCGAGATCACCGATTATTTCAAGCCGGGCGGCGAAGGCCACCGGGCCGGCGTGCAACTGGCCGGCCTGGAGCACCTCGACGAGCGCTATGTGAAAGCCGTCGGCTACGCCACCAAGGCCAAGCGTCACGGCCGGCCAAAGATGGTGCTGATCGGCGACATCGTCGGCCACGACGAGGAGGCCGTGATGCAGGCCACTTCCGACGTGGTCAAGATGACCAACGTGCGCGGCGCCGAGGGTTTCATCGCGATCACGCCAGAAACGCGCAAGAAATTCTGGCTGGACCGCTCGCGCACTGCCGCCATCTCCAAGCACACCAACGCTTTCAAGGTGAACGAGGATGTGGTTATTCCGCTGCCGCGCATGGGCGACTACTGCGACGGTATCGAGCGCATCAATATCGAGCTGTCGATTCAGAACAAGCTGGAACTGTGCGACGCGCTGACGCCTTTCTTCCAGGGCGATCTGCCGGTCAATAGCGCCGACACCAAGCTGGACAAAGAGGTGCTCATTGGCGACCGGCGCGAACGGGCGCTGGAGCACATCGCCGACGTGCGCGCCCGCTGGCAGTGGCTGCTCGATAACCTCGACCTGCCGCTGGCTGAGGCCGAGCAGCGCTTCGCCGAGTTCGACATCGTCGCTGGCGAACTGACCAACCGCGCCGCCAACCCCACCCTCTTCCACCGCCTGCAGGATTATTCCGTACGCGCCTCGTGGAAAAGCGAGCTGAAGGAGCCGCTCGACAACATCTTCAACGGCGCTACCTACCGGCCGCTGTCGGAGAAGATGGCCACCGTGCAGCAGGCCGTGTTGCGCGGCCGCGTCTTCGTCGCCCTGCACATGCACGCCGGCGACGGCAACGTGCATACCAATATCCCGGTCAACTCCGACCATTACGAGATGCTGCAAACCGCCAACCGGGCGGTGGAACGCATCATGCACTTGGCCCGCGCGCTGGACGGCGTGATTTCCGGCGAGCACGGCATCGGCATCACCAAGCTGGAATTTCTGACCGAGGACGAGATCGGTCCCTTCCGCGCCTACAAGCAGCGGATCGACCCGGACGGCCGCTTCAACAAGGGCAAGCTGATGCCCGGCGGCGACCTGCACAATGCTTACACGCCCTCCTTCTCGCTGCTCGGCACCGAGTCGCTGATCATGGAGCAGTCGGAGATCGGCAAGATTTCCGAGTCGATCAAGGACTGCCTGCGCTGCGGCAAGTGCAAGCCGGTGTGCTCGACCCACGTGCCCCGGGCCAACCTGCTCTACAGCCCGCGCAACAAGATTCTTGGCACTTCGCTGCTGATCGAGGCTTTCCTGTACGAGGAGCAGACCCGGCGCGGCATCTCGCTGAAGCATTTCGACGAGTTCAACGATGTCGCCGACCACTGCACGGTCTGCCATCGCTGCGTCAAACCCTGCCCGGTCGACATCGACTTTGGCGACGTCTCGGTGGCCATGCGCAACTTCCTGCGCCAGCAGGGTAAAAAACGCTTCAGCCCTGGCACGGTGGCGGCAATGACCTTCCTGAATCTGAAGGACCCGGCCACCATCAAGCTGATGCGTGGCGTGATGATGGGGTTCGGCTTCAAGGCCCAGCGCTTGGCGTACAAGGCGGTCAAGGCTGTCGGCCTGGTCCGCGAGACGCGTGTCCACCCGCCGGCGACGCTCGGCGCGCCGACGGTCAAAACGCAGGTCATTCATTTCCTCAACCGGCCGATGCCGGGCAACCTGCCCAAGCGCACCGCGCGCGCCTTGCTCGACATCGAAGATAACGGAGTCATTCCGGTGATCCGCAATCCGCAGAAGACGACCGAAGAATCGGATGCTGTCTTCTACTTCCCCGGCTGCGGTTCCGAACGCCTGTTCTCGCAGGTCGGCCTGGCGACGCAAGCGATGCTCTACGAGATCGGCGCCACTACCGTGCTGCCGCCCGGCTACTTGTGTTGCGGCTATCCGCAGAGTGCCTCCGGCGACAAAGACAAAGGCCAGAAAATCACCACCGACAACCGCGTGCTGTTCCACCGCCTGGCCACCACGCTGAACTATCTCGACATCAAGACCGTGATCGTCTCCTGCGGCACCTGCATGGACCAGTTGCTGGAATACCAGTTCGACAAGATCTTCCCCGGCTGCCGCCTGCTCGACATCCACGAATACCTGATGGAAAAGGGTGTCAAGCTCGACGGTGTCAGCGGTGCCCGCTACCTGTACCACGATCCCTGCCACACGCCGATGAAGGCTTACGCGCCGTTGGCCGTGACTCAGACGCTGATGGGCCAGGAGGTGCCGCTGTCCGACCGCTGCTGCGGCGATGCCGGCTCCTTCGCCTATGCGCGGCCGGATGTCGCCACCCAGGTCAAGTTCCGCAAGCAGCAGGAGATCGAGAGCGGCGCGGCCAAGCTGCGCGCCGATGGTTTCGCCGGCGCGGTCAAGATCCTGACCTCCTGCCCGGCCTGCCTGCAGGGTCTGTCGCGCTACGACGACGATGCCGGCACGCAGGCCGACTACATCGTCGTCGAGCTGGCCAGGCACCTGCTCGGTGCCAACTGGATGGCGGATTATGTGAGCCAGGCCAACAGCGGGGGCATCGAGCGCGTGCTGTTGTAAGCTCGCGGAATGTGGATAATTCCTTGAGCGCCGGCCACCGCTGGCGCGATCCCTGCCGAGAGGAAACAGCTTCATGCCTGGGCGTGTTGAAGTGAGTCGTGCCGAAGCAAACTGCGAATTGTGCTCGCATCCCGGCGGCGCCGTTCTCTGGCAGTCCGCCGAATGCCGCGTGGTGCGCGTCGCCGAGCCGCATTATCCCGGCTTCTGCCGCGTCGTCTGGAATGCCCATGTGCGCGAGATGGGCGATCTGCCGCCGGTCCAGCGGCGCGGCCTGATGGAGGTCGTCTTTGCCGTTGAAGCAGTGGTTCGCGAGCTGTTCGCCCCGGACAAGATCAATCTGGCCAGTTTGGGCAACGTAGTGCCGCATCTGCACTGGCACGTCATTCCGCGTTGGGTTGGCGACCGCCACTTTCCGGAGCCGATCTGGGGCCAGGTGCATAACGAACAAGCAATGGCGCGGCCGCCAGTCGGCGACGACGTTTTGGCGCAGGCACTGCAGCGGGTGCTGGGTAGCGTGCCGGAGGTGTCGCTATGAGTGCCCCAGTCGATAGCGTTCCTCTATTTTTCTCCGATCTGGCTGCCGGCAACGCTTATTTGGTTCGCTTGCCGCTGACCAATCCGGCCCTCGCCGGAGAACAACTGGCGCGCTTTCTCGACGCCTTGATGCGCCAGCCGCCGGCGCCAGCGGTGTTATTCGGCCTGGTTGAGCAGGCGCGGGCGCCGCTGCACGCCGTTGCCGAGGAACTGGCGCGGCGTTACCACGGTAAGCCGCTGCCACTGGCCGCCGAGGAGGATGGCCATTTCCGCCAGGTGCTGGCGGCCTGGGGCAAGATGGCCAAGGCCTACGCCCTGTGTGCCCGTCTTGAGCCACCGGACACCGCCAGCCCGGAATACTGCGCGCGGATGGCGACCATTCTGCACCGCTGCCTGTACTACACGGGGATGATCATCCTCGAACATTTCCGCGCCCGCCGCGAACTGCCGCCGGGCCTCTGGCTGGAACTGCACGGCTATTACGAAACCGCCGAGGAGTGGGGCATCGCCTGCTTGCCAGTGCGCGATGCGCTGGAGAACGGCCTGCAGCTCTCGCACTGTGCCGCCGCCTACGTTGCGTTGATGCTGATCGAAGTCGCCAGCCCGTACAACCACAGCATCCGCGATCTCAACCTGATCCACCGCTGGGCGACCAGTTGGGCGTCGCTGGTTTCCATCCACCGCCTCGACGACGAGTTCGTGGTGCCACCCTATGTCGTCGAGCTGATGCAGGACGCGGCACTGCATCCGAGCGCCGCCAGCGAAACGCTGGGGCCGGACGCGCGCCGTTTCGACACGACCCGGCTTGGTTTTCAGATCAACCACGTGCTGGTTCAGTTGCACCAGCGCATCACGCCTAGCCAGCTCGGCCTCGGCGAGGAGACCGCCGGCCACGTGCTGCCGCTGCTCGAGCAACTGCTCCGGCCATGGGCCCAGCAAGCATCGCCGCGCCAGTTCCGCCGCTTTCCGAGCACCGGCGTTGCCCGTGTTGCCAGCGGTTTCGAGGCGATGCACTACTTCGTCGGCGGTGTCGAATTCATCCAGCCGGATGCGGCTAGCGTCTATTCGCGCAACGAGTTCGATGCATTGTTTACCTTCCGCGAGCAGGTGTCGCCGGGCCAAGCACTGAATATCCGTCCGCAGGTCAGTTATGGCGTCGATGAATGGGTGGTGCTCAACCATTCGGCCAAGGGCTTCCGCCTGGGCCGCAGTTGTGTTGGTCAGAAAATGCTCCAGGGGCAACTGGTGGCAGTCTGTCCGCACGACGGCAAGGCCTATTTGCTGGCTCAGGTCGTCTGGCTGATGCAGGAAGAAGCCGGCGGCCTGCTCGCCGGGCTGTCCATGCTGCCCGGCGCACCGCTGGCAGCCGGCATCCGCCCGTTGGCAGAGCGCGGCGCGGTTGAGCGCTATGGGCGCGGCTTCCTGTTGCCGGCATTGCCGGCCATTGGCGAGGAGGCATCGCTGGTCGCGCCGGCCGGTACCTACCGCGCCGGCCGGGCGCTCGAAGTTTGCCAAGGCGACAAGACCTGGCAATTGCGCATGCTGCATGTCGTCCAACGCGGCAGCGACTTCGAACGGATCAGCTACCAGGCACTTTGAACCAGCTTGCAGCGGGGACCGGCGAGTGCGGTAAACTAGCGCCCTTCTCGTGAGGACATCCCATGGCCGGCATTGATCGGGAACCGCCGATACCCACCGAAATCACGCTGCACCAGAAGTCGCGCCGCCTTGAGCTGGCCTACGCGGACGGACAGCGCTTTTTGCTCGATTTCGAATATCTGCGCGTCTTCACCCCGTCGGCCGAGGCTCGTGGCCACGGGCCGGGCCAGGAAACGCTGCAAACCGGCAAACGTGGCGTCGGGATCGAGCGCATCGAGCCGGTCGGGACCTACGCGCTGCGCTTCGTCTATTCCGATGGTCACGACAGCGGCCTGTATTCCTGGGACATGCTGTACAACCTGGCCACGCACCGGGAAACATTGTGGGCCGAATACCTGAACCAGATCGAGCGTCAGGGACTGTCCCGCGACATCGACACCACTTCGCGTCCGGCCGGCGGCCGTGCCTGCGGTCACCATCACTGAGATCATGAGCGACAAAACCACACATTTTGGCTACGAGACGGTGGCCGAGCAGGAAAAGGCCCGTCGGGTCGCCGATGTTTTCGACTCGGTGGCCAGCCGTTACGACCTGATGAACGACCTGATGTCGGGCGGTCTGCACCGCTTCTGGAAGGCCTTCACCATCCAGCGCAGTGGCGTCCGCGAAGGTTCGCGCGTGCTCGACGTGGCCGGTGGCACTGGTGACCTGTCGCTGGCTTTCGCCAGGAAGGTTGGTCCGAGCGGCCAGGTCTGGCTGACCGACATCAACAACGCGATGCTGGCCCACGGCCGCGATCGCCTGATCGACAAGGGCTACATGCTGCCGGTGGCGCAATGCGACGCCGAGAAGCTGCCCTTCCCCGACGATTGGTTCGACTGCGTCACCGTCGCCTTCGGTCTGCGCAACATGACCCACAAGGACGGGGCGCTGGCCGAGATGCGCCGCGTCTTGCGTCCGGGCGGCCGGCTGCTGGTGCTGGAGTTCTCGCAGGTCTGGAAGCCGCTGGCGCCGCTCTACGATTTCTATTCCTTCAAGGTCATCCCGCGCATTGGCCAACTGATTACTCGGGACGCCGACAGCTACCGCTACCTGTCCGAATCGATCCGCGTGCATCCGGGCCAGGAAGAGTTGAAGGCGATGATGGAAAACGTCGGCCTGGAAAAGGTCGAGTATTTCAATCTCGCCCTTGGCGTTGTTGCCCTGCACCGCGGCTACAAGTTCTGAACCGGTCATGGCGGGCTTGCAGACACTGCCGGTTGCGGCGCTGAACCACCTGCTGGCCAAGGAAAGCTGGGCGCGCGAGCGCCTGCGGCCGTTCGTCGGTACCGGGGTGCGCATCGAGGGTGGGCCGTTGGTCTTGGGGCTGCGCATCGACGAGCATGGTTTGCTGGTGCCGATGGAGGGCGGTGCGCCGGCGGCAGTGACGCTGACCTTGCCAGCCGATACGCCAGTGCGCCTGTTGCTCGACCGTTCCAGCTTGTTCGCTGGCGTGCGCCTGAGCGGTGCCGCCGATGTTGCCGAGGCGTTGGCTTTCGTTTTCCGTAATCTGCGCTGGGACGTCGAGGAGGACTTGGCACGCTGGGTCGGCGACATCCCGGCCCGCCGCCTAGTCCGACTCGGCAGCCGCTTTGCCGGCGAGGTCGGTGAAAGTGCGCACCGGCTGGCCGCCAATGTTGCCGAATACGCCAGCAACGAAAGCGGCTTGCTGGCCGGCAAGGAGGACATTGCCGCTTTCGCCACGGCGGTCGATGTTCTGCGCGACGACCTCGCCCGCCTCGAAAAGCGTCTCCAGCGCCTTTAAGGCGCGTCGCTCCAAACTACCTGCGGTTTAACCCATGCGGCCATAGAAAAAGGGCAGCCGTAGCTGCCCTTTTTGGGTTCCCGAGGGATGTGCTCAGTGCGTATGCTTGCGCAGGCGCTGAATGGCCTGAAGCTGGGCAATGGCTTGCGCCAGCTCGGCTTCCGCCGCGGCGTAGTCCATCTTGGCCTGCCGGTTGGCGAGAGCCTCCTCGGCACGCTTCTTGGCTTCCAGTGCCTTGGCTTCGTCCAGGTCACGGGCACGGATCGCCGTGTCGGCGAGCACCGTGATCATGTCCGGCTGGACTTCCAGCATGCCGCCGGAGACATAGACCAGCTCGAAATCACCTTGATCCGGTACCTTCAGACGGATAGTGCCGGGCTTGATGCGCGTGAGCAGGGGCGTGTGCTTGGGCAGAACCCCGAGTTCCCCAGCTTCGCCGGGAAACACCGCCATTTCCACCAGACCGGAGAAGATCGACTCTTCGGCGCTGACGACATCACAATGAACAGTCATAACCATCGCTGGCTCCTATGCTGAAGCCGCATTACTGCAGCGTCTTGGCCTTCTCGATGACTTCCTCGATGCCGCCGACCATGTAGAACGCCTGTTCCGGCAGGTGATCGTATTCGCCAGCGCAGATGCCCTTGAAGCCCTTGATCGTGTCCTTGAGGGAGACGAACTTGCCCGGCGAGCCGGTGAACACTTCGGCCACGTGGAAAGGCTGCGACAGGAAACGCTGGATCTTACGGGCGCGGGACACGGCCAGTTTGTCTTCCGGCGACAGTTCGTCCATACCCAGAATGGCGATGATGTCGCGCAGTTCCTTGTAGCGTTGCAGAGTTTGCTGCACGCCGCGGGCGATTTGGTAGTGCTCTTCGCCGACGATCTGCGGGTCGAGCTGACGCGAGGTGGAGTCGAGCGGGTCGACGGCCGGGTAGATACCCAGGGCGGCGATATCGCGCGACAACACGACGGTCGAATCCAAGTGCTGGAAGGTGGTGGCCGGAGACGGGTCGGTCAAGTCATCGGCAGGCACGTAGACAGCCTGGATCGAGGTGATCGAGCCAACCTTGGTCGAGGTGATGCGTTCCTGCAGACGGCCCATTTCCTCGGCCAGCGTCGGCTGGTAGCCGACGGCAGAAGGCATCCGGCCGAGCAGCGCGGAGACTTCGGTACCGGCCAGGGTGTAACGGTAGATGTTGTCGATGAACAGCAGGATGTCACGACCGTCGTCACGGAAACGCTCGGCCATGGTCAGGCCGGTCAGCGCCACGCGCAGGCGGTTGCCCGGCGGTTCGTTCATCTGACCAAAGACCATCGCCACCTTGTCGAGAACGTTGGAGTCCTTCATTTCGTGGTAGAAGTCGTTGCCCTCGCGGGTACGCTCACCGACGCCAGCGAACACCGACAGACCCGAGTGCTGCTTGGCGATGTTGTTGATCAGTTCCATCATGTTGACGGTCTTGCCGACGCCGGCACCGCCGAACAGGCCGACTTTGCCGCCCTTGGCGAACGGGCAGATCAGGTCGATCACCTTGATACCGGTTTCCAGCAGGTCGACCGAGGACGACAATTCGTCGAACTTCGGCGCCGGGGCGTGGATCGGACGGGTTTCCGCGGTATCGATCGGGCCGGCTTCGTCGATCGGGCGACCGAGCACGTCCATGATGCGGCCCAGGGTACCCAAGCCGACCGGTACTGAGATGGCGGCTCCGGTATTGTTGACCTTCATGCCGCGGCGCAGGCCGTCGGAGGAACCCATGGCGATGGTACGGACGATACCGTCACCCAACTGTTGCTGTACTTCGAAGGTTAGGCCTTCTTCCGCCATGCCGTTCGCTTCGGAAGCGTCGAGCTTGAGGGCGTCGTAGACCTTCGGCATGGCGTCGCGCGGGAAGTGGATGTCCACCACGGCGCCGATGCACTGAACGATTGAACCTTGACTCATATTCAAATCCCCAAAATTAAAAATCTACGCGTCACACCGCGGCGGCGCCGCCGACGATTTCCGAGAGTTCCTTGGTAATCGCGGCTTGACGGGCCTTGTTGTAAACCAGCTTGAGTTCGCCGATGACGCTCTTGGCGTTGTCGGAGGCGGACTTCATGGCGACCATCCGGGCCGATTGCTCGGAAGCCATGTTCTCGGCTACGGCCTGGTAGATCAGCGCCTCGACGTAACGCAGCAGCAGTTCGTCGATCACCGTCTTGGCATCGGGTTCGTAGACGTAGTCCCAGCGAGCCTTGCCGGAACCGACAGCGTCGTCCGACAAGGGCAGCAATTGCTCGAACACCGGCTCCTGCTTCATCGTGTTGATGAAGCGGGTGTAGCCGATATACAGCGCGTCGATCTCGCCGTTCATGTACGCGTCGAGTTGGACCTTGACCGGCCCGATCAGTTTTTCCAGGCGCGGCGTGTCGCCCAGCGAGGTGACCTGCGACACGACCTTGGCGCCGGCTCGTTGCATGAAGCCGAGGCCTTTGTTGCCGATACAGGTAGCCTGGAACTTCTTGCCCTGCGCCTCGAACTCCTTCACCTTACCGATGGTGAGGCGCAGGATGTTCGAGTTCAGGCCGCCGCACAGGCCCTTGTCCGACGTCACGAGAATCAGACCGACGGTCTTGACTTCGCGATTGATCAGGAACGGGTGCTTGTACTCGGTCAGGGCGTGCGACAGGTGTGCCGCGACGCGCCGGATCTTCTCGCCGTAGGGACGGGCGGCCCGCATCCGATCCTGCGCCTTGCGCATCTTGGATGCGGCCACCATCTCCATGGCCTTGGTGATCTTGCGCGTGTTTTCGACGCTCTTGATCTTGTTGCGAATTTCCTTGCCGCTAGGCATGGCGTTCTCCTAGATCAGGCCCAGCTGCTCTTGAAAGCCTGGATGCCGGCAGCCAGTGCCTTCTCGCTATCGGCGCTCAGGTCGGCGGTCGACTCCATGGTGTTCATGACGTCGGCGCAGTTGGCCTTGAGGTAGCTGATCATGGCCTTTTCGCATTCCAGAGCGCGCTTGACCTCGACGTCGTCGAAGTAGCCCTTGTCGGCCGCGTACAGCGTGACGGCCATTTCGGAAATGCTCATCGGAGCGTATTGCGGCTGCTTCATCAACTCGGTCACCAGGCGGCCGCGCTCGAGCTGCTTGCGGGTCGCTTCGTCGAGGTCGGAAGCAAACTGCGCGAAGGCAGCCAGTTCTCGATACTGGGCCAGGGCCAGACGGACGCCGCCGCCGAGCTTCTTGATGATCTTGGTCTGGGCGGCGCCACCGACGCGGGACACGGAGATACCGGCGTTGATGGCAGGGCGGATACCGGCGTTGAACAGGTCGGTTTCCAGGAAGATCTGGCCGTCGGTAATCGAGATGACGTTGGTCGGAACGAAGGCGGACACGTCGCCGGCCTGGGTTTCGATCACCGGCAGCGCGGTCAGCGAACCGGTCTTGCCTTTGATTTCGCCATTGGTGAAGCGCTCGACCCACTCCTCGGAAACACGAGCGGCACGCTCGAGCAGACGGGAGTGAAGATAGAACACGTCGCCCGGGTAGGCTTCACGGCCCGGCGGACGGCGCAGCAGCAGGGAAACCTGACGGTAACCCCAGGCTTGCTTGGTCAAGTCGTCGTAAATGATCAGGGCGTCCTGGCCGCGGTCGCGGAAGTACTCGCCCATGGTGCACCCGGCGTACGGCGCGATGTATTGCAGCGCGGCGGACTCGGAAGCGGAGGCAGCGACGACGATGGTGTATTCCATGGCGCCGTGCTCTTCGAGCTTGCGCACGACGTTGGCGATGGTGGAAGCCTTTTGGCCGACAGCGACATAGACGCAGAAGAGGTTCTTGCCCTTCTGGTTGATGATGGTGTCGACAGCGACGGCGGTCTTGCCGGTCTGGCGGTCGCCAATGATCAGCTCGCGCTGGCCGCGGCCGACGGGGACCATGGAGTCCACGCACTTCAGACCGGTCTGCACCGGCTGCGACACGGACTTACGCCAAATCACGCCCGGCGCGACCTTTTCGATCTTGTCGGTCAGCTTGGCGTTGATCGGACCCTTGCCGTCGATCGGCTGGCCGAGGGAGTTGACCACGCGGCCGAGCAGTTCGGGGCCGACGGGAACTTCCAGAATGCGGCCGGTGGTCTTGACCACATCGCCTTCGGAAATGTGTTCGTATTCACCAAGAACCACGGCGCCGACGGAATCGCGCTCGAGGTTGAGCGCCATGCCGAAGGTGTTGCCGGGGAATTCGAGCATTTCGCCCTGCACGACGTCCTGCAGACCGTGCACACGGCAGATACCGTCGGTGACGGAAACCACGGTGCCCTGCGTGCGCACTTCCGATGCGCCTTGCAGGTTCTGGATCTTGCTCTTGATCAGTTCAGAAATTTCGGAAGGATTCAACTGCATGAAATTCTCCTAGTTGTTCAGTGCCACGGCCATCGCGTCGAGTTTGCCGCGGACTGAAGCATCCAGCACCTGGTCACCGACAGCGACTTTCACGCCGCCAATCAGGCTCGGGTCGATTTCGACGCGGGCGCTGAGACGGCCACCAAAGCGGGGCTCCAACTGTTGCAGCAGGGAAGCCACCTGGCTGTCGTCGATGGGAAATGCCGAATACACCACCGCCTCCTTGACCCCTTCTTCCTGGCTCCTGGCCAGATCGAAAAGCCGGGAAATCTCCGGCAGGAGTACGAGACGCCGGTTTTCTGCGAGGGTACGAATGAAGTTGCCGAGGATCGCGTCCTTGTCTTGCGACAAAGAGATGAACAGATCGGCGACTTGCTCAACGGAGAGCTGGGGATTGTCCATGACCGCGGCCATGTCCCCGTCCTGGGCGATCAGGGCCAAACGCTGGAGGCGCTCGGACCAGACACCCTGGGCCCCAGCTTGCTGCGCGATGAGGTACACGGCCTCAGCATAGGGGCGGGCGATGGTGACAGATTCAGCCATAAGCTTTACAGATCCTGTTTGATCGTAGCCAGAATATCGGCATGAGCCTGGGCATTGATCTCGCGGCGCAGAATCTTCTCGGCACCGGTGACAACCAACGCGGAGATTTGCTCGCGTAGTTGTTCCTTGGCCCGGACAGCTTCCTGGTCGATTTCAGCCTTGGCGCCGGCGACGATGCGATTGGCTTCGGCCTTGGCCGCCACCTTCGCTTCCTCGATGACCTGAGCGGCACGCTTTTCGGCGTTGGCGATCAGTTCGGCAGCCTTTTCCTTGCCTTCGCGGAGAGACTCCGTGGAGCGCTTGGTGGCCAGTTCGAGATCATGCTTGCCGCGTTCGGCGGCAGCCAGTCCATCCGCGATCTTCTTCGCACGCTCGTCGAGCGCCTTCACAATGGGGGGCCAGATGAATTGCATCGTGACCCACGCCAAAATGAAGAACACAACGAGCTGTGCAAACAACGTTGCGTTCAGATTCACGGTATCAGTCCTCTAAAAGTGGAATCGGTGAGGACCGATTAAGCGAGCTGGAACGGGTTGGCGAAGGCAAACATCATGGCGATACCGACGCCGATCAGGAAGGCGGCGTCGATCAGGCCGGCCAGCAGGAACATCTTGGTTTGCAGCGCGTTCATCAACTCAGGCTGGCGAGCGGATGCCTCAATGTACTTGCCGCCCATCAGGCCGATACCGATACAGGCACCGATGGCGCCCAGACCAATGATCAGGCCGGCAGCCAGAGCAACAAAACCGAGAACGTGTTCCATGACAACTCCTTGCTAAGTGAAAGGTAAATAAAACTACAAAGTTACAACGAAATCAGTGAGCTTCGTGTGCCTGACCGATATAGACCAGGGTCAGCATCATGAAGATGAAAGCCTGCAGCGTAACGATCAGGATGTGGAAGATGGCCCACGCCGAACCGGCGAGAACATGGCCGATGAACAGCGACACGCCGGTGGCGCTGACAGTCCAGGCGGCGCCCATCAGCGCGATCAGCATGAAGATCAGTTCGCCAGCGTACATGTTGCCGAACAGTCGCATGCCGTGGGAGATGGTCTTGGCCAGGAATTCGATGATCTGCATCGCGAAGTTGACCGGATAGAGCAGCGGATGGCTGCCGAACGGGGCAGTGAACAATTCGTGCACCCAGCCGCCGAAGCCCTTGATCTTGACGTTGTAATACAGGCAGATGAGCAGTACGCCGATCGACAGGCCCAGCGTGCCGTTGAGGTCGGCGGTCGGAACCACGCGCAGGAAGGCGTGTGGGTTGCCGGTGACGGTCTGCCACAGCAGCGGCAGCAGATCGACTGGCAGGAAGTCCATCGAGTTCATCAGGAAGACCCAGACGAACACGGTCAGCGCCAGCGGGCCGACGAACTTGCGCGATTCGGCGCTATGAACGATGCCCTTGGCCTGGTCGTTGGCCATCTCGAGCACGATTTCGACCGCGGCCTGCAGGCGACCTGGGACGCCGGAGGTGACGCTCCTGGCGACGCGCCACATGACGAACAGGCCGAGCACGCCCATCAGCACGGAAAAGATCATCGTGTCGATGTTGATGATGCTGAAGTCGATGATGTCCTTCTGCGCATGGCCGCTGGTGTTCCATTGCGTCAGGTGGTGAACGATGTATTCGCCGGCGGTCGGCGCGTTTGCTGCTGTTTCGTGGCCTGCGGTAGACATAATCAGGGTTTCTTCCAGAACGCTATAAAACCTGCATGCAAAACAATCGCAAAGCCGATCAGCAAGCTGGGCCAGTGCATCTCGGGATACCCCTTGATGGCGATTGCCAGTAATCCAATCGTGGCGCCGATCTTCAGGAACTCGCCGATGAAGAAATTCGCCGCGTACGAAGCGCCGGGGCGACTAGCCATCATCGTCAGTCGAATGGCGAAGAAAAGATTGGGCAGTATGCCGGCCAATGCCGCCAACCCCACCGAAACAAACCCCCGCGTTCCAACGATCGCGCCAGCCCCGATTGCTGTTATTACTGCTGCACCCAATTGGAGATGAATCGCCTTGAACATGGTGCCTTGCAATCGTTGACCGGACGTGCCACAAAGACCTAAATCATACAAGACTGTATGTTTTTACGTCAATGAAAAGTAGGGGGTTTTCCCCTTGGGGAAACTCTGAACAACCCCTTGCGGCTTAACGCAACCTACCAAGGATACCTTCGAGCTGTTCGAGGTCGCCGAATTCGATGGTGATCTTGCCGGCTCCCTTCTTGTTGCTGCGGATGGCCACGGTGGCGCCGACGACGTCGGAAAGTTCCTCCTGCAGGCGCAGCAGATCGCGGTCCTGCGGCTGGGCGGCGGCTGTTTTCGGCGGATTGAGGATGTGCTGGACCAGACGTTCAGCCTCGCGTACCGACAGGCCTTTCTGCACGATGCGCCGGGCCACGGCGACCTGTTGCGCGCTGGGCAGCGGCAGCAGGGCGCGGGCGTGGCCCATGTCGAGCTTGCCGGCCAGCAGCAATTCCTGCACCGGCGCGCTCAATTGCAGCAGGCGCAGCAGGTTGGAGGCGGCCGGGCGTGAGCGGCCGACAGCGTCGGCCGCCTGCTGGTGGGTCAGGCCGAATTCGTCGACCAGGCGCTGCAGCCCCTGGGCTTCTTCGAGCGGATTCAGATTTTCGCGCTGAATGTTCTCGATCAGCGCCATGGCCAGCGCCTGTTCGTCGGGGATGCAACGCACCAGGACCGGCACTTCAGTCAGACCGGCAAGCTGGGCGGCACGCCAGCGGCGCTCGCCGGCGACGATTTCATAGCGCTCGGCGCCCGGCGTGCTGTCGACGGCGCGCACCAGGATCGGCTGCATGATGCCCTGGGCCTGGATCGAGGTCGCCAGTTCGGCCAGCGAGGTCTGGTCCATCTGGGTGCGCGGCTGGTCCTTGCCGGGGCGCAGGCGCTCGACCGGCAGGTTGCGCTGTTCGTCACCCTGCGGCTTGTCGCTGCCGGCGAGCAGCGCGTCGAGGCCGCGGCCGAGTCCTTTCATCTTGATCATGAGGCGACCCTTTCGAGAATTTCTTTGGCCAGGGCGCTGTAGGCTTGCGCGCCCTTGGAGCTTTTGTCAAAGGCGATGACCGGCTTGCCATACGACGGCGCTTCGGCCAGCCGCACATTGCGCGGCACGATGGTCTGGTAGACCTTGTTGCCGAAATGGCTTTCCAGTTCGTTCGAGACCTGCTGCGTCAACGTGCTCTGACTGTTGTACATGGTCCGCAGCAAGCCCTCGATCTCGAGCCGCGAATTGAGGTGGGCGCGCACCTTGCGCAGCGTCTCGACCAGATCTGACAGCCCTTCCAGCGCGTAATACTCGCACTGCATCGGAATCAGCACCGAATCGGCGGCGACCAGGCCGTTGACGGTCAGCATGTTGAGCGCCGGCGGGCAGTCGATGAGTACGAAATCGTAGCGCTCGCGGTTGTTCTGCAGGGCGTTCTTGAGGCGGTATTCGCGCTGCTCGAGTTCGATCAGCTCGACTTCGGCACCGGCCAGCTCGCGGTTGGCGGGCAGGATGTCGAAGTCGAAAGCGGTCGGCAGGCAGACTTCGTCCAGCGAGGCGGCGCCGATCAGCAACTGGTAGACGGTGGGCAGCGCTTCCTTCTTGGTGATGCCCGAACCGGTGGTGGCGTTGCCCTGGGGGTCCATGTCGATCAGCAGCACGCGTTTGCCTTCGACGGCCAGCGAGGCGGCCAGGTTGACGGCGGTGGTTGTCTTGCCGACGCCGCCTTTCTGGTTGGTGATGGCGAGTACTTTCATGAGCCCGCTTTCAGGATGATCAAATGACGTTCGGCGTTTAGCCCCGGCACATGCAACGGCAGCACCGCCTCGACGGCGATGTCGGCCGGTAGGGCGGCGATTTCGGCATCCGGGCGGACGCCCTTCATGGCCAGCCAATGACCGCCCGGGGCGAGCAAATGGCGGGTCAGCTTGACGAAAAGCTTGAGTTCGGCAAAAGCGCGCGAACTGATCTGCGCGTACTGGCCGCACAGGTCCTCGACTCGGGCATGGTGGGTGGCGACATTCTTCAGCCCGAGTTCAATGGCAACCTGTTGCAGGAAGCTGGCTTTCTTCTGCACCGTGTCGACCATGCTTACCGCCAGTTCCGGCCGGGCGATGGCTAGCGGGATGCCGGGCAGGCCGCCGCCGCTGCCGACGTCGAGCAGCGGTCCGGCGCCGACCTGCGGCAGGATGGCCAGCGAATCGAGCAGATGGTGTGCGATGGCCTGTTCCGGATCGCGCAGGGCGGTCAGGTTGTAGGTCTTGTTCCATTTCAGCAGCAGGTCGCGGAAGGCGAGCAACTGTTGCTGCGCTGCTGCGGGCAGGTTGAGGCCGAGGGTGGCCAAGCCGGCGGACAGGCTGTTCGTGCTCATGCCGCTTGCGACAGGCTGAAGCGTTTGAGGTGGATCAGCAGCAAGGAAATCGCCGCCGGCGTGACGCCTTGGATGCGCGAGGCCTGGCCGATGGTCTGCGGCTTGCAGAGGCCGAGTTTCTGCTTGACCTCGTTGGACAGGCCGGCCACCGCGCCGTAGTCGAGATCGGCCGGCAGCGCCGTGTTCTCGTAGCTGGCGGAGCGGGCCACTTCCTCACTCTGGCGGTCGATGTAGCCCTGGTACTTGGCCGATATTTCCAGTTGCTCGACGACCAGCGGGTCGTTCTGGGCGGGATGTTCGGCATCGACGGCACCGGGCAGGGTCATCAGATTGGCGTAGGTGACTTCCGGCCGGCGTAGCAATTCAAACAGGTTGTACTCGTGCTCGATGGCCTTGCCGAGCACGCGCAGGCATGCCTCGGCCGGGGTGATCTTGGGATTGACCCAGGTCGATTTGAGTCGCTCCTGTTCGGTGGCGATGGCGTCGCGCTTGCGGCAGAAGGCCGCCCAACGCACGTCGTCGATCAGGCTGAGCGCCCGACCCTGCTCGGTTAGGCGCAAGTCGGCGTTGTCCTCGCGCAGCGACAGGCGGTACTCGGCGCGGCTGGTGAACATCCGGTAGGGATCGGAGACGCCGCGTGTGATCAAATCGTCGACCAGCACGCCGAGATAGGCCTCGTTGCGCTTCGGGCACCAGCCGGGTTCGCCGCGCACATGGCGCACGGCATTGATACCGGCGAGTAAGCCCTGCGCTGCCGCCTCCTCGTAGCCGGTGGTGCCGTTGATCTGGCCGGCGAAGAACAGGCCGCTGATCTGCTTGGTCTCCAGCGTGTCCTTGAGGCCGCGCGGGTCGTAGAAATCGTATTCGATAGCGTAGCCGGGACGCAGGATGTGGCAGTTTTCCAGGCCGCGGATCGAGCGCACCAACGCCAATTGCACGTCGAAGGGCAGGCTGGTGGAGATGCCGTTCGGGTAGATCTCGTGCGTGTTCAGCCCTTCCGGTTCGAGGAAAACGTTGTGCTTATCCTTGTCGGCGAAACGGTGGATCTTGTCCTCGATCGACGGGCAGTAGCGCGGACCGACACCTTCGATGACGCCGGTGTACATCGGTGAGCGGTCGAGGCCGCTGCGGATGATCTCGTGGGTGCGCTCGTTGGTTTCGCTGATCCAGCAGGGCAACTGCCGCGGGTGTTGCGCGGCGCTGCCGAGGAAGGAGAACACCGGCAGCGGATCGTCGGAATGCTGTTCCGTCAGCACCGAGAAATCGATGGTCTTGCCGTCCAGGCGCGGCGGCGTGCCGGTCTTCAGGCGGCCTTGCGGCAGGTTCAGCTCCTTGAGGCGGGCGGCCAACGACACCGAGGGCGGATCGCCCATGCGGCCACCGGCGGTGTTTTCCAGGCCGACGTGGATCTTGCCGTTGAGGAAGGTACCGGCGGTCAGCACCACAGCCTCGGCCAGGAAACGGATGCCAAGCTGGGTGACCGCGCCGCATACCCGCTCGCCTTCGACGATCAGGTCGTCGCAAGCCTGGGCGAAAATCGTCAGATTCGGCTGGTTTTCCAGGCGCATGCGGATTGCCTGCCGGTACAGCACACGGTCGGCCTGGGCGCGCGTCGCGCGCACCGCGGGGCCTTTCGAGGCGTTGAGGATGCGGAACTGGATGCCGGCCTCGTCGGTGGCTGCCGCCATGACGCCGCCCAGCGCATCGACCTCGCGCACCAGATGTCCCTTGCCGATGCCGCCGATGGACGGGTTGCAGCTCATCGCCCCGAGCGTGTCGAGATTGTGCGTCAGCAACAGCGTGTTGGCCCCCGCTCGGGTCGCGGCCAGCGCGGCTTCGGTGCCGGCATGGCCGCCGCCGACGACGATGACATCGAAACGGGTGGGATAAAGCATCTGGGATGGGGTGTTGTAGCGCGGGAATGGACCGCGAATTTTACGTCAGGGCGCTGAAAATTCGAAGTTTTCCGCCTTGTCTTGCTGCACTCGGGGAAGTGCAGTAAGTTCCGTCAGATACGCCCGGTTGCCCAATCCATGAATCCCCTCGATAACGAAGAGATGCTGCTGGCGCTCCAGCAGACGCTCACCAAGAAACGGGTCCTGATCGTCGACCGCCATACGCCGGCGCGCGATTCGATGCGCCTGATGCTGAGCGTCATCGGCGTTACCGCCGTGCATGGTGCCGGCAGCGCGGCCGAGGTGATCCGCCAGGTCAGAAGTCATCGCTTCGACATCATTCTGTCCGATTTCGTCCTTGACGATGGCCGCGACGGCCAGCAATTGCTTGAGGAATTACGCCATGCCCGCCTGATTCCGCTGTCGACGGTGTACATGATCATCACCAGCGAGCGCGGCTACACCAACGTCGTGGCCCTGGCCGAACTGGCGCCCGACGATTATCTGGTCAAGCCGTTCACCGCCGACCAGCTGCAGGCCCGGTTGATTAAAGCCATCTACCGCAAACATGTGCTCCACAAGTGCTATGAGCAGATCGAGCATGGCGCTTTGCAGGAGGCCATCGCCGCCTGCGACCGGGTGATCCAGCAGCAGCCGCAATACATGTACGACGGGCTACGTATCAAAGGCGAATTGCTGCAAAGCCTGGGGCGTACCGATGAGGCCGAGGCCGTATACCGCCGGGTGCTGGAAGACCGACCCGCGCCCTGGGCCAGGATGGGCTTGGCGACCGCCCTGCGTGACCGCGGTGCACTCGACGAAGCCGGGCAACTGGCCGGGCAGGTGCTGCAGGAGGCGCCGAATTTCCTGTCGGCCTACGATTTTCTGGCCACGGTGCACGAAGCCAGGGGTGACCTGGCGGCCGCCCAGCAGGCACTGCAGCAGGGGGCCGACGCTTCGCCGCACAATACTGTGCGCCAGCGCCTAGTCGGCGACGTCGCCGCCCGCAACAGCGATCTGCTGACGGCGGAAAAAGCCTACGGCAAGGCGTTGGCGCGCAGCAAAGGCTCCAGCCTGTGCGGTATCGACGATTTCGCCAACCTGTCGCGGGTCCTGGTCGAACGCGGCGATGTTGCCGCCTCGCGCAAGCTGATCGCCGATATGAAGCGTGAATGGCGGGGCGACAAGCAGGCCGACCTGGCGGCGCTGGTCGCCGAATCGCTGTGCCTGGCCCAGGAAGGCGCGCCGGATAAAGCCAAGGAGCTGGTCGGGCAGGCCCTCGAACTGCAACAGCAGATCGAGAGTGAGGCCGATCCCTGGCGCCGGCCGCCGTCGCAGCGGCTGGCCGTCGATCTGGCCCACGCCTGCTATGCCACCGGCGAGGTGGCAGCGGCGCAGAAGATCGTGCGCCAAGTGGCGGCGGAAAATAACGAGGATCCGCAGCTGATCGCCCACATCACCCAGGTGTTCGCCAAGACCGGCCAGTCCGACGCCGGTATGGCCCTGCTCGATCAGGTTGGGCGCGAGATCGTCGAACTCAACAACCGGGGCGTGTTGGCCGCCCGTGCCGGCGACTTTGCCGGTTCCGTGCAATTGCTGATCCAGGCCGCCGAACAGGTGCCCAACCTGCAATTCCTGGTCAACGCTGCCAAGGCCATCTATACGTTGATGGAACGCGACGGCTGGGATCCGGAACTGGCGGCGCGTGCCTACGACTACCTGATGCGCGCCGGGCAGAAGGACCGCAAGAGCCCGAAAGTTGCCTCGGCGCGCGAACTCTACGGCGCGGTGGCGAAGAAGTACGGCATGGCCATCGACAACCCGGATTTCGGCCCGGCAACATCCTGAAACGACTTGCCACGCATTGCCGCTGGTTTGCCAGCCGGACTGGTGCGTTAATCGGGCTATTGACCGTGGCTTGCGTCGGCGGTCAGCATTGCTCAAGGGAGTCGAAGATGTCCAGCTTGTACCGTCTGATCGGCAGCCTGCTGCTGTCCCTATCCCTGCCGCTGGCGGCGCAGACCGAGCCGGTGGTTGACCCGCCTGGCCGGGTCGGCCGTCTTGGTCATATCGAGGGTGAGGTCACGTTCCGCCCGCAGCCCGATGAGGCTCCCAGCCCGGCTACCCGCAATTGGCCGCTGAGTAGCGGCGCCGTATTGGAAACTGGAGCGCACAGTCGGGCCGAAGCCTGGATCGACTCGACCACCGTCCGCCTGGACGAGGCCAGCCAGCTCGAATTCGCCGACATCGATGACCACCAGATGTGGCTCGACCTGAACGCCGGCCGCCTCAGCCTCAGCGTCATGGATGCCGAACAGGCCGCCGACCTGCGGCTGCGTCTGCCCGAGGGCCAAGTCCTTTTTGACGCGGCGGGGCGCTACCGCTTCGATGTCCTGGCCGACCGCAGCGAACTGACCGTTTTCGCTGGCCACATCCGCATCGAGCACGACGGCGGCAGCAGCCAACTGGCCGCCGGCAAGCGGGCCACGCTGTTCGCCGACGGCAAGCTGCGCATTGATACGGCCGGGCAGCCCGACGCCTTCGACCGCTGGGTCGCCGAGCGCGAGAACGCCACCGTCGCTAGCACTGCCCGCAAGCACGTTTCGCCCTACATGACCGGCTACCAGGATCTCGATGCCTACGGCGACTGGAGCAGTAATCCCGATTACGGCGCTGTCTGGATGCCGCGCACCGTTGCCGTCGACTGGGCGCCCTACCGTTTCGGTAGCTGGGCCTGGGTGGCGCCCTGGGGCTGGACTTGGATCGATGCCGCACCGTGGGGCTTTGCCCCCTTCCACTACGGCCGCTGGGTGGTGCTCGGCGGTCGCTGGGCCTGGGTACCGGGACGGCGCACTGTCCGGCCGGTGTACGCTCCAGCGCTGGTGGCCTGGATCGGCAATCCCGGCTGGAGTGTCCGCTTCGGCTTCGGTGCGGCGCCGGCCGTCGGCTGGTTCCCGTTGGCGCCGCGTGAAGTCTATGTGCCATACCATCGTTACAGCCCGGCCTATATCTGGCGCATCAATATCATCCATGTTCATGACGTCGCCGTCATCGAGCGCGCCGCCCGCGGCGGGCCGCCGCCACGCTTCGTGTATCGCGACAGCCCGCGAGCGGTGACGGTGGTGCCGGTGCGGCAATTGCGCGAAGGGCGGCTGATCGGTGCCGGTGATTTCCAGCGCGTCGAGCGCCGCGACCTGGAGCAAATGCCGGCGGGTACTGGCCGCAACTGGCTGGCGCCGACCGCCGCAGCCCACCAGCCGTGGGCCGCGGCCAAGCCTGGACAGCCCGGTTCTCTACGCGAGGTCGGGCCGGAGCGTCGCGACGATGTCCGGCCACCGGCTGCGGCTTTTGGCGAGGCGCCGAACCGTCGCGACGGGCCACCAGCGGCATTTGTCCCGCGTCAGCCGTGGTTCGGCAACCGGCAGCCGATGCTGCATCCTGATATCGCACCGGGTTTCCGCCGATCGGAAGCGGCGCCTGCTCCGACTTTGATACAACCGGAACGCCAAATCCAGCGGCCGCGTGAGGAGCGCGGTGGCCGTTCGGCAGCGCCGCCGACTACCCCATTTGAGACGCCGGCACCGGCCTTCCGGCGCGGTGATGTCTTCTCACGGCCGGCGGCCAGGATGCCGGATGCGGCGCCATCGCGTGTCCTGCCAGTGCCGGAAATGCGCCGCGAATCGCGGGAAATCATGCGCCCGGACGAGGGCCAAAGCTTTCGCCGGGCCGAACCGGAAGCACCGCGGCCGACCATGCGCGGGCCTGGAGCCGGCTGGGACGGGCCGCGTGGCGGCCGCGGGTCACGCTGAAATCGATGGCCAGTTTGACGATTTCCGGGTTTGCACACGGATAATCCTCCGAATTCCGCATTCAAACCCGGTGGTCGAACCATCGGAGCCCGTTTCAATTTGCCAAGGCAGGCAGTTTCGCGATCATCTCCAGGGCACCCTCGAAGTCGAACTCCGAGATGGCCGATACCACTTTACGCATGGGGTCTTCCAGTTCGCTGCCCTTGACGGAATCCGCCAGCTCCATGGCCACGTCCGCAGCCTCGGAATCGCTCTCGGCCAGTAGGGATTTCAGTTGTGCCAGCAGCGCCGAGGCATGCGCGCGGTCGAATGTACTGGCGGTGCCGTCGGCCACTACCGTCCTGCCATCCAGGCCGTCGAGGCCGGCAATCACAGGAGCCAATTGCGTTAGCGTTTTTGCCAAGAGGTCAGCGATGGCGTCATCGGCCGCCGCCTTGCAAGCCTGCTCCAACTTGGCTGCCGCCGCCTGTACCGCCTTGGCGCCGATGTTGCCGGCACAGCCCTTGAGCGTATGAGCGGCTCTTTCGGCAGCGACCGAATCCTGCCCAGTGCGAGCCGCCGCGAAGATTGCGGCGAAGTCGCGCTGACTGTCCCGGAACTTGATCAGCAACTTGCGATACAGCTTCTCATTGTCCATGGTGGTGGCCAGCCCGGCTTGCGTATCGATTCCGGGCAAGTCTTTCAGGCCGGGCAGCGCTGTTGTCGAAGTCGACTCGGTGGCAGGGGCCACCCACCGCGCAATGGTGCTGAACATCTTGCCAACGTTGAGCGGTTTAGCGATATGGTCGTTCATGCCGGCCTCCAGTACCTTCTCCCGGTCGCCTGTCATGGCGTTTGCCGTCATGGCAATGATCGGCAGATCCTTCCAGGCTAGGTTCTTGCGGATTTCCCGAGTGGCCATGTAGCCATCCATAACCGGCATCTGGCAGTCCATCAGTACGCCGTCGAAACGGGCATCGCGCCCGAGAATATCCAGGGCTTCTTGGCCGTTGTTGGCCAGTACCGTCTCGATACCCGCATTGCCCAGGAGTTCGAGGGCAAGCTCCTGATTCATCTCGTTATCCTCGACCAGCAACAACCGGGTTCCCTTTAGCCGATCCATCGCTTCCTTATAGGAACCCGCCTTCTCGTGAGTCCGGGTTTCGGTGACAAAGCCTTTACCCAGAACTTCACCAATGGCCTCCAGCAGAGTCGAGGACGTCACTGGTTTCGTCAGAACGTGGCGGAGATAGACGCCGTGCTTCTCGGCATTGGCCAGAGCCCCTTCCCGCCCATAAGCTGTGAGCATGATGATCGCGGGGGAGTGGGCCGCGGGCTCGTTTTGGAGCCTGCTGGCAGTTTCGACCCCGTCCATGACTGGCATCTTCCAGTCCATCAGGACGAGATCGTAGGGGAGTGTTTTCTTTTCGGCTTCCCGGATCATCCGCAGGGCCTGCTCGCCATCACTGGCAACCTTTACCTTCATGCCAAAGTTGCTGGCCATGGCCGATAGAATTTCCCGGGCCGAGGCATTGTCGTCGACGACCAGGACGCGCAGTCCACGCAATTCGTTAGCCTGCACCGTGCGGCGCGGCATGGGTTCCGCCTGCAAGCCGAAACGAACATGAAAGTGGAAGGAAGAACCTTGCCCCGGCTCGCTTTCCACCCAGATGCGGCCTCCCATCATTTCCACCAGATTTTTGGAAATCGCCAAGCCCAGGCCGGTACCACCATGTTTGCGAGTTGTCGAAGCGTCCGCCTGGCTGAAAGATTGGAACATCCTGCCGCATTGTTCCGCGGTCATCCCGATCCCCGTGTCCTTGATCCAGAAATGCAACTCGACGCTGTCCGCGTCCTGGGCGAACTTTTCAATGCCGACGACAACTTCACCGTTTTCCGTAAATTTCACGGCATTGTTGCCAAGATTGATCAGAATCTGGCCAAGGCGGAGGGGGTCCCCGATCAACGCCGTCGGCACATCCGGAGCGGTACTGAACAGCAGTTCCAATCCCTTGTCTTCAGCCTTCAGGCAAACCAGGCTGGCCAGATTTTCCATCACGTCTTCCAGGCGGAAAGCCACATTCTCTATGGATAGCTTGCCGGCCTCGATCTTGGAAAAATCGAGTATGTCGTTAATGATGCCGAGCAGGTTTTCCGCTGAGCGGCGCACTTTTTCGACGTAATTGCGCTGCCTCTTGTCGAGCCGGGTCTGCAGTGCGAGATGTGACATGCCAATGATGGTATTCATCGGCGTGCGGATTTCGTGGCTCATGTTGGCCAAAAAGTCGCTCTTGGCCCTGGTTGCTTCCTCGGCAATTTCCTTGGCCCGCAGGATTTCGGCTTCGGCCTGCTTGCGCTCGGAAATATCCATGATCCAAGCCATGACGCCGTCTTCTTCGTTGTAGGTAATCGGCAGATAGGTCACCAGCAGGTCTAGAGGCTGGTGATTGCGGTCGAACATCTGGATTTCCTGGTTCCGGGCGATACCGTCGCGCTTGAGCATGCCGATCAGGGCATCGCGATCCTCCGGGTGCACGTAGAGATCCAGAGCACTGTCCCCCGCCTGGAGCCCGAATGTTTCGGTGAATTTAGGGTTGGCGAACCGGAGGCATCCCTGGGTCGAAAAGGTGATATTGATCGGGCTCGTATCGAGGATGTTCTGCAGCCGTTCGTGCTCCTCGGCAATCGCTTTTTGTGCCGCCTGGCGTTCCGTAATATCGCGGAAAACGATAACCGTTCCCGCCAGAACATCGTTCTTGAACACCGGTGTGGTCGAATACTCGACTGGGAACGATGTGCCATCCTTGCGCCAGAGCACTTCGTTGTCGGCTCTGCGCGCTTTCCCATCCTGCGAGGTAAGGTACATCCGACACTTTTCCTGTGGGAAAACCGTTCCGTCGACATGGGAGTGATGAACCAAACCGTGCATTTCCGCTCCGATCAGTTCCTCCAGACAATATCCCAGCGTGTCGCAGGTCGTCGGATTGGCGAAGGTAATCACGCCGTTCGTATCCAGCCCGACGATGCCATCGTTGACCGACTCCAGAATCAGGCGGCTGCGCTCTTCGAGGATGGTCAGCGTTTCGGCGGTTGCCTTCAGTGATTCCTGCTGTGTTTCCAGTTCGATGGCCTGCTCTTCCAGTTGCGCCGCCTGTTCCTCCAGGTTCTCCGCCTGGCATTGCGTTTCTTCCAGCAATTGCTGCGTCTTGGCATTCCGCGCAAGAATTTCCAGGTTCATGGCGAGGATAGGCATCAAGCCGTCGAGCAAGGCCCGTTCGTTGGCGCCAATTGCCTCCAGCGTTGCCAGTTCGATCACGCCCAGCAGGTGTTCTCCGCGCAGCACCGGCATGATGGCGATTACCTGGGGAACTGCCTCGCCCAGGGCGGAACCGATACGGACATAGTCGGCCGGTGGTTGAGTGATGATGATCGCTTGGCGCTCCTTGGCACATTGGCCGACTAGGCCCTGGCCGAGGTCGAAATAGGGGGCGACGTTCTGTCGTTCCCAGTAGGCGTACCCCGACAAGAGGCAGAGCTGCTGACGCTCGTCATCGTAGATGTAAACGACACCATGACCCACATGCAGCAATGGCGCGATGTGGGACAGGAATTTCTCGGCCAGTTCGGTGAACGAGTCGGCCGACTGGAGTTCGGACTGGATCGCCGCCTGGTGGCTTTTCAGCCAGCGCTGCCCTTCCATTTGCTGGGCTTCGAACTGCAATACCTCGATGGAACGGGCGAGATCACCAATTTCGTTCGCAGAATCCGTATGGGGCACTGAAATTTCCAGATTCCCCGCCGCCAGTTGCTCCACTGCCGAACGCATATGTTCCACAGGATGGTTGATCGAGCGCCCGATGACCCACCCGACGCCGACACTGACTCCCAGTCCAAGAACCAGTAGTGCAAGCGTCAATTCCTCGCCCCGCAGAAGCATTTCCCTGGAGTACTGTACGGAATTTTTTGCCCCCTCTTCCTTGATTTTCTCAGCATCGGCAAGCGTGTTGCTGGTGGTTACTCCGGCCTGCTGGAAATTGGCCGAAAAAAGAATGGCGATCGCCACATCCTGGTTTCCGGAAAGCGCTGCGCCGAGCACTTTGTCGACGTCGCTCCTGTAGGCAGCGAATAACTTCTGGAATTTGGCCAGGTGCGCCTCGTTTTCCGGTCGCAAGATGGTGTTGCGCACTTGTTCAAGGCTGTTGTGCATAGCGGCATCGGCGGTCTCCAGTTGCTCGATGGCCTGCGCCTGTTCGGCCATCGTCGGCGCCAATACCACCTGACGCAAGGCCTGCCCGATCTCGACAAAATGGACCCGTGTGTCATGGAGGTGGGCTACCCCGAGAAATTCCTTCTCGTAGAGCGTTTGTACGTTCTGATCGGCCTGCGACAGGCTGAATAGACCAAAACCAACGATCAGCGCGACAATGACCAGGATGCTGGAAAATCCCAGGGTCAGCTTGAATCCCATGGTCTGCTGTTCGAGGACGGCAAAAAAATTTTTCATGTGCTCTCCTCCACGTTGTTTTCTTTATGGACAGCGATCTCTCCGGCATCGAGCAAGCATGGGTTGCGGTGCTGAATTTCCAGTTTTTCGCCGTTCACCGGGCAGTCCTTCCCGGTGACCATTGCACTGTATGTACCTTATCTGCCGGATCCGGCAGGGTCAGGGCGCTGATGATCCCGCCGTCCAGGGGCTTTTGAGGACAGCACGATGGAATTACTGATAGCCAGTTCCAGATAATCCGCCTTTTTCTGGATGTCGCGATCCGAATCCGCGTAGCGTTGGGAAATTGCTAGGAAATTGTCCTGAATTGCCGAAAAGGCATCGACAATGTCCAGGTCAAAGTGGGAGCCCCTGCCCTCAAGGATGATGGTGACCGCCTGGTCATGCGGCATGGGATTCTTGTAAACGCGCCGGCTGATCAATGCGTCATATACGTCGGCCACCGCCATTAGGCGCGCTGAAATGGGGATGTCATCGGCTCCGATGCCTTGTGGGTAACCTGAGCCGTCCCATTTTTCCTGGTGGGAATAGGCGATCTCCTTGGCCGTCGCCAGAAAATCGACCTTCATGCCCAGCGCCTGTTCGGCATGCTCGATGGCGTCGCGCCCAAGAGTGGTATGGGTTTTCATGACTTCAAATTCATGCGGTTCGAGGCGTCCCGGTTTCAACAGAATGTGATCGGGAATGCCTACTTTGCCGATGTCGTGCAAGGGGGCGGACTTGAATAGCAGGTCGATATTGCGGTCGGTCAGGTAACGTGAAAAGCGTGGGTGTCCCTGAAGTTCCTTGGCCAAGGCCTTGACGTAGAACTGGGTGCGACGGATATGGTTACCGGTTTCCGAATCTCGCGTTTCTGCCATTGAGGCCATGGCCAGTACGGTCACATCCTGAATGGCCATTACCTCGCGGGTCCGTTTGACGACTTCCTGTTCGAGAAAGGCATTTTGATTGCGCAGAAAATCAGTAGCGGCTTTCAGGTTCAATTGGGTCTGCACCCGGGCCAGCAGGATGGGGGGATTGATCGGTTTGGTGATGTAGTCGGCGGCGCCCATCTCCAAGCCCTTCTTTTCGTCCTCCACTGCCGCCATGGCTGTCAGGAAGATGATGGGGATGTGACAGGTTGCCGGATCGGCCTTCAATTCCCGGCAAACATCGTAGCCGGAAAGACCCGGCATCATGATGTCGAGCAGGATGAGGTCGGGGGGGCTGCCGTTGCGGACGACCTTGAGCGCCTTGTCGCCGTTATGAGCGACCTTGACCTTGTAGTGGTCCTTGAGCAGGGCGGACATGAGGGACAGATTGTCCGGCGTATCGTCCACCACCAAGACGGTCTGCCTTTCGGCGAAGTCGAGTACATCCGTTGCCATTTGTCATCTCCCGTCCAAACATGTTGGGTGATTGATTAGTCAGGCCAGCCCACGGATTCGGCTGTTGAGTGCGGCCTTGACTGTGACGTTTTGGATAAAGATTGTTTCGGTGTATTTGTACTTTGTGATATTCCAAGCGCGATATTCTATAGTACTTATTTTTTTGGAATTTCCAAGGGAAACAACCCTTACAAGTTGGTTTTTTAGTTGTCCATTCCAGGCTTGGTGACCTCTCGCCAAGTCAGCGATTACCCGTAAACCGGTACTTCCCGGTTGTGTGTTGGAGCCGGTGGTGTGGAGCTTGTACGATTTCGTCTCTTTTTTTTGTCGGCTGAATGGAATCATGTTTTACGGCGTTACCGACCTGGCGACTTTCGTGCTGGGTACCGTCTTCATCGTGCTGTTACCCGGTCCGAATTCGCTCTATGTGATGACGGTCGCCTCGCGCTTCGGCAGCGCGGCCGGCTGCCGGGGAGCGGCCGGCATTTTCGTCGGCGACCTGATCCTAATGATTCTCGCCGCCACCGGCGTGGCCTCGTTGTTCCAAGCCAATCCAGCGCTATTCGTGGCGCTTCAGTACGCCGGGGCGGTCTATCTGGTGTATCTCGGCATCGGGCTGGCGCGTACCGCGTTCCTCCGCTGGCGTGGCATTGCGGCGGCGGACGACGAGCAACTGCCCGATGTCAGCATGCCGCGGCCGTTTCGCGTGGCATTGGCGATCAGCCTGATGAATCCGAAGGCGATCCTGTTTTACGTCTCTTTCTTCATCCAGTTCGTCGATCCGGCCTACGCGCATCCGGCGCTGTCCTTCCTGATTCTCGGGGCCATCGTCGAGTTCTTCAGCATGCTCTATCTGTCGGTGCTGATTCTTGGCGGCACCTTCCTGGCCGAGAGCTTGCGCCGTCGGCACCGGCTGACGGCGGCTGCAACCGGTGGGGTGGGTGGGCTGTTCATCGGCTTCGGGGCCAAGCTGGCCGGCGGTGGCCTGGGCTGAACCTCAGGTCCGGCAGTCACGCTAGGCCGATGGGCGTCAGTCCCAAGCCAGCGCGCCGCCGGTCTGGTACTCGGTGACACGTGTCTCGAAAAAATTCTTCTCCTTGCGCAGATTGGCCTGTTCGTCGAGCCAGGGCAGCACGTTCTCGGCGCCAGGGAAGGGTTCCTCGATGCCGACCTGGCGAGCGCGGCGGTTGGCGATAAAGCGGAACTGCTGCACATGCAGTTCGGCGTTGTAGCCGAGGATAGGCTCGCGCAGGATGTAGCCGGCGTAGGCACGTTCGGCGGTCTCGGCCTCGTCCCACAGTTGGCGCAGTGCCTGCGGATCGAGCGCCAGCCCCTCTTCCTGCAACAGTTCGCGCACGACGCGGATGCCGAAGGCGCAGTGCAGCACTTCGTCGCGCATGATGTATTGCAATTGCTCGGCGGTGCCTTTCATCAGGCCGCGCCGCTGCAGGGCGAATACCGGTGTGAAGCCGTTGTAGAACCAGCAGCCCTCGAAAATCACCGCGAAGAAGAAGTAGGACAACGCGAATTCGTGCAGATTGGCGCGGTCGGTCAGGTCGAAGTCAGAGCGCAGCACCTTTTCCAGCCGGCGGTTGGCCAGCGCGATCTTGCCGTGGATTTCGGGCACGACGCGGTAGCGGTTGTAGATCTCCTGCTGGTCGAGGCCGAGGCTCTCGATGCAGTGCTGGTAGGTCCAGGTGTGCAGCGCTTCCTCGTAGACCTGGCGAGCCTGGTAGATCTGTAGTTCCGGTGCGCTCATCTTCTCCATCACCGCCAGGCCGATGTTGCGCATGGCCAGGATATCGGAGGTCGTCAGGTAGGCCAGCACGTTCTCGAAAACGTGGCGCTCGGCCGCCGTCAGCTTGTGGTGATAGTCGTGCACATCCTGCGCCATCGAGATTTCCAGCGGCGTCCAGTGGTTGCGGTTGGCCTTAAGGAAGAATTCCCAGGCCCACGGGTACTTGAACGGCGCCAGTTGGTTGATGTCGGCCTGGCCGTTGACGATGCGCTTGTCGGCGGCGTTGATCGGGGCCAGTGCCGGTGCGCTGATGCCGAGTGCGGTTTCCGCCGCTGCTCCAGTGGCGATTGCTGGTGTTGGTGACGGGCTGTCCCAGTCGGCGAAGTAGTGGGCGGCGTTCATTGGCAAGCCTCGCATTCAGGATCGTCGATCGAGCAGAACTTCGGGGCTTCCTCGGCCAGCGCCTCATCGCGGCCGCCAGCCTTTTCGGCCTGGCTGGCGCCTAGCGTGCGCAGGTAGTAGGTGGTCTTGAGGCCGCGCAGCCAGGCCAGCTTGTAGAGCTCGTCGAGCTTCTTGCCCGAGGGCAGCGCCATATAGAGATTCAGTGACTGAGCCTGGTCGATCCATTTCTGGCGCCGGGCGGCGGCCTCGATCAGCCATTTCGGGTCGATCTCGAAAGCGGTGGCGTAGCACGCCTTCAGTTCGTCCGGGATGCGGTCGATGCGGGCCAGCGAGCCGTCGAAATACTTGAGGTCGGCGACCATCACCTCGTCCCACAGATTGAGCACCTTGAGGTCGCGCACCAGGGCCTCGTTGACAACGGTGAACTCGCCGGAGAGGTTGGATTTGACGTAGATGTTTTGATAGATCGGCTCGATGCTGGCCGAGACGCCGACGATGTTGGAGATGGTGGCGGTGGGGGCGAGGGCGACGCAGTTGGAGTTGCGCATGCCGTGCTGGGCGATGCGTGCTTTCAGCGCCGGCCAGTCGAGGCGGGTCTGGCGGTCGGTTTCGAGTTGGCCGCCGCGCGTTGCGGCCAGCAGGTCGAGTGACTCGTGCGGCAGAATGCCCCGGTCCCACAGGCTACCGGCGAAACTGGAATAGCGGCCACGTTCCTCGGCCAGTTCGGTCGAGGCCCAGTAGGCGTGGTAGCAGATTGCCTCCATGCTGCGGTCGGCGAATTCGACCGCTTCCACCGAGGCGTAGGGCAGGCCCAGGGCATGCAGGCAATCGGCGAAGCCCATGATGCCGAGGCCGACCGGCCGGTGGCGCAGGTTGGCGTTGCGTGCCTTGGGCGTGGCGTAGAAGTTGATGTCGACCACGTTGTCGAGCATGCGCAGGGCGGTGCTCACGGTGCGTGCCAGCTTGGCTGGGTCGAGTTTGCCGTCCCGCAGGTGGGCGACCAGGTTGATCGAGCCCAGGTTGCATACCGCCGTTTCCGCATCCGAGGTGTTTAGCGTGATCTCGGTGCACAGGTTGGAGCTGTGCACGACGCCAGCGTGCTGCTGCGGCGAGCGCAGGTTGCAGGCGTCCTTGAAAGTGATCCAGGGATGTCCGGTCTCGAACAGCATGGTCAGCATTCGCCGCCATAGCTGCACGGCGGAAACCTTCTTGTGCAGGCGGATCTCGCCGGCGGCAGCGCGGGCTTCGTAAGCGCGATAGGCGGCCGCGAACTCGGTGCCGTACTTCTCGTGCAGGTCCGGCACGTCGACTGGAGAAAACAGCGTCCACTCGCCATTTTCATGTACCCGTTGCATGAACAGGTCGGGAATCCAATGGGCGGTGTTCATGTCGTGCGTGCGCCGGCGCTCGTCGCCGGTGTTTTTGCGCAGATCGAGGAACTCCTCGATGTCCAGATGCCAGGTTTCGAGATAGGCGCAGACCGCGCCCTTGCGCTTACCGCCCTGGTTGACCGCCAGCGCCGTGTCGTTGACCACCTTGAGGAAGGGAATCACGCCCTGGCTCTGGCCGTTGGTGCCCTTGATGCGGCTGCCCAGCGCGCGTACCGGCGTCCAGTCGTTGCCCAGCCCGCCGGCGTACTTTTGCAGCAGGGCATTTTCCTTGATGCTCTGGTAAATGCCTTCGAGATCGTCGGAGACGGTGGTCAGGTAGCACGACGACAGTTGCGAATGCCGCGTTCCGCTGTTGAACAGCGTTGGTGTCGAACACATGAAATCGAAGCTCGAAATTAGGTCGTAGAACTCGATGGCGCGCGCCTCGCGGTCGATTTCGTTGAGCGCCAGGCCCATCGCCACGCGCATGAAGAAAATCTGCGGCAATTCGAGACGGCGTCCCTCGCTGTGCAGGAAATAGCGGTCGTACAGGGTTTGCAGGCCGAGATAGCCGAACAACTGGTCGCGCTCCGGCTTGAGGGCGGTGGCCAGCCGCCCGAGATCGAACTCGGCCAGCCGGGGATCGAGCAGCTCGGCGGCGATGCCGTGTGCCACGAAGCGCGGCAGGTAATCGGCATAGGCCGAGGTGGTCGGCGCCTCACTCAGCACTTCCTCGGCTAGCCCGGCCAGCAGCAGGCGGGCGGTGGCGAAGTCGTAGCCCGGCTCGCGCTCGATCAGGGTGCGGGCGGAAAGGACCAGGGCCTGCCGCACTTCGGCCAGGGATACGCCGTCGTAGAGATTCTTCAGGGCCTGGTCGAGGATCAGGCGCGGCGAAACGGCGCTGTCGAGTCCGACGCAAGCTGCTTCGCAACGGCGCAGCAGGGCGGCGACGTCGAGCGGGCGCCGCTCGCCGCCGACCGTCAAGTGCAGGGGCGGCGCCTGCACCTCGGCCAGCGCCGCCCGCTCGGCCGCCCGGCGTTCGCGATAGAGTACGTAGGCGCGGGCCACGTCGTGCTCGCCGGAGCGCATCAGTGCCAGTTCGACATGATCCTGGATGTCCTCGATATGGACTGTGCCGCCGTCCGGCAGGCGCCGGGTCAGCGCGCGGACGACGTTGTCGGTCAGGTGCGCCACGACTTCGCGGACGCGGGCCGAGACGGCGCTCTGGCTGCCTTCGACGGCGAGGAAGGCCTTGGTCATCGCCAGCGAAATCTTCTCGGCTTTGAAGGCGACGACGGCGCCGTTGCGGCGGATGACCTGCAGCGCGGCCAAGGCGGACTCGCTGCCGGCGGGGAGGACTAGGACGTTCGAGGACACGGCGATTCTCCGGATCGGGGGGCGGAGAACCGGAAGCGCGTGCCGGGTTCCGAACGCGTGCCGGCCCGGGGCAGACCCGCGACTGATCCGGCCGGACGAACGAAAGCGAACCGCAACACGCACAAACCTTTCGTCAGGGACACCCCGCCCCATCGTTGGTTGGAAGGACGTTGCGGCAGGTCTCCTGGCTCTCGGGTCATGGCGCTTCTCCCGCCTTCCCGGACACAAGCCAGTGGCAGAGGGTGGCGAAGCGCTCGCCGACGACAGTTGCGGGGGCAGCTCCGGCATTCAGGCAGACGCCTGGCACCGGATTCCCTTTTAATCCCGGGATGGGAACCATCAACGGGGCCGAGTCTAACGGCAGGCTGGCAGCAGCGTCAAGCGTTGGACTACTACCGGTAGTGGTTGATGGTGGTTCTGGCTACTAGATGTTGATTGAATGGTGCCACGAGGATGTAGCCATTGCCTATCGTTGGGCGCTAGGCGAACAGCGGCAGTTGCGGTTGCTCGGCCAGTACCAGCGTCGCCGCGAGCAGTGGTTGCAGGCTGCTGGCGCGGACGCCGAGCAGGCGAATGCGCTGTTGCAGCGGCACGCGTTTGAGGCATTCGCCGGCGGCGCGGCGGATGGCGGTGGCGTCGGCGGTGGCGGCGGGCAGCGTGAGGTCGCGAGTGACGACCTGGAAATCGGCGAAACGCAGCTTGATGCCGATGGTTCGGCTGGCGTAGCCCTTGCGTTGCAGATCGGCGGCGACGTGGCGGCAGAGCGCGGTGAAGATTTCCGAGAGTTCGGCCCGGTCCTGTTGTGGGTGCAGGTCGCGCTCGAAAGTGCTTTCGCGGCTGACCGACTTGATCTCGCGCTCGACGGCCACCGGACGCTCGTCGAGTCCGTGGGCAACCTGGTGCAGCCAGTCGCCGTAGCGTTGGCCAAAGTGGCGGCACAGCAACTCGCGCGGCGCGGCGGCCAGCTCGCCGATGGTGGTGATGCCGAGCCCGGCGAGTTTGTCGCCGGCCTTTGGACCGATGCCATTGATCTGTCGAGCTGGCAGCAGCCAGATGCGCGCCGGAACGTCGTCCAGGCCGAGAATGGTGATGCCGTTCGGCTTGTCGAGGTCGGAGGCGATCTTGGCCAGCAGCTTGTTCGGGGTGATGCCGATCGAGCAGGTCAGGCCAGTGGCGGCGAGTATCGCCGCCTTGATCTGCCGGGCCAGAGTCGGGCTGTCCTCCGGCAGGTCGCTGAGATCGATATAGATTTCGTCGATGCCGCGATCCTCGATGTGCGGCGCGATCGTCGCTACCGCCGCCTTGAAGCGCCGCGAATAGTCGCGGTAGGCATCGAAGTTGGCCGGCAGCAGGATGGCGTCGGGCGCCCGTTGTGCCGCCTTCATCAGGCCCATCGCCGAAAAGACGCCGAGCGCCCGGGCTTCGTAGGTCGAGGTGGTGACGACACCGCGGCCGGCGTAGTCGCGCAAGCGAGCGAATTGCCGGCTGCCGTCAGGCCGGGTTTGCGGCGGGTTGACGCGGCGGCCACCGACGACCACCGGCTGGCCGCGCAGCTCAGGGTAGTGCAGCAGCTCGACGGAGGCGAAAAAGGCATCCATGTCGAGATGGGCAATACGGCGATGACTGTGCATATGCACAGTATAATGCCTGAAAAGGCCGCCCTGCCTGCCTGCGGCTTATCCCCGGAAACTGTGGATAAGCCTGTGGGTGGGGACTGGGGTGTTGTCGCAGTACCCTGACGCGACAGGGTTTTTGTGCCGCCGCCCAAGAATTGGGCAGTTGTTGTGCGCTTTGGCCTTGCGGCTATCCGCCTGGACGGTCGTCGTGTCGTTGCTGGAGGTTGCGCCGATGAAAATCTATCTTGCTGGTCCCGATGCCTTGGCCTGGCCGGGAACCTAGGGCGATGAAACCCTGGTTCCTGTACCTGATCGAGTGCGCGGACGGTAGCATTTACACCGGCATTACCATCGACGTTGCCGCGCGCTACGCTGCCCATTGTCGCGGAGTAGGCGCTCGCTACACCCGCTCGCGGCCACCGGCGAGGCTGCTTGGGTTCGAAGCGCATCCCGACCGAGCCAGCGCCGCGCGCGCCGAATACCGCATCAAGCAGTTGCCGGCGGCGGCCAAGCGTGACTATGCGCACCGCCTGGCTGAGGCCGAGAGGGCAGCGGCCGAGGTGTGATCCGCCCGGCCGGGTGGGGAAACTTTCGCCAGCGCTTTGGGTCTTCATTTAGACCCCCACTCGGAATGAAGGAGTACCGCCATGCCAAATCGTCCCGTCAGTAAGGTCATTCAGGATCGCTACTTCCTGGTCTCGACGCCGGAGAAAAGCGTCTACGCCGTGGCCGCTCTGATGAAACAGAGCGGTACTACGGCCGTGCTTGTGGTCAATGGCGACAATGGCGTGCTACGGGGCATCCTTACCGAGCGCGATGTGGTCTTCAGGGTGGTGGCCGACAGTCTCGACCCGAAAGCCACGCCGGTCGGCACGGTAATGACCCGGGAACCGCAGAGCATCGGTCCGGACAAGCCGTTTGGCCATGCCCTGCACCTGATGTTTGAGGGTGGCTTCCGGCACATGCCGGTAGTCGATGCCGCTGGCCGGCCAATCGGCCTGCTCTCGGCACGCGACGCCCTGGGCCTGGAAGTACTGCGTTTCTGCGAGGAACTGGAGCAGCGCGACAACCTGGCGCAGATACTCTGAGCCGGACCGACCAGCGGCGCCCGGCTCAGCCGAGCAACTTGCGCTGGTCGAGGTAGGTTTCGAGAATTTGCAGGCGAGCCAGCGGGTCGTCGAGTTCCAGCAACTTCTGCTTGGCCAGGTTTTGGATCGGCAGCACCTCGGTGATGCGGTAGCCGACCCAGGCCGCATCGTCGAAACGATGCGGTTCGGGAATACGCTTCGGCCCGAGGTCGTTGACGATGCGCCGCAGTAGCGGCAGCAGCCGGCGCCGCTCGGGGGGCGGCGCCACCGGCTTCGGCTCGGTGAGCAGTTCGACTGTCGCTTCGAGCAAGTTGGCCGGGCCGACCTGCGACTCGATGATGCGGAAGCGCCGGCCGCCGCTGGCGCTGATCAGCAGGATGCCGAGCTGTTCCATCTCCCAACTAACAATGGTGGCCAGCGTGCCGACCGGATGTGGGGTGGCGGCGCTGCCAGTTTCGTTGCCGCTGGCGATCAGGCAGATGCCGAAAGGCCTGGCTTCTTTTAGGCAGTCGGCCGCCATGTCGAGATAGCGTTGCTCGAAAATCTTCAGCGCCAGCAGGCCGCCAGGAAAGAGCACGGCGTTCAGCGGCAACAGCGGCAAGTGCAGTGTCTCGACGGCGGTGCCGGTCGGCGCGCGGGTGAAGTCGAACCAGCCCATTAGCTTCCCCAGCGCCGCGTTAACGTATGCGGCACGGCCAGTTGGTCGAGGATGCGAGCGACGACGAAATCGACGAGATCGCCGACGGCCTGCGGGTGGTGGTAGAAGCCCGGACTGGGCGGCAGGATCACCGCGCCGGCGCGTGTTAAGCGCAGCATGTTTTCCAGATGGATGGCCGACAACGGTGTTTCACGTGGGACCAGCACTAGCTTGCGGCCTTCCTTGAGTGCCACGTCGGCGGCACGGCTGATCAGGTTGGTCGCCAGGCCTTGGGCGATGGCCGCCAGGGTGCCCATCGAGCACGGGCAGACGACCATGGCGTCGGGCGGATTGGAGCCGGAGGCGAGCGGGGCGAACCATTCCTCGCGGCCGTACACGGCCAGCAATTCCGGGTCGGCCGCCGGCAGGCGGGTGAGCAGGGCGGTGCGGGCCTCGGCCGGGCGCGATGACAGTTCCAGTTCCATTTCCTGGCGGGCGACTACCTGGGCCGCCTGCGAGTATAGGAGCTGCACGTGGCAGCTGGCCGCCAGCAAGCAATCCAGCAAGCGCAGCCCGTAGGGCATGCCGGAGGCGCCGGTCAGGGCGAGGCAGACGGTTGTGGACATGGAGGGTCTTCGGTGGCAGTTTCAGCCAGCAGTTTAGCCGCGATCAGGCCGTTGAGGGTGCCGAAGACGAGGGCGGCGGCGGCGAATAGTGGCGCTAGCAGGAACACGCCGTCGTGCGGAATCAGCCAGGCGCGGGCGAGCAGCAACTGGCCGCCGATGTGGGCGAAAGCGGCGAACAGCGACAGGCTGACCGGACCGAACCAGCGTGCCGGCAGGTGCCGCGCCAGGCCCAGCGTCAGCAGGCTCGCCGTGGTGCCGGTCAGCGACAGGAAGAAGCCGGGGGCAAGAAAGTGGCCGAGCAGCAGGCTACCGGCCAGCACGCGCAGGATGCTGACCCAGACGGCGGTGCCCCAACCGTAGCGCAGCAGGACGACCAGCGTGACGATGTTGGCCAGGCCCGGCTTGATACCCGGCAGCGGTGTCGGGATTGCGGCGTCTACCAGCGACAGGCCGACCGCGGCAGTGGCCAGCCAGGCGACGCGGCGATCCTCGGCGGTGACCGTCAGTTCAGAGTGGTTCGTCATTCCCGCTCGCTCCTGGCGGGAATCCAGTGGCTCACCGCCCCGCGCAGCGAGGCATGACGAACGATGGGAAAAAGCAAAGACACTGGATTCCCGCCAGAAACACGCGGGAATGACGGAATTGGAAGCGCTCTAGTAACTGATCGAGTCATAGAGGCGGGTCCGGCCGGCAATCTGCAGGCTGACGCGGTTGGGGGCGCAGATGGCGATTTCACCGGGGCGTGTCAGCCAGCCCTGGCGCATACAATACTGGCGCGGGCCGGGATCGCTGACGACGCGGGCGCGGCCGGGTTCGACGGCGATCAGCGTGAGGCCGAGCGGCCCGGCGACTTCGAATTCACGCCGGGTGCGCAGGTCGACTTCGGCGAAAACCCGGCCTTCCTGGCGAATGATGGCGCGCTCGCCAGTACCACCCCGCCAGAACCACGGGATGCTCAGGCCGACGGACAAGGCTCCGACGAGAATGACCAGCCAGTCGCCCGGCCGGAACAGCGCCAGCCAGGGTTTCAATTTCCGGCCAGGCTGCGATGACGGACCAGGACGCGGGCGCGCTGGGCGAATTCACGGCCCAGCCATTCGGCGATGTACACCGAGCGGTGCTGGCCGCCGGTACAACCGATGGCCACCGTCAGGTAGCTGCGGTTGTCGCGGATGTAGGCCGGCAACCAATCGCCGACGAAGCGGCCGATGTCGTCTCGCATGCGCACGACTTCGGCTTCGCCTTCGAGGAACTCGACCACCGGCTGGTCGCGCCCGGTCAGCGGGCGCAGCGCCGTGTCGTAGTGCGGGTTGGGCAGGCAGCGGACGTCGAAGACCAGGTCGGCGTCGAGCGGGATGCCGTGCTTGAAGCCGAAGGACTCGAACATCAGGGTCAGTCCTTGGCCCGGCTCGGCCTCGATGAACTGGCGCACCCACTCGCGCAAAGCCGCCGGCTTCAGGCCGCTGGTGTCGATGCGGTGGCCGAGGCTGGAGATTGGGTCGAGCAGTTCGCGCTCGGCACGGATCGCTTCTTCCAGCGTTTTCCCGGCTCCAGCCAGCGGGTGTCGGCGGCGCGACTCGGAATAGCGCTTGAGCAACGTTTCGGCGTCGGCGTGCAGGTAGAGAAAGGTCGGATTGACGCCCTCTTCGGCCAGCTTGTGCAGCCTCTCCGGCAGCAGGTCGATACCGTGTCCGGAGCGGGAGTCGATGGCCACCGCCACCTTGCGCGTGTGTTCCTCCTTGAGCATGCGGACCAGCACCGTCAGCATCACCACTGGCAGGTTATCTACACAGTAATAGCCGGAGTCCTCCAGCAAGTTGAGCGCGACGGATTTGCCGGAACCGGAAAGGCCACTGATGAGGATGAGTTGCATGCGGCGCAGCATAATCAAGGCGGTGCGGTCCCGCAAGCCGGGCATAATAATGGGATGAGCCGCCCGCGTCGGGCGGCCGCCGATTCCGCGCCCGCGACCTGCGGGCGGCCACCGGAGCCGGCCGGATGCCGCCACTCGCAGCGCGGGAAAACGCCGTATTGCGGCCCGGTCAACCCGCGATCAAAAGGAGACGAACATGCCCCCGACCCTGCCCTTGCTCGAATTTCCCTTCCTCGCCGAACTGACGGCGCAGCGGCGCGACATCCACGCGCACCCGGAACTGGCTTTCGATGAATATCGCACGGCTGACCTGGTGGCGGGCGAACTGACGCGCTACGGGCTCGAAGTGCATCGTGGCATTGCCCGTACCGGTGTTGTCGGCGTGCTCAAGGCTGGCACTTCGTCACGCATGATCGGCTTGCGCGCCGACATGGACGCGCTGCCGGTTGCCGAACTGAACGAGTTCCCGCACCACTCGAAGCATCCGGGCAAGATGCACGCCTGTGGCCACGACGGCCATACCGCGATGCTCCTCGGCGCCGCCCGCCACCTGGCGGCGCACCCGGATTTCGACGGCAGCGCCGTGTTCATCTTCCAGCCGGCCGAGGAGTCGGAAGGCGGCGCCGCGGTGATGATCGAGGACGGCTTGTTTGAGCGCTTTCCGGTCGACGCAGTGTTCGGCCTGCACAACTGGCCGGGTATCCCGGTCGGCGAGATGGCGGTGATGCCGGGACCGGTGATGGCTGGTACCTGTGCCTTCGAGATCTCCGTGCGCGGCCACGGTTGCCACGCGGCGATGCCGCATCAGGGTGTCGATGCCATCGTTGCCGGGGCACAACTGGTGCAGGCGCTGCAGACGGTGGTCAGCCGCAACCTGCATCCCTGCGAGTCGGCCGTGGTCAGCGTCACTCAGTTCCATGCCGGCGAGGCCTGGAATGTGATTCCCGAGGAAGTCGTGCTGCGCGGCACTATCCGCAGCTTCAAGGCTGAGGTGCAAGAACTGGTCGAGCGGGCCATCGAGCGCCTGTGCAGTGGCGTCGCCGCGGCCAATGGGGCGCAGATCGGTGTGCGTTTCGACCACCGCTATCCGCCAACGGTGAACAGCCCGGCCGAAGCCCGCTTTTGCCAGGAAGTAGCGGCCGCGGTGTTGGGCGAGGAGCGGGTGCTGACTGACGCGTTGCCGTCGATGGGCGCTGAGGATTTTGCCTACATGCTGCGCGAGAAGCCCGGCTGCTACGTGTGGCTCGGCAACGGGCCGGGCACCGGCGGCTGCACGCTGCACAACCCGCACTACGACTTCAACGACGAACTCTTGAACTTCGGCATCAATTACTGGGTGCGCCTGGTGCAGCGGGCGCTGCCGCAGAGCTGACGACGGGTGAGCGCCGGATTTATTCCGGGCTGTCCGCTCCGGTCTCGCGATAGGCCGGTTGGTCCGCCGCTGGTGCCAGCTCGGCAACGACGGCCAGCACTGCCAGCGGCGGCCGGCCGCAGCCGAGGCAGTAGCCGGAGTCCGGGTCGGCCATGCAGACGCCGACGCAGAGGTAGGGATCTTCTTGCGGGGTGTCCATAACGCTTCAGCGGGTTCGCGGGGTCGCCCGGTCGGTGGCGGACCAGGCAGCGATCTCGGTGAGGTTGCGCAGGGCGCTGGCCGGGTCCATCCGGCAGATGTTGATGCAGGGTGAGGCGATCATTCAGATAAGCATGAAACGGCGTTGTTGGTCGCGCATGGTTTCGACGGCCTCGAGGGCTTCGGCGCGGCTGATGCGGACGAGCATGGCCAAGTGAAGACGCTGGTCGCGAGTACTGAGCTCCGGGAAATGCAGGGTCTGGACGCTGGCGTCATCGGTCGGATCGCGGACGACGCCCAGGCGGTCGACGCTGATGCTGAATGGCGTGAGGCGTAGCGCGGGCTCGGGTTTGAGCAGGAAATCGCCGAGTGCGTCGAGCAGTGGATCGGGCATCAAGGTATCGGCAATCTGGCGCAGGCGGGCGTCGAGTTCGGCCAGATGGCGGGTGCAACCCTCAATCTCGCGGCCCGAGGTGGCGTGCAGCACGGTCAGGTAGGTGCGCTCGACTGAAGCGTCGGCGCGCAGGTCGTCGCGTTCGTGGCGCAAGGCGTCGAGGTGCGCCTGGAAGGTCTGCAGCAGGCTTTCCAGCGCCATGCCGCGCAGGCGTTCGCGCAGATCGCCGAGGTCGCACTGCGGTGCGATCAGCGTTTGGTTGGAGAAGAACAGTACCCGTTGCGGCACGTCATTTTCGATCAGGTCGCCACGGCGCTTCATGCCGAGCTGCTGCTTTTCCTGGTGGCGGGCGACGAGCAGGGCGTGGAAGTGGTCAGCCTGACAACTGGCCGGGCTGCTCAGGAAGTCGCGCACCGCCTGGCTGCGGCCAAGCATCTGGTTGATGTCGTCGGCGGTGGCGAACAGCGCGTGTACCAAAGGGTCGCTGGCGAAGGACTGGCGGTCGACGGCGATCGGTCCCGGCAACGCGTCGACCAGGCCGGCGCAGTAGCCGAGGGCATGGGTCAAAGGTGTGGCCAGGCGATGGTCGAAATGGCTGGCGGCGCGCAACATCGGGTCGACCCGGCCGGCCACCCGGGCCAGTGCATCGACCAGTTGTGGGTCGGGTGGCGGGGCGGGTTTGAGGAAGTTGGCGACGGCGGAGAAAAGGCTCACTCGGGACTTTGGGCGCGGAGGGCCCGGCCGGCCTTGGCGCCGTTCGGGCGGTTGAGGGCGTTGGAAATCCAGTCGCCGATAGCCGTCAGTTTAGCCAGATCGATCCCGCTTTCAATGCCCAAGCCGGCCAGCAGGTAGGCAACATCTTCGCTGGCCACGTTGCCGGAGGCGCCGCAGGCGTAAGGGCAGCCGCCGAGGCCGGCGACCGAAGCGTCGAAGGTGGCCATCCCGGTTTGCAGCGAGGCGTAGATATTGGCGATGGCCATGCCATAGGTGTCGTGGTAATGGCCGGCCAGTCGGCCGAGTGGGATGTCGCGGGCGCAGGCCTCGATTAGCCGTACGATGCTGGCCGGGGTACCGACACCGATGGTGTCGCCGAGCGACACCTCGTAGCAGCCCATCGCGAACAGCGTGCGGGCGACGTCGGCGGCCTGGTGCGGGGCGACGGCGCCTTCGTAGGGGCAGCCGACGACGCAGGAGACATAACCGCGTACCGGGATTTCCAACGCGCTGGCGGCCGATACCACCGGCTCGAAGCGTTTCAAGCTCTCGGCGATCGAGCAGTTGATGTTTTTGCGGGAGAAGCTTTCCGAAGCGGCGGCGAAAATCGCCACTTCGTCGGCGCCGGCCTGTACTGCCATGTCGAAGCCTTGCAGGTTGGGCGTCAGCGCCGAGTAGGCGGTACCCGCGTGGCGGCGGATGCCCTGCAGCACGGCGCTGTTGTCAGCCATCTGCGGTACCCAGTGGGGCGAGACGAAGGAAGTGGCTTCGACGCTGCGCAGGCCGGCCTCGGCCAAACGTTCGATTAATTCGATCTTGACCGGTGTCGGGACGATCTGTTTTTCATTTTGCAGCCCGTCGCGGGGGCCGACTTCGACAATCTTGACTTGGCTGGGCAGGGACATGGCGATCAAACCCGAAATAGGGCGGTAAACGCGGGGAAAATCTGGCGGGCAACGGCCGAGGTGCGGCCGGACCTAGCGTAGCCGGAAGCCCATGACGTTGCTCATCACATGCAGGTTCGGTTGTTTGTCCAGCCAACTGCGGGCGGTGCTCGGCGAATCGAACACGGCGATTTCGTAGGAAGCCATTTCCGGTGCCGTGAGGATGCGCTTGATTAGCTCGGCGAGGGTCGCGTCGGTGGTTACGAAAACAATCCGGCAGTTCGGGTGCGAGGCGTAAGCGCCGTAATGCAGGGCCGACAACTCGACGAAGGCCTCTTCGCTAAGCTCCCACCCGGCATCGTCCGGGAGTTCGTTGATGACGTAGTGTCTCTCGTCGAAGCGTCCATCAGCGTGCATCTGCCGCACCGAATTGATGAGGTCGCGGGCCGTGACCCGGCCGGAGAACGTCACCAAGACGCCTTCGGGTTCCCAGATGATCTCGTAGGGCATACAGACGCCTCATTTGCGGGGGTTGAACCAAACGGCCAGGAGCGGTGTATTGCCGCTCTCAATAGTTTTCATGCTACGCTAAAAGTAAGGGGTTGCGCATCCGGGACGAGTACGAGGCATAGCCAGTTGTGCCGGCGCGTCGCCTAGATGCTGGCGATTCTGCAACGATCACTTACAACTGCGTTTCTTCTTGCAGCCACTTGCCGACCGGCTCCGGCCGATAGTCGGCCATCGCGGCCAGCAGGCGCTCATGGTCGGTATCGGCCAGCACCATCGCCCGGTTCTGCGGGCGCAGAAAGCCGTCGGCGACGGCGCGGTCGAACATCGCCAGCAAGGGATCGTAGAAGCCGTTCACGTTGAGCAGGCCCATCGGTTTTACGTGAAACCCGAGTTGTCCCCAGGTCAGCACTTCGCAGAATTCCTCGAAGGTACCGAAGCCGCCGGGCAGGGCGATGAAGCCGTCGGCCAGTTCAGCCATGCGCGCCTTGCGGGTATGCATCGAATCGACCACTTCCAGGCGAGTCAACGCCCGGTGGTCGACGTTGCGGCCTGCCACCTCCTTACCCATCAGCGCTTCTGGAATGATGCCGATGACGGTACCGCCGGCTGCCAAGCAGGCATCGGCAATGATGCCCATCAGGCCGATGTTGCCGCCGCCATAGACTAGTTCGATAGCATGCCCGGCGAGCAGCCGGCCGAGACGCTCGGCTTCGCTGCGGTAGAGGGGATGCTGGCCGGCATTGGAGCCGCAAAAGACGCATAGTCGTTTCATGATGAAGTTTGGCCGGAAAGCCGCAGGACGACGGTTTCCGGCGGGCAGTTGAAGCGGATGGGGAGGATGCTGGTGCCGACGCCAGCCGTGACGAAGGTCGGCGCTGGCACATCGGGAATCCAGCCGTAAGCGTGCCGGAGCGGCGAGCGACCGGGTGTAATCAGCGCGCCGATGAAAGGCAGGCGAACCTGGCCGCCGTGCGTGTGGCCGGCAAAAGCGACCAGGGTGCGGGCGGGCAGCTCCGGGGCGTTGGCCGGGTCGTGCATCATGACGATCAGCGGCGCGGCGGCGGGAACCTGAGCGAACGCCTGAGCGGGCCGGGCGTGGCCGGTCATGTCGTCGCCGATGCCGACCAGCCACAGCGGGCCGACGGCGGTCGGCAGCGCCACGGCGTTGTTGTCCAAAATCGTGATGCCGACGTTCTGTAGATCCTGCCGTATCTGCTCGCCGTCATACCACCAGTCGTGATTGCCAAGCAACGCGTACACGCCAAGCGGTGCCTTGAGGCGGGCGAGTTCGCCAGCGATGGCGGCTGGCGCAACCATCTCGCCGCCGAGTACTTCCTGGATCACGAAGTCGCCGGGCAACAGGATCAGATCGGGGTGGCTGGCATTCAACTGATCGACGACGCGGCGCAGCATCGGCAATCCGGCGTGCGGCGCACCGACGTGCAGGTCGGCGGCCACGGCGATGGTCAGGGGCGGGCCGGACCAACCTGGCGCGGTCAACGTCAGTTCGCGCTGCTGCAACCAGCTTGGTTCGAAGCCAATACTCCAGACGGCAAGACAGAGTACGGTCAGCCGGACAATCCACCGCAGGCGTTTCATGCGCTGCTTTAAAAACCGCCTGTTTCCAGCCAGCGTTCGATTTGCGGCAGGCGATCGGCGCCGAAGAAGGCTTCGCCGTCGATGAGCACGTGCGGCGAGCCGAAGACGCCGGCGGCCAGTGCTGCATCGCATTCGTCCTTGAGTCGGGCCTTGAGTTCCGGCATCTGCAATGCCGCCGCCAGTTGGCCGCGATCGGTGCCGAGGGCGGCGGCCAGATCGAGCACGGTGTCGGGCGCCGAGATGTCGCGGTCGTCGATGAAATAGGCGCGATAAACGGCATGGGCGAACTGCCGGGCCAGTGCGCTGTCGCGGTCGTGCAGCCAGTAGTAGGCGCGGGCGGCGGCCTGGGTCGGCAGCGGGAAGCGGCTGGGCGGATTGTAGGGAATGCCCATGAAGCGGGCCGAGCGGTCGAAGTCGCGGACGATGTAGCGGGCCTTGGCGCTGTCGTCGCCGGCCGGCGGACGTGAGCCGGTGGCCTGAAAGATGATGCCGAGCAGGATCGGATGCCAGCGTACCGCGCGTCCATGGCGGGTAGCGACGGCGTCGATGCGCTCGCTCAGCAAGTAACCGTAGGGGCTGGAAAAATCGAACCAGAAGTCGATCGGGGCTTTGTCGTTCATCGTAGTCTCCTCGTTGGGGGGGCGGTCGCGGGCGCTTCTGGCGGCGCCCGGCGACCGCTGGGTGGGGCTTTTATTCGTTGGCGATAGTGCGGCCAATCACCAGGCGCTGGATGTCGTTGGCACCTTCGTAGATCTGGCTGATGCGCACGTCGCGGTAGATGCGCTCGACTGGGAAGTCGCTGGTATAGCCGACGCCGCCGTGGATCTGGATAGCGTCGGAAGCGATCTTCTCAGCGGCTTCCGAGGCGAACATCTTGGCCATTGAGGCTTCCTTCAGGCAGGGCTTGCCGGCGTCTTTCAGGGTCGCGGCACGCCAGACCATCAGCCGGGCCGCGTCGAGCAGCGTGTTCATGTCGGCGAGGCGGAAATTGACCGCCTGATGCTCGATGATCGGCACGCCGAAAGTCACGCGCTCCTTGGCGTAGCGCACGGCGGCCTCGAACGCGGCGCGGGCCATGCCGATGCTCTGCGCGGCGATGCCGATGCGCCCGGCTTCGAGGTTGGACAGGGCGATTTTGTAGCCTTCGCCTTCCTTGCCGAGCAGCGCCGAAGCCGGCACACGGCAGTTCTCGAAAATGATCTGCACGGTGTCGGAAGCATGCTGGCCCATCTTCTCTTCGGTGCGGCCGACGATGAAGCCCGGCGTGCTAGTCGGCACCAGGAAGCAGGAGATGCCCTTCTTGCCGGCTGCCTTGTCGGTGACGGCGAAGACGATGGCCATGTGGGCGTGCTTGCCGGTGGTGATGAATTGCTTGACGCCGTTGAGCACGAAGCAGTCGCCGTCGCGGTCGGCGCGGGTGGTGATGGCCGAGGCATCGGAACCGGTGTGCGGTTCGGTCAGGCAGAAACAGCCGAGTTTCTCGCCGCGGGCCAGCGGCTTCAGCCATTCTTCCTTCTGCTGATCGGTGCCGTATTTTTGCGTGATGCCGCAGGCCAGCGAGTTTTGCACCGAGACGATGGTCGAGGTGGCGCCGTCGCCGGCGGCGATTTCCTCCAGCGTCAGGACCAGCGACATGTAATCCATGCCGGCACCGTCCCACTGCTCAGGCACACACATGCCCATGGCGCCGAGTTCGCCGAGTTCTTTCAACGCCTCGGCCGGGAAGGTGTGGTTCCTGTCCCATTCACCGGCGAAGGGCGCCAGGCGCTCCTGGGCGAAAGCGCGCATCGAGTCGCGGATCATTTCCTGTTCTTGCGTGAGAATCATGCTGTTTTCTCCTGAATGGTTTTTTGCAAGGTGGTCAGCTAAATGCCGGCAATGACCAGTACCCGGTTGCTGCGAAATATGACGCATCTGTCATGAAGATTTTCCTTGGTTGCAGGATTGCTGTAACTGTTCCAGCCAGGCTTTCAGCACCAGCGGATGGCAATGCTCCTGATCGTGCGCGGCATAGAGCAGCGTGATTTCTTTCCGGCCTTGCATGCGCGCCATGAATTCCTGAGCGGCAGTTCCCGCTTGAAGTTCCGCCGTGTATTTTTCGGAAAAGGATTTCCATAGCGCCGGGTCGTGGCCAAACCATTTTCTCAGTGCGTCGGATGGCGCGAGATATTTGTTCCATTCGTCCAGCACGGCGGCGTCTTTGGCAACACCGCGCGGCCATAAACGATCGACCAGCACGCGATAACCATCGCTTGCTGCCGGTTTTTCGTAAATCCGTTTTAGCGTGATTTCCGTCATGGCTTGACTGAATTTGCCGCCGCTTTGCTTGATGTCAGCGCAGCAAGTTCTACAAATTCTTCGCCCTCACGGCTTCACGAATTTCAGGGCAAACTGATCTGTCTTGCCGCGAATGCTAGGGTCGAAAACTTTTGCCGTGTGCGGGTCGTCGGCGTTGCGCAAGGTATCGCTGGCACCGGCAAACTGGAAGCCGGCGGCGACAGCCTCGGTCTTGACCGTTTCCGGGTCGATGCGGTGCAAAGTGCGGGTGTCGCTGGCGCCGCGGCCGGCAGCGGTGGCATGGTCGATGACGATGTACAGGCCGCCGGGTTTCAACGCGGCAAATACGCGCTTGTTGAAATCCACCATGCCGGCATCACCCAAAGCATTATGAATGTCATGGTAGTTGTCCGAGGTCAGCACCACATCCACCGGCTGCGGCAAGCCGCTGGGGCCTTCGGCGTATGACAGCGGCAGCACCGTGATGTTGCCGTAGTGCGTATCGGCGGCGAGGGCGTTGATGGCCGCCGTCGAATCGGGAACATTCGGACGAGGTGGTGGAACGAGCGCGTAAACGTGCCCGTCGGAGCCGGCGGCTACGCTCAGTAAACGAGTGAAATAGCCGCCGCCGGGAATCAGTTCGGCGATCTGTACCCCCGGCTTGATGCCAGAGAAGGCGAGTATTTCCGCCGGCTTACGCTGCGCATCGCGCTCGATGTCCGCAGCGGGACGGGCACTGTCGGTAACGGCGGCGGTTATCGTGGCCGAGATATCCGCCGCCAGGCAGGGAGCGGACAGGCAAGTCGCCAATGCTGCCGCGGCGAAAAGCATTTGAGGTGCACGCATGGAAGATTTCCTTCACAAAGGGCGGATTTTCAGCAGGCCATGCCGCCGGGTGCGTTGCCGATGACCCGGCGACATTCCCTGTGTTTCGGGAATGTCGCCGATCAGCGAACTGGCCCATCCGGCGCCGGAGGAAATCAGAGCATTTCCACCGCCAGCGCTGTGGCTTCGCCGCCGCCGATGCACAGCGAGGCAACGCCGCGCTTCTTGCCGTACTTCTTCAGCGCGCCGAGCAGGCTGACCATGATGCGAGCACCGGAAGCGCCGATCGGGTGGCCGAGCGCGCAAGCGCCGCCATGCACGTTGACCTTGGCCGGGTCGAGCTTGAGATCGTGCAGCGCGGCCATGGTGACCACGGCAAAAGCTTCGTTGATCTCGTACAGGTCGACCGAGTCGGCCGTCCAGCCGGTCTTGGCGAACAGCTTCTGCATCGAGCCGACCGGGGCCGACGGGAACAGTGCTGGCAGGCCAGCGTTGGTGGTGTGGCCGACGATACGGGCGAGCGGCTGCAGGCCCAGTTTTTCGGCTTGCGAGGCACGCATCAGCACCAGTGCGGCGGCGCCGTCGGAAATCGACGAGGAGTTGGCGGCGGTGACCGTGCCATCCTTCTTGAAGGCCGGCTTCAGCGTCGGGATCTTGTCGACGTTGACCGCGAACGGGCCTTCGTCCTTGTCCACGACGACGTCGCCCTTTCTGCCGGCGACGGTGACCGGGGCGATTTCCCAGGCGAAGCTGCCATTGTTGCTGGCTTCGATGGCGCGGGTGGTCGAGCGGATGGCGAATTCGTCCTGCGCTTCGCGGGTGAAGCCGTAGCTGGCGGCGCATTCTTCGGCGAAGGTGCCCATCAGGCGGCCGCGGTTTTCCTTCGAATAGGCATCTTCCAGGCCGTCCAGGAACATGTGGTCCATCAACTGGCCGTGGCCGAGGCGATAGCCGCCGCGGGCCTTGGGCAGCAGGTAGGGGGCGTTGGTCATCGACTCCATGCCACCGACCACGGCGACGTTGTAGGAACCGGCGAGGATGCCGTCATGGCCGAGCATGGCGGCCTTCATGGCCGAGCCGCAGACCTTGTGGATGGTGGCGCAGCCGGCGGTCAGCGGCAGCCCGGCCTGCAACGCGGCCTGGCGGGCCGGGGCCTGGCCCTGGCCGGCCTGCAGCACGCAACCGAGCAGCACTTCGTCCACCAGGTTGGCGTCGAGGCCGGCGCGCTCAATGGCGGCCTTGACCGCGACGGCGCCCAGGTTGGCGGCGGTCAGGCTGGAAAAAGCGCCCTGGAAACTGCCCATCGGAGTGCGGACGGCGGAAACGATGACGATCGGATCTTGCATGTTGTTCTCTCCTTGCTGGTTCGTTGTGGGAATGCGAAATCAGTCCTCAAGGGCCTTGAGCGCCGCGTCGTAGCGGGCCGGCAGGTCGCCGAAGGTGTCTACGGTGATGCCGAGGTTGTGCATGTGACCGTCCTTGAGGCCGTAGATCCAGCCGTGCACGGTCAGTTGCTGGCCGCGCTGCCAGGCGTCCTGGACGACAGGGTTGTGGCAGACGTTGACCACCTGTTCGAGCACGTTGAGTTCGCACAGGCGATCGTGGCGTTTTTCCGGCGGCAGCTTGTCGACGGCGGCCATATGCTTGTTGTGCACGTCGTGCACATGGCGCAGCCACAGGTCGACGATGCCGACGCGAGCACGGTTGAGCGCGGCCTGTACGCCGCCGCAGCCGTAGTGGCCGACGACCATGATGTGCTTGACCTTCAGCACGTCGACCGCGTACTGGATGACCGACAGGCAGTTGAGATCGGTATGGACGACGACGTTGGCAATGTTGCGGTGGACGAAGACCTCGCCGGGCAGCAGGCCGACGATCTGGTTGGCCGGCACGCGGGAATCGGAACAGCCGATCCACAGGAATTCCGGCGCCTGCAACTGGGCCAGCTTGTCGAAATAGGTCGGGTCGATTTCGCGCATCTGGCGCGCCCAGGCCCGGTTGTAGTCGAACAGGTGGGACAGGTTCTCGTTGCGGATTTCCGCTTCCGACCAATTGTCGAGGTCCAGGGTGAGAGAGACCGTGTTCTCGACCGGCGTCGGGTAATAGGCCGGCGCCTCGTTGAAGCCCAGTTCGCGGTACAGCTTCACGGCCATGCGCATGTTCGGCAGGGTGTCGAGCAGCAGCCGCTTGTAGCCGATTTCCTTGGCCGACTTGATTGCCGCCAGCACCAGCGCCCGGCCGACACCATGGCCGCGCTCGGCCGGGTCGACGTAGAGGCGCTTCATTTCGCAGATACCTTCGGAGAAGCGGCGGACCCCGACGCAGCCGGCCGGCCGGCCGTCGATTTCGGCGAAGAACAGGCGGCCTTCCGGCATTGCGTAGGCGCCGGGCAGTGAGGCCATTTCCTGGTCGAAATTCTGGTACGACAGATCGACGCCCAGCCAGGCCGCGTAATTGCGGAAATACTGGCGGACCTGCTCGATAGCTTCGCTGTCGTTGGCGGTGAGGGTGCGTAGGGTCAGGGTCATGGCTGTTCAGCTCCTTTGCTGGATCCCGGTCCGGAACCCGGCGGGAGCGTGTCATGTGGTTTCCGCGAACCGTTCGCGGCCGATCAACAGGCGGCGGATTTCGGAAGTGCCGGCGCCGATTTTATAGAGCTTAACATCCCGCCCCAGGCGCCTGATCCGGGCGTCATTAATGCAGCCCATTCCGCCGCACGCTTGGGTCATCTCGCTGGCCATCCAGGCGGCCTTTTCGGCAGCGTACAGAATGGTGCCGGCGGCATCCTGGCTGAGCGCGCGAATGCAGTCGGAGATGGCGAAGATGGTGGCCTGCTGGTTCACGCGGCGGTCCTCGAAAAGCTCGGACAGAGTAGAGCAGAGACGGGGACGTTTTTCAATCCGCTACCGTATGGTAATTTGCCCGTCTCCCATCGCAGGTTGCTCCATGTTCCCGCGTTACCCCCATGCTGCGCCGCCGGCTGCTGGTGAGCGTATCGAAGTTGCTCCCGGCGTCTTCTGGCTGCGCATGCCGTTGCCCTTCCAGCTCGATCACATCAACCTGTGGCTGCTGCGTGACGGCGATGGCTGGACCATCGTCGATACCGGTTTCCCCGACGATGCCGTGCGTGCCACCTGGCGCCAAGTCATTGCCAGCCTAGACGGGCCAGTACGCCGGCTGATCGTCACCCACTTTCACCCTGATCATCTGGGCCTCGCCACCTGGCTACTGGCGGAGACCGGCGCCGCCCTGTGGATGACCAGCAGCGAGTTCCTCACTGCTCATGCGGTGTGGCACGAAGTGGGCGGTCACGGCGCCCGCTTCATGGTCGAGCAGTTCCGCCGCCACGGGCTGGACGAGGCGCGTCTGGACAAGTTCGCGCAGCACGGTCCCGGCTACCGCCAGGCGGTGCCGGCGCTGCCCGAACATTACCATCGCCTGCGCGCCGGTGACGTCGTCGGCATCGGCGGCCGGGGCTGGCGGGTGTTGATCGGCTACGGCCACGCGCCGGAGCATCTGGCGCTTTACTGTGCCGAACTCGGCGTGTTAATTTCAGGCGACATGCTGTTGCCGAAAATTTCCACCAACATCAGTGTTTTCGCGGCGACGCCCGATGCCGATGCCCTGCGTTGGTATCTGGATTCGCTGGATGATCTGGTGCGCGAAATTCCGGACGACGATACGTTGGTACTGCCTTCGCACGGACTGCCTTTTTACGGGATGGCGGCTCGGGTCCAGGCGCTGCACGCGCACCACGGTGAACGCCTGCGGGTACTGGAGGACAGCTGTCAAGACGCGCCGCAGAGCGCGGCCGGAGTGCTCGAAGTTTTGTTCCAGCGGGCGCTCGATACGCATCAAACGATGTTTGCGATGGGTGAAGCGATTGCCCATCTGAACTATCTGGAGCAAGCCGGTCGGCTGTCGCGTAGAGACGACGCCGATGGCGTGATTCGATTCCAGCGGCCGCGCTAGCACGCCGCCGCGCACTGACAGAGGGGGATTCACATATGTCGCAGCAAACCGAAGAACAATGCAACCTGCCAGATCCGGCCGAGATAGCCAAGACCTATGCCGAGGTCGCCCAGCGCGCCTCGCGGGTGATCACTCAGTTCATGGAAAAGAAGGCCAAGGAAGGCGTCGATACGCCGAGCGACGAACTGGGCGTGGCCCGGGCCTTCATGGATTTGTCGGCACGCCTGCTGGCCAATCCGTACAAGATGGCCCAGACCCAGATGAACATGATGTGGGACTACTTCTCGCTGTGGCAGAACACCTCGATGAAGATGATGGGCGTCACGGTCCAGGCGCCAGTGGCGGCGCCGAAGAAGGGTGACAACCGCTTCAAGGACGAGGAATGGGAGCAGCATTTCCTGTTCGACTTCGTCAAGCAGTCCTACCTGATCACTGCCCGTCATATCCACGACACCGTCGCCGGTACCGATGGCCTGGACGAAGCGACGCAGCAGAAGGTCAATTTCTTCACCCGTCAGTACATTGATGCGCTGTCGCCGTCCAACTTCGCGTTGACCAATCCGGAAGTCTTCCGTGAAACCGTCAAGTCGCACGGCCAGAACCTGATCAAGGGCCTCAACAACCTGTTGCACGATGTCGAATCCGGCGATGGCCAGTTGCGCATTCGCATGACCGACACCTCGGCCTTCGAGATGGGCAAGAATGTCGCCACGACACCGGGCAAGGTGATTTTCCAGAACGAATTGTTCCAGTTGATCCAGTACGACCCGCAGACGCCGGATCAGTACAAGAAACCCTTCCTGATCGTCCCGCCGTGGATCAACAAGTACTACATCCTCGACCTGCGCGAGAAGAACTCGCTGGTCAAATGGGCGACCGACCAGGGCCACACCACCTTCATCATGTCCTGGGTCAACCCGGACGAGAAGTTGGCCGAGAAATCCTTCGAGAATTATTTGCTGGAAGGCGCGCTCGAGGCCGTCAACCAGGTCTGTGCCCACACCGGCGAGGACAGCATCAACATGGCCGGCTACTGCCTGGGTGGTACGCTGTTGATGACCATGCTCGCCTGGATGACGGCGAAGAAAGACAAGCGCGTCAATTCCGCGACCTTCTTCACCTCCATGATCGACTTTTCCGAGCCGGGCGAACTCGGCGTTTTCCTCGACGAGGGGAGCGTCGCCGGCCTCGAAAAGAAAATGAATGAGCGTGGCTTCCTGGAAGGGGCGGAAATGGCCACCACCTTCAACATGCTGCGTGCCAACGACCTGATCTGGTCCTTTGTGGTCAACAACTACTTGATGGGCAAGGATCCGTTCCCGTTCGATCTGCTTTACTGGAACTCCGACTCGACGCGCATGCCGGCGGCGATGCACAGCTACTATCTGCGCAATATGTATCTGGCCAACAAGTTGAAGGATCCGGGCGGTCTTACCATCGGCGGTGTCAAGATCGACATTAGCAAGGTCAAGACGCCGTGCTACTTCATCTCCACCATCGAGGACCATATCGCACCCTGGAAGAGCACCTACATGGGCGCCCGCCTGCCGTCCGGTCCGACCAAATTCGTGCTCGGCGGCTCCGGCCATATTGCCGGCATCGTCAATCCGCCGGTCGCCAACAAGTATGGCTACTGGATCAATGACGCCACCGACGGCAACCTGCCGGAGAGCCCGGAGGACTTCCTGGCCGGTGCCACGCAGAATGCCGGTTCATGGTGGACCCATTGGAATCAGTGGGTCACCGCGCTGCCGGGCGGTTCGACCAAGGTCAAAGCTCGCCAGCCCGAAGCCGGTTCCCTCAAGGTCATCGAACCAGCACCGGGCAGCTACGTCAAATTCCGTCTGGACGCCCAGAAAAAGTCCTGAATCGAGACAGGGTTCCGAACATCAAACGGGAGGCTTCGGCCTCCTTTTTTTGCCTCCGTTCTCCCCTTGTTAACGGTGGCCGCAAAGCAAGGCAAGATGCCTGCAATAGCTGTGCAACCCGCAGCGCCAGCAAAATCCTTGAAGTCCGGCGTCGGAATTAGGGTGAGCGTTTCTCTATCATGCCCACGACCAAGTGCCATCCGGCGAGCACGGGCAGCAGGAGCAGGATGCCAACCAGACTGCCGGTGAGCCGCGCGATGCCGGGGGCAAGCTCGGCATGCAGGTAGCTGTCGGGCACCAGCGTGACCAAGATGACCAGCACAAACTGGGTTCCTCCGTAGGCAAAGGCACTTTTGCCGTTCTCGATATGCCGGCCCAGCATCACGCCAAGCGCCATTCCGGCAATCAGTACGGGGGTGGCAACATACGCTGAGACATGCGCCAAAAGCAGGAATGCTGCGGCGAACGCCGCGCCAGAGGCACAGCCGATCACCCGCAGAGCGATGCGTCGGCTCACTGGCCGAAAGCCACTTTTGCCAATGCCACTCAAGGGGATGAGCATCAGCGCCATGATGGTGATGGCAGCTTGCGAAAGCTGCGGAATCTGGAAGGCCGCCCAGAGGAAGGGCAGGATGGCAAGGGCTATGGCGCCTTGGCTGGCGTGGCGGGCGGCGTCCGGTAGCCAACTGAAACGGGGCGGCGGCGGACTGGGCAAACCGGGCCAGCGTTGTCGCAGCGTGAAGGTCGAGATCATGCTGACCAGGATGCAGGCAAGCGTACCGGCAGCGGTTTCGCGTATCCGCGTCGAAATGAAAGCCTCCACGACATGCTGAGGATGTTCGAGTTTATCCAGCAGGATCATGGCGAAAGTCAGGCCGACAAATAGCCGGGCATAGCTGTGCCTGCCCATCAGCGCCCCATATATCGAGGTGCCGCCAATCAGTGCCAAGGCTGCGGCGGTGGCTGCCGGACTGTGCCAAACCTGCGGCACGATGAGGAACGCCAGTAGTGCGCCGCCGAGGGTGCCGATGATGCGCAGCGTGCCACGCCACAGGCTTTCCGAGACATGGCCGCGCATCACCATATAGCCGGAGAAGGCAGCCCAAGAGATGTTCTGCACGTCGGCGAGATGGCCGAAGACGATAGCGAGCAGTACGGATGCAACACATTCGAGTTCGTCGACCAGGCGCGGGCCGGTGGTAAAAACAGCCCTTACCTCTGCCGCTACACGCTGGTACCACCCGTCGTCCGCCATATTTAGCAGCGCTTCATGGCGAGGAAGCCTCGGTATTTATGCCGAGGTGACTGACTTCTTCCAGTCTCAGTGGCTGGTCTGGATCAGGGGGAGGCGTGGCCATTCGATGGCGTCGAGCATGTTCTTGACCACCAGGCCCAGCTCGGTATTGCCGGTGATTTCCAGTTCGCGGTTGAAGAACAATGTGTCCGGGTCTTCCTGGCGGGCGAGCAGTTGCAGGTAGGCGGACAGGTTGGCGGCGAAGGCCAGGTCGGGTTCGCGCTGTGGCCGGAAGACTGGACGGAACAGGCCATTCCGATAGGTATATGAGGCTTCGCCACCGGTGTCGTTGACCCGTACGCGGAACAACTTGTCTTCGAGCAGGGCCAGTTCGCTGGCCGGCAGCAGCTTCATCTTCAGCGCCGCGTTGAGACCGGCGACCAGGGCCAGCGCATGCGGCCACTGCGGCAGCCGCTCGCCGAGGCGGGCAACGAAGGACGGCAGGCGGAACTTGGGAATGGTGAAATGGGTGTTCATGGTCAGGCTCCCCTGGTTAGGCGGGTTGCGTGTGGTGCTGGACGATGCCGGCGGCGCCGAACCAGTAGCCATCGACCAGGCCGCTGGCGTTCCAGTCGCTGCTGTCGACCGCGACCGCTTCGCCGCGGCGGGCTGCGTCGAAGGCGGCGATGATCGCCGGCATGTGTTGCTGCTGCGGACTGAGGCGGATGATATCGATACCCATGGTCAGCATGTCGGGCATTTCGTGCAGCAGATTGTAGCTCTGCGCCGACATCGTCTGGATACCGTTGATGGTCAGGAAATCCTGCCCTTCCCGCGTTTTCAGCGTCAATCCTTCGGCGTGGTCGAGACACTTGAACTGGCAGTCATCCTTGTTCAGCTCGTAGTGGCGGGCCGTGAAGCAGCGCGCCGAGAAGGCCAGGGCGATCTTGCCGAAGGCGAATACCTCGGTTTCGACGCCGGTCGGGCGGCTCTTATGCAGCGTCTCGATCAGCGCACGCGGCGCTTCCAGTGGCGGTACCCAGCGCTTCATGCCGTAGCGGGCGAAGGTGGCCAGCGTTGCCTCGTTGTAGATATTCAAGTGTGGCCCAGCGACGAAATCACGGCCGTGCACGAGATTGACCGCGCCCAGATCGTTGGCCTCGACCCGGCAGCCGGCTTCGTCGATCAGCCGGCGTAGCGCTTTCAGATCGCTTTCCGATTCGAGCAGGGCCTGCGCCGAGACGACGACTTCCTTGCCGGCGTCGGTCAGGTCACGGGCCAGCCCGATCCAGTCGGTGGTGCGCAATTGCTGGCGGCGTGAGCAGACGACCTCGCCGACGTAGATGATGTCGAGGGCCGGGTTCTGCGCCATTGCGGCGTAAAACTCCATGACCTCGGCCTTGGGCCAGAAATAGAGCAGCGGGCCTAGGGAGAGTTTCATCGTGCGTCCTTCAGCGCCACGGCCGGTTGTAGGCGCCCAGCGTTGCCTGGCTGCCTTCGGAGACCTTGGCCAGTTCGGCTTGCCAGGCCGGCTTGACGTGGTAGCGCTCGCCACCGTCGCGCAGTGCATCGAGCGCCGCGCGTAGCGTGCGGGTGACCTGGGTGACGTAAGCCGGGCTGCGCTGGCGGCCCTCGACCTTGATGGCGCGCACGCCGATCTTGACGATATCCGGCAGGATCGGCAGCACGTTGAGGCTGGTCGGCTCCTCCAGCGCGTAATAGGTATCGCCTTCGACCTCGAAGCGGCCCTTGCACAAGGTCGGGTAGCCGGCCGGCTCGTCGTCGCCGAAACGGTCGATCAGAATGCCGTTGAGGCGGGTATCCATCCGCCCTGGCCGCTTGTCCCACTTGACGTACTTGGCCGGCGAGCAGGCGCCGACGGTATTGGGCGACTCGCCGCAGGCGTAGGAGGACAGCCAGCAGCGACCCTCGTTCATCACGCACAGGCTGCCGAAGCCGAACACCTCGATTTCGACGGACGTGTTTTGGATCACATGCTCGACCTGGGCCAGCGTCAGCACCCGTGGCAAGACCGCGCGGCGGATGGCGAATTCGCGCTGGCAGAAGTTGATCGCCTCGTAGCTGGTGGCCGAGCCTTGCACCGACAGATGCAGGCGCTGTTGCGGGTGGCGGTTGCGGGCATAGTCGAGCAGCCCGACGTCGGCCAGGATGATGGCGTCCACGCCCTGGTCGACAGCGGCGTCGATGGCCTTGTACCAGTCACCGACGCGCCCGGCCTGGGCGAAGGTGTTGATGGCCAGCAGCACTTCGCGGCCCTTGCCGTGGGCGTAGCGGATGCCGTCGGCTAGCGCTTTTGCCTCGAAGTTCAGACCGGCGAAGTTGCGGGCGTTGGTATCGTTCTTGTAGCCGAGATAAACGGCATCGGCCCCGTTGTCGACGGCGGCCTTGAGCGCCGGCAGGCTGCCGGCGGGGCAAATCAGGTCGGGCAGCTGACTCATGGGGGCGTCCGGAAGGTCAAGCGAAACAGTATAGCCAGCCCTTCCCGGACCCCATTGATCCTGGTCAAACCGCTCGTTCCTTCAGCGGGTGACGATGGTCGGCCGCTGGCCGAGGGTGGCGCGGATTTTCTCGGCGACCTGCTCGGCGTCGCCGCGGCTGGCGTAGGGGCCGAGTTGCAGGCGATGGATGCCGCTACCGGGACGGATGACCATAGTCTCGGTCAGCCAGTCCAGTTCGCGCGTCAGGTGGTTGCGCAGGTTCTCGGCGTTGTCGGGGTTGGCGAAGGCGCCGAGTTGCAGATAGATGCCGGGCCGGTTGTCGTCGCCGTTGGCCGCGACCGGAGCCTCGTCGCGCAAGGCCAGGCGAGCGATTTCGTCGTCGCCGGAGGCCGGTGGCGCGACTTGGGCGTAGGTGATGCCGGTCGGCTCGCCGGGCAGGATGGCTTCGACCTCGACCTGGCCGCTGCCGCCGGTAATCAGTCCAAGCTTGTAGGCGGCGGTGTAGGAGAGGTCGATGACGCGCCCGGCATGGAAGGGGCCGCGGTCGTTGACGCGGACGATCACTGCCTTGCCGGTGTTCAGGCTGGTGACGCGGACGTAGGAGGGCAGCGCCAGCGTCGGGTGGGCGGCGGTCATGCCGAACATGTCGTAGATGTCGCCGTTCGAGGTTTTCTGGCCGTGGAATTTCTTGCCGTACCAGGAAGCGACGCCGCGCTCCTTGTGGGGCTTGACCGCGGTGTTTGGCACGTATTCCTTGCCGAGCACGACGTAGGGGCGGGTTGCCGGCTTGTGCAGCGGCTCCCATTTCGGCTCGGCGTTGGGAATGTCGTCGAGGCCATCGGGAATCTCGTCGCCCGGGCCGTCGTCCTTGTAGAAACCGCCGCCACGCTTCAGCGTCACCGCCGGCTTGCTCGTCGGCGTGCGGCTGTTGGGCGTACTCGCCTCGGTGCCGCCGCTGCTGGGCGAGCGGTGCGTGCTTGTGCCGCAGGCGGCGAGTAGCAGCGCGGGTAGCAGCAGGAGGAGAGGACGGGAGCGCGGGGAGATCATTTTTTGACCAACATGCGGTGGGTCTGGATCGACATCAGGATGCCGATGCCGAGCATCAGCGTGACCAGGGCGGTGCCGCCGTAGCTGATGAAGGGCAGCGGCACGCCGACCACGGGCAGGATACCCGAGACCATGCCCATGTTGACGAAGGCATAGATGAAGAAGACCAGCGTGATGGCGCCGGCCAGCAGACGCGAGAACAGCGTCGGGGCGCCGGCGGCGATCATCAGGCCGCGACCGATGAGAAGCGTGAACAACACCAGCAGGATGCCGTTGCCGAGCAGCCCCCATTCTTCGGAGAAGACGGCGAAGATGAAGTCGGTGTGTTTTTCCGGGATGAATTCGAGGTGGGTCTGGCTGCCGCCCAGGTAGCCCTTGCCGAAACTGCCGCCGGAACCGATGGCGATGGTCGACTGGATGATGTGGTAGCCGGCGCCGAGTGGATCAGAGGTTGGGTCGATCAGGGTCATGACCCGCCGCTGTTGGTAGTCGTGCATCAGCGACCAGGCGAACGGCAGGGCGGCGCCAGCGGCGGCGGCGAGGCCGAACATCACTTTCCACGGCAGGCCGGCGAGGAAGATGACGAAGAAACCGGCGGCGCCGATCAACAATGAGGTACCGAGGTCGGGTTGCTTGAGGACGAAACCGATGGGCAGCAGCAGGATGATGCTGGCGATGATGAAATGCCGCGCCTGGAGCATCGCCTCGTTCTTTTGGAAATACCAGGCGAGCATCAGCGGCATGGCGATCTTCATGATCTCCGACGGCTGGATGCGCACAATGCCCAGCGACAGCCAGCGCCGCGAGCCGTTGACGACGACGCCGAACAAGGCCACGCCGAGCAGCAGCACGAGGCCGGTGACGTACAGCGGCACGGCGAAGCGCATCAGCGTCTGTGGCGGGGTGCGGGCGACCAGCAGCATGATGACGCCGGCCATCGCCATGTTGACCAACTGCTTGTCGAGCTTGTCGAAACCGGCGCTGGAGGTGGCGGAAAACACCGTCAGCAGGCCGATTGCCATTAGCGCCAGGACAATCATCAGCAGCGGCAGGTCGAGATGGGCGACGAGGCCGCGGAGGAAGCGCTTAATCAGCTTCATGCGAATCGTCCTCAATCAGCGGGCCGTCGCTGGCATCTTCCGGCGCTTCGGTTTCCAGCGCTGGCCCGCCGGGCACCCGGCCGGTCAGGTAGTAGTCGAATACCTGGCGGACGATCGGCGCCGCCGACTGGGCGCCGAAGCCGCCATTCTCGACCATCACCGCGACGACAATCCTCGGCTCGTCCACCGGCGCAAAGGCGATGTACCACGAGTGGTCGCGCAGGCGTTCGCGCACTTGGCCGGCCACATACTTGCCGCCCTTCAGGCTGAACACCTGGGCGGTGCCAGTCTTGCCGCCGGACTCGTAGGCGGCGCCGGCAAAGGCGCGGGCACCGGTGCCTTCCTTGGTGACGCTGTTCATGGCCCGCTTGATCAGGTCGACATGTTCTTTCTTGAGCGCCACCTGGCGGATCGGTTCAGCCTCGACGGTGCGCGTCTCGCCGGTATTCGGGTTGCTGATGGTGTGCACCAGGTGCGGGCGGAAGACCTTGCCGTAGTTGATGATGTTGGCCAGGGCGTGGGCCATGTGCAGCGTCGAATAGGCGTTGTAACCCTGGCCGATGCCGACCGAGATGGTCTCGCCGGCATACCACTTCTGCTGCTCCTTTTTCTTGAAGCGCTGCTGCTTCCATTCCGGCGACGGCAGGATGCCGGTCGCCTCGCCGGGAATATCGATGCCGGTCTTCTTGCCCAGCCCGAGATCGCCCAGGACGCGGGCGATGGTGTCGATGCCCATGTCGTTGGCCAGCGTGTAGTAGTAGGTGTTGCAGGAGACGACGATGGATTTGTGCATGTCCACCATGCCGTGGCCGCCGATCTTGTCATCCATGAAGCGGCGGTTGCCGAAATTGAAGTAACCCGGATCGGCGATCGCCTGGCCTGGCGTGCGCTTGCCGCTGGTCAGCGCGGCTAGCGCCATCAGCGGCTTGAAGGTCGAGCCGGGCGGATGGGTGCTGTAGATGGCACGGTTGAGCATCGGTTTGTCGGGATTGTTGTTCAGTTCGTCCCAGTCGTCGAAGCGGATGCCATCGACGAACAGGTTGGGATCGAAGGCCGGCGACGAGACCAGCGCCAGGATCGCGCCGTTGCGCGGGTCGATCGCCGTCAGCGAGCCGCGGCGACCGCCGAAAGCCTGTTCGGCAACTCTTTGCAGCCCGCTGTCGAGGGTCAGCGTCAGGTTGTTGCCGGGTACCGGCGGCGTCTGCGACAGCACGCGCACGGCCCGCCCGCCGGCATCGACCTCGACCTGCTCGTAACCGGCGATGCCGTGCAGTTCGTACTCGTAGTAGGCCTCCAAGCCGACCTTGCCGATGTGGTCGGTACCCTTGTAATTGGCTTCTTGGCCGCTCTCCTCGATGGCTTCCTTGTCCTTGGCATTGATTCGGCTGATGTAGCCGATCGCGTGCGCGGCCAGTGCGCCTTCCGGGTACTGGCGGAACAGCCGGGCCTTGACCTCGACGCCGGGGAAGCGGTAGCGGTTGGCGGCGAAGCGGGCCACCTCCTCGTCGGAGAGGCGGGTGCGGATCGGGATCGACTCGAAGGTTTTCGATTCTTCAAGCAGACGCTTGAAACGGCGGCGGTCCTTGAGCTGAATCTCGACGATCTCGGCCAGGCCGTCGATGGTCTCCTCCAGGCCGAGCGTCTTCGACGGCGTGATTTCCAGCGTGAAGGCCGAGTAGTTGCGAGCCAGGATGACGCCGTCGCGGTCGACGATGTTGCCGCGGTTGGGCACGATCGGTACCAGCGAGATACGGTTGCTCTCGGCGCGTGTTTTGTAATAGTCGTGCTGCAGCACCTGCAGGTAAAAGAAGCGGGCGAACAGCAGCAGGAAGGCGACCAGAACGCCAGCGCTGGCTACCAGCAGGCGGTTGCGGAAGCGGTCGGTATCCTGTTCCTGGTGGTAGAAGTCGCTCATTGGCGGGTCATAGCGGCCGGTTTTCGTCGCGCTCGACTGGCTGGTATTGCGGCAGCAGCAGCAGGAAAGTGCCGGGAATCCACAGCAGGGCGCCTAGGACGGGACCGATCAGGTAGCCCCAACCGGGAAAATCGGCGCCGGCGACAACGCGCATCAGCAATTGCAGCACCTGCGCACCGAGCAATAGCGGCAGGATCTGCAGCGCTTGCTCGACCACCGGGAACCACAAGATGCGCCGCGACTGGGCGGCGGCCGTATAGGCCAGCAGCACGTAGGCAAAGCAGTGCTGGCCGAGCACCGCGCCGTCGGCGACATCCATTGCCAGCCCGAGGGCGAAAGCCCAGCCCATACCGACCCGGCGCGGCTCGCGGATGCTCCAGAAACAGAGGACCAGCGCCACCCAGTCGGGAATGCCCGGCCAGTGGGAGGTCGGCAGCAGGTTGCCGAGCAGCGCGAAGAACAGGCTGGTGACGATGAACCAGGGACGGACCGGCAGCAGGATACGGGACGAAGTGAAGGTCGGCTGCATCACTTACCTCTGGTTTTTTTCGGGGCGCCGGTATTGCTGTGCCGGCTGGGCGGTTCGGGCGGCGGCGGAGGTAGTTCCTGGCGCGGGGCGAGGACCATGACCTCGGCGAAATTCTCGACGCCGGCCAGCGGTGCCGCCGCAATACGGGCGAAGGCGAAGGCGCTGTCGCGCTCGACGTTGGTTACCTTGGCCACCGGGAAGCCGGGCAGGAAAATGCCGTCGAGGCCCGAGGTAACCAGCAGGTCGCCAACCTGCACGTCAGCGTTGGCCGGGATGTAGCGCAGTTCCAACTGGCCATTGCCGAGGCCGAAGACGACCGAGCGCTGGCCGCTGCGCACGATCTGTACCGGTACCGCCTGGTCCTTGTCGGTGATCAAGGTAATTTCCGCCGAGAACGGGAAGACGCGGGTTACCTGGCCGACGACGCCGGCTTCATCAATGGCCGGCTGGCCGGCGACGATGCCCGACTGCTGGCCCTTGTCGATGACGACGCGGCGGGAGAAAGGGTCGCGTGTCGTATACATGATCTGTGCCACCTGACCGCTGGCCTTTTCCCGCTCCTTAACGGCCAGCAGCCGGCGCAGGCGCTCGTTCTCGGCCTCCAGATGGTCGAGGCGCTGCAGGTTCGGCGCTGTCAGCAACTGGGCCTGCTTCAGCCGCATGTTGTCCTCGCGCATGTCCTGCAGGCCGTGCACGTAAGCCAGTGCATGGTCGACCAGGCTGCCCGGCATCTGTGCCACGCGCTGCACCGGATCGACGATTAGTGCCACGGTCTGGCGCAGTAAATCGAGGCTCTGCATGCGCAGGTCGACGACAAACAGGGCCAGCGAAAAGGCCAGGTAGAAAGTCAGCAGGGCCAGCGGGGCCGGCCCGCGTTTGAAAAACGGTGGCGGTGCGTGGTCGATACCGGCCATCGCTTCAACTCTGCTGTGCGGCTGCGGTCAAGCTTAGTCCGAGGCGAAAATGCTGCCCAGCTTGTCCATCTTTTCCAGCGCCATGCCGCAACCGCGGGCGACGCAGGTCAGTGGCTCGTCGGCGACGATCACCGGCAGGCCGGTCTCTTCCATTAGCAGACGGTCGAGGTCGCGCAGCAGCGCGCCGCCGCCGGTCAGTACCATGCCCTTCTCGGCAATGTCGGCGCCCAGTTCCGGTGGCGTCTTTTCCAGTGCCGACTTGACGGCGGAGACGATCTGGTTGAGCGGGTCGGTCAGCGCCTCAAGGATTTCGTTGGAGGAAATCGTGAACTTGCGCGGAATGCCTTCGGCCTTGTTGATGCCAGAGACTTCCATTTCCATCACCTCGGCGCCGGGGAAGGCAGAGCCGATGTTTTTCTTGATGTTTTCGGCGGTGTTCTCGCCGATCATCATGCCGTAATTGCGGCTGATGTAATTGATGATGGCTTCGTCCAGCTTGTCGCCGCCGACGCGCACCGAGCCGGCATAGACCATGCCGCCGAGCGAGATGACGCCGACCTCGGTGGTGCCGCCACCGATGTCCACGACCATCGAGCCGGTTGCCTCGGAAACCGGTAGGTCGGCGCCGATAGCGGCCGCCATCGGCTCCTCGATCAGGTACACCTGGCTGGCGCCGGCGCCGATCGCCGATTCGCGGATGGCGCGGCGCTCGACCTGGGTTGAACCGGAGGGCACGCAGATGATGATGCGCGGACTCGGCGAGAACAGCTTGGAGTCGTGCGCCTTCTTGATGAATTGCTTGAGCATCTGCTCGGTAACGGTGAAATCGGCGATCACGCCATCCTTCATCGGACGGATGACGGTGATGCTGCCAGGCGCCTTGCCCAGCATTTCCTTGGCTTCCTTGCCGACGGCCTGGATCGATTTCTTGGCGTTGGGGCCGCCTTCGAGGCGGATGGCGACCACCGACGGCTCGTCGAGCACGATCGAGCGGCCGCGCACGTAAATCAGCGTGTTGGCCGTACCCAGGTCGATGGCGAGGTCGTTGGAAAAATACTTGGAGAGAAATCCGAACATCTGTTGTGCTCCGCGTTGGGGGGTGCGGTAGATAAAGCTTTCATGATACCTTACAATGCTTTCGTTTTTCAGACTTTGTGCGCCGCAATAGTCTATTCAAGCCCATGTCGCTTACATTAGAACAGGTCCAGCGGATCGCCCTCCTTGCCCGCATCGAGATCAGCGAAGCCGAGGCCCAGACCACCCGGGGCCATCTCAACGGGATTTTCGAACTGATCGAGCAGATGCAGGCGGTCGATACCCGCGGCGTCGAGCCGATGGCCCATGCCCAAGACCTCAGCCAGCGCCTGCGTGCCGATGTCGTCAGCGAACCCGACCGCCGCGTCGCCTATCAGGCTGTGGCGCCGGAAACCGAGGCCGGTCTCTACTTGGTGCCGAAGGTGATCGAATGATAGCCAAAAGTCTCAAGCAACTCGGCCAGGCGCTGACGGCCAAGGAAATCTCCAGCGTCGAATTGACGACGCTGTTCCTCGATCGCATCGCCTGCCTGAATCCCGAGATCAACGCCTTCGTCACCGTCGACCGCGACCAGTCGCTGGCCATGGCGCGGGCTGCCGATGCCCGCATCGCCGCCGGTACAGCCGGGCCGCTGACCGGCATTCCGATTGCCCAGAAAGACATCTTCTGCGCCGAAGGCTGGACCACCACCTGCGGCTCGAAAATGTTGGCCAATTTCGTTTCGCCCTACGACGCGACGGTAATCGCCAAGCTGCACCGGGAGGCCGGCATGGTTTCGCTGGGCAAGACCAACATGGACGAGTTCGCTATGGGCTCGTCGAACGAAACCTCGTATTTCGGCCCAGTGAAGAATCCTTGGGACCGCACGCGCGTGCCCGGCGGCTCGTCCGGCGGTTCGGCGGCGGCCGTGGCCGCCCGCCTGGCGCCAGCGGCGACCGGCACCGACACTGGCGGCTCGATCCGCCAGCCGGCGGCGCTGTGCAACCTGACCGGCCTCAAGCCGACCTACGGTGTGGTGTCGCGCTACGGCATGATTGCCTTCGCCTCCTCGCTCGACCAGGGCGGCCCGATGGCCGCCTCGGCCGAAGACTGCGCGCTCTTGCTCAATGCCATGAGCGGCTTCGACGAGCGCGATTCGACCTCGCTTGAACGTCCGGCCGAAGACTATGCCTGCGACCTTGAACAGCCGCTGGCCGGCCTGCGCATCGGCCTGCCCAAGGAATTCTTCGGCGACGGCTGCGATCCGGCGGTGATGGCCGCGGTCCAGGCGGCGATAGCCGAATACCGCAAGCTTGGTGCCGTCACCGTTGAGGTCTCGCTGCCCAATTCGCATCTGTCGGTACCGGCTTACTACGTGATCGCGCCAGCCGAGGCTAGCTCCAACCTGTCGCGCTTCGACGGTGTGCGCTACGGCTATCGCGCCCCGGACTACGACAGCCTCGACGACATGTACATGAAAACCCGCGCCCAGGGCTTCGGCGCCGAGGTCAAGCGGCGCATCCTGATCGGTGCTTATGTGCTGTCGCATGGCTACTACGATGCCTACTACCTGCAGGCGCAGCGCATCCGCCGGTTGATCGCCGACGATTTCGTCGCGGCTTTCAAATCCTGCGACGTGATCATGGGGCCGACCTCGCCGTCGACCGCCTTCAAGCTGGGCGAACGGGCAGCCGATCCGGTGCAGATGTACCTGTCCGACATCTACACCATCGCCGTCAACCTCGCTGGCCTGCCCGGCATGTCGATTCCCTGCGGCTTTGCCGATGGCCTGCCGGTCGGCCTGCAACTGATCGGCGATTACTTCGCCGAGGCCCGGCTGCTCAATGTCGCCCACCGCTTTCAGCAGGCGACCGACTGGCACCAGCGGCGGCCGGCGGATATCGCCTGACATGCGCAAACTTGCGGCGCCACTGGCGGCCTTGATGCTGGCCGCTTGCGGCACGAAGCCGCCGGAACCGGAGCCTACCGTCGAGGTGGTTCCGGAAACCGAACCGGCCAAGGAAGAAAAGCCGGTGCTCAGCAACTCGACGCTGAAATACTTGGCCAACCGCAAGCTGAAGCCGCAACCGACGCGCCCGCTCAACGTCAAATCGCGCTGTTCGCACACGGACGAGATCGGCACCCGAATGCGCCTCGACCTGCTGGTCAAGAACGCCGAGGTCAAGACCTTCGCCGCCCAGGTGACGATGAAGGAGCACGGCGCTTGCCGCTTCGACCTTGAGGATTTCGAGCAGGTCGAGAAGCTGCCACAGCCGCTGCTGCGCCACAAACGGGCCGGCGACTGCACGGTGCGCATGTGGGAGCAGGGCTCCCATGTCACCATCGCCTTTAACAGTTGCCCAAGCGTCTGCGAGGGCAAGGCTTTCGATTATCTATGGCCCATCATCGTCGATGCACGCAATGGCCGCTGTTAGTGAAAACGGATGAAATCATGACGCAATGGGAAGTAGTGATCGGCATCGAAACGCACGTGCAATTGGCGACCGTTTCGAAAATTTTTTCCGGCGCACCCACGGCGTTCGGCGCCGAACCCAATACCCAGGCCTGTGCCGTCGATCTGGCGCTGCCCGGCGTGCTGCCGGTGCTGAACCGCAAAGCCGTCGATTGCGCGATTCGCTTCGGTCTGGCGATTGGCGCGCAGGTTGCCGAAAAATCGGTGTTCGCGCGCAAGAATTACTTCTATCCAGATCTGCCCAAGGGCTACCAGATCAGCCAGTTCGAACTGCCAGTAGTGCTGGGCGGCAACCTCACGGTGCAGGTTGGCAGCGGCGATAAAGCTTACGAAAAAACCATCAACCTGACTCGCGCCCACCTCGAAGAGGATGCCGGCAAGTCGCTGCACGAGGATTTCCACGGCAAATCCGGCATCGACCTCAACCGTGCCGGTACGCCGCTGCTCGAAATCGTCACCGAGCCGGACATGCGTTCCTCTGACGAGGCCGTTGCCTACGCCCGCGCACTGCACGCGCTGGTGCGCTGGATCGGAATCTGCGACGGCAACATGCAGGAAGGCTCGTTCCGTTGCGACGCCAACGTCTCGGTGCGGCCCAAGGGCCAGGTCGAGTTCGGCACCCGGCGCGAGATCAAGAATCTCAACTCCTTCCGCTTCCTCAAGGAAGCCATCGACTACGAAGTCCACTGGCAGATCAACGAAATCGAGGAAGGGTGCAAGATTCGGCAGGCTACTGTGTTGTTCGATCCGGATAGCGGCCAGACGCGGATGATGCGTAGCAAGGAGGATGCCCACGATTACCGCTACTTCCCGGACCCCGACCTGCTGCCGCTGGTCATCGGCGCCGACTGGCTGGAGCGGGTTCGCGGCGAGTTGCCGGAATTGCCGCAGCAGAAGCGCGAGCGTTTTATGCGCGATCTGGGCCTTTCAGCCTATGACGCGGCGGCGCTGACCGCCAGTCAGGAAATGGCCGGTTACTTCGAGGCCACTGTTGCCGCGGCCGGCGCCACCCAGGCCAAGCTGTGCGCCAACTGGGTCATGGTTGACCTGGCCGCCCGCCTCAACAAGGAGGGCCTGGAGATCGCCGCCGCGCCGGTGATTCCGGCGCAACTGGGCGGCCTGATCGGACGCATTGCCGACAACACCATTTCCAACAACATCGCCAAGAAAGTGTTCGAGGCGCTGTGGAACGGCGAAGGCGCGACGGCCGACGAGATCATCGACCGCCAGGGCCTGAAACAGATCACCGACAGCGGCGCCATCGAGACGCTGGTCGACGCAGTGCTGGCCGCCAATCCGGGTAATGTCACTGAGTTCAAGGCCGGCAAGGAAAAAGCCTTCAATGCACTGGTCGGTCAGGTGATGAAGGCAGCCAAGGGCAAGGCTAACCCGCAGCAGGTCAACGAGTTGTTGAAGAAGAAGCTGGCCGGCTGACGGCGGGGCCGGCCGAATTGCGGCCGGTCAGTTCGAAATAGCGCTTGCGGTCGGCCTGGTACTTGCTGTGGATGGCCGCCAGCTCGCGCTGTTTGACGTCGATCAGTTCCTGCTGCACCTTGATTTCGTGGTCGACGGCCCGCAGTTCCTTTTGTAGCTCGGGCGGCACGGTTTTCTTCTGGTAGAACTCGGCTTCCGCTTCGAGTTTCTGGCGTTTGGCCCTTGATGCCTCGATGTTTTCCTGGGCGCTGCGGATGGCCAGCTTGACATCGTCTTCCGCCTTGCGCTGGGCGATGTCGATATCCTGCGGCGTGGCATAGGTGTCGAGCAGGGCCTGGTCCATGCGCCGCAGTTCGCGGGCGGCTTCTTCCTGCTTCTTACGCTGGCGGTCTGCCGCCGCCTGCTCAGCCTTCTGCTCCGGGGTCAGCGGCGGGCCGACTTCCTGGATGACGTTGCCGGCGCGGTCGAGTATCTGATAGGCGCGGCCGCGGCATTGCTCGGGCAGCGTGTCGCCGCAGATGCGGCGGCCGGTCGCATCCTGGCAGCAATAAAACTCCCCGGCCGCCTCGGCGGCCGGCGCCAGCAACAGCAGCGCGAGAGGGAGTAGCAGCCTAAGCATTGACACCGTATTGCTCCCGGTAACGGGCGACGCTAGCGCGGTGGGCGGCGAATTCCGGGTGATGCCCGAGGTAGGCCATCAGGTCGCCGAGTCCGGCGACGGCGGTGACCGGAATGCCATAGTCGCGCGTAACTTCCTGCACCGCTGACAGCTCGCCCTGACCGCGTTCCTGACGGTCGAGGGCGATCAGCACACCGGCTGGCGTGGCGCCGGCCTGGCGGATCAGTTCGACCGATTCGCGCACCGAGGTGCCGGCGGAAATGACATCGTCGACGATCAGCACGCGCCCGGTCAGCGGCGCGCCGACGATATGGCCACCTTCGCCGTGGTCCTTGGCTTCCTTGCGGTTGTAGGCGAAGGGGTAGTTACTGCCGCGCTGGGCCAGCGCCATGGCGATCGTTGCGACCAGCGGGATGCCTTTATAGGCTGGGCCGAACAGCATGTCGAAGCGGATGCCGCCTGCTTCGGCAGCTTTGGCGTAGAATTCAGCGAGGCGGGCGATGGCCTGGCCGTCGTTGAACAGGCCGGCATTAAAGAAGTAGGGCGACAGCCGGCCGGCCTTGGTCTTGAATTCGCCGAAGCGCAGCACTTGGCTGGCGAGCGCGAATTCGATGAAATCCTGGCGAAAATCCATATCTTTTCTGCATGCTCCAGCGCCGCGGAAAGCGGCCGATTGGCGAACAATGTTACGCATCATCTCCCTGAATCTCAATGGTATCCGCTCCGCCTGGAGCAAAAATGTCCTGCCCTGGCTGGCCGCGCAGCAGGCCGACATCGTCTGCCTGCAGGAACTGAAAGCCCAGGCGACCGACCTGACGCCGGAGATGCGTGCGCCGGATGGCATGCAGGCGTTTTATCACTGCGCCGAGAAGAAAGGCTACAGCGGTGTCGGTATCTGGAGTCGGCAGCTGCCGGAGCGTGTTGTCGAAGGCTTCGACGGTGGCGAGTTCGATGCCGAGGGGCGCTACCTGCGCGCCGATTTCGGCAATCTATCGGTTATTTCCCTGTATCTGCCGTCAGGCTCCTCGTCGCCGGAACGGCAGGAGGCGAAATTCCGCTTTCTGGCCGCCTTCTTCCCACAGATGCAGGCGCTACGTGCCGAAGGTCGGGAAATCGTGTTGTGTGGCGATTGGAACATCGCCCACCAGGAAATCGACCTGAAGAACTGGAGGTCGAACCAGAAGAACTCCGGCTTTCTGCCCGAGGAGCGTGCCTGGCTGAGCCGCGTGTTCGATGAGCTGGGCTGGGTCGACGTCTATCGCCGCCTGTACCCGGAGGCGACCGGCGACGCCTACACCTGGTGGAGCAACCGCGGCCAGGCCTGGGCCAAGAACGTCGGCTGGCGGATCGACTACCAGATCGCCACCCCGGGATTGGCGGCAACAGCCGTGGCGGCGAGCGTGTACAAGGCACAGCGCTTCTCCGACCATGCCCCGTTGACCATCGATTATGGTTTTCCGCTTGATCCGAAGTGAATTGATTTCACTGCCCCGACGGGCTACCCTGTATGCTCTGCTCAACCATGACAAAAGAGGTCGAAAATGTCCAAACAACTGAGTGCCGCCAACAAAGACAAACTGGTTTCCGACATGAAGGTCGTCATTGCCGATACCGAAGAGCTGTTGCGGGCAACCACTGGCGTTGCCGGTGAAAAGGTCGGCGAGTTGCGTGAGCGTCTGGGCGTTCATCTGCGCGTTGCCAAGGACCGTCTGATCGATCTGGAGCATGCGGTGATCGACAAGACCAAGGCCGCTGCCCGTGCCACCGACGATTTCGTGCATGACGAGCCGTGGAAAGCGGTCGGCGTCGCCGCTGCCGTTGGCTTGGCGCTCGGCGTGCTGATCGGCCGTCGCTAAGCGTATGACGCAGCAGGCAGGCGGCGAAGGGGGCCGCCAAGGCCTCTTCACCTCCGTCAAGAACACCCTCGCAACGCTGCTGACGATAGGCCGGACGCGGTTCGAACTGCTGGTCGTCGAACTCGAGGAAGAAAAGCTCCGCCTGATGTCGCTGTGGTCGAAGGCGATCGCGGCGGCCTTTCTGCTGTCGGTTGGCGTGATCATGGCCATCTTCTGTCTGGCGGTCGTTTTCTGGGAACACCGGGTGCTCGTTTTCGGCCTCTTCGCCGCGCTGTTCATCGTTAGCGCGCTGCTGTTGGTGGCTTCGCTCAAACGGCAGGTCGGCGAACCGAGAAAACTGTTCCGCAACAGCCTGGGCGAACTGGAAACCGATATCGCGCTGCTGCGGCGAGACCGCGAGCAGGCCCCGGAATGAGCGCCAAGGCGCTGGAACTGGCCGTCCGCCGGGGCGCCCTTGACGAACGCATTGCCAGCCAGCGGGCACAGCTGGCGCAACAAACCGCCGGGATCGAGCAACTCTGCGCCGGCGGCGATACGCTGCTGCACGGCATCGACTGGCTTAAGCAGTACCCGGCGGCAGCCGGCGTCGCCGCCTTTGCCTTTGTCCTCATCCGCCCGCGCCGCGCCTGGCGCTGGGCCGGTCGCGGTTTTGTCCTGTGGCGCGGCTGGAGCTCGGTACGTCGGTGGTTGGGTGTGGGGCGGTGATTTGGAGTCAGGCATACTCAAGTTTGTGCTGTCATTATCGTTAGGGTCGGTAGCGTTGTTGGTTGCTCTCGCATCCGCAGTTAGAGCGCAAAGCGAATGACAGATCCAGCCTCCTCGAACGAGAAGCAAAACAAGGCCGATCTTGGTTTCGGCTTCGTTGTCGCTCTATTGATAATGCTTGCAATCATGGTTGGGTCAATTTATTACCCATACCCAAACGGTAAGCATCTCGATTTATGGGGGTTCGTTGCGCTTTGGGCACGCGAGATAATCATTGTCGGGCTATCTCTGCTTGTGGTTATCGCTCTAGCAATCGCCTGGTTATTCCGGTTAATCCGAGGCAAAGCTCGGTAGGTTGGGTTGAGCCGCTGTGGGCCGTGGTTTCAGGCTTGGCCGTCGCGTGGTGACGCTTTTGGGTTCCCATGCGGAGCGCCGAGCAACGCAGACGGGCCGGGGGTAGTCGGCTGGCGTCTTTTTATAGCCAGCCGCCCGGTCCGGCAAGTAGCGCAGGGCAGTCGGCGCAGCCGACCGCATAGCCTGGGGTGGCCTTCTTTTTGGCTACTTTTTCTTGGCCACACAAGAAAAAGTACGCCCGTCGGTCAACGGCGGAAAACAACGCTTGATATATGGAAAACCGCGTCAGGCTTTCCTGTCCCCATTCCACGGTGCAACCTTGAACAGCAGCAGCATGCCGGGAAAAGCTAGCGCGAAGCACAGCCAGAAGAAGCTCGTCCAGCCCAAGGCTTCGATCAGCCAGCCGGCGGTAGCATTGATGAAGGTGCGCGGCACCGCCATCAGACTGGTGAACAGCGCCAATTGGGTTGCCGTATAGGCCGGGTGCGTGGTTCGTGCCATGAAGGCGACGAAGGCGGTAGTGCCCAGACCGACGCCGAGGGCTTCGCCGGCGATCACGATGGCCAGCGCGGCCAGGCGTGCCGGGTTCGATTCGGCGGGGCCGAGCCAGGCCATCCAGACGAAGCCGAGGATGCTGACGACCTGGACCACACCGAACAGCCACAGCGCCCGGTTGATGCCGAGCTTGAGCATCCAGATGCCGCCGAGAATGCCGCCGATGACCGCCGGCCACAGGCCGGCGTTCTTGGCGATGACACCGATCTCCGTCTTGCTGAAGCCCATGTCGAGGTAGAAGGGCGTGGCCAGCGCGGTGCACAGCGAATCGCCGAGCTTGTAGAAGAACAGGAAGGCGAGCACCAACAGCGCTGAACGCACGCCGTGGCGGCCGAAGAATTCGCGGAAGGGTTCGACTACTGCGTCGCGCAAGGTGCGTGGGCTGCCGCGGGCGGGCTGCGGCTCAGTGACGCTCAGCGTCATCAGTAAGCCCGGCAGCATGAAGGCGGCGGTGATCAGAAAGACCTGGCTCCACGGCAGGTGGTCGGCCAGGATCAGCGACAGCGAACCCGGCACCAGGCCGGCGATGCGGTAGGCGTTCACATGGATGGCGTTGCCCAGGCCGAGTTCCTCGTCGGGCAGGATTTCGCGGCGGAAGGCATCGAGTGCGATGTCCTGAGTGGCCGAGAGAAAGGCCAGCAGGGCTGTCAGGCCGACTACCAGCGACAGGTGCTCGGCCGGCGCCAACTGCCCGAGCCAAGCGATGGCGGCGATCAGGCCGACTTGTGCGACGAGCATCCAACTGCGCCGACGGCCGAGCCAGGGCAGGATGCCGTAGCGGTCGAGCAGCGGCGCCCAGAGGAATTTCCAGGTGTAGGGAAACTGGATCAGCGCGAAGGCACCGATGGTCCGTAGCGACAGACCTTCAGTCTTCAGCCAGGCCGGCACCAGATTGAGCAGCAGGTATAGAGGCAGTCCAGAGGCGAAGCCGGTGAAGATGCAGATCAGCATCCGCCGGTTGAGCAGGGCGGCGAGCCAGGCCGGCATCAGCGCTGCTGCGTCAGGCGATAGACCGCCAGGCTGCCGAGGAAGTTGAGTTCGCGTTCGTCGTCGTTGTCGACCGGCTGCCCGTGTTCGTCGAGCACCTTGCGCTCGCGGATCAAGAGGCCCGTTTGCCGGCACAGTGATTCGAAGTCGAGCAGCGTGAAGAAGCGCACGTTGGGCGAGTCGTACCACTGGTAAGGCAGGTCTTCCGAGACTGGCATGCGGCCGTCGAGCACCGAGCGCAGGTTTTTCCAGTAGGCGAAATTGGGGAAGGAGACGACCGCCTCGCGCCCGACGCGCAACATTTCGCGCAGGATGCCCTCGGTGTGGCGCACCGTCTGCAGCGTGCGCGACAGGACGACGTGGTCGAAGGCCTGGTCGGCGAACTCGTCGAGTCCTTTTTCCAGGTTGCCTTGGATGACATTGATGCCGTTCTTGATCGCCGCCAGGATATTGGCGTCGTCAATTTCGACACCCCAGCCGTATACACCGCGGCTGTCGATCAGGTGCTTGAGTAGGCTGCCGTCGCCGCAGCCGAGGTCGAGCACCTTGTGCCCCGGTTCAATCCAGCCGGCGATGACGTCGAAATCCGGGCGGTTCAGGATGTGCGTCATAGCTTGATATTCCGCAGCCAGGCATCGACGACGCCGTGATAGTGGGCGTCCTCCATCAGGAAGGAATCGTGGCCGAAATTGAGGTCGATTTCGGCGTAGGAGACGTTGCGGCCGTTGGCCAGCAGCGCTGCGACGATTTCCTTCGAGCGGGCCGGGGTGAAACGCCAGTCGGTGGTGAACGAGGCGATCAGGAAGTTCGCCTTGCTACGCGCCATGGTCGTCTTCAGGTCGCCATTGTCCATGCGCGCAGGGTCGAAATAGTCGAGCGCCTTGGTCATCAGCAGGTAGGTGTTGGCGTCGAAATAGCCGGCGAACTTATCACCCTGGTAGCGCAGGTAGGATTCGACTTCGAACTCGACGTCGAAATCGAAGGTAAAGGAGCCATTCCTGAGTTCTCGCCCGAATTTCTCGCCCATCTGGTCGTCGGACAGATAGGTGATGTGGCCGAGCATGCGTGCCAGGCGCAGGCCGCGCGTCGGCCGTGTGTGGTGCTCGTAGTAGTGGCCGCCGTGGAAGTCCGGGTCGGTCAGGATGGCCTGGCGGGCAACATCGTTAAAGGCGATGTTCTGGGCCGATAGCTTTGGCGCGGCGGCGATGACGATGGCGTTGCGGATGCGTTCCGGGTAGGTGACGCTCCAGCGCAGCGCCTGCATGCCGCCCAGGCTGCCGCCGATGACGGCGGCCCAGCTGTCGATGCCGAGCCGATCGGCCAGCCGCGCCTGGGCATGGACCCAGTCGATGACGGCGACGATCGGGAAATCGGCGCCCCACGGCTTGCCGGTGGCCGGATTGAGGGTCGACGGCCCGGTCGAGCCGTGGCAGCCACCGAGGTTGTTGACGCCGACGATGAAATAGCGGTCGGTGTCGAGCGGCCGTCCGGGGCCGATGATGTTGTCCCACCAGCCGATGTTCTCCAGCTGGTCGGCATAGTGGCCGGCTACGTGGTGATGCCCGGAAAGGGCGTGGCAGACGAGGATGGCATTCGATTTGGCGGCGTTCAGCGTGCCGTAGGTTTCATAGACCAGGTCGTAGGCCGGCACAACGCCGCCGCTGCGCAGGCTTAGCGGCTGTGCGAAATGGGCGCGTTGTGAATGGACGGTACCGACAGATTGTCCTGGCATGCGATTCCCAAAAAACAAAAAACCCAGTTGGCCAAAAACGCGAACTGGGCGGTTCCCGTTTTAGCGGCATTTATCACGCGCCCGCAATCAGAGCTCAAATCGGCGCGGCTGGCGGAAGCACCAGCATCCACCGACGATACCGGCGGGGGCGGCAAAAGTCAATGAAAGGGGCCCAGGATGGGCGACTGTCGTCTTGGCTGTGAATTTTGGCTACACTGCCTGTCTGTTCTTACTATTGGCTAGTACCGTTGCCCTATGCTGGAACAACGTAGGCATCAGCGCATCCGCTTCTCGTCGCCGCCCCGGGTGTACATTGGCTATGGCGGTGCCGTCGATGTCGGTGGTATCGAGAATTTGTCGCTCTCCGGCTTGATGGTTCGCACCTCGCTGGGGCTGGAAGTCGGCCGTACGGCGGGCTGCGAGTTTTCGCTGTTCGGCTCGCCGCTGATCGATGTGCCATTGACCGTCGTCAGCCGAATCGGTGATGTCTTCGGCGGTCGTTTCCAGACCGGGCCGATCAACCAGATCGTTATCGAGGATGCCATCGAGGCGGCGCTGGCTTTGGGCCACGCTTCGATCCTGAGCGTGCGTGAAGTCGGCGGCCGCAAGATTATGCGCATCACCGGCGGACTCAACGGTTCGCTGCGCAACGACCTGATGCATGCGCTGACCCGCGTCGGCGTGGACGAAATGGACCTCGGGTCCGTCACTGCCGTGGATCAGAGCGGCTTGGCTTTATGCTTGGTCGCCACCGGTCATCACGAAGTGGCCATCGGTGCCCAGTCGCAGTGTTTCGCTGATGCCTGGAAGCTGGCTCAGGCGCTGCCCGGCACCGTTCAGCCCGGCTAGAGCGATTTTGATTCAGGTGCATACATTTATAGGTTGGTGGTGAGCGTAGTGAACCCCAACGTGCTGTGAAACCGCAAAGAACGCACAGAGCGCAAAGAAAAACATCCGCATCTTTGTGTTCCTTACGTTCTTTGCGGTTTCTTGTACAGGCGACCCTTTTTCGGTGTTAGGACGACCCCTTTTCGCCACCTTTTCGGTTTGACTGTTGGGCTTCGCTTCGCTCACCCCAACCTACGATCTGTACAGAATCGAACCGAAACCGCTCTAGCCCGGCGGTCGTCGTCGGCCAGACCTCAGATGGTTCGCAGTACGGCGCCCTGCAACCATACCTGGAAGGGTTCGCACGGAGCCAGCGCGCTGCCGATGGCATAGTTAATGCCGAGTTGCTGCAATTGCTCAATGCTCTCGCTGTCGTCGATGCCGTCGGCGATTGAGAGAATTCCCTGATCGGCGGTAATTTCCTGGATTGCCCGTAATAGCGCCGTCGACGCACGGCTGCCGCCAAGGTTGCGGGTCAGGCTGCGGCTCAGCTTGACGCAACTGGGGGCGATGCTGCGCAGGTGGGAGAAGGAGGACAGGCTGCCGCCGAAATCGTTGAGGCCGACTTCGCAGCCGAGGAGGCGCATTTGGCGGGAGAACTCGATGACCTGGCTGGTCAATTGTCCCGAGATGTCTTCCGAGAACAGCAGGCACAGACCGGTCCCTGCGATATGGTGGGCCTGCAGTAGGCGGTTGATGCAGTCCATGATCGTGTGGTCGACCAAGGCGCTGCGCGACAGCGGTACCAGACAATGCAGCGTCTTGCGCTGTTGCCGGGCTTCGGCCAGGGCGTCGATGGCCACTTCGATGAAGTGCTGGTCGATGATCGGTGCCAGGTCGTAGCGTTCGGCGGCATCGAGCAGGGCTGATAGGGCAACCGGCGGCTGGCCGGGTTCAAGCAGGCGGGCCGACAGTTCGACCCAGTCGCCGGGTGGCCGCTCGTGTTGCAGCGCAGTCAGCGGCAGGGCTTCGACCAGCAGGTGGCCGGCGGCCAGCGCCTCGGTGATACGGCTGGCCCAGACGTTGCCTTCCTGGCGTCGTTCCGGCGTGTTCAGCGCCTCTTGCTCGCAAACCTGGTTGCGACCGCTATCCTTGGCCCGGTGGCAGGCAGAGTCGCCGGCGGCGAGCAGTTCGTCGATATTGCGGACGCGGCGGTTGATCGGCGTCAGGCCGATGCTGGCGCCGATAGCGAAAATCTTGTCTTGCCAGATGAAGCGGAAGGCACCGGCGAGGCTGCAGATATCTTCGGCGACCTGGCGGGCGCGGCTGCCGCTGCAATTGCTCAGAATGATGCCGAATTCGTCGCCACCGAGGCGAGCCAGGATGTCGTCTTCGCGCAGGCGGCCCTGGAACAGCAGCGAGATTTGGCGCAGTAGCTCGTCGCCAGCGAGGTAGCCGCAAGCATCGTTGACTGGCTTGAAACGGTCGAGGTCGATGAACAGCACGGTGCCTTCCTCGCCACCGGCGTGCACCAATTCCAGCGTCTGCGTCAGCCGGTGCTCGAACTCGCGTCGGTTGAACAGGCCAGTCAGCACGTCGTGCCGCGCTTGGTAGGCGAGTTGCGCTGTTGCTTCCTCGATGCGTGTCTGTAGCGACTGGTGGGCTTCCTCGATGTGGCTGGCCATTTCGTTGAAGCCTAACTCGAGCCGGCCCAATTCGCCGCTCGAGACAACCGCAACCCGGGTGTCGAGGCGGCCCGATGACATCGCGCCGACCGCTTCGGCTAGCCGGATCACCGGACGGGCCAAATTGTCGGCCATGGCGATGGCCAGGATGGCCAGCACCACCAGCCCGAGCAGCACGATGAGCAGGCCGCGCAGCAGCAGCTTGTGCTGGCGAGCAACCAGCTCGCTCTTGTCGAATTCGACGAAAACGTGACCGATGGTTTCCGGTGTCGCCGGCATCTCGAACATTGTGTCGACTTCCTGCAACGACCGCCGGACTGGCGCGCCGAAGGCGATCTGGTTGTCGGTTTCGATAACGATGGTCGGTTCATCCAGCGCCGAGCGCAGGTTTTCGCTGGCCAGCGATACCCGGCCGCTGACGGCGATGACCCGGCCTTTCTGATTGACGATGATGGCAGCTTTGACGTCGGAATCCTGGATTGTGGCTTGGGCGAGGCCATACAAGCTCTCGATCTGGCCGGCAATGATGCTGTATTCGCAGATCGGCGCCAGATAGCGGACGGTAGCCAGGCCTTTGCTGCGCAATTCGCCTTCCAGGGTACGCATGCCACTCAGTGTGAAGTAGGCAACCAGAGCGATGGCGATCAGGGCGCTTGGCAGCAGCGTCAGCAGGAGCAGGCGGTGACGGAGGGTGAACTGGTTCATGGTGACTCCCGGTCGGCAAGCATCGCCTGTCGATTGGGGGCGATCAGCAAAAAAACGACGAACAGGGTGAAACGGCACATGGCCGGAGTTTGCCTCAGCGGCTATGTCAGCGCAAAGCGTTGGTTGCTCGGATCAGGGTATTTCCAGCAGTTCCGCCAGGGTGGCGACCACGGTGTCGACTGGCGTGGCGTAGGCGAACTTGCGGATAAAGCGGCCGTCCGGCCCAATCAGGATCATGCCGGCCGAGTGGTCGACCGCGTAATTCTCTGAGGTGTTGTCGGCGGTACGGACCTTGGCGTAGCGGATGCGGAAATTGTCGGCGGTGCGCCGAATCAGGGCTGGCGAGCCGGTCAGGCCGAGGATGCGCGGATCGAAGAATTCGGTATAGGTCTGTAGCACCTGGCCGCTGTCGCGCTCCGGGTCGACGGTGATGAAGATCGCCTGCAGGCGCTTGGCCTTGTCGCCGAGGCGCTCCAGCACGGCGGCCATTTCGACCAGCGTTGTCGGACAAATATCGGGGCAGTAGGTGTAACCGAAAGTGATCAACTGGAAACGACCGCGGAAATCCTCGCTGGTCACTGAGCGGCCACGCGGGTCCTGCAACAGGTAGCGCGGGATGATCGTCTCGTTCCGTTCGGCCTGCAGCAACTCATGCGCCGACGGACCAGCGATGGCCGGCGTGGCCAGCAGGCCGGCCAGTAGGCACAGTAGAAATTTCATTGGGCCGACGAATAGGCTTTCTGCAACTGCTGTTCGGCTTCGCCCAGGCGTGCATTCAGCGTTGCCACGTCGGGACATTCGGCGCCGCCCTGCTCGAGGAAGGCGTTATTGGTCGCCTGCTCGAAAGTTTCACCGTTGGCCCGGGTTTTCGGCGCGGTGGTCTGTACGGCGTTGCGCGCCCGGCTGACGATGGCCGGCTGTTGGCAGGCCAGCGCGATGCCGTGGATCTGGCCAAGGCTGGCGATGGCAGCACTGCCGGCATTGTCGTCGGCAACGGCGGGGGTGGTGTTGGCGAAGGTGGCGAGGCTGAGCAGCAGTAGGGGAAGGGCGGGCTTCATGGGTGATTTTCTCCAGATAGGCTCTCGATTATAGGCAATAGCCGGCGGGCGGATTTTTCACACATCAAAAATAGCCTGCAATAGCGGCAGGCCTTCGCTGATCGCCACCGGCCCTGGGGTCAGGATAATCGCCGACTTGATCTCGTGCAGGCGGCCATCGCGTACCGCCGGCAAGTCGGCCCAGCCCGGCCGGGCGGCTATCCGCTCGGGGCGGAAGTGTTTGCCGCACCAGGAACCGATGATGATTTCCGGGGCAGCGGCGAGCACGGCCTCCGGCGTTAGCTGTCGGTCGCGGGCCAGCGGCGAGCGGGATTGCGTGGCGAAGACATCCTCGCCGCCGGCGATCTCGATCAGTTCCGAGACCCAGCGGATGCCGCTGATCAACGGCTCGTCCCATTCCTCGAAATAGACGCGTGGCCGCCGGCCGCCGTTGCGCACCAGGCGTTCGGCGGTGGTGGTGTGGGCGGCGCCGATCTGCGCTTCCAGCTTGCCGATCAGGGCCAGTGCCCGCTCCTCGGCGCCGACCAGACGGCCTAGGGTTTCGACCATGCCGAGAATGTCCTCGATGCTGCGCATATTGAAGGCGTGGACCGGTACGCCGGCCTTGATCAGGTCGTGGGCGATGGCGGCCTGCAGGTCGGAGAAGGTCAGCACCAAATCGGGACGAACGGCGAGAATCTTGTCGATGTCACCGTGGGTGAAAGCGAATACCTTCGGTTTTTCCTTGCGCGCCTGCGGTGGCCGCACGGTGTAGCCGGAAATCCCGGCGATGCGGTCTTGTTCGCCAAGAGCGTAGAGCACCTCGACGGTTTCGGTGGTCAGGCAGACGATGCGTTGCGGCAAGCGGCTCATGGGTCTTTAGTGTGTGAGGCGACGGTTGCGGGCGACGTCGAGAACGGCGCAGAGCCGCTCGGCGCCGTCGAGAAGGCGCGGTGTGTGCCGCTGCAAGATGTCGGGGTGGATGTGGAACAGGTTGTCGCGCTTGACCGCCGTCATCCGCGTCCATTTGGCCCAGTCGTTCAGCCAGTCAGGGCGGGCATCGCTCATGCCGGTGGCGATGATGACCTCCGGATCGGCTTCGAGCACCGCTTCGACGCTGACCGTCGGCGCCATCCTGTCGAGGTGGCCGAACATATTGACGCCGCCGCATAGCGCGATCGCGCTGCTGATGATCTGCGGGCCGCCGACGGTCATCAGCGGCGCCTTCCAGATCTGATAAAAGACACGCACCTTGGGCTTGCCGGCATTGGCCGCGCGCAGGCTTGCCAGGCGTTCGCGAAAATGCTGCGCCGCGGCGTTGGCGACAGCTTCGGTGCCGGCCAGTTGGCCCAGGCGTTCGAGCTGATCGGCGACGTCTTCCATCCGGTTCGGCTGCGAGACATAGACAGTCAATCCGAGGGTGCGCAGCTTGTCGATCTGGTTCATGTTATTGCCGCTTTCCCAGGCTAGCAGCAGATCGGGCTTCAGCGCAGCGATGGCTTCCAAGTCGAGGCGCGAATAAGCGCCGACGCGCGGCACCTTCTTCGCTTCCGCCGGGTAATCACTGTACTCGACGGCGCCGACCAGCTTGCTGCCGGCGCCGGCGGCGAACAGAATCTCGGCGGCGTGCGGGGCAAGGGTGACGATGCGTTGGGCCGGTGCCGGCAAGCGGACCTCGCGGCCGGTATCGTCCTTGACGACGAGTTCGGCGTGGGCGTTCGGCAGGCAGAAGGCGAGAAGAGCCACCAGGGCGACCCAGAGAGAGGGTTTCATGCCGGTTTCCAATCGCTCAGGGCGGCCGCTAAGCGTTGCCAACCGGCCTCGTCGCCGGGCAGGCCACAACGCAGCAGGGGCTGCTGCTCGAAGCGGCGACTGAGAATGCCCCGGCGCGCCAAATATTCATGCAAATCGCCCGCCTGCGGCGAATTCAGCGTGGCGAACAAAGCCGTCGCCTTGACCTCGCCGAGCGGCGCCAGCAACTGCCGCAAGCGTTCGCCGTCGGTCGCCAGGCGCTGCCGGGCGGCCGTCTGCCAAGCGTCATCCTGCAAGGCCAAGCGGGCCACGGCGCGGGCCGGGCCGCTGATGCTCCACGGGCCGAGTGCTTCGGCCAGGCGGTCGAGCAATTCCTGACCGGCGAACAGGAAGCCGACGCGGGCGCCGGCCAAGCCGAAGAACTTGCCCAGCGAGCGCAGCACGATCAAGTTTGGTGCTTCGGCCGTACCGGCCAGCGGCGTCACGCTGAGCTCAGGCGTCGGGTCGACAAAAGCCTCATCGACGATCAGCCAGCCGCCGCGCTTGCGCAACTGGGCGGCGGCATCGACTACCGCGGTGTGCGGATGGCAGTCGGCGCTCGGGTTGTTCGGATTGCACAACAGCACATAGGGCGTCGCCGCCGCCAACGCGCGCGGCAGCAAGGCGTTCTGCAGGAAGCGCACCTTGTGCCCGCCACGCTGCCAAGCCTGCGGATGCTCGCTGTAGAGCGGGCTGATGCAGGCTACCGCAGCGCGCGGCAGCAGCGTCGGCAGCCATTGGATTGCCGTCTGCGAACCGGCCACCGGCAACAGCTTGTCGTTGCCGTAGTACGCGGCGGCTGCGTCTTCCAGGCCATCACCGTTTTCCGGCAAGCGCTGCCAGACCGCCGGTGGCAATGGCGGCACCGGCCAGCCCTGCGGGTTGATGCCGGTCGACAAATCGAGCCAGTCGGCCAGCGGGATGTCGTATCGGGCTGCGGCTTCGCGCAGGCGTCCACCATGATCAAGCACGTAAAAATCCTGCCAGGAAAAAGATGACCAGCCACAACCACAAACCGTGACGAACCAGGGCGACCGCCCGGCCAAGATCAGCCGCCAGCGGCGGACGACCGATGCCGAGCGGTGGCCGGATTTCTTCGCGGCCGTGGTAGATAGCGGTGCCGCCGAGTTGTACGCCGAGACCACCAGCGCCGGCCGCCATCACCGGCCCGGCGTTGGGGCTTTCCCAGGCTGCCGCCTGCGTTCGCCAGCAGGCCAGGGCACAGCGGGTACGGCCGAGCAAGGCATAGGTCAGCGCCGTCAGCCGTGCTGGCAGCCAGTTCAACACATCGTCCAGGCGGGCGGCGCAACGGCCGAAACGGTTGAAACGCTCGCTGCGGTAGCCCCACATTGCGTCGAGCGTGTTGGCCAGGCGAAACAGCAAAGCGCCCGGACCGCCGAGCACGGCAAACCAGAACAGCGCGCCGAACACCGCGTCGTTGCCATTTTCTAGCACCGATTCGACGCCGGCCTTGGCCACGCCGGACTCCTCCAGCGTTGCCGTATCGCGGGAAACCATCCAACCGACTCGCTGCCGCGCTTCGTCCAGCCGCCCTTCGCGCAACGGGCGGGCGACCGCCTCGGCATGCTCGCGCAGGCTTTGCGCGCCGAGCGCGAACCACAGCAACACGGCATCAACGGCGAACGGAGCCAGCGGCCGCAGCCAAAAAGCCAGCGCTACCCATGGTCCGACCGCTAGCAGCCAAGCCAGCGAGCCGGCCAGAATCGCCCGCTTGTTGAGCCGGGAGTTGAGCCACAACTCGAGCGCCGAGGCCAGCCGGCCGAAGCCGACCAGCGGATGAAAGCGGCGTGGCTCGCCGAGCAGACGGTCGGCCAGCACGGCGGCCAGGGCCGCCAGCGGTAGGGCGAAGGGGCCGTCCGGCATCATTCCGGAAACGCGCCCCGCTGCTGGATGCCATCCTGCATGGCCGCCAGCGTCGCGGTCAGCGTCTCCTGTTGTTCTGGATCGCCCTGGCCCCACTGGTCGTAGTAAAGCAAGTCGGTGATCGGCAGGCGCGGTAGCCAACCGGCCTTTTCCAGTTCCGGTTTGTCGTGGAAGTGGCTGACGTAGCCGATGCACAAGTAGGCGATCGGCACGATCTGCGGCGGAATGTCGAGCGCCTGCTGCAACTCGGCCTGGTTGAAAATGCTCACCCAGCCAACCCCGAGCCCCTCGGCTCGGGCCGCCAGCCAGAGGTTCTGCACGGCGCACACGCTGCTGTACAGATCCATCGTCCTGATATGGGTGCGGCCGACCACCACCGGGCCGGTGCGCTCGCGGTCGCAGGTGATGCACAGACCGACCGGTGATTCGACGATGCCCTCCAGCTTCAACTGGCTGTAAATCTCGCGCTTGCCCTCGGGAAACATCAGTGCCGCCTCGGCATGCGCCTTGGCAAAAGCCTGCCGTACCCGCTGCTTGACCTCCGGTGAACGGACCAGCAGGAAATTCCACGGCTGCATGAAACCGACCGACGGCGCATGGTGCGCCGCCATCAGCAGGCGGCCGAGAACCTCGTCCGGCACCGGCGTCGGCAGAAACTGGCCGCGCACGTCGCGGCGGTTGAAGATAGTGCGATAGACGGCAGCCCGTTCGGCCGGGGCAAAAGCGTGTTCGCTCGGGTTTTCCATGGATTCCCCTTCTGGAAAAGGTCGTCGGCTGCCTGACCAAACAGTCCGGTTTCGTCTCCCGGCCGGTCTTCTGACTTGGAATCACCCGTTGCCGCGCCTTCCCGGCTTGCGCCAGTGGCGGTTTGCGGCGAACGTCCTCCTCACAGCGCTGGGCACGTGGCGGAATCGCACCGCCTTCCCGATTCTCCGATCCCGCGACGCGGGCCGGCACCGAAAGACACCATCCCGACTCATTCGGGCGGAGGCGATGCTAAGCGAGCGAGGGACTGGCTGGCAAGTTTCACCGAGGTGCGATGTGCTGTGGCCGCCTGGTGACGGCTAACCGGGAGCTGTCACCTGCGGTGTGATAATTCCCCCCTTTGCCCGCCGCCACGATTTCTATGACCTGCTATTCCCTGATGGTTCAAGGCACCACGTCGGATGCCGGCAAATCGACGTTGGTGGCCGCGCTGGGTCGCATCCTCAAGCGTCGCGGTGTGCGCGTTGCGCCGTTCAAGCCGCAGAACATGGCGCTCAATTCGGCGGTTACCGTGGATGGCGGTGAGATCGGTCGTGCCCAGGCGTTGCAGGCCCTGGCTTGCGGTTTGGCACCGCAGTCGGAGTTCAATCCGGTGTTGTTGAAGCCGACCACCGACAAGAAAGCGCAGGTAATCATTCATGGCAAGGTGGCCAGCGATCTCGACGCCAAGGCTTATCACGCCTATAAGCCACGGGCGATGGGCGCGGTGCTGGAATCCTGGGGCCGCCTGACCGCCGTCTACGAGGCGGTGCTGGTCGAGGGGGCCGGTTCGCCGGCCGAGATCAATCTGCGCGACCGCGACATTGCCAACATGGGTTTCGCCGAGGCGGTCGACTGCCCGGTGATCCTGGTGGCTGATATCGACCGGGGCGGTGTTTTCGCCCATCTGGTCGGTACGCTGGATTTGCTGTCGCCGTCCGAGCAAGCGCGGGTCAAGGGTTTTGTGATCAACCGTTTTCGCGGCGACATCGGCTTATTGGAGCCCGGCTTGCGCTGGCTGGAGGAACGTACCGGCAAGCCGGTGTTCGGGGTGTTGCCTTACCTGCACGGCTTACTGCTCGATGCCGAGGATGCGATTGCCACGGCCACCCTGACCAAGGGCGAGACGCGGCTGAAGGTGGTTGCTCCAGCGTATCCGCGTGTTGCCAATCACAACGACCTCGATCCGCTGCGTTTGCATCCGGAGGTCGATTTCCGTTGGGTCGGTCCGGGCGAGACGCCGCCAGCCGCCGATCTGATCGTTCTGCCCGGTTCGAAGGCGGTGCGCGCCGATCTCGACTGGCTGCGCGAGAAAGGGTGGGATGCGGCGGTCCGCAAGCATTTGCGCTATGGCGGCAAGGTGATTGGGCTGTGCGGCGGCTACCAGATGCTGGGCCGGGCGATCCACGATCCACGAGGACTGGAAGGACAACCCGGCAGCACGGCCGGCCTCGGTGTGCTGGAGTGCGAAACGACGCTGGAAAGCGACAAGCAGCTGCGTAATGTGAGCGGCCACTTATGTCTGCCGGGGTGCCCGGCGATGACCGGCTATGAAATCCACCTTGGCGTGACCGTCGGCGATGGATTGGCGAGTGCCGCTGTCGAACTGGCCGATAGTCGGCGCGATGGGGTTGTTTCGGCGGATGGGCAGGTGTTCGCCACGTATTGCCACGGTTTGTTCGATCATCCGCAGGCGCTGACCGCATTGCTTGCCTGGGCCGGGCTGAACGAAAGCGCGCCGGTCGATTTCGCCGCCCGCCGCGAAGCGGATCTCAATCGGTTGGCCGATGCGGTCGAGGCCGCGCTCGACTGGGAAAAGCTCAGGCCCCTGCTGCCGGGGATTTGAGTTCAAGCGGCAGGCCGGCGGCGACCAGCGTGACCTGGTCGCAGACAGTGGCCACGCGCTGGTTGAGCCGTCCTTGCTCGTCGGCGAACAGGCGCGAGACGGGATGCATCGGCACGATGCCCCAGCCGACTTCGTTGGAAACCAGAATGATCTGCCCCGGCAAGCGCGGCAGCGTTTCGAGCAGCGCGCTAGTTTCAGCAGCGAACAGCGGGCAATCGATTGTTTCGCCAGCTTCGGCCTGGGCTGCTGCCCGGCCGGCGAACAGCAGGTTGGAGAGCCACAGCGTCAGGCAGTCGACCAGGAGACAGGTGTCGGGCGTAGCCAGTTGGTGCAGGCGATCCGCCAGATGCAGGGTTTCCTCGACGCATTCCCATTCCAGTGGACGTCGAGCGCGGTGATGGGCGATACGGTGGAGCATCTCGCCGTCGCGCGCTTCCGCTGTTGCCAGATAGACGACGCGCTGCCCACTGGCCGCTGCCCGCCGTTCAGCCAGCAGGCTTTTGCCCGAACGGGCGCCGCCGAGAATCAGTTGTTTCATGGTGACCGTCTGCTCGAAGTGGGATGGCGGATTGTATTGCGGTAAGAGATTTTTCAAATTCATGGTTACATCGATATTGTTGTAAAGCAAAATCGTCGTTTGCCTTTTCGGGACAGGAAGAATCCAATGCATGCCCATTTCAAAATTACGGCACCCGATCAGGGACTGGCCGCCCCGCTGCAACACAAGATCGACCAGAAAACCAAGCCGCGCGGCTCGCTTGGGCAACTGGAGAAGCTGGCGCGCCAGATCGGCCTGATTCAGCAGCGTCTCGATCCGCATATCAGCCAGCCGCACCTCTTGGTCTTCGCCGGCGACCACGGCGCGGCGCGGGCCGGCGTCTCGGCCTATCCGCAAGAAGTGACTTGGCAGATGGTCGATAACTTCCTGGCGGGCGGTGCTGCGATCAACGTTTTCGCCCGTCACAACGGGCTGCACCTGACCATTGTCGATGCTGGCGTCGCCTACGATTTCAGCCACCGTCCAGGCTTGATCCACGCCAAAGTGGCCCCCGGTACAGCCAATTTCATCGAGGAAGCGGCGATGACGGTGGACCAGTGCGAACTGGCCATCGCCCGTGGCGCGGAAATCGTCCGTAATCTGGCGGGCAACGGTTGCAATGTGATCGGTTTTGGCGAAATGGGTATCGGCAACACGGCTGCCGCTTCCTTGATCACCCATTGCCTGACCGGGGTTCCGCTGGCCGATTGCATTGGGCGCGGCACCGGCCTCGACGATGCTGGTTTGCAGCGCAAGCAGGCGCTGCTCGAACAGGCCATGAAACGCGATCGCGTCGGTGGCAATGCGCCGCTGGCGGTGCTTGCCGAGTTCGGCGGCTTCGAAATCGCCATGATGATGGGGGCCATGCTGGCGGCAGCAGAAGCCAGGATGCTGATCCTGATCGACGGCTTCATCGTCGGCGCTGCCGCGCTGACGGCGGCCAGGCTGTTCCCGGCGCTGACCAACTATTGCGTGTTCTGCCATTGTTCGGCCGAGCCGGGCCATGCGGCGCAACTACAGGCGCTCGGCGGCGAACCGCTGCTCGACCTCGGCCTGCGCCTGGGCGAAGGCACCGGCGCCGCGCTGGCCTTCCCATTGGTACAGGCCGCCGCTGCCTTCCTCAACGAAATGGCGAGCTTTGAATCCGCCGGAGTGGCGGACAAGGCGTAATGCTGCGCCGCGAACTGGAGTACTTTCTCGGCGCCATCCGCTTCTTCACCCGCCTACCGGTTCCGGCCTGGGTCGGCCACTCGGCGGAAAAACTCGATGCCTCGACCCGTTACTTTCCCGCCGTCGGCCTGATCGTTGGCGCCATTGGCGCGCTGGTCTATCTGGCCACGCTGCAACTGTGGCCGCAGCCGGTTGCGGTGCTGTTGGCGATGGCGGCGACGCTGTACGCCACCGGCGCCTTCCACGAGGACGGTCTGTCCGATGCCGTCGATGGTCTCGGCGGCGGCTGGGACAAGCAGCGCATCCTGGAAATCATGAAGGATTCGCGGGTCGGCAACTACGGTGTGATCGTCTTGTGGCTGGGCTTGACCGGCAAGTTCGTCGTGCTCGCTGCCCTCGATTCGGCAGCGGTGCCGTGGGCGCTGGTCGCCGGCCATGCCATGTCGCGCTATGTCGCCATCTGGTTGATGGTGGGCATGAACTACGTGCGCGAAGACTTACAGGCCAAAGCCAAGCCGCTGGCTACCCGGCTTTCCACTGGATCGCTCATTGTGGCAACCGGCTTCGCTCTCGCCGGCCTGTTGCCCCTGGCCTGGCCGCAGGCGCTGGCCGGCTGCCTGCTGGCGGCGCTGGCGACTGCCTGGTTGGCGGCCAAGTTCCGCCGCTGGCTGGGCGGTTACACCGGCGATTGCCTGGGCGCCGCCCAGCAGGTCGCGGAAATTGCCTTCTACCTCGGCCTGCTGGTGCAGTGGCCGCAATGATTCTGCATTTGATCCGCCATCCGCCGCCCAGAGTGGCGCAGGGCGTCTGCTATGGAGCAATGGATGTGCCGGCTGAGCCGGCTGCGGTGTTCGCCGCCGCATTGCGGGCTGATTTGCCGCCAGGTTTGCCGTTATGGAGCAGCCCGCTGCAACGCTGCCACGAGTTGGCGGCAGCGCTGCACCCGGCGCCAATCTTCGACGAACGGCTGCGGGAAATGGATTTCGGTGCCTGGGAAGGTCGTCGGTGGGCGGATATTCCGCGCGCCGAACTTGATGCCTGGGCGGCCGACGTTGACGGCTACGTCCCGCCCGGCGGCGAGTCGGCGCGGCAGTTGCAGCGGCGGGTGCTTGATTTCGTCACTACGCTGACGGTGACCGAGGCGGTACTGGTCACTCATGCCGGCGTGATCCGTAGCCTGTACGCGCACGCCAACGGTCGCCCGATCGCCGATTGCCTCGATGTCCGGCCGGCCTTCGGCAGTCTGACTAGGCTGGTGCTAGCCTAGGTGTTTAGTCCCGCGTCATGCGACGGGGAGGCGCCCGTATCGGCAAGCGTGAGAATGGGGCCGGGGTCGTGGCCGCCGGCGAGTTTGACCAATGCTTGAACCCGGTTCTGCACCGAAGGATGCGTAGCGAACAGGTTGGCAAAACCCCGGCGCGGGTTGTCGATACACATTTCCATGACGGCGGAAGTCGCGCCTTCCAATTCGCTGCGGCTTTCGATTTTGCGCAGGGCGGAGATCATCGCGTCAGGGTTTTTGGTCAGTTCCACCGCACCGGCATCGGCCAGGAATTCGCGCGAGCGGGACAGCGCGAAGCGGATCAGCATCGACACCAGCCAAGCCAGCGCGATCAGCACCAGGGCGATGATGAAAACGAGGGCCGCGCTGCCGTTTTTGCCGCCGCCGCGCGACGAAGAACGGCCCGGCCTGAAGAACAAGCGAAACGCCAGTTCGGCAAAAAAACCGATGATGCCCGCGATGATGCCGGCAATGACCATCAGCCGCACGTCGCCGTTACGGATATGGGTCAGTTCGTGGCCGAGCACGGCTTCCATTTCGGCGTCGTCGAGCCTGTCCAGCAGCCCGGAGGTGACGGTGACGGAATACTGCTGGGGGTTGAGGCCGCTGGCAAAGGCGTTGAGCGATGCGCTGTCGATGATTTTGAGCTTGGGCATGGGAATGCCGCGCGAGATGCACAAGTTCTCCAGCAGGTTATAAAGGCGCGGCTGTTCTTGGCGGGTCACGTCCCGCCCGCCGGTCACGGTATCAATGATGGCCTGATTGAAGCGGTAGGCAATCGCCACCCAGATTGCGCCGGCCAGGGTGGCGACGGGCAAGGCATGGAGCAGATCGCCGCCCGCGGCGCGCAGATAAAAGCCGACCGTCTGCCGGCCATCCAGTTGCACCTCAGCGAGCAGCGCGCCGGCAAACACGAAGAGATAGACGAGCAGGAACATGCCCGCCAGCAACACGCGCGAACGGATTTTGTTCGACGCGATCTGGGTGTAAAGACCATAAGCGGCCATTGCGCTAACCGATTTCCGCTACGGCCTCAAAACTTGACGCTGGGCGCTTCTTCAAGCTGGACGCGCTGTTCGCCCAGATCGTAAAAATCCTTGCGCGTAAAGCCGAACGACGCGGCGAACCACAGGGCAGGAATGCGCGCAATGCCAGTGTTGTATTCTTGCACGGCATTGTTGAAGAAGCGGCGTGCGGCGGCGAGCTTGTTTTCGATGTCGGCAAGATCGTTTTGCAGTTGCTGGAAATTGGTATTGGCCTTGAGGTCGGGGTAAGCCTCGGACAGGGCGAACAGGCTACGCAGCGTGGCGGTCAACTGCCCTTCGGCGGCGGCGGTTTGGGCCGGGCCTTGCGCCGACATGGCGGCATTGCGTGCCTTGACCACTTCTTCCAGCGTGCCGCGCTCGTGACTGGCATAACCCTTGACCGTTTCCACGAGGTTGGGCACCAGATCGCGCCGCTGCTTGAGCTGCACATCGATATCGGCAAAAGACTGTTCAACCCTTTGTCGCAGCGCGACCAGAGAGTTATAGACGCTAAAAATCCAGAATGCGATGACAACGAGAACGGCGATGAGGGTCAGAATGACGGCGGTTGATGACATGACAAAGCTCCTGATGGATGACGGAGGTTGTGGCAAGGAATTATCGTGGAAATCGGGCCGGTATCCAGTGGTATCTCTATACGAGAACTCCTCGCCCTCACCACCACGTATCCGCGGGCAGTTCGGCCAGGAAGCACTCGATGGCTTCCAGTTCTTTCTCGGCAACAGTTAGCGCCTGGTGGAGTCCAAGCAACTGACCCATGGTTTCCGGCGGCGGCATCGACATACTTTGCGAGTACGGACGCTGCGCGCTATCCGCCTGCGCCGAAAGATTCTTGATCGTCCGCTCCAGCTCGGACTTGCGCGATTTCAACCTGCCGCGGTCCGCTTGAGCCAAGGCCGGATAATCGTGACGATAATCCATGTAGCGGTCGCGATAGACCGTGCGCCAGCGCAGATAACCCCACAACACAAAGTTTTCCCGGCCGCCGCTTTGCGTCGGCAGCAATTCCGGACTCAGATCGCCTTCCCTCTTGCCATGGGCGGCAAGCTTCCTGCGGTAGATCGCGAGTTCTTCTTTCTCCCCGGCGCTCAACGGAGCCGGCCTGTCGAGCGCCGCGCCGAGAACGCCGGTTCCGCCAACCGTCAGCGGCGCGGCCTGCATCAGCGCCGCTCCCGGCGCGGCGGCCATCTTGTAGGCTTGCTCGCGCGCCAGCAAGGTTTTGATCCGCTCCTGCTGCCGTTTCTCCCACACATCATCGTCATCGCCGAACGGCTTGAACCAGGCGCGCGAATCATGCACGTCGTTTTCGAACAGATCGCATATGGCCGGCGACGGAGCCCGGGTTCCTTCATCCCAGGCCTTCTTCACCTGCCGCCATTGCGCCCATTTGCTCTTGTACGCTTCCATGATCGCCGCCGCGACGGCGCTGCCGTAAAACATATTTCTCGCCGCCCCGAAACCCGGCTCGAGCAATGCGATCGGGCCGCCGGGCAAATCCGCGAAGACCACGCGCGCGACGGGGCCGCCTACGCCGCCGGCGCCAACGCCAAGCAGCCGGGCCAGGGTCGCCGCCCCCATATCGAAAAGTCCACCGGAATAAAAACCCAGTTGATTGCGAAACCAGCTCACGCCGTCCCCGCCTCCCATCCACGCCAATTCCTTGTTCAATTCATCATTGGCGCCGATCAAGTCCGTCCGGTCCTGGCGCGGAGCGTGTGCCACGCACGGCAGGCTCGCCTGCGTGCCGATCCGGTAGCGGCGCCAGCGCAGAAAGTGCGCGTAGTGCGTTTGCACGCGCTGCTTGGTGT